>CAJUHS010000014.1 GCA_910586535.1 uncultured Oscillospiraceae bacterium
GAGCGAAATCATAACCTGGGAACGGTTTTCGAGGTGAAAACCGGCGGCGGAAAGCTCCTTGTGTGCTCTTCCGATCTAACGCTTTCGGAAGACTCCCTCCCTTGCAAGCAGCTCCTGAAAAGCCTTGTTGATTACGCCGTTTCTGAGGATTTCAGACCCGCGGCGTCAGCAGATATTGCTGAGCTTGATAAGATCTTTGCATAATTTACATAGTTTTCGTAAAATTGCATAAAATTTTAATAAAAAATTGTCGCAAAATTACAGCGAATTATGACGAAAACGATTAAATTTGTTTATTATTACGATTGCTTTAAAAGGCAGAATGCTGTATAATAAATAATATAATGCCTGTATTGTGTGCTGTGAATAATGCGTTTTTGTATTTGTATGCTTACGCTTTACAGGTTTACGTAATATACCGCATTTGATATTTGATCCCCTATAGACTTACAGATTGGAGAAGATTTAAATGGTTCCTGTTATATCTAAAGACGAATTTGAAGAAAGACTCCGAAAGGTGCTCCAGACTGAGTACGGCGTTACTCCCGTGGACGCTTCGGATATGCAGATCTATAAGTCCCTCTCGGCGGTAGTGGTCGAGATACTACGCGAAAAAAGGCGCAAGTTCCGCGCAAAGACCCATTCTGCTGGCAAGAAAGAGATTTACTACCTTTCTATGGAGTTCCTTATGGGACGCTCACTGAAAACAAGCCTTTTCAACCTCAATATCAACGGTATGGTGGAGGATATCTTCAAGAAGTGGGATATCAACCTTGACCGTATCTATGAGTACGAGCCTGACGCAGGTCTCGGAAACGGCGGTCTGGGCAGACTTGCCGCCTGCTATCTGGACGGTCTTGCTACCGACGGATATCCTGCTATGGGTTATTCTATCCGCTATGAATACGGCATCTTCAAGCAGAAGATCGAGGAGGGATGGCAGACCGAGCTGCCCGATAACTGGCTCCCCGGCGGCGAAAGCTGGCTGGTTCAGAAGTCCGACCGCGTTATCGACGTTCACTTCGAGGGCGACCTCACCGAGTACTGGGACGACAAGTACCACCACATTTCCTACACAAACTACAACACCGTTCAGGCTATACCCTACGATATGTATGTTCCCGGCTACGGCAACGAGGCGGTGTCCGTCCTCAGACTGTGGCAGGCAAAAGCTCCCTCCTTTGATATGGCTATGTTCAATCAGGGAGACTACGCAAAGGCTCTCAGCCAAAATACCGTTGCTCAGGCTATCTCAAAGGTTCTGTACCCCAACGACAACCACCTGGAGGGCAAGAGCCTCCGTCTGCGCCAGCAGTACTTCATGTGCGCGGCTTCCGTGGGAGATATCGTTGACAGGCATATGCGCGTTTACGGCACGCTTGATAACCTTCACGAAAAGGTAGCTATCCACATCAACGACACCCACCCCACCCTTGCCATACCTGAGCTTATGAGAATTTTGCTTGACGACTGCGGCTACAGCTGGGGCAAGTCATGGCATATCGTTACCAATACCTTTGCCTATACCAACCACACAGTACTCGCCGAGGCTCTGGAGAAGTGGGACGTTAACCTTGTAAAGCAAGTAATACCACGTATCTTCTCTATTATTGTTGAGATAAACAACCGTTACTGCGCGGAGCTTATGGAGCGTCTGGACGACAGCGCAAAGGTAACGAGAATGTCTATTATCCAGAACAACCAGATACACATGGCTTTGCTCTGCGTGTGCGCTTCCCACAGCGTAAACGGTGTTTCAAAGCTTCACTCCGACATCATCAAAAAGGACGTTTTCAAGAATGAGTACGCCGACACCCCGCACAAGTTCAAGAACGTTACCAACGGTATCGCCTACAGAAGATGGCTGCTCCAGTCCAATCCCGGACTTACCTCGCTGCTCGAAAGCACTATCGGGGACGGCTTTAAATCAAACTGCGCGGAGCTTTACAACTTTACCAAATTTGAAAACGACGAGAACGTTATAAAGCGTCTTGCGGAAATCAAAAAGGAAAACAAAGAGCGTTTCGCCAAATATGTCAAGACCAATTTCGGCACGGTGCTCAACACCGACGGTATTTTCGACGTTCAGGTAAAGCGTCTCCATGAGTACAAGAGACAGCACCTTAACGTGCTCAATATCCTTGCGGAATACAACCGTCTGCTGGAAAATCCCGACGCGGATTTCGTTCCCAAGACCTATATATTTGCTGCAAAGGCGGCTCCCGGATACTACCTTGCAAAGCAGATCATCAAGATGATCTGGGCCCTTGGCGAGGAGATCAGAAAGAATCCCAAAATCAGCAAGCAGCTTCAGGTGTTCTTCTTGGAGGACTACCGCGTGTCGCTTTCCGAGCTGCTCATGCCCGCTTCAGAGGTATCGGAGCAGATATCCCTGGCAGGCAAGGAGGCTTCGGGTACTGGCAACATGAAGCTCATGCTCAACGGCGCGCTTACGCTGGGTACTCTTGACGGAGCGAACATTGAGATCAAGGATCAAGTGGGTATCGACAACATCTTTATTTTCGGCATGACCGCCGACGAGGTGCTTGCAAAGCAGGCTCAGGGATACCGTCCCGAGGAGTACTGCAAGAACAACGACGTTATCGACAAGGCTATCAACAAGATGTATCACGGCATAAACGGCTGTACCTTTGAAGAGATCGCCAATTCCCTGAAATTCAAAGACCCCTATATGGTACTTGCTGATTTCGACGCGTATCAGTGCGCGCAGCAGTATGTTTCCGAGTGCTACAAGGATCCTGCAAAGTGGAACAGAATGTCTCTCCACAATATTGCCGGAGCGGGAATTTTCTCCGCCGACAGAGCTATTGAGGACTACGCACGCGACATCTGGAAACTTAAGTAAAATCGTTAAAAGTAAAGTGTCCCTGCGGAATCATGTATACCGCAGGGACATTTTATTTTTTGCGGAGGCGGAAAACCGCCTCCTGTAAAATATTACGCATTCATTTTCCAAAACAGCTTTAAAGTGTTTTCGGTGGTCTGCTTTGCAACAAGCTCGGGAGAGACCCCCTTGACCTCTGCTATCTTCTGAATTATATGGACTATCATTCCGCTGTCGCAGCGTTTGCCCCGATTCGGCTCGGGAGCCATATAGGGGCAGTCCGTTTCAAGCATGAGCCTGTCCATGGGAACGGCCTCCAGCGCTTCAATGGCTCTGCGGGCGTTTTTGAATGTAAGAACTCCTGTAAAGCTGATGTTCAGTCCCAGAGCAAGCACCTGTTTCGCCGTTTCCGCCGAGCCGGAAAAGCAGTGCATTACTCCGTTTACCTTTCCGCGTTCCCGAAGTATGGACATTGTGTCCTCTGTCGCGTCCCGGGAGTGTATGACCACAGGCAGACAAAGCTGCTCCGCCAGATCGAGCTGTTCTCTGAAAATACGCTTTTGCAGGTCGGGGTCATAACCCTCGTAGTGATAGTCCAGGCCTATCTCGCCTATAGCGACGGTTTTCGGCAGTACCGCCCATTTTTTCAGGGTATCAAGATAGTCCGCCGGAGTACCTTCAACGTCCTCGGGATGAATGCCGACAGCGGCGTACATAAAGGGATACTTTTCGGCGTACTCAACCGAAAGCCGCGAGCGTTCAAGGTTGCAGCCCATGTTTACAATATTCCGCACGCCGTCCTCATGCAAGCGGTTCAGCAGCTCTTCTCTGTCAGGGTCGAACTGCTCTGCGTCGTAGTGGGCGTGGGAATCAATATATTCAAGCATTTTCATCAGCCTTTCGCAGAATAATTTATCAAAAAGCTCCGCGGAACCCCTGCCTTTCAGCAGAATCCCGCAGAGCTTTTTATTTGCTGTCTGTCAATCAATTACAGAGTTGTAGGCGCCGGCATATGCTCAGACGAGCTTTCATTCTTAACGATCTGAATGTTGTTGTAAACGTCCATGCCCGTACCCGCGGGAATAAGCTTACCGATGATAACATTCTCTTTAAGACCCTGCAGGTAGTCGCTCTTGCCCTTGATGGCAGCGTCCGTAAGAGCTCTGGTAGTTTCCTGGAAAGAAGCCGCCGACAGGAAGCTGTCCGAATTGGAGGACGCCTTTGTGATACCCTGAAGAACAGGAATAGTCGTTGCAAAGCTGAGTCCCTCTTCGCCGCTGTCCATTCTGCGCCTGATATCTGCATTAATCTCGTCGATATCCTTTTTGTCGATAAGCGAACCGGGAAGCAGGTAGCTTGAACCGCTGTCGTCCACCTTGACCTTGCGCAGCATCTGACGAACGATTACCTCAATGTGCTTGTCGTTGATATCAACGCCCTGCAAACGGTAAACTTTCTGAACTTCGGTAATGATATAGTTCTGAACAGCCTGCTGACCGTTTACCGCAAGAATATCGCCCGGATTGATAGAACCCTCGGTAAGCGGCGTACCCGCCTCAACGGAGTCGCCCTCGCGGACTCTGATCTTGTAGCCGTAGGGAACGGGGTAGTACTCCTCCGTGCCTGTTTCTGGATCGGTTATTATAACGTTGCGTATCTTCTTTATTTCCTCCATGCGTACTGTTCCCGCAATTCTGGAAATAATAGCCGCATTTTTGGGACGTCTGCTCTCGAACAGCTCCTCAACACGGGGAAGACCCTGCGTGATATCCTCCGCAGAAGCGATACCGCCGGTATGGAACGTTCTCATGGTAAGCTGGGTACCCGGCTCACCTATCGACTGAGCTGCGATTACGCCGACAGCTTCGCCCACGGCAACAAGATTTCCGTTGGCAAGGTTGGAACCGTAGCACTTTGCGCATACTCCGTGCTTAGCCTTACAGTTGAGCACCGAGCGTATAGTAATCCTTTCAACGCCGCTGTCAACAATCTTTTGAGCGTCCGCTTCGTTCATGAGTTTGTTATGGCTCATGATAAGGTCGCCTGTTTCAGGATCACGGAGATCCTCCATAAGGTAACGTCCGAGAAGTCTTTCCTTGAGAGGCTCGATCATCTCATTGCCGTTCCTGATGGTATAGATCTCAATGCCCTCGTCGGTACCGCAGTCCTCCTCGCGGATAATAACCTCCTGGGAAACGTCAACAAGACGTCTTGTAAGATAACCGGAGTCGGCGGTACGCAGAGCGGTATCGGCAAGACCTTTACGCGCGCCTCGTGAGGAAATGAAGTATTCCAGAATGTTAAGTCCCTCACGGTAGTTTGCACGGATAGGCATCTCGATAGTGGAACCGGAAGTATTGGCGATAAGTCCGCGCATACCAGCAAGCTGACGCATCTGGTTGATAGAACCTCTCGCTCCGGAGTCGGACATCATGAAGATAGGATTATATTTGTCGAGACCGTTCTTAAGAGCAGTGGTAACGTCGTCGGTGGCGGCGTTCCATATTTCGATAAAACGTTTGGACTTCTCCGCGGCGGAGATGAAGCCTCGCTTGTAGAGCTTGTTGATCTTATCGACCTTAGCGTCGGCCTCCGCAAGGATATCCTTCTTTGCTCCCGGTATCTCCGCGTCGCATACCGCAACGGTAATGGCGGCTCTTGTGGAGAACTTGAAGCCCAGAGCCTTTACTCTGTCAAGGACTTCGGAAGTAGTCGTTGTGCCGTGGATACGGATACATCTTTCAATAATATCGGAAAGCTGACCCTTTTTAACAAGGAAGTCCACCTCCAGATCAAACTGCTTATCGGAGCTTGTTCTGTCAACATATCCCAGATTCTGAGGAATATTCTCGTTGAAAATTATCCTGCCCACTGTACAGTCTATCAGCTTGGAAACAGTTCTGCCGCCGATATCCTTTGAAACTCTCACCTTGATAGGCGCGTGAATGGATACCGCTCCGCTGCTGTAAGCCATAAGAGCCTCGTTCACGTCGCGGAACACCTTTCCGCCGCCCTTTTCAATATAGTTGCCGTCCTCGTCCTTTTCGTCCTTTTTCATTGTCAGATAGTAGGAACCCAGAACCATATCCTGAGACGGAACAGCCACGGGACGTCCGTCGGAGGGTTTAAGCAGGTTATTAGCCGCAAGCATAAGGAACCTTGCCTCCGCCTGAGCCTCTGCGGAAAGGGGCAGATGGACAGCCATCTGGTCTCCGTCGAAGTCGGCGTTGAACGCGGTACAAACCAGCGGATGAAGCTTAATGGCGCGTCCCTCAACCAGTATAGGCTCAAACGCCTGGATACCCAGTCTGTGAAGCGTAGGGGCACGGTTCAGGAACACGGGGTGATCCTTGATAACGTTTTCCAGAGCGTCCCAAACATCGTTTTCCGCTCTGTCAACCTTTTTGCGGGCGGACTTGATATTGGTAGCCTTGCCTGTGTCAACAAGACGTTTCATTACAAAAGGCTTGAACAGTTCCAGAGCCATTTCCTTGGGGAGACCGCACTGGAACATTTTCAGTTCAGGGCCTACAACGATAACAGAACGTCCCGAGTAGTCAACACGTTTGCCCAGCAGGTTCTGACGGAAACGTCCCTGCTTACCTTTAAGCATATCGGAAAGAGACTTAAGGGCGCGGTTGTTGGGACCGGTAACCGGTCTGCCGTGTCTGCCGTTGTCGATAAGAGCGTCAACGGCTTCCTGAAGCATTCTCTTTTCGTTTCTTATAATGATGTCGGGAGCTTCAAGCTCCAGCATCTTTTTAAGACGGTTATTTCTGTTGATAACGCGCCTGTAAAGATCGTTAAGGTCGGAGGTGGCGTATCTGCCTCCGTCCAGCATAACCATAGGTCTGATATCGGGGGGAATAACAGGAACAACGTCCAGAATCATCCATTCGGGCTTGTTTCCCGAAAGACGGAATGATTCTATGATCTCAAGCCTTTTCAGAAGCTTGATCTTCTTTTGTCCCGGAGGAAGCTCCGAAAGCTCGGATTTAAGCTCGTCGGAAGCCCACACAAGGTTGTTGATCCAGTTTTCCTTATCGGCAATTTCGCTAAAGTCTCCGTTTGCGTTTGCCGCTTCGATGTTCTCGAAGAAACGCTTTTCAATATACTGAGAGCCTGTTTCAACCATGATCCGGGGAAGCTTCGCTTCCTCGTTCTTGCGGTTAATATAGAGTACTTCATCGGTATACTTGGTTCTGGAGATAACGTCGCCCACGGCAAAGCTTTCATTTTCCGCGTTGTCGGATATTACGTAAAGACGCTTTGCCAAAAAGTCCCTGATATCGTCCTCGTCAATACCGGTCACCTTGGAAAATTCGCTGAGATGCTTCATGATATAGTTGTCGTAACGGTCTGGGTTGTACTCGTCAAGCAGTTCCTTGACAGCCTCCGCGCCCATTTCGGCAACAAAATCGTCCTCGTACTTCTCGCGCATATCAGCGTACTCTTTTTCGGTCAGGAGCTGCTTCTTGACAAGCTCCGTGTTGCCGGAGTCGATAACGATATACTTTGTGAAGTAAAGCACTTCCTCCAGCCGCTTCTGGGAGACCTCAATGACCTGACCTATACGGGAGGGGGTACCCTTGAAGTACCATATATGGGACACGGGAGCGGCAAGCTCAATATGACCCATACGCTCGCGGCGAACCTTTGCGCGCGTTACCTCAACGCCGCAGCGGTCGCATATCTTGCCCTTGAAGCGTATCTTTTTGTATTTTCCGCAGTGACATTCCCAGTCCTTGGTAGGTCCAAAGATCCTTTCGCAGAAAAGACCGTCGCGCTCAGGCTTTTGGGTTCTGTAGTTTATGGTCTCCGGTCTTTCCACAACGCCGTGAGACCAGGCTCTGATTTGTTCGGGGGACGCCAGACCGATTTTTATAGATTCAAAGGTATTGAATTCCAAATATAAACACTCCTTTTTTAGAAGTAAGCGGTAAAGGGAGCAGGAGCGGAAACGTCCTGCGCCCTGTCGTAAACCGTAAGCCCTGTTACCCGGCTGACCGGTTATCAGATAAGATCGTCATCATCGCCGCCGAATGAAAAATCGTCGCCGCCGTCCTCATCATCTCCGTCGTCTTCATCGTCTTCATCGTCGAAGTCATCATAGTCGCCGTCATCCATATCTTCAATGGAGAAGCCGCTGTCAAGGTCGCCGTCGGCAATAAGGCTCTCGTCCATATCCTCGGCGTCGGAAACAGGCTGCGGTATGATATCGTCGTCGTCCTCAAAGGTCTGCTTGAGATCGATCTCCTCACCCAGCTCGTCAAGAACTTTAACGTCCAGACAGAGGGACTGAAGCTCCTTGATAAGAACCTTGAAGGATTCGGGTATTCCCGGCTTGGGAACGTTCTGCCCCTTAACGATAGCCTCATAAGTCTTAACGCGTCCCACTGTATCATCGGACTTAACTGTAAGAATTTCCTGAAGCGTATAAGCCGCGCCGTAAGCCTCCAGCGCCCAAACTTCCATCTCTCCGAAACGCTGACCGCCGAACTGAGCCTTACCGCCCAGAGGCTGCTGAGTAACCAGTGAGTAAGGTCCTACCGAACGTGCGTGTATCTTGTCGTCAACAAGGTGGTGGAGCTTGAGGTAGTACATATAGCCAACGGTAACGGGATTGTCAAACTTGTCGCCCGTACGTCCGTCGTAAAGCGTGGTCTTGCCGTCCTCCCGCATACCCGCCTCGTTGAAGCAGGCGCGGATATCGTCCTCGTGGGCGCCGTCAAATACGGGGGTCATTATCTTCCAGCCAAGCTTCTTGGCAGCCATTCCCAAATGGACTTCGAGTACCTGACCGATGTTCATACGGGACGGAACGCCCAGCGGGTTAAGAACGATGTCGAGCGGCGTACCGTCGGGCAGGAAAGGCATATCCTCGGATTTGAGGATACGGGACACAACACCCTTGTTTCCATGACGGCCGGCCATTTTATCGCCCACGGAGATTTTACGCTTCTGAGCGATATAGCAGCGTACCAGCATATTTACTCCGGGAGAAAGCTCCTCGGAATTTTCTCTTGTGAATATCTTAACGTCAACGATAACTCCAGCCTCGCCGTGAGGTACTTTAAGGGAGTTGTCGCGGACTTCTCTTGCCTTTTCGCCGAATATGGCTCTGAGCAGTCTTTCCTCGGCGGTAAGCTCAGTCTCGCCTTTTGGCGTTACCTTTCCTACCAGAATGTCGCCTGCTCTTACTTCTGCGCCTATGCGGATAATGCCCCGGTCGTCAAGGTCTTTGAGAGCGTCCTCGCCCACGTTGGGGATATCCCTTGTTATCTCTTCGGGACCCAGCTTGGTGTCGCGGGCTTCGATCTCGTATTCTTCTATATGAATGGAGGTATAGATATCCTCGCGGACAACTCTCTCGTTAAGGAGAACCGCGTCCTCGTAGTTATAACCCTCCCATGTCATAAATCCAATAAGAGCGTTTTTGCCTATTGATATCTCGCCGTTGCAGGTAGCGGGACCGTCCGCCAGCACCTGACCCGCATGAACTTCCTCGCCCTTGTTTACAATAGGACGCTGATTTACGCAGGTTCCCTGGTTGGAACGCTTGAACTTTGTAAGCTTGTACGAATGGGTAGCTCCCGTGCCCTCCTTGATAACGACCTCGTCTGAGGAGACAGCTTCAACAACACCGTCGTGCTTGGACAGAACGCATACCCCCGAGTCAACGGCGGATTTGTACTCCATGCCGGTGCCCACGATAGGAGCCTCGGTCTTAAGGAGCGGAACAGCCTGACGCTGCATGTTCGCACCCATAAGGGCACGGTTCGCGTCGTCGTTTTCAAGGAACGGTATCATCGCCGTAGCAATGGATACAACCATTTTCGGGGAAACGTCCATATAGTCTATGCGTTCCCTTTCGCACTCCAAAATCTGGTCGCGGTAACGGGCGTTAACTATGGGACGTGCAAACCTTCCGTCCTCGGTAAGTGGCTCGTTCGCCTGAGCGACGGTAAAGTTATCCTCCACGTCGGCGGTCATATAGACTACATCCGTAGTAACAACGCCGGTCTCCCTATCCACTTTTCTGTATGGAGCTTCGATAAAGCCGTACTCGTTTATGCGGGCAAAGGAAGCCAAATATGAGATAAGGCCGATGTTAGGACCTTCAGGGGTCTCGATAGGACACATTCTTCCGTAGTGGGAGTAGTGTACGTCACGAACCTCGAATCCCGCGCGGTCTCTTGACAGACCTCCGGGGCCCAGCGCAGAGAGACGTCTCTTGTGGGTAAGCTCCGCAAGAGGGTTCGTCTGATCCATGAACTGGGACAGCGGCGACGAGCCGAAAAATTCCTTTATAGCCGCCGTAATGGGGCGGATATTGATAAGAGCCTGGGGAGTGATAACGTCCATATCCTGAGACTGTATATTCATTCTCTCGCGGATAACCCGCTCCATGCGGGAGAAGCCTATCCTGAACTGGTTCTGTAGCAGTTCGCCCACCGAACGGATACGTCTGTTGCCAAGGTGGTCGATATCGTCAATCGCACCCACGCCCTCGCAGAGATTAATAAAATAACTGATGGTAGCATATATATCGTCAAGAATGATGTGCTTGGGAACAAGCTCCTCGGCGCGCGCCTTTACCATTTCCTCCAGCTCCTCCTTGTCGGAAGCGCTTTCGAGAATTTCTTTAAGAACGCCGAAGCATACCTTTTCGTTTACGCCGTATTTTGCGGGGTCAAAATCCACATAGGGAGCCATATCCACCATGCGGTTTCCTATTACCTTCACTTCCCGCTCTTCAACGCTGTGAGCGGTCTCGCCTGTGGGAGTGGTATAGGTCTCCTTGTGCTCTACCGCGAGCCATGCCTCGCCTACGCCCGCCTGTTCGATCTCACGCGCCTTTTCATAGGTGATGAGCTCTCCCTCGTCGGCGATTATTTCTCCGGTAAGAGGATTAGCAACGGGTCTGGACAGATAGTGTCCGGTTATACGAGAACCGATACCCAGCTTCTGATTATATTTGTAACGTCCGAAGCGTGCAAGATCGTACCGCTTTGCGTCGAAGAAAAGACCGTTGAGGTGATTCTCAGCGCTTTCCACCGTGGGTGGTTCGCCCGGGCGGAGCTTTTTATAAACTTCAAGGAGAGCTTCCTCACGGTTCTTTGTGGTATCCTTTTGGAGGATAGTCTGGTTGAGCCTTTCGTCCGTACCGAAAAGCTCCTCTATCTCAACGTCCGTTCCGCAGCCGAGGGAACGGATAAAGGTGGTAAGAGGGATCTTCCTGTTTTTGTCTATGCGGACATATGCAACGTCGTTGGAATCCATTTCGTATTCAAGCCACGCGCCCCTGTTGGGGATAACGGTAGCCTTGAAGAGATCCTTGCCTGTCTTATCCTTTTCAAAAGCGTAGTAAACGCCGGGGGAACGAACGAGCTGAGAAACGATAACGCGCTCCGCGCCGTTGATAACGAAGGTTCCGCTGTCGGTCATAAGCGGGAAATCGCCCATGAATACTTCGTTTTCCTTAACGACGCCTGTTTCCTTGTTCCAGAGCGTAGCCTTTACTCTCAGTGGAGCGGCGTAGGTAACGTCCCTCTCCTTGCACTCCGCAACGGAATATTTCGGTGTGTCGTCGATAGAGTAATCCACAAAGTTCAGCACCAGATTGCCGTTATAGTCGGTAATAGCCGCAACATCGCGGAAAACCTCTTTAAGTCCTTCATCCAGAAACCACTGGTATGAATTTTTCTGCACCTCGATAAGGTTCGGCATCTCAAGAGCCTCGTTGATCTTTCCGAAGCTCATGCGCGTAGTTTTACCGAGCTGCACCGGCTTGACATTCACCATAGGCGGGTCCCTCCTTGTATTTTTGCGGGAATTTGTTTCCAGCAGTTCCTATTCGGAAACGCAGTCAAGAGCTTTTGTCAAAGATACGCATATGCAGTATGGGTATACAATATACGCATGATCTTCGGCCCGTCTTCTGTATATTTTCCGCGCGGAACGGCTGCTGTCTGTTATCCGAAAAAAATTTTTCCGGAACTGTTGCAATCTTAGCCGTAATGTGTTATACTAATAAAAAAGTCGGGAAAAGTCGTCAAAACGGCATAAGAATAGATTATGATACAGTATATTATTATACATCAAACCTTTTGGCTTGTCAAGCCTTTTTTGGAGATTTATTGAAAATAACCGTATTCGCTTAAAAACGGATACGGTTATTCTTTATTTTTCACAAATTTCCCCTGTATGCCGCCGGCTTTGCCCGTATTGTACAAATCAAAATGAGCAGACAAGCAAATTTTTCTTTGTGCAGAATATTTATTGACTTTTGCCGTAATATGCATTATTATAGTATAATAAGTCTGAAATACTGCGGGAGGAAAACAAAATGGAAAAAGAAAAAAGCTTTAATTTTGAAATGGTTTTTAAATGGTCTGTAATACTTGCAGTTGCGATAATGGCTTTTATAGTTGCATTGGCTGTGCTGAACCGTATCGGGGGAGACGCGGAAACCGTTCCGGCAGCAGTTACCGTAACGGACGTCATAAACGGCGAACCCGTAGAGAAAAAATATACCGTGACTTCTGAATTTCTTGAAAAGAATCTTAGAAACGTCGGTATGCTTTCCACTGTCGAGGCCTCCTATAACGGCGTGATAACAGCCGAAAACGGAAAATATAAAATCTTTACTGAAAAAGGGTATTCCATGTATTACATAGGAACGGTAACAGCCGGTATAGACGTTAATAAAATAGATATCAGCATAAATGACAACAAAGTGGTAGTTACCGTACCCAAAGCGGTAATGCAGGAGCCTGTCGTGGACACGGACTCCATAGTTTTTGCAAACGTTAAAAAAGCTTTGTTCAACTGGACCACGCTTGAAGACGGTATCGACGGTATTAAATTTGCAGAAAAAGAGCTGAAGCTTCAAGCCCACGAAGACGATATTCTCTCCAAAGCCGATGAACAGGCGGAAAACGTTATTAGAACGCTTCTGGAGGATATCGTCAGAAACTCCGAGGGAGAGCCGGAACTTGTGATAATCCGTACGGAAGCGGACGATGAATAAAATATTGAGCCGTCCCGAACACTGCAAAACGTTCGGGACGGCTTTGTTTAATTTTCAGCTGTCAACGGTTCACTGTCCCGCCCAGTATTTACGGTCAAGGCTTCTGAACTGCACCGCCTGAGCGATATGGGGCTTGTCGATAATTTCCGCGCCGTTCATGTCGGCGATAGTCCGCGCTACCTTTAAAATACGGTCGTAGGCTCTTGCGGAAAGACCCATTTTCTCAAACACGTTTTTAAGCGTGTCCCGAGCCGAATCGGTCATTTCGCATACCTGCGGCAGAAACTCGGGAGTTATCCTTGCGTTGCAGGATATGCCCGTACCCCTGAACCGTCTGTTCTGAAGCTCTCTTGCCGCCTGTACCCGCTCCCTTATCGCCGCGGAGCTTTCCTCCTTTTCCGCGGAAGATATCCTCTCAAACTCCACTGGGGGAACCTCTATATGTATATCAAATCTGTCAAGCAGGGGGCCGCTTATCTTTGAAAGGTACTGGGCTGCCTGCTTTTTTCCGCATATGCATTGCTTTGACGGGTGTCCGTAGTAACCGCAGGGGCATGGATTCATTGCCGCCACAAGCATAAAGCTGCACGGATACGTTACTGTTCCCGAAGCTCTCGATATTGTTACCTGCTTGTCCTCCATAGGCTGTCGGAGTATTTCAAGAGTACGCCTGTCGAACTCCGCAAGCTCGTCCAGAAAAAGCAGGCCGTTGTGGGCGAGGGATATCTCTCCCGGTCTGGGTACTGTTCCCCCTCCCGCAAGTCCTGCCGCCGAAATGGTGTGGTGAGGACTCCTGAACGGCCTCCTTGTCACCAGCGGGGAATCCTTGCTTACAAGTCCGCTTACGGAATGAACGTTGGTAGTTTCTATGGATTCCTCAAAAGTCATAGCGGGAAGTATGGTTGTCAGCCTCTTTGCCAGCATGGATTTTCCCGAACCGGGGCTGCCTATCATCAGCACGTTGTGTCCTCCCGCAGCGGCGTACTCCAGAGCCTTTTTCGCCGCGTACTGACCCTTTACGTCCGCAAAATCCACCGCGTCGAAATATTCCTCCGCCTTTGCCTCGTAGGGCTTTTGGGGGAGTATAACCTCGCCTCGGCAAAAGTGCCTTATAAGCTGACCAGCGCTTTCCACACCGTAAACGGTTATACCGCTCACAACGCTTGCCTCATGAGCGTTTTCGGCGGGTACGAACACATTCTCGAAGCCAGCTTTTTCCGCAAGCAGGACCATTGGCAGAACGCCGTTGACAGGTCTTATGTCTCCGTTCAATGATACCTCCCCGATAAAGACGGACCTTGAAATGTCCTCGGTAATATTTCCCGTAACGCACAAAAGCGCAACAAATATGGCAAGATCGTGAACACTGCCGGACTTTTTCGTATCTGCGGGAGCAAGATTCACTATCACCTTTGCCAGCGGAAAGGCTATGCCGTTTTCACGCAGCGCGGAGCGTATGCGTTCGCGGCTTTCCTTTACCACCGTGTCGGGAAGTCCCACTATGTCGAAAGCGGGAGTACCCTTGCTTGTTTCGATCTCAACGTCCACGGCAAAAGCATTAAGCCCGAAAAGTCCGAGACTGTTTATTTTTGCAAACATAACCGTATATCCTTTCAAATGCTGTACTGCTGCTCTTTGTTACTCCTCTGCAGGAATATGTCTTTCAAGCCACTTCAGTATATCCTCGTATACCTCGGCGCGGTTAGTCTCGTTGAGTATCTCGTGCCTTGCGCCGCTGTAAAGCTCAAGCTCGATATCGGTCTGACCCGAATCGCTGAGGCGTGTAAAAACTCTTTCGGGCCCGCGTCCGTACAGCCCCACCGGATCGTCCCCTCCGCTGCAAATTAGGATCGGCAGGCTGTTATCCACCTTTTCCGCCCAGTCCCTTGCGGAGACATAGCTTACCAGATACATCAGATCGGTATAGGCTCTTGCGGTAAAGCGGAAATTGCACCAAGGGTCTTTTTCATACGCTTCGGCTACCTCGGTGTCGCGGGATATCCAGGCAAACTCGTTGACGGGATTTTCCACCTTAACGTTGCTCAGACCGAAAACAAGTTCGTCCAGCATTTTGGAGCGCGCCAGTTCGCCCTTTAGCCTGCATACGGTCTGTGAAAGAGCGATCCCCGCGTTGACTCCTATCTTCATATTCAATGTGCCCATGATTATTGCTCCGCCGTACAGATCGCTGTGCTTTGCAAGAACAGCCCTTGTCACCAGCGAACCCATGCTGTGCCCCAATATATATAATGGTATGCCCTCAAACTTTTTTCTCATCATGCAGGAAAGCTTAAAAGTATCCTTTGCAAGAAACTGCCAGCCGCGTTTAGGCGCAAAGTAGCCCAGATACCCGTCGCTGACAACCGAATTTCCGTGACCTAAGTGATCGTGACCGAACACGGCAATGCCGTTTGCACAGAGAAAGGCGATAAAGTCCTCATACCGCTCGGTGTACTCGCACATCCCGTGGACTATCTGCACGGCCGCTCTCGGTTTCGACACAGGTGTATAAATATAGTATGCGATATTGTCAGTACCGTTGGAGCTTTTAAAGCTTCCCGTTGATTTTTCAAAACTCATAATGCTACCCGCCTTTACAAATTTCAGAAATATTTCTATTAGTATAACACATTTGTATTATTTTAACAAGGTTTTTCCAAAACTTTTCCTTTGTAATTTTCCGCACTCCTCTTGTCTGACGGATGCCTCTTTTTCTTGACAACTCTGTATGAAATTGCTATAATTTACTTACCGGCTGAACCATCGGCGATTCAAGGATACAGGGGGCAAGTGTGAAAATATGAACGCTGAAAACATTAAAGCAATAATTTTCGATATGGACGGAACCCTTCTGGACAGTCTTTCAGTCTGGGCGGATTCAGACAGGGAATTTCTTAACGGACTGGGTCTGGAGTATAACTCCGAATGCTCCCTTGCCATGAAAAAAATGCACTTTGATTCCGCCTGCGAATATCTTGTTAGGGAGTACTCACTGCCCTTTTCCGCAGAGGAAACGGGAAAAAAGATACTTGCCATAGTTGAGGAGCACTACATAACGGCTGTTCCCCTCAAGGACGGCGCGGAGGAATTTTTGGAGTACGCAAAAAAATGCGGCGTAAAAATGTGCGTTGCAACGTCCAACAAAAAAAGCCTTGCCGAAGCGGCTCTGAGATCAAGGGGGATAATGAAATATTTTGAATTTGTGCTTACCTCCGACGAGGTGGGCTGCGGAAAGGAAAGCCCCGAAATTTTTCTGAAAGCTTCGGAAATGCTTGGAGCAAAGCCATCGGAGACCATTGTTTTCGAGGACTCCATTCACGCGGTAATGTCCGCGAAAGAAGCGGGCTTCAGAGTAGCGGGAATTTACGAAAAGCTTTGCGAGGGAGAATTTGAGGAGATAAAAAAATTTGCGGATATGACGGCAATGTCCTTTGCGGAAATTTTAAAGGAGTATACGGAATGAAAAAGATCCTTGCTGGAATGAGCGGCGGAGTAGACAGCTCCGCTGCGGCTGTCCTGCTTAAAGAACAGGGCTGCGAAGTCGGCGGCTGCACCTTAAAGCTTTGCGGAAACGATTGCTCCGAGGCAGAGGCAGTCTGCAAAAGGCTTGGCATACCACACTACACAATAGATTTGGAAAAACAGTTCCGGGCCGATGTTATTGACAGATTTGCGGAGGGGTACATTGAGGGCGGCACTCCCAACCCCTGCATTTTCTGCAACCGCTATATCAAGTTCGGGGAAATGCTTGACCATGCGTTAAAGCTTGGCTATGACGGAATTGCAACGGGACACTACGCAAAGACGGAACGCGACGAACGTTCGGGGCGGTATCTGCTTATCCGTCCTGCGGACAGGAAAAAAGACCAGACCTATGTTTTGTACAGCATGACCCAGTTTCAGCTTGCGCACACTCTGTTCCCTCTTTGGAACAGGGACAAGGAGCAAAACCGCGCTCTTGCGGAGCGGTACGGACTTCCGAATGCAGGAAAGCCTGACAGTCAGGATATCTGCTTTGTTCCCGACGGAGATTACGCGGCTTTTATTGAGGAATACACCCAAAAAACTTTTCCCGCGGGAGATTTTATTGACGCCGGTGGAAAGGTTATCGGAAAACACGGCGGAATGATCCGCTATACCATAGGACAGCGAAAAGGTCTGGGAGTTGCTTTCGGCAAGCCCGTTTACGTCTGCGGCAAGGACGTACAGAAAAATACCGTTACCCTTGGGGACAGCATAGACCTGCTGACAATGACCGCAGTCGCCGAGGACGTTAATTTGATAAGCCTTCCCGACATTTCCGAGCCTATTAGGATCACCGCGAAAACGAGATACAATATGGCCGACGCGGCGGGTACCTTGGAACGTGCAGGCGACAGCAGGATAATGGTGACCTTTGACGTTCCCCAGAGAGCCGTAACAAAGGGTCAGGCTCTTGTTATCTACAACGGAAATATCGTTGTGGGCGGGGGAAAAATCATATAAGCTGCCCAATAAAAATATAATTAAAATAATCAAGTCATATATTGAATCCACCAATACAAAAATTTTTCACTTTTATAATCAGAAAGGATATGGTATCATGAAAGAAATTTCAATTGAATCCCTCAGCTTCAACCCCTGGACAAAGATCGGCAAGGACTGCTTCCTTCTCACAAGCGGAGATGAAAACAGCTTCAACACAATGACCGTTGGCTGGGCTTCAACGGGCGTTATGTGGAGAAAAAACGTTATCTCCGCAATGGTTCGCCCCAACCGTTACACCTATGAATTTATGGAAAAAAACGATCTGTTTACCGTCAGCTTTTACGGAGAGGAGTACAAAAAGGCTCTGAGCTTCTGCGGCTCACACTCGGGACGGGACTGCGACAAAGCTAAGGAAGCGGGGCTTACTCCCGAATTTACAGACGGTACAACAACCTTTAAGGAAGCAAAGCTGACCTTTGTGTGCAGAAAGATCTACGCCCAGGACTTTGACATTAATCTTGTGGCTCCGGACGTTAAGCCCGCAAACGGCAGCGATCCTATACATAAGCTTTTTATGGGCGAGATACTTAAGGTTTACGAAAATTAATGTCATAATTTACAGCTTGTACACATAAAATATATTGACAAGCTGTAAAAAACATACTAAAATTAACAGTGTTACTATGAGGGAGTAATCGGCATAGCTTTATGTTGTTATGTTTGCATTTATCGACATACTGACGTTTTTCGTCCGGTAATGCTTTATACTGATATTCAATTAAAAAGCGCATAAAAAATCAAACAAAACTTGCATATACCGGTTTTTGTGAAGTTTTTTGTCTGCACTTTTAACTGAAGATTAGGATTAACGATGAGACTCACGGGCAGCTTTTGTTGTCCGCGGGTCTTTTTATTTTGAAAGGAAAGGGTAAAAATGGGATTTTTAGAATTATTTCTTATAGCAATCGGACTGTCTGCCGACGCTTTTTCCGTATCTGTATGCAAGGGTCTGAATATGCGGAAGCTGAACCTTAAGCACGCTTACCTTATCGCCCTGTTTTTCGGCGTATTTCAGGCGGTAATGCCCCTTATCGGATATCTTTTGGGCACGGGCTTTTCGGAGTACATCGAAAAATTTGACCACTGGATAGCCTTTGCTCTGCTGGCGTTTATCGGCGGTAAAATGGTTATCGAAGCCATACGAGAAAAGGACGGCGGCCCGGAAGAAAAGACCGACGCGCTCAGCACGGGAGAACTAACCGTCCTTGCGATAGCCACAAGCATTGACGCTCTTGCGGTGGGCATAACCTTTGCGTTTTTAAAGGTGAATATACTGCCGTCCGTTTTGCTTATCGGCGTTACCACCTTTGCGCTTTCTCTCGGCGGGGTACTGCTGGGCAACCGCTTTGGGGCTAAGTACAAGACCAAAGCCGAAGTCGCGGGGGGCGTGATACTTGTTCTTATAGGTTTGAAAATACTTTTAGAGCATCTGGGGGTAATTAATATTTGACGGCGTTTTATTTAGGCGTGCCGCCACTGTCCGAACTGTTCGGACAGTGGCGGCACAGTTTGTATTCAGCGCTGAAAACTTAAATTTATTCAATATCACCAAACAACATTATTGCATTTGGTAAAAAAAAGAGATTTCTATAGCGGCAGATTGACATACGTTATTATCGGGTGTATAATGTATATGAAAACAACGGATCCACGTTTTCAGAATTAATTAATATCAACATATGAAAGGAATTGGTTTGTATGAAAAAGTTCGTTAAAAAAATTTTAGCGGTCTGCGTTTCAGCTGCAATTGCTATGTCAATGGCGGCTATATCTGCGGTTGCGGAGGAACACTATTCTATCGGTACTGATACAGAGGAATACTTTTCTTTTGCCAACTCCGATTCAAGAATTGACAGCAATGGCGACTTTACTTTTGAAATAAGATGGAGTGTTGATTCAGAATCTTTCAGATTTAAATCAACAAAATCTACTCTTACCGTGTCTGCTCATATTGAGGATTACATTACACATGATAAAACATATAGCGAACATCTTTGCAGAATCTATCTTGAAAGCGGTTTTTCCAGAAAATCTTTTGATTTTTATGCCGACGGAACGGAGTATACATTTAGTCTTGCCGATTTGAAAACTGATAAAGATTACAGCATATCAATATCAAACATAGATTCGCTTGATTCAAGACACCGTGTTGTCGGCTCCGGAAATTTGACGGGTATTACCATAAATTGATTTAATTTTGGAGTTGCTCCGTCAGACCTCAGTGTCTGACGGAGTTTATATTTGATTCTGTTTAATTTCAGTACTTAATAACGGGTTTGCCCAGTTTTGCGGACTCTATACTCGTAATTCATAATAATCAAAAAAATCAGGAGGTTTGCTAAATGAAAAAAGTATTTAAGGTGTTATTGGCAATCAGTATTTTGCTGATTTTACTGATAAATTTAAAAATCATACCGAATCCGTCAGATTTTACAATGACCAGAGATATAATTTTAAGCAGACGTGAACGCGGTTGGTGGCAATATAATTTTATTCCCTTTAAATCATATTTTCATATCGGAGAAAACTTTCCGGCAAACGTATGGCTAATTATAGGACATATAGGTATGTTTTTTATATTTGGCATTTTGCTTGCTCTTTCCTCTGAAAAAATATCTGTAAAAAAGTGTTTGCTGATTTCTTCTATTTTTTCCGTTTTGCTGGAAGTCATTCAGTTTGCCGCTGCGGTCGGAGTATTTGATATCGATACTATAATTCAACATACATTAGGAGCTTTTGTCGGAGTAATTATAATAAAAAGAAAGTGTTTTAAATCTGTCAGCAGTAAAAACAAAAAAATACAGACATTTGAAAACCGGCAATAAAATCAGTTGTATTCAGTAAACTTAGCCTAATACATTTAACTGCTCAAATTATCCAAAAATTTTTAAAAAAGGTTGACAAGCGGTTTGAACGGTGTTATAATAGTATGGTATCCTCGTCCGCGGAGGGTCGCGGACGTAATCCAAGAGGAGGTGTTTTAAAATGGCTAAAATCAATGAAGCTTACGAGACCATGGCGGTTTACAGCCTGAAAAACGGTGAGGACGGCGTTAAGGCTCTTAACGATAAGTTCAAAGCGCTCATCGAGGCTAACGGCACTATGGAATCCGTTGACGAGTGGGGCAAGAGAAAGCTTGCTTACGAGATCGACGACCAGACAGAGGGCTATTACGTGCTTTACACATTTACAAGCAAGCCCGATTTCCCCGCTGAGCTGGACCGTGTATTCAAGATCACGGACGGCGTTATGCGTTCCCTTACTACAGTAAGATAACGCGGAAAGGGTGTCGCTTTATGCTGAATAA
The DNA here is from genome assembly GCA_910586535.1 of uncultured Oscillospiraceae bacterium. GTDB lineage: Bacteria > Bacillota > Clostridia > Oscillospirales > Ruminococcaceae > RGIG8773. The sequence continues at coordinate 20,713 of CAJUHS010000014.1, forward strand.
AGTTATTATCATGGGCAGACTTACTGCCGACCCCGAACTCAGACAGACTCCGTCCGGAGTCTCCACTTGTCAGATAACCGTTGCTGTGGACAGAAATTACACTCCGCAGGGCGGTGAAAAACAAACGGATTTTATTACCGTTGTTGCATGGCGACAGACTGCCGAGTTTATTTCCAGATATTTTGCCAAGGGAAGAATGATAATCGTTGAGGGCGGTCTTAGAACCAGAACTTATGACGATAAGCGTTATCCCGATGTGCGCCACTATGTGACCGAAGTTCAGGCTGAAAACGTTATGTTCGGCGAAACAAAGGCTGCGGCACAGAGCGGCGGAAATTATGCTCCCCAGCAGTTTGCCCAGCCTCAGTACAGCCAGCCCGCTCCCGCTCCCCAGTATGCTCAGCAGGCTCAGCCTCAGCAGAGCGCGCCCGCAGTCTCTTTCGGGGACTTAGGCGACTTTGAGGAAGTCATCGGAGACGGCGACTTGCCTTTCTGAAAGGCAAGCACGGCTGAAACATTTTATAAGGAGGTTTCACTATGGAAAAGGATAGAGAAAGAGCTCCCCGCGGCGCTAAGAGAACCCGTAAAAAGGTTTGTATGTTCTGTGCCGACAGGGTTGAAAAGATCGACTACAAAGACGTTGCAAGACTCAAGAAGTGCATGACCGAAAGATCCAAGATACTCCCCAGAAGAGTAACAGGTACCTGCGCTTACCATCAGAGAGAGCTTACTTCCGCTATTAAGCGCGCAAGATATATTGCTCTTATCCCCTACGTTTCCGACTGATTCGGTTCGGAACAAAATTATGCTTTTATGGCAGGAACCGTTTTGCGGTTCCTGTTTTTTTATTTCAAGCGCAGCTTAATGCGTGGGATTGAAAACAAACAATTCTGTTTTTAATCCCATGCATTAATTAAATATGCCTTTCTTCTCTAAGACGAAAAACATCAGCGGCGGTTATATTTTTGCAAAACGCACCGTCTGTAAAGCCGCTTGCTTTACATTTTTCAGCTGTTCTGTTTGCCTTGTTTTCACGGAATTTCCCAAACAAAATAAAAAATTTTCTCAAAAACCCTTGACAAACCAAAAATGCGGTGTATAATATAATTAGCACTCAAAGAAAAGGAGTGCTAACACATGATCGGGTCAAGTGCTAATACGTATGCCCAATACCCGCCGCAGATTTTTTCAAGGAAGTGATCAAACTGCTGGACGAAAGAAAACGCCGTATTCTTGCCGCGGTCGTTGACGCTTATATAACGACGGGAGAGCCTGTCGGTTCAAAGGCTGTCGCAGCTCTGCCGGATATAAGGGTTTCACCCGCTACAATAAGAAACGATATGGCAATGCTTGAACAGCTGGGCTACCTTGAACAGCCCCATACCTCGGCGGGACGTATCCCTACCTACAGCGGCTACCGTCTCTACATCGACGAACTTATGAGTGCAAAGGTTCTGTCCGAGGAGGAAAAGCTTCTTCTTGACAGCTGTCTGGATGTTGACGTTCCCACGGCGGACGCTCTAATAGAAAGCGCGTCAAAGGCTCTTGCAGAGCTTACTCACTGCGCTACGGTGGTTAAAAATGTGGCTCCAAAGTTTTCGGTGATAACTAAGGTGGAGCTTATCCCTACCGGCAGGCGTATGTATGTGCTGCTTATGGTAACATCCTCGGGAAACATCAAAAACAAGGTGTGCCGCCTGGAGTTCGACCTTACCAACGAGCAGATAGAGTTTTTCAGCCGCTATATGGCGGAAAATCTTCAGGGAGTATCTATTGAGGATCTTGACGGAGACACTATCGACCGTCTTGTGTCCGCCATGGGAGCTTATATGGTGACCCTTGCTCCCCTTTTGCAGGGTGTGTGCGAGCTTGCGGAGGGATTCAAGGACAACGAAATAAGGCTTCAGGGCGAAAAAAACCTTTTAACGAGACAGGATATCAATTCCGACCAGATCGTAAAGTTTTTCGAGAACAAGAACAAAGTTGTGAAAAATATGCTTGACGACAGCTTTGGCGACTTGCAGGTACTGTTCGGCGAGGACGGAGGCTTCATTATCGAAAACTCCAGTATGATAGTCTCGAAGATAAAAAAGGACGGAAAAACAGCGGGTTCGCTGGGAGTTATAGGTCCTATGCGTTTGGATTACGCAAAGATAATTCCCTATCTTGAATATCTTACCGACAGGATAACGGATATCATATCCGACGACCCGGACGATGAAAACGACGATTGACCGAAACAACGGAAAGGAGCATTCCCAATAATGATAGATGAAGAAAAGGACGGTCTAAACGCCGAGGAAACGGCAGACGAATATACGGAGACTTCCGAAACCGAAAAAGCTTCGGAAAAGGAGAATATCTCAGAAGACGGAGAAAAGCCGGAGGAAGACCCTGCGGCAGCTCTTGAGGCTAAAATAAAAGCTTTGGAGGAATCCGCCGCTGCCGACAAGGATAAATATCTGCGGCTTTTAGCCGAATACGACAACTTCCGCAAGCGTTCGGTAAAGGAACGGTTTGACGCTTCCGCCGACGCTACCGCAAAAGCCGCTCTTGAAGTTATCTCTGTAATAGACAACTTTGAGCGTGCAATGGCTGCAGAGTGCTCCGACGAGAGCTACAAAAAGGGCGTTGAGATGATCTACGGGCAGTTCACCGAAGTGATAAAAAGGCTTGGCGTTGAGGAAATAGAGGCTTTGGGCAAGGAATTTGACCCTAACCTCCACAATGCGGTCAGTCAGGTGGAGGATGAAAGCTTTGGCGAAAACACCGTTTCTCAGGTCTACCAAAAGGGCTACAAGCTTGGCGACAAGGTGATAAGGTGCGCTATGGTCGTTGTTGCTAATCCATAAATTATTACAGAAACGTAATATTCCGCTTTATAAAAAATTTGATTTCCCCGGGGACGAAAACCGTCCCTTACTCCCTTACAGAATAAAACAGAAACTGATACAAAGAAAGGTTGATTTTTATGGCAAAAATTATCGGTATCGACTTAGGTACTACAAACTCCTGCGTTGCCGTTGTTGAGGGCGGAAACGCTACCGTTATCACAAACGCAGAGGGCGGCAGAACTACTCCCTCCGTTGTGGGTTTCACAAAAACAGGCGAACGTCTTGTGGGTCAGGTTGCTAAGAACCAGGCCGTTACAAACGCGGGCAGAACCGTTGCTTCCATTAAAAGACACATGGGCAGCGACTACAAGGTAGACATTGACGGCAAGAAGTACACCCCGCAGGAGGTATCCGCAATGATCCTCCAGAAGCTTAAAGCGGACGCGGAGGCTTATCTCCATGACACCGTTACAGAAGCTGTTATCACAGTTCCCGCTTACTTCACCGACGCTCAGAGGCAGGCCACAAAGGACGCGGGACAGATCGCGGGTCTTACCGTAAGACGTATCATCAACGAGCCTACGGCTGCGGCTCTTTCCTACGGTATTGACAAGGAAGAGGATCAGACCATTATGGTTTACGACCTTGGCGGCGGTACTTTCGACGTTTCCATTATTGAAATGGGCGACGGCGTTACCGAAGTTCTTGCCACAGCCGGAAACAACCGTCTGGGCGGCGACGACTTCGACCAGCGTATCATTAACTGGATGATCGACGAATTCAAGAAATCCGACGGAATTGACCTTTCCGGCGACAAGCTTGCAATGCAGAGACTTAAGGACGAAGCTGAAAAGGCTAAGATAACCCTTTCCGCTACTCCCTCCGCTTCTATCTCTATCCCATATATTACTGCGGACGCGACAGGTCCCAAACACCTGAGCATGGAGCTTTCACAGGCTAAGTTCAACGAGCTGACAAGCGATCTTGTTCAGTCCACAATGGGTCCTGTTAAGCAGGCTCTTTCCGACGCGGGACTTAAACCCTCCGACATTAAAAAGGTGCTCATGGTTGGCGGTTCTTCCAGAATACCCGCTGTTCAGGAGGCAGTCAAGAGCTTCATGGGCATGGATCCCTTTAAGGGAATCAATCCCGACGAGTGCGTTGCTCTGGGCGCCGCATATCAGGGCGGTATCCTTTCCGGCGACGTTGACAAGGAAAACGCTGTACTGCTCCTTGACGTTACTCCCCTTTCCCTCGGTATCGAGACCGCGGGCGGAGTATGCACAAGAATGATCGAAAGAAACACCACTATTCCTACAAAGAAATCACAGGTGTTCTCCACATATGCGGACAATCAGACCGCTGTTGACATCAACGTACTACAGGGCGAACGTGAATTTGCCAAGGACAATAAACAGCTTGGCGTGTTCCGTCTTGACGGTATAGCTCCCGCTCCCAGAGGAGTGCCCCAGATCGAGGTAACTTTCGATATCGACGCAAACGGTATCGTTAACGTATCCGCAAAGGATTTAGGCACAGGCAAGGAGCAGAAGATATCCATTACCGCGTCTACCAATATGTCCAAGGAGGACATTCAGAAAGCCGTTGACGAGGCGGCAAGATACGCCGACGAGGACAAGAAGCGCAAGGACGCTGTTGATGCAAAGAACGCCGGCGAGAACATGGTATTCCAGTGTGAAAAGGCTCTTGCGGACTTCGGCGACAAGGTATCCGAGGAGGAAAAGGCTAATATCCAGTCCAAGATAGACGCTCTTAAAGCTGCAAATGCAACCGACAATACCGACGATATCAAGGCTAAGACCGAGGAGCTTCAGAAGGCATTCTACGAGGTTTCCCAGAAGATATATCAGGCTGCGGGCGCAGCAAGCGCAGAAGCTCAGCAGGACGGCGCTGCCGACATGGGCGGTGGAGCTTCCGGCAATAACGGCGGCAATGACGGAAACGACGGCGCGGATTTTGTTGACGCGGACTTTACAGAAAAATAAGCGGGAGTTCGGATAGTTCCCGTATAATAAGCTTAGGGCGGAATTTTTCCGCCCGTAAGCTATTTTATAGCTAATATACAAATAGAAATATCTTACAGCGTATATACTTACAGTACATGAAAGGAAATGCCCATATGGCTGATAAAAGAGATTATTACGAGGTACTGGGGCTTCAGAAAGGGGCTTCCGAGGACGAACTTAAACAGGCGTTCAGAAAGCTGTCAAGAAAATATCACCCCGACTTTAATCCCGACAACAAGGAAGCCGAGGAAAAATTTAAGGAGGTCAACGAGGCTTACGAGGTACTGTCTGACTCCGAAAAGCGTTCACGGTACGATCAGTTCGGCCACGCGGGAGTAGATCCCTCCTATGGCGGCGGAGGCTACGGAGGAGGCTTCTCCGGCGGCTTCGGCGACATGGGCGATATCAGCGACATTTTCTCCAGCTTTTTCGGCGGCTTCGGAGGCTCGTCCTCAAGAAGCAATCCCAATGCCCCCAGACGGGGTCAGGATATCCAAAAAAGCGTTGTTATCGGCTTTATGGACGCCTGCAAGGGTATCAACACCGATATTCACATTTCACGCATGGAGAAATGCCCCGACTGTAACGGCTCGGGCGCGGCGGCGGGTTCATCGGCGGATACCTGTCCCGACTGCCACGGAACAGGTCAGATAAAGGTAACTCAGCGCACGCCTTTCGGAATGATATCCTCCCAGAAGCCATGTACAAAGTGCGGAGGAAAAGGTACTATTATAAAAAATCCCTGTTCAAAATGCCATGGCAACGGTCGCGTCAGCGTTGAAAAAACTATCAGCGTTTCGATCCCTGCTGGCATTGACGACGGTCAGACCATACGCACCTCAGGTCAGGGACACGGAGGCATAAACGGAGGTCCTTCGGGCGATCTGCTTATTACTGTTACCGTTCGTCCCGACGCTATTTTTGAGAGGGACGGGTACGACGTTCACACGGAAATGCCCATAACTTTTGTTCAGGCAGCTCTGGGCGCGGAGGTGGAAGTCCCCACTATCGACGGAACGGTTTCATACAATATTCCGGAGGGCACTCAGCCTGGAACGGTTTTCCGCTTTAAGGGCAAAGGTATCAAAAAGCTGAACCGAAGCGAAAGAGGAAATCAGTTCGTTCACGTTACGATAGAAGTTCCTGGCAATCTTACCAAAAAGCAGAAAGACCTGCTGAAAGCCTTTGACGAGTCTTTAGATGAAAACAAAAACTACAAAAAACGGAACAATTTCTTTGATAAGATCAAACAGGCGTTTGAGAAGTAGGATTTTTTAATTGCTATAGTACAAAACGTTCCACGTGGAACATTGTAAACAACAAAACAAAAAGCGGACGGTTTCTGTCGTCCGCTTTTTTCTTATTATTTATTTGGTAGGTATCCTGACAATGTACTCAATGTAGTCGTCATCCTGAATTTTTTTGGAATCGGCGTTTATTCCCGCAGCTTTCATCATTTCTATCGCTTTATTAATAGTGTTGACAAACAGCCGCACATCCTTGAAAGCCGCACTGCGCCGTTTCATATCGGCAAAATTCCGTTCCTTTTCAAGCATATTATCTATGTAACGCTCGGTATTCTCTACGTTCAGCCGCCGTTCATGAATTACCTCAATGGCGGCAAGCTGCTTCGGCGTATCCTCCAGTTTTAAAAGAGCCCGTGCATGGCGTTCGGTCAGTCCGTACTCAGCAGCTTTTCCCTGAACGGACTTGTCCAGTTTAAGCAGTCTCAGTTTATTTGCTACCGAGGATTGTGATTTTCCCAGCTTGACCGCAGCGTCCTCCTGGGTCATTCCGTAAAAATCAATAAGCCTTGCGATAGCTTCCGCCTCGTCGAAAACAGACAGATCACGCCGCTGAATGTTTTCTATAAGCGCCATTACCGCGGAATTTCGCTCCGTCATTGTAACCGCAATACACGGGACGAACTCCATTCCAAGCAGCTTCGCCGCGCGCAGCCGTCTCTCCCCTGCCACAAGCTGAAAGCGGTCGTCGATTCTGCGGACTGTCAGCGGCTGCAAAATTCCGTTCTGACTGATACTCTGCGCCAATCCGTCGATATCGTCAAATTCCCGCCGCGGCTGATATGGATTGGGATCTATTTTCGCGGTCTCCACCTGAATAACCTTGTTAAGAGTTTTTTCCTTAACGAGAAACGGCATAGCTACGCACTTCCTTTATTATTTTTCAGTGTTATTATACCACTTCTATTTTCTGGAAAATGTCAAAACAGCGCATTTGCTTAAAATTAAACAATGCGCTGTTCTATATTCTTATATCCTGTATTCCTGCCGCTTGCTTCTAAATTATCTGAATTTCCATAACATTTAATAACAGGTCAGCCTGTCCGCAAGATCGGCAAGCTCGTCCTTGCTGTAAAAATCAATTACAATCGTACCCTTTTCACCGTCCTTGGAGGTTATCTTAACTTTTTTCTGCAAATGATCCTCAAGGCTTATCTGCATTTCGGTTATGTAACTCATGCTCGACCGTTCTTCGGCGGTTTTCGGTACGGACTGCTTTCCCTCAGTCTCAACATCCTTATCCGACCTTTCGGAAGCAAGCTTTTCTATCCCTCTTACGGTTATCTTTCCATCGGCTGCAAGCTTTGCTATTTCCAGCATGGTATCCTCGGAGTCCGCCGAAGCGATAGCCTTTGCCTGCCCCGCAGAGAGCTTTCCCTTACGGAGCATTTCCACTATCTCATCCGGAAGATTGAGCAGCCTCACCGAGTTTGCAATTGCAGAACGGGATTTTCCAACTGCCTTTGAAAGAGCCTCCTGAGTCATACCGTACTCGTCCATAAGAGCACGATATGCGGCGGCTTCCTCCACAGGGTTCAGATCCTGCCTCTGAATGTTTTCAATAAGCGCAATCTGAGCGGTCTCCTCGTCGGTAAAGTCCTTTACCACAACGGGAACGTCGCTCATACCAAGCATACGGCAGGCTCTCCAGCGGCGTTCTCCCGCCACGATCTGATAGCCCTCCTCCATTGGACGGACAACTATCGGTTGTATAAGCCCGTGCTGACGGATACTGTCTGCAAGCTCTGCTATAGCAGCCTCGTCAAAATCCTGTCTGGGCTGTTTGCGGTTCGGTTCAATTTCCGAAATTCTCAGGGTATGGGTATCGCCGCCCTCGGCTCCGTTATCTCCGAAAAGTGCGTCAAGACCCATTCCCAAACTTTTTTTAGCCATATCCTACTGTTAATTGTCCCACGCGGAACAACTTCTCCCCCTTTCGTTATTTTTTCGACGCGGCAAGAGCTTTTTCGGCAGCCTTGTGCCGCTTCAGAAGCTCCTCCGTAAACATTTCGTAAGCCTCCGCGCCGCGGGAGCTTTTATCATAGTACACAACCGGCTTTCCGAAGCTGGGAGCCTCGGATATGCGCACATTTCTTGGTATTACCGTTTTAAACATTTTCTTCGGGAAATGCTTTTTTACCTCGTTTACAACCTGACCTGTAAGGTTAAGCCGTCCGTCGAACATAGTGAAAAGTATTCCCTCGATATCTATTGTGGGATTGTAACGCTGCTTTACCAGCCGTATAGATTCCACAAGCTGGGATAGTCCCTCCATTGCAAAATATTCGCAGGTCATTGGAACGAGCACCGTATCGCAGGCGCAAAGCGCATTTACCGGAATAAGCGACAGCGACGGCGGACAGTCAAGCAGTATATAGTCGTAATCCTGCTTTATTGTGAGAAGCTGCATTTTCATGCGCTTCTGCATATTATCCACCTCGATAAGCTCAATATCAGCCGCGGCAAGGGATGAGGTCGCAGGCACAAGCCACACGTTCTCAAACTCGGTTTTAATAACCGCTTCATGTATCCTCCGAAGTCCAAGAAGCGCATCGTATGTAGATATTCCCACATTTTTTTTGCGGATACCGAATCCGCTTGTGGTATTTCCCTGGGCGTCCATGTCCACACAAAGGACTTTTTTCTTTCTCTGTCCCAGGCACGCCGCAAGATTAACAACGGTTGTGGATTTTCCCACGCCGCCCTTTTGATTTGCGACAGCAATAATAATTGCCATGACAGTCTTCCTTTCAGTTTCAGTAGCTTTAATTATACCATATTTTATTAGCAAATGCAATAATTTTCTCAAATTTAGCAAATAAAAGATAAAAATTGTTCCACGTGGAACAATTTACATACAAACACCGCCTATTGGCAGTGACAACTGTTTCACATGGAACATTTTTATAAGGGTTTTTTAGATATCTGACCACCGTTTCTTGGATACTTTTCTGCTGTCAATGCAATTTTTTGTACTATTATAAGTACCCGTCTGTCTCCACTTGGAAGTCCGTATTCCTTAACGTCGGCGATTTCTCCGCCCAGAAGCTTAACGGCATTTTCGCCCTCACGATAATTTTCATTGGGACCTTTCATTGCCGCAAATACCCCGCCGACTTTCACAAAAGGAAGGCAGTATTCCGCAAGCACAGGCATTGCCGCTACAGCTCTTGCAAATGCCGCTCCGAATTTTTCTCTGTACGAAGAGTTTCGTCCTCCCTCTTCGGCTCTTGCATGAACAAATTTTGCCTCAACATTTGCTTTTCCGCAAGCCGATGAAAGAAAGTTAATGCGTTTGTTGAGACTGTCCAGCAAAGTAAGTTTAACATCGGGACGGTATATTTTTATCGGTACTCCCGGAAATCCTGCCCCCGTGCCTACATCAATTATTTTTTCTTTATCGGGGATATCCAAAAATTTCAGCGGCAGTATACTGTCAAGAAAGTGCTTTACCGCAATACCATCGGGATCGGTTATCCCGGTAAGGTTCATTTTTTCGTTCCATTCCACAAGAGCCTCGGCATATGCCAAAAACTGTGCGTATCGTTCTTCTGTAACCTCAAATCCCTCTGCGGAGAAAATTTCCGCAAAATTTTTAAATTCAGGCAGTGTTGACATATTTACTTCCCCTTACTTGTTGGCGGAAAGCCAAATTATAAGTACGCTCACATCTGCGGGCGAGACTCCCGATATCCTGCTTGCCTGTCCGATATTCTCAGGCTGGATACGGTTCAGCTTCTCCTGAGATTCAAGGCTCAGACCTTTTATCTCTTTATAGTCAAATGGCTGCGGAAGACGTTTATTTTCAAGTTTTCTAACGTGTTCCACCTCTGCAAGCTGCCGCTCAATGTAGCCCTCATATTCTATCTGCAACCCCACCTGTTCCTGCACTTCAAACGGAAGCTCCGGTCTTTCCCCGTCAAAAGGAGCTAAATCTTCATAGGATATCTGCGGGCGGCGGATAAGATCGCTCATCTTCACGCCTGTGGAAATCTCCGCCGTACCCTTTTGAAGCAGCAGTTCGTTAAGTTCCGCTGTGGGAGACAAAGTTTTCGACTTAACGCGGGAAATTTCCTGCTTTATCTGCAATTGTTTCACGTGGAACAATTTGTAACGCTTTTCCGAAATAAGTCCTATTTCGTATCCAAGCGGAGTAAGCCTCTCGTCCGCATTATCCTGACGAAGCAGAAGCCTGTATTCACTTCTGGAGGTCATCATACGGTATGGATCAAGACAGCCCTTTATTACAAGGTCGTCGATAAGCGTTCCGATATAGGATGAAGAACGGCTTAATGTTATTCCTTCCTGACCTTTGCAGTACCGCGCCGCGTTTATTCCCGCAACAAGTCCCTGTGCAGCGGCTTCTTCGTAACCGGACGTGCCGTTAAACTGTCCCGCACCGTAGAGTCCCCTTATATTCTTAAATTCCAAAGTATGCTTCAAATCCTGAGGATTGCAGCAGTCGTACTCGATAGCATAGGCATTTCGCATTATCTCAACGCGCTCAAGCCCCTTTATTGTACGTAAAAATGCAATCTGCACGTCCTCGGGCAGAGACGAAGACATGCCCTGCAAATAAAATTCCTCCGTATCCAGACCCATTGGTTCTATAAAGAGCTGATGCCTCGGACGTTCGGAAAACCGGACGATTTTGTCCTCTATCGACGGACAGTACCGCGGACCAATACCCTCAATTCGTCCCGAATACATAGGCGACCTGTGAATATTTTCATGGATAACGCGGTGAGTCTCCACGTTTGTGTATGCAACATAACAAGGCACAATATTTTCAAGTCCCTCGCGGGAGGTTTCAAAGGAAAACGGCTGAATATCACTGTCTCCGTGCTGTATCTCCAGCTTGTCAAAATCAATGGAACGGCGGTGGACTCGGCTGGGAGTACCCGTCTTGAAGCGGCGTATCTCAATACCAAGCTTTTTCAGACTGTCCGAAAGGCCCCTCGCCGGCAAAGTGCTGTCTGGACCGCTTTCATAGGAAACATCTCCAACATGGATAAGTCCTTTCAGATAAGTACCGGTGGCGATTATTGCAGTCTTTACCTTATACTCGCCGCCCAGATGTGTAACTATTCCGGTAACTGTACCGTTTTCGGCAAGAATTTCCGTTACCTCCGCCTGCTTCACGTCAAGGTTTTCCTGCATTTCACATATTTTTTTCATATGGTTATGGTACTTTACTCTGTCTGCCTGTACCCTGAGACTGTGCACCGCAGGTCCCTTTCCCCTGTTGAGCATACGGCTCTGAATAAAACAAGCGTCGGCGGCTTTTCCCATTTCACCGCCGAGAGCGTCTATCTCGCGGACAAGATGACCCTTTGCAGTTCCTCCTATAGAAGGATTGCATGGCATATTTGCAATATTGTCCAGAGATATTGTAAACATGACCGTTTTTGCGCCAAGCCGCGCTGCAGCCAGAGCTGCCTCAACTCCCGCGTGTCCCGCTCCGATAACAGCCACATCGTAGCTGTCTATATAGTGACTCATTTTTTGACCTCCCAAATACGGAAAAATTCCGCAGGCAATTATATCTTAATTTACCATATGCTTAAATGCTTAAAGTTTAAAGAAAATTGTTCCACGTGGAACAATTTTCAGATAAATAAAATTATTCTGTAATATTCATAGACACCAGTCTGCTTGCCGCGCCAAGATATTTTTTCATCATGCTTTCATACTCCTCAGGCTTGACGAGTCCTGTACCCATTACATCATATGTTACTGTCGCCTCTCGAATGGTCAGCGGCAGCGGCCTCAGGCTGTTTCTCATATAAAATTTTCTGCGCTTTTGCCGCTCTTCAAAATTATTTGCGGAATCGTCAAGCTGTTCCAATGCAAGGAAAATTCTCTGTCCCTCATAATGTATCAAAATCGACTGCAAAGCCTTGCTGCCTATTCCTCTGCCCCTCATATTTTCCGAAAGCGCAAGATAAAACAAATAGGACGCACTTCCCTCACTAATTACATAAGCAAGTCCTGACCATTTTCCGTCGGCATAAATACCCCAGAAATCAACGTTTTCTTTTCCCGACTTCATAGCCAGAAGCCACATGGGAGCCCTTTCATCGGCTGGAAAAGCAGTCCTGTAGAGACGGCCTATATTTCTATAGTCCTTGCTGAACATATTTATCCTTTTAAGAGTGATTATCATTATAATAGTCCTTTCAAATTTTCGGACGTTTTCACGCCGCTATTTTCCCACGCAGAAACGTGAGAACACCTCGTCAACAACAGCTTCGGAAGCCTTTTCACCCGTCAGCTCCAGCAGCGAATTTTCTCCGTCGTCTATAAGAACGGTGACTGCGTCAAAGGTCGCTCCCGCCTTGAGAGCCTCCAAAGCATCTGTAAAGCACTGCTTTGCTTTTAAAGCACAGCTTCTTTGCCGTTCGTTTGCAAGTATACCCATATCTGCTGAAAATCCTGATATTCCGTAAAGCTTTTCAACCGCAGCTTTAAGAGCGTCAATGCCATCTCCTTTTTCAGCGGAGACCGTTACGCTGTTCTTAAAGCAATCGGAAATTTCCTCAAAATCAAACCGCTGCTCCAAATCTGATTTATTCAGCACCGCAATAGAATTACGGTTCCTGCACCTTTCGGAAAGCTCCCTGTCCTCATCGGTAATAAGGCTTCCAACATCAAAAACCGCAAGTATAAGATCGGCGGAATCAAGCTTTTTTCTCGCCCTGTCTACACCGATACTCTCAACGCTGTCCTCGGTATCATGAATACCCGCCGTATCTGAAAGCCGCAGAACAATATCCCCCAAACGAACTGATTCCTCAACAATGTCTCGGGTCGTGCCCGCCGTGTCGGAAACAATACTCCTTTCACAGCCGGCTAAAAGATTCATCAGAGTGCTTTTTCCCACATTGGGACGTCCTGCAATAACGGTATCAGCGCCCTCCCTGACAATACGACCGCTTTCATAGGATTCAAGAAGTTCACCCAATTCGGCAATTCCCGCTTCAAGAACTGCGGATATTTCATACTCCTCCACAGCTGGGATATCGTCGTCGGGGTAATCAACCCAAGCCGCAAGAGAGCCGAGAAGCTTTAACATTCCATCAGAGACCGTTTTTATGCGGCGGAACAGCGCACCGTCCCGAAGAGCCTCGGCACATTTCAGACCTGCGCCTCCGTCAGCTGAAATAATGTCCATAACAGCTTCAGCCTGAGTAAGGCTCATTTTTCCATTAAGAAACGCACGCTTTGTAAATTCTCCCGCGCCGGCAGGCTTAGCTCCTCTGTCAAAAATAAGCCTCAGTATCTGCTCTGTAACAAAAATACCTCCATGGCAGGAAATTTCAACAACGTCCTCTCCTGTATAGGATTTAGGCGCACGGAAAACCGTCAGTACCCCGTCGTCCATAATCTCATCGCCGTTTACAATCTTTCCGTAAGCGCAAGTGTATCCCTCCATTTCCGATGGGGGAATTTTGCAGGACACAGACTGAAAAACCTTGTCCGCCACAGAAAGAGCGTCCTCTCCCGAAATGCGTATAACAGATATCCCTCCCTGAGCGCGAGGAGTTGAAATTGCCGCAGCAGTATCAGTTGACATAATTACCTCCAAAAGAAAAGGGAGCACGGGAATCCTCCCATGCTCCCGCATGAACCATTTTTAAATTATTCCGTGTGGAACAATTACAGCGATACAAAAAATCACGCTTAGCTTAAATGTCGATTTTTCCGTAAAGATCGCCCTCAACAAGATTACTGTCCTCTGGTTTTGGACGCTTGTAATCCTTTTCAAAAGAGGTCTTCATCATATCCATGGAACGAGGCGTGTACTCGCCGGGCTTCTTGTCGCGGCGTGGTCTGCGGTCGCGGTCTCCCCTGTCTCCCTTGTAACCGTCCTTTCTTTCACGGCGCGGTGCTGTGGAGGAAATAACTACCTTGCGGTAAGGCTCCTCGCCTACGCTTTTGGAAACAACTCCTTCTATATTTGCAACAGCCGAATGGATAATTCTTCTCTCGTATGGATTCATAGGCTCCAAAGCGGAAGTCCTGCCAGTACGTATAACAGTCTTGGATATCTTTACTGCCAGCTCCTCAAGAATAGCCTTTCTCTTTTCACGATATCCGCAGCAATCAACGGTAATACGGCAGTAATCCTTGTCCCCGCGGTTTGCCGACATTGAAGCAAGGTACTGGATAGCGTCAAGAGTCTCTCCGCGCCTGCCTATAACCGCACCAGTTGTATCGCCCAGTATCTCAATAAGCGCGCCGTCCTCTGTTTCGGCGACCTTTACTTCATTCTCGATACCCATATTTTTCAATATCGTTCTGATGTAATCTCCCGCCGAGTCAGCCTTTGACTGCTTGAAAACAGCCTCTACCTTGGCCTCGCCCTTGACCTTTCCGAAAATTCCTTTTTTAGGTTCTTCGATAACGCTGAAGCTTATCCTGCTTTCCTCCGTACCGAATTTCTGCGCCGCCATAGCCTTAGCTTCCTCTATGGTTTTCGCAGTAAAAATTTCTTTTTTTTCTGCCATACCGACCATCCTTTCACTTTAATTTATTCTTATCAGATCAATCTTCATCTTCAATAAATTCTTCTCCGTACTTCTCTGCCTGTCTGCGTCTTGCTTCGCGGATTATCATTTTCTCGTATTCCTTCTGCTTGGCTCTGGAAATTTTTATTTCAGAAGAACCATCTTCCTCATCATCATCGGATACCTTAGCAGACACCGCGCCGCTCTTCAGACCTGAGCTTCCGCTCTGACTACTCTGACCGTTCTGAGAAGCCATCTTATCCTCCATGATCTTCTGATAACGCTCCATCATATTGGGACGGTTTTTCTTCTTGCGTTTCTTTTTATCCTTTTCCACCAGCGAAGCCACATATTCCGGAGTATAGATATGGTACAATACGATAGACTGTACAAAGCTGAACAGGGAGGACATAGTCCAGTAGAAACCGATACCGGCAGGATACTTAAATGCGATCCAGATAGAGAACAATGGCATCACATAAAGCATGATGTTCATACCGCCCATGTTCGGAGCGTCGGGATTCATCTTCTTATTGCGTATCTGCATATAGATAGTCATGGCAAGCTGAATAACGCCGGACATAATAGGTATCATCAGCAAAATAACGGCAGCAGCTTTCCATGATTCAGGATGAAGCGTAGGTATATCGCCAAGATCGACGATACCGAAAAGCTTATTGTTAAAGTTCACTACCTTTTCGGCAAAATCGGGAAACTGTTCCGCCATTGATGAAAATGCAGAGGGATCCTTCTGTACTTCCTTTACTATATAGATCTCCGGACGGTGTTCAAAATAAGCGGGGACAGCCCCTCCGTTTGCGGTAAAAATATTTCTGGTTATCTCTGCAGCAGCATTTATGGCGTCCTTGCCCGCATGAAGAATATGAGTCAGCGGACGGTAAACAACGTCGAAAATACCGTACAATATCGGAAACTGTATAAAAAGCGGCAGACAGGAAGCCATAGGGTTTATACCCTCCTCGGAGTAGAGCTTCATCTGCTCCTCCTGAAGCTTCTGCTGATTGTTTGCGTACTGTTTTTTAAGTTTTTCCAGCTTAGGCTGAAACGCCGCCATTGCGGCGGAGGATTTCTGCTGCTTTACGGATAAAGGAAAAAGAATTATCTTTGTTATAAGTGTAAAAAGAATTATCGCCCATGCGTAATTATGTGTGATCTGATACATCAGCCACATGATGTACCCAAGAGGGACGCCGATTATTTCGCTCATTTTGACCTCCGATGATATTTACTTTACGTATAATTTTTAGAATAATAACTTATTGTTTACTCTTTTAGAAATTCAACGCTTTAGTATTCGCCGCTGCAGGTATCCGAACTATGGTTATTCAGTACTGTGCGGAGGGACAGTTCTTCCCTTTCCGTAGCGTTTATTAAGCGTATAGAAACTAAATCTGTCAGGAACTTCGTCAACTCCTCCCAGACTCCACGGGTTGCACCTAAGTATCCTCCAGACCGCCAGAACCGTGCCTTTCAGCGCACCGTGCTTTTCAAGAGCGGTAAGCGCATATGCCGAACAAGTGGGATAATATTTGCAGCATGGCTTTTTCAGCGGTGATATTTTATTCTGATATAATTTTACTAAAAGTAATAATATTTTTTTCATTACATTTTGTATATTATTTTTTATCCTTTTGGAAAGACCTTTTACCCTCGGTTTTTTTCTCCATAGACTTAATTATAGAGGGCAAAGCCTTTTTTTTCAGAAAACAGCTTATCTGAGTAGACTTACAGTCTCCGCAGCCGGGACGCGCAACTATAACGTAGTCAAAACCTTTCGGGAAAAACTCCTCGTTCTCTCTGTAGGCTGCGCGGATTATCCTCCGGCATCGGCTTCTGACAACGGCGTTTCCAACCTTTTTACCGGCTGTAATACCCAAACGCTTTTTTCCCCTGCCGTTTTTACGGTAATAAACCGTAACGGCTCTTCCCGCAGAATATCCGCCCCGCTTATAGGCGTTAAGGAAATCCTTGTTTTCTTTTAAAATAACAGTATATTTCATATAAGATAATACCTAAAGTATATTTTAGTACGGCAGCAAAACAACAAAGCACTATAGTGCAATATAACAATGAAACAAAAAGACCGCAACAAAGGTCTGTACCCCCCTGCGGTCTTATCATTTTGTTTTGCTAAGACCTAATCAGTGAGTAAGTCTTGCTCTGCCCTTAGCTCTTCTTCTCGCAAGAACCTTGCGGCCGTTTCTCGTAGCCATTCTTTTCATAAAGCCGTGCTCTTTTTTTCTGTGAAGCTTCTTGGGCTGATAAGTTCTTTTCATTGTTTCTCCTCCTTGCTGTGCGGTTTGATACAGTCAGGACGGCTTGAAATATCCTTAAACAAAGACACACCTGTCCCATCAAGGATTAATTATATAACACTCCTGTTATATCTGTCAAGAGGTTTTAAAAAAAATTCACAATTGCAAAAAAAATTCCTTCCTTTTTTATCCGTTTAAGCTAAATAAATGTACATTATTACAAATTTTATACTATATGTATATAAAATAAAATTTTTATTAACTGTAAAAAGCAAAAACAGCAAATAAATCAATACGTTTACTTTTATATAATTGCAAATCCTTTAAATCTTTTCCGGTTTACTTTTTCAGTGTTTATTATACATATGCCTACCTTTTTTTACCTTATATTACATTATAGACTATTAAAAGTTTACAAAAACAGGTTTTAAAGTATGGCAAAACTCTTGCAATCTATCGGAAATTATGCTATAATAAATAGTATATTAAATTCGTTTTTTATGAACAAAAGAAAACTCAAAACGGGATGTCCCGTACGCCTACACTGATCGCCAATTAAAAATGTAAATAAAAAATCCGCGTCAAAATCATATAAAATCATATATGAAAATTTTGACTTGATTTTTTATGCGTTTTTTGATCGGTGATCAGTATGAACGCCTAAAAGGGGAAGATAAAAATATGAAATCCTTTGTGGAAGTTTTTGACAAAGTGCAGGATTACTGCATGGAAAAAATTGAACGCGGCGAGCTTACAGACGTGGCTTACCGCCTGTGGATCAAATCGCTGATCCCGGTCAAGCTTGACGGAAACGTCGCCTGCTTTTCGGTACCTTCCGAATTTCAGGCAAACATCATCACCAAAAATTATACCGGCATACTCAAAGAGGCTCTGGCGGGAGTCCTGGGCTTCGACGTGGATATAAGCATAATCACAGACGATTCCTCCGCCGAGGAGGACGACGATCCCAACAAGCGCCGCATAGAGCTTGAGGAATCCTTCTCCAACGCCGAATACGACTATACCTTTAATACCTTTATAGTAGGGCGTTCAAACGAGTTTGCATACGCCGCCTGCACATCAGTCGCAAAAGAACCGGGAAGTACCTACAATCCCCTCTTTATACACGGCCCCTCGGGACTTGGAAAAACACATCTTATGACCGCCATAAGCAACGAGATAAAGCGTCTCAATCCATCAATGAATATTATCTATGTCACAGGAGAGACCTTTACAAACGAGCTTATCGACGCTATTAAGCAAAAAAAGGATACCAGCGAGTTTCATAAAAAATACAGAGGCGCGGATATCCTGCTCCTTGACGACGTTCAGTTTATTGCCGGCAAGGATTCCACACAGGAGGAATTTTTCCATACCTTTAACGAACTTCACAAGGTTGGAAAACAGATAGTTCTGACCTCCGACCGTCCGCCAAAGGATATCAAAACTCTGGAAGACCGTATCAGAACACGCTTTGAATGGGGTCTGATCGCAGATATATCCATACCTGACTTTGAAACGAGAGTAGCCATTATCCGCCGCAAAGCGGAGCTTTTAAATCTTCAGCTTCCAGACGACGTTGCGGAGTACATAGCCAACAAGCTTAAAACCAATATCAGACAGCTTGAAGGCTGTGTAAAAAAGCTGAAGGCGGGTCAGCACCTTGTGGGTACTCCTCCAACGATGGCTCAGGCAAGACTTGCGGTAATGGAGATACTTTCCGAGGAAAACTCCGCTCCCATTACCTTTGACAGGATACTGAACGAGGTGGGAAGCGTTTACGGAGTCACCTCCGAAGATATTATCTCCAAAAAGCGCAGCGCACAGATATCCATTGCCCGAAAGGTAAGCTGCTATGTTCTCAAATCCGTGACGGATATGTCCTTTAAATCCATAGGAATGGAACTGGGAGCAAGAGACCACAGCACCATTATCTACTACTGCGACGACATTGAAAAGCTTATGAAAAAGGATACCCGCGCAAGGGAAATGATCGAAGACATCATCAACAACATACGCAGCAACTAAATTAAAGCTTGTTTCAACATTTTGAACTTTACACCATAACATAGTTTTATCTCTTACGTAAAAGCTTCGTTTGAAATGTAAAGAAAAAATTACAGTCAGTTGTAAAACCAGTTTTCCACATAGTGTTGAAAACATTGTTGAAAACTGCAAACTGCCTTTTTATGCCGTGTAAATCCGTTACATTACTTTTTGTATAAAGTATTTTTCAACATTTTGTTGATCCGGAAAAGTTTCAACAAAGCTTTTAAGAATTTTTTGACATTGCAGACAAGTATTCAACAGAGATTCAACACAGGAAAAAATGTTTCCTATTTTCCACAAGTTTTTACTTGCATGGATGTAGAACAGCAAAACAAGTCCCTGCCAAAATCAGAAGGGTATTTCAACAATTCAAACTCTTCTGCTCCTACTGCTGTTTTTATTATTATCTTTTTATTGATATATGCAAAAACAAATATCTTATCTCTGATCCATAACTTTTAATTTCTAACATGAAAGGACTGTGCAATACAAAATGAAATTCATATGCAAACAGGCGGAGATTAACGAAGCTCTTGCCAACGTATCAAGAGCGGTACCTCCAAAATCAACAATATCCGCTCTGGAGGGCGTAAAGCTTTACCTTAACAGAACCGTTCTGGAGCTTACTGGCTATGATCTGGAGCTGGGCATACAGACCAAGATAGAGGTACAGTCTGACGACGTTGGAGAATGTATCCTTAACAGCAGGCTTTTTAACGAGATAATCAGGAAAATGCCCTCCGAAACAATAGAGGTAGAGGTGGACGAAAATCTCACCGCAACTATCAAAAGCTCCAGCGCGGAATATAAAATACTTGCAATGCCCGCAGACGAGTACCCCTCTATTCCCGATCACGATACGGGAGATAACTTTACAGTCCGTCAGCCTATGCTGAAAAATATGATAAACGAGACTATCTTTGCGGTAGCCGTTGCGGATAACAAGCCTATCCTTATGGGAGAGCTTTTCGATATAATCGACCACAATTTTAACCTCGTGGCTATAGACGGATACCGTCTTGCAGTCCGTTCAGAAAATATAGAGTCGGACGATCACTATAATTTTGTTGTAAAGGCAAAGGCTTTGTCAGAGGTATCTAAGCTTCTTAAGGACGATGAGAATGAAAGCGTTACAATGCACGTATCCAAAAAGCATATTACATTTGAGATAGGCAAGTATATGGTTCTTTCAAGGCTGCTGGAGGGAGAGTTCCACAACTACAAAGGTTCTATACCCGAAAAGCACAGTACTGAGATAATCATAAACGCAAGGGAGCTTATAGCCTGTCTTGACAGATGTATGCTCCTTATAAACGAAAAAGCGAAAGCTCCGGTCAAGTGTCTTTTCAAGGACGGCAAGGTAAAGATATCCTGCTCGTCTGCTCTCGGAAAGCTCAACGACGAAATGGAGGCGGATATGTCCGGTCCTCCGGTGGAGATAGGATTCAACTGCCGCTATCTTTCCGAAGCTCTGAAAGCCTCGGAGTCGGACAAGGTAAGACTTCAGCTCAACGGCGGACTTTCACCCATGAAGATAGTCCCCATGGAGGGAAACGCCTACACGTTTTTGGTTCTCCCAATGAGACTTAAATCTGAATGATATATATGTTTTATTTGTATGGGCAGGTTCTATATCTGCCCGTAACAAGACGTTTATTTTATTGGAAAGTAAATATAAATCGAGGTCTCTAACCTCTGTTATTTAAACAAAGGAGCTTGAATTTGGATAATAATGTAAAAATAACCACCGACTTTATAAAGCTGGATCAGCTCCTTAAATTTGCGGGAGCTGCCGCTATAGGTTCGGAGGCAAAGGAGCTTGTCCTCGAGGGCAAGGTAAAGGTCAACGGCGAGATATGCACCATGCGCGGAAAAAAAATACGCAGCGGAGACACCGTTACGGTAAACGGACAGGATATTACCGTCGAATAAATTTAAAGGTAAAGGACTGTTGATGTGATAATCGACCGTATCACTGCCGACGGCTATAAAAACCTCGAGGGAGTGGATATTAAGCCCGACCCGAAAATGAACATTATCTGCGGTGAGAATGCCCAGGGAAAAACCAATCTTGTTGAAGCTGTCTGGCTTTGCTCCGGCTGCCGTTCCTTTCGGGGAACAAGAGATAAGGACTTCATAGGCTTCACCAAAGAAGCCGCAAAGGTGAACATGGATTTTACTGATTCGGCAAGGAGCCAGCAGATAGGATTCGAGGTCAGAAAAGGTTCCGTCAAGGACAAGACAGTTACTCTTAACGGGGTAAAGCTCCCTCTGCTGTCAAAGCTTTTCGGCAGCTTCAGATGCGTGGTATTCACTCCCGAGGATTTGGATTTGATAAAGGGTTCTCCGGACAACCGCAGAAGCTTTGCGGATCTTTCCATAGCGCAGGTCAAGCCCTCTTATGTCAGCGCTCTGAACAAATACAATATGATACTTGCTCAGAGGAACGCCGCGTTAAAATCTATAGGTCGTGACGGTTCGGGCGCAGAATTTCTGGACGTGTGGAACGATCAGCTTGTAAAGGCGGGAACGTATATTTCCGTTTTGAGATACGCTTTTTGTATAACCCTTAATAATTATACCAAACCTCTTTACAGTTCCATAACAAACGGAAAAGAGAATCTTGATCTGTACTATCATTCCACGGTCTATGATTCTCTTGAAGGGCGGCTTGGCAATACGGAAAATCTTGAATCCGAATACGCAGAAAAGCTGAAAGCCTCCGCCGAAAATGACTTCAGAGCAGGATTTACTACAGTGGGTATCCACAGGGACGATATAGGAGCCTATATAAACGGTCTTTCCGTTCGGGACTTCGGTTCTCAGGGACAAGCCCGTTCGGCTGCTCTGGCAATGAAGCTTGCCCATGCAAGGATTCTGAAAGCGGAACAGGGGGAATATCCTGTAATGCTCCTTGACGACGTTCTGTCCGAGCTGGACGAAAAAAGACGGCGGTTCATTCTGAACAATATTGAGGATATGCAGGTGATAATAACCTGCTGCGACGAAAGATCGGTCACGGATATGACCGAGGGAAAAATCTTCAGAATGAAAAACGGCAGAGCTGAAATTAAAGAATAGAGGCGGTAAAATGTATCTTCATCTCGGCGAGGACACGGCAGTAAGAGCAGACGGAATTATTGGAATATTTGATATAGAGAATACTTCGGTAAGCAAGCATACGAAAGAATTTCTTGCCTCCGCAGGAAAAAGCGGTTTGGTAAAAAATGTCAGCTATGATATGCCGAAATCTTTTATAATATGTTCGGAGAACAGAAACTGTTCTGTCTATATTTCCCCTATTTCAGCCGCGACTCTAAAAAAACGCGGACAGGCTGGATTTCCCTCTGCAAAGCGTTAAAACGTTATAAAATTTTCTTGTTATAGTTTAGATAGGTCTTATTTTTAATCTCTGAAACGGAGGCACAAAAATGTCTGATATCCTTAACGAAACTCAAAGCAGCCAAAGCTACGACGAAAATCAAATACAGGTTCTGGAGGGTCTTGAAGCCGTTCGGAAACGTCCCGGAATGTATATTGGTTCTACGGGTCCTAAGGGTCTGCACCACCTTGTTTACGAGATAGTTGACAACGCTATCGACGAGGCTCTCGCAGGGTACTGCTCCCAGATAACCGTTGATATTTTAGAGGGAGACGTTATCCGCGTTACCGACAACGGCAGAGGTATACCTACTGGTATCCACCCTAAAGAGGGTATTTCTGCGGCTACGGTCGTTTATACGATTCTCCACGCGGGCGGAAAATTCGGAGGAGGAGGCTACAAGGTTGCGGGAGGTCTTCACGGCGTTGGTGCGTCCGTTGTAAACGCTCTTTCCGAATGGCTGGAACTTACCGTTAAGGACGGCAAAAACGTTCACTATCAGCGTTTCCATAACGGCGGTCAGTATGACGAGCCTATGAAGATAATTGGCGAAACGACGGAGACGGGTACTACCGTTATGTTCAAAGCCGACCCGGCAATATTTGAGGAAACCACAGTCTACGACTATGAAGTGCTTTTGAAAAGGCTCCGTGAGCAGGCTTTCCTTAATGCGGGAGTCAAAATAGTTTTCTCCGATCTGAGAAATCCGGACGAAACTCTTTCCGAGACTCTTCACTACGAGGGCGGTATCAGACAGTTCGTCGAGCATATTCATAAGACAAGAGGTCTGGAGCCTTTAGCCGAGGAGGTCATCTACGTCGGCGGAGTTCAGGGAGATTCCACCGCGGAAGTGGCTCTGATGTACAACGACAGCTATAACGAGCTTATTCTGTCCTTTGCAAACAATATTCACACCACGGACGGCGGTACTCACGAAAACGGCTTTAAGAATGCGCTTACCAAGGTAATAAACGATTACGGAAAAAAATTCAATCTTCTCAAAGACGGCGACAAGCTTTTGGGAGACGACGTCCGCGAGGGTCTGACCGCGATAGTTTCCGTAAAGCTCACCGACTGCGAATTTGAGGGACAGACAAAGGGAAGACTTGGAAATCCCGAAGTAAGACCCTTTGTGGAAAATATGGTCTATGAAAAGCTTATGTGCTACCTGGAAGAAAACCCAGCTGTGGCGCGTTCCATATTTGACAAGTCACAGGCTGCGCAGCGTGCGAGAGAGGCAGCAAAAAAAGCCCGCGAGACAGCCCGTCGCAAGTCGGCTATGGAGTCCGCTTCGCTTCCCGGAAAGCTTTCCGACTGTTCCGAAAAGGACGTTCAGTATACAGAAATATATATCGTCGAGGGAGACTCTGCGGGAGGTTCCGCAAAGCAGGGCAGAGACAGACGTTATCAGGCTATACTTCCTCTCTGGGGAAAAATGCTCAACGTTGAAAAAGCCCGTATCGATAAAGTATACGGCAATGAAAAGCTTATGCCAGTGGTAACGGCTTTGGGTACTTCTATAGGCGAGGATTTTGATATAAGCAAGCTTCGCTACGGTAAAGTAATAATAATGGCTGACGCCGACGTTGACGGCTGCCATATAAGAACGCTGCTGCTGACTTTCTTTTTCAGATTTATGCGTCCCCTTATCACAAACGGAAACGTCTATATCGCACAGCCGCCTTTGTTTAAGGTAAGCAAGGGAACTAAGCAGGTAAGATACGCTTACTCCGAACCGGAAAGGGATAAGTTTATCGCCGAGCTGAAAGGCAGTAACGAGAACGCTAAAATAGACGTTCAGCGCTATAAGGGTCTTGGTGAAATGGATCCGGAACAGCTTTGGGAGACCACTATGGATCCCGAAACAAGAACAATGCTTCGCGTTACAATGGAGGACGCTGTTAAGGCGGACGAGATATTTACCATTCTTATGGGAGATAAGGTAATGCCCCGCCGTGAGTTTATTGAGAAAAACGCCAAATATGTTGAATCTTTAGACGTGTAAATTTTGCAGTGATGCAGGGGACGGATTTCTCGTCCCGTGTAAATCCGTAAAAGGTTAAATTTCTGCGGGCGAGAAAACTACGCCCCTACAGATAATTGAAAGGAAATTCTATGGGAATTTTAAACGAAATGTTCGGAGACGGCGACAGCGGACAGCTTGCTCCTCCTGCGGGAGAGCTTCTCGCGGAGGGGGAGTATGAAAGCGTTTCCGATGAGATACTGAGAGGCTATAAGGTCTACCAGAAAAAGTATGTGTTTACATCATTGATATGGAAAATGCTGCTTGTCGCTTTGGCTGTCACTTCGTCGGTGATGATGATAATGACCTCCGAAGACCCCATGCTTCCAGCGATATGTCTTTTGATAAGTATTTCCGTGGGAATATGGTTCGTAAGCACTCCGGTGTCAAACAGGAAAAAGCTTATGCGCGGTCTTGATTCCATGGAGGGTACAAAGTATAAGGCTGAGTTTTTTACCGACAAAATAAAAATTTCCACACCTATTGAAGAAAGCGTGGAAACTGTGCAAACTGTGCAAATTGTGCAGGAAAAACAGGAACAAACGGAACAGTCTGAAGCGGATATAGCTCTCGGCGGTGAAAACGAGGAGATACCCGCAACAGTGATACATCTTGATTCCCCCATAGTCGATCTTACCGACAGGGAGGATATGTTCATACTTGTGGTGAAAAAAGCTTATGTGTTCATTATTCCGAAAAGAGCCTTTACCGAGGACGAATGTCAAAGGATACGGGATAAGCTTTCCGCAATAATGGGGATAAGATATAAAGCATAAGGAAAAGACATACTGATGAAATTCAGAATATATCTTAATTCTTATCTCTAACTTCTAAAAGGGGTTGTTAAATTTTGTACAACGACGAAAATTCTAAGGTAATACAGGTTGACATCGAAAACGAGATGAAAAAATCGTTTCTGGAATATTCAATGTCGGTAATCGTGGCAAGAGCCCTGCCCGACGTTCGGGACGGTCTCAAACCAGTTCACAGGCGTATTATCTACACTATGAACGACGCGGGAAATACTGCCGAAAAGCCCTACCGCAAATGCGCCTATACTGTCGGCGAAGTTCTGGGTAAATACCACCCCCACGGTGACGCTTCGGTTTACGACGCGCTTGTGCGCCTTGCTCAGCCGTTTTCACTCAGATATCCTCTTGTGGACGGTCACGGAAACTTCGGCTCTATGGACGGAGACCCCCCCGCTGCATACCGTTACACAGAAGCAAGAATGGCTAAAATGTCGGGAGAAATGCTCGCCGATATCGGCAAGGATACTATCCCCTACCAGTCCAACTATGACGATACCCATAAAGAACCCGAAGTACTTCCCTCCAGATTTCCCAATATTTTGGTAAACGGTTCAGTGGGAATTGCCGTCGGTATGGCTACAAATATACCTCCCCACAACCTTAATGAAGCAGTGGACGCTATACAGTCCATGATAAAAGACCCTGAAATTTCCACCGAAAGCCTTATGGAACATATCAAGGGGCCGGATTTCCCCACAGGCGGCATTATTATGGGACGTGCGGGTATCCGCGCCGCATATGCAACGGGAAAGGGCAAGATAACCCTCCGCGCCCGCGCCGAGATAGAGGAAATAAAGGGACGGCAGTGTATCATAGTTACCGAAATACCCTATATGGTAAACAAGGCGAATCTTGTTGAAAGAATAGCTTTCCTTGCAAAAGAAAAGCGTGTTGACGGAATACACTTTGTCCGCGACGAGTCCGACAAGGAGCACGCGGTAAGAATAGTTGTGGAGCTTAAAAAGGACGCTGTTCCTCAGATAGTTCTGAACAAGCTTTACGCCTATACCGATCTTCAGACTACGGTGGGCGTTAATATGCTTGCGCTTGTGCGGGGCGAGCCTAAGGTGCTGACTTTAAAGCAGATGCTCCATGAGTACATCGAGTTCCAGGTGGAAGTTATCCGCCGCCGCACGGAATTTGACCTGCGAAAGGCAAAGGAGCGCGCCCATATCTTAGAGGGTCTGATGATCGCTGTTGACAACATTGACGAAGTAGTTAAAATATGCCGTACATCAAAGGACGCTCCCGAAATAAAGGCAAGACTTATTGAACGCTTCGGTATAAGCGAGGCTCAGGCTGACGCGATCGCTCAGATGAGACTTGTCCAGCTTTCCGGTCTGGAACGTCAGAAGCTTGAGGAAGAGCTTGCTGTTCTCCATGGAAAAATAAAGGAATTTACCGAAATACTGGCAAGCCACGAAAGAATGATGGGAATTGTTTCGGACGAGCTTGAAGTCATCAAAAACAAGTTCGGGGACGAAAGAAGAACGTCAATAGAAAATATCACGGGCGAGGTTGACGTTGAGGATCTTATACCCGAGGAAAGCTGTGTTGTTACCTATACTAACATAGGCTATATAAAGCGGCAGCCCGTAAGCGTCTACAAGACTCAGAACCGCGGCGGCAAGGGCGTTTCCGGTATGAAGCAGCGGGAGGAAGACTACGTTGAGGAAATGTTCATAAGCTCCACCCACGACCATGTGCTGTTTATTACCAACAAGGGAAATATGTACAAGCTTAAATGCTTTGAGATACCCGAGGGTTCCAAGCAGTCGAGAGGTCTTAATATTGTTAATATGCTTCCGCTGGGAGAGGGCGAAAAGCTTGCGGCAATGATAAAGACCGAAGACTTTAACGAAGGCAAATACCTCATAATGGTAACCAAAAACGGCAAGATAAAGCGTACTTCTTTAGACGCATACAAGAACGTCCGCAAGAACGGTCTTATCGCCATAGGTCTTGACGAGGGCGATGAAATAGCGGGAGTACGTCTTACCGACGGAAACGCGCAGGTAATAGTCGCGACAAAAATGGGCGCTGCGATAAGGATAGAGGAAAATAATATCCGCGCCATGTCCCGGTCGGCTCACGGCGTAAAGGCTATAAAGCTCAGGGAGGGAGACAGCGTTGTCTCAATGGCGAGAGTGCGCGACGGTGCAACCGTCCTTACTGTTACCGATAAGGGAAACGGCAGACGCGTGGAGCTTGATTCTTATCGTATCCAGAACAGGGGCGGCTACGGACTGCTTAACTATAAAACTTCCGAGGAGAAAGGCTATGTCTGCGGCATAAAGGTTGTGGACGAAGAGGACGATATAATCATGATATCCAGCGACGGAGTAATAATCCGTATCCGCGCAAAAGATATTCGTGTTATGGGACGTTACGCAACCGGAGTACGGCTGATGAGAGTTTCGGGAGACATTAAGGTGGTATCGTTCACAAGAGCGGAACACGACGACGAAGCCGAGACAGCAAAGATAGAAGAACCCTCCGCAGAGGAGCTTGAAGCTGAAATAGCAGAAGCGGCAAAGGCGGAATCCTCCGAGGTTATCACCGAGGAAGAACCGGACGATATTGAAGATACGGACAGCAGCGAGGAAGATACGGAAGAATAATTAAAAACAAGAAAACCGTGACTTGGCAAGCAGGTCACGGTTTTTTGCTATTTTTTTGTTTATGTGTTGAAATGTACGGTAAACTTGAAAACGGTATAGGGAAAAAATAATTATTTTGTTTTGATAAATTATTGCGGAAAGTTGTTTGCCCGATTTGATTTTAATTAAATTACTTCCTTTAGTATAAGGTATGCCACCGTAGCCAGCGACTTAGCCTCAACATAATTGTAATCTACGGCAAAATCCCCGTCCTCTAAAAGACGTTTTATTTCGGATATCCTTTCAAATCCTGCAAGAGCCTCACGCATATCGGGAATTACAAAATATGATCTCTGCATAATGTGCCGTATCTCCGTCCTCAGACCGTGAGGGATAGGCTTCGCCGACTCGTTTGCAGGGAAATCCGCGCTTTCAAGCTCCTCAAGGGGACAAAGCTTATCATTTGCAAGGGATTCGCTTATGTCCTCCGCAGCCTGTCTGCCGAAAACCAAAGCCTCCAGCAGTGAGTTTGAAGCAAGACGGTTGTTTCCGTGAACGCCGGTATGGGAGCATTCGCCTACCGCGTAGAGTCCGTCGATAGAGGACATTGCGCGGGTGTTGACATTTATTCCGCCCATAAGATAGTGCTGACATGGATAAATGGGTATCATATCCTTTGTCATGTCAATACCCTGACTGAGCAGATATTTATAGATCATGGGAAAACGGTTTTTCAGAAATTCCGGGTCTTTATGGGTAATATCCAGATAGAACTCGTCCGAATCAAGACGGCGTCCCTCCGTAACGATGGCATGGGAAACAACATCTCTGGGAGCAAGCTCCAAGCGCTCGTCGTAATTCCCCATAAAACGTTCACCGTCGCGGTTCTTGAGATATGCCCCCTCGCCGCGGACAGCTTCCGATATAAGAAAGCATTCCCGGGTGTGCTTGTTATTGAAAGCTGTAGGGTGGAACTGTATCAGCGACAGGTTTTTGATATTCGCTCCCATTTCATAAGCAAGAGTAATACCGTCGCCTGTAGCTATAGCGGAGTTTGTGGTATAGTCGTATACTCTGCCTATACCGCCTGTGGCAAGAATAAATCTTCTTCCGCTGCAGGTCTTATGTACTCCGTCAGCAAGGATATCGGCAGAAAAGCCCGTGGAGGTCTTTTTCATTCTGCAAAGCAAAGCGTTTTCCATAACGGTGACGTTGGGAAGCTTTTTAACGGCTTCCTGAAGCTTTGTGGTTATCTCGAAGCCTGTGGAATCCTTGTGGTGGAATATCCTGCGGCGGGAGTGGCCTCCCTCTAAAGTACGGTGGAGGTTTCCGTTTTCGTCACGGTCGAAATCCACGCCGAGAGAAATTATCTTTTCAATCTCATTGGCGGCTTCGGTAACAAGAATTTTCAGGCTGTCGGGATTATTTTTGAAGCCTCCTGCAATAAGAGTATCGTTAGTATGCAGACGGGTGCTGTCATCCTCGGGCTGATAGACTGCAGCTATACCTCCCTGAGCGAGGGCGGAATTGCATAGGATAAGTTCCCGTTTAGTAATTATAAGCACCTTTAGATGCTGCGGAAGATTTAATGCGGAGTAGAGACCTCCCGCGCCTGTACCTGCTATAATCACGTCGTAATTTTCGGACATTTTGTTTTCCTTCGTTTCATAATATTTTTGAATGTAATATATAAGTATTATAATTGTACCACATAAATGTTAATAAATCAAGTATTTAAAAAGCGAGGTGTGGAGAACAATTATTAGTGCGCTAAACATAAATTTATAAATCCAAGATAGAAACTTTTCATAATTTTGTAAAATTTAATATTAACCCGTATTGACATTTATGGGATCGAATGGTATAATTAAATTGTATAATTATTTTTCAATACTTTTTTGGAGGTCTTTACAATGTCCAGAGTTTACAATTTCAGCGCGGGTCCCGCCGTTCTTCCCGAGGAAGTCCTTAAAGAAGCGGCAGAGGAAATGCTCGACTATAAGGGAACGGGTATGTCCGTTATGGAAATGTCCCACCGTTCCAAGGCTTACGACGAAATAATCAAGGACGCGGAAAAGGATATCCGCGAGCTTATGAATATTCCCGACAATTACAAGGTGCTGTTTCTTCAGGGCGGCGCTTCCCAGCAGTTCGCCGCTGTTCCCATGAACCTTATGAAAAACAAAAAAGCCGCTTACATAATCACAGGTCAGTGGGCTAAGAAAGCATTTCAGGAGGCTAAGCTCTACGGCGAGGCTGTGGACGTTGCTTCATCTGCGGATAAGACCTTCTCCTATATCCCCGACTGCTCCGACCTCGCTATCCCTGAGGACGCTGATTATGTTTATATTTGCGAGAACAATACCATTTACGGTACAAAATTCTGGCAGCTTCCCGACACTAAGGGTAAAGACCTTGTTGCGGACGTTTCCTCCTGCTTCCTTTCCGAACCTGTTGACGTTACAAAGTACGGCGTTATCTACGGCGGCGTGCAGAAGAATATCGGTCCCGCAGGCGTTGTTATCGCCATTATCCGCGAGGATCTCATCAGGGACGACGTTCTCCCCGGCACACCTACCATGCTGAAATGGAAAACTCAGTCTGACAACGACAGCCTTTACAACACACCTCCCTGCTACGGTATCTATATCTGCGGCAAGGTTTTCAAGTGGATAAAGAAAATGGGCGGTCTCGAGGCTATGAAGAAGCACAACGAGAAAAAAGCCGCTATCCTGTACGATTTCCTTGACCAGAGCAAGCTTTTCAAGGGTACTGTTGAAAAGAAAGACCGTTCCCTCATGAACGTTCCTTTTGTAACAGGCAACGAGGAGCTGGACGCTAAGTTCGTCAAGGAAGCAAAGGCTGCGGGCTTTGAGAACCTCAAAGGACACCGTTCAGTGGGCGGTATGAGAGCGTCCATCTATAACGCTATGCCTATTGAGGGCGTTGAAAAGCTTGTTGACTTCATGAAAAAATTTGAGGCTGAAAACGCGTAATTCAGTAAAAAGTATAAAGACCGTATGGGCGGATTACGTATCCGCCCGTTTGGTAAAATTATCTGTTTATATGTAACGGTTATTTGGAGGAATTAACATGGCTGACAGATTCAAAAGAATATACAAACAGGGCGCTGTAAGTATTTTGGAAATATGGGTGGATACCCAAACGGGCGTGAATTATCTTTTCCGCGAGGACGGCTATTCAGGAGGTCTTACTCCCCTGCTCGACCGCGACGGAAAACCTGTTGTCACAGACGCTGACGGCATTGGCTTTAAAGTCGAAAAATAAAATGTTTCATGTGAAACATTTTGCAGTTTTGGCAATTAAAAAATTACAGAAAGGTTTTGATAGAAATGTTCAATATTCAGACTCTGAACAAAATTTCAAAGTACGGTACCGATAATTTCGACACCGCAAAATACAACATTGCGGACGAGGTGCAGAACCCCGACGCTATTATGGTGCGTTCAGCGGCTATGCACGATATGGAGTTCGCTCCCAATCTGCTTGCCATCGCCCGCGCAGGCGCAGGTGTAAACAATATTCCTGTTGACAAGTGTGCGGAGCAGGGTATTGTTGTTTTCAACACTCCCGGTGCAAACGCAAACGCTGTTAAGGAGCTTGTTATCGCGGGACTTCTCATTTCCTCCCGTAAGATACCCGAAGCTATGACATGGGCTCAGGGTCTTAAAGGCAACGGCGCAGAGGTAGGCAAAATGGTTGAAAAGGGCAAGAGCCAGTTTGCAGGTCCTGAGATTATGGGCAAAACTTTGGGCATTATCGGTCTGGGAGCTATCGGCGTACTGGTTGCAAACGCCGCCGTTGCTCTCGGCATGAAAGTAGTCGGCTTCGATCCATACCTTTCGGTAAAGGCCGCTCTGGGGCTTAACCCCGCAGTAAAGGCTGTTGCCAACGTTAAGGACGTTTACGCAGTTTCAGACTATATTACTATCCATGTTCCCTATAATGCGGATACAAAGGGTACTATCAATGCGGACACTATCGCTCTCATGAAAGACGGCGTAAGAGTGCTCAACTTCGCAAGAGGCGAACTTGTTGACAATGCTGCAATTACAGCGGCTCTCGAAAGCGGAAAGGTTTCAGCATATGTTGTTGACTTCCCCAGCGACGAGATTCTCGGAGTTAAGAATGTTATCGCTGTACCCCACCTTGGCGCGTCCACTCCCGAGTCGGAGGACAACTGCGCTATGATGGCCGCTTTGGAACTTATCGACTACATTGAAAACGGAAACATCAAAAATTCCGTAAACTATCCCGATGCAGAAATGAACGCGGCAGGAACAAAGGTGTGCGTAATGCACAAGAATATTCCCGCGGTAATTTCACAGCTTACAACAGCTTTCGGCAGCGCGGGAATCAATATTGAGAACATGGTAAGCAAGTCCAAGAAGGACTATGCCTATACAATGCTCGACGCCGCGGGCGACGTTAACGATGATATTGTCAATAAGCTTGCCGCTGTTGACAGTGTTATAAAAGTAAGAATAATTAAGTAAAAAATCAAACTGCCGCTTTTCGTAACATAAAAGCGGCAAGTCGGAACATAGTTCCGGGAAAGGGGTATTATTATGAACGAAACCTATTTTGACCAAAGCGATGTTGAGCAGAACAAGACTATAGTTCTGCTTACGGCGATCCTCCAAATCTTTATACCTATTCTTTTCTTCCTGCCGCTGGTTTCGTGCCAGAATTCGGCTTACGGAAAATTCTATGCAAACCAGGGCTTGCTGATACTGCTCATGGACGTTGCAGCAGGCGTTGTACTTATTATTCCAATTCTTGGCTGGATAGTAGGACCTATCGTTGGTCTTGCAGCTTTCATTTTTGCTATTATGAATGCGATAAACGCAAACAGCGGCGCAAGAAAGGGCATTCCTATTCTTGGTAATATCGAGATTATCAAGTAAGATTTCTGTTTTTCAATAACAGGATAATGCGCATAATGCAAAGAAATAAAAACGGTACGGATGCTTTCCGTACCGTTTTTGCTTTTTACAGGCAATATTTATTTTTTTTCGCAGATCAGACGAATGGCAGTTCTTACTTCGCCGTCAATCGTAACGTTTGCAAACGCCGGATAACAAACAAGATTTATGCCCACAGGCGCTAAGTACCCTCTGGCAATGGCGATGGCTTTAATAGCCTGATTTGCCGCACCTGCGCCTACTGCCTGAACCTCAACGGTTTCCTGCTCTTTCATGACGCTTGCAATCGCTCCCGCAACGGAATTTGGAAAAGACCGTGCCGAAACCTTTAAAACCTCCACTGGATAGCCCTCCTAATTTTGTAATCAATATTGAATATTTTAACAATTATATTAATTTTATAACATTTATAATTATACAACATATTTCAAAGCGTTACAATAGTAAATAAATAATTTTGTAAATTTATCTAATAACCAGCCGTTCAATTGCAACACATTTACCATTTTTCTGATCAAATTCCACAATTACCCCGTTAATAAACGGAGGGTTATCAGATTCTGTAAATCTTACGGGAGCATGGTAGCGCTGTTTTTCTATAGCTATCTCAGTTTTGACTCCAAGCACCGAAAGCTCGGGACCACACATTCCCGCGTCGGTGATATAGCCCGTGTGACCCGAAAGTATTGTCTCATCCGCAGTTTGGACATGAGTATGAGTACCGAAAACAGCCGTGACCTTTTCCGCCAGATAGAAGCCCATTGCTTTTTTTTCGCCCGTGGCTTCGGCGTGGAAATCCACAAAAATATTGGGAGTATCGATCTCGCCGAGAAGCCTGTCGACTGTGGCAAAGGGATTGTCAAGAGCCTCCATATAGACCGTTCCCATAAGGTTTATCACGGCAATAGTGCACTTTCCCATGTCGTACAGGCAGACCCCGTGACCGGGATTTCCCTCGGGAAAGTTTGCGGGGCGGAGCAGTCTTTCCTCTTTTTCCATTGTATCGTATATCTCTCTGCGGCGGTAGCAGTGGTTTCCCGTAGTGATAATATCCGCGCCGCGGGAAAAAAGATATTTTGCCGAGTGAGGGGTTATGCCGTTGCCGTTGGCACTGTTTTCGCCGTTGACAATAACGATTTCAGCATTGTAGAATTTTTTCAGTCCTCCGAGCTTTTCGCCCACAAATTCGGAGCCGATCTCTCCCACAACGTCGCCGAGAAAAAGTAAATTCATATGGTTTTTCCTTTCAGAGAAATCACAGGGGCGGAAGTATTTATCCGCCCCTCGTGTAGCATTATTCGTTTATATCATTTCCATCATTGTCGTCATTGCCGTCATTATTGCTGCCGTTATTTTCATCAGGCTTCCGGGTATCCGCTTCGGTACCGCCGGAGCTGCTTTCGGAATTGCTTTCTCCCGTGATCTCCGCAGTATCTGAGGAGACCTTTTTGGCTTCGCTGTTTTCCGGTTTTTCGGTATCACTGGGATTTTCCGAAGCTGTATCGCTTTCAGCAACCTCGGCTTTGGCTTTTTCCTCGGCTTCCTTTTCCTCTGCGGAGGTAGGCTCGCCTTTCATAAGCTTTTCAAAATCCTTGCCGTCGATCTTTTCATGCTCCATGAGGTATTTTGCTACCTTGTGAAGATCGTCCATGTGTTCTTTGAGAACGTCCACTGTGCGCTCGTAGCACTCGTCGATAATGCTTCTTACTTCCGAATCAATTTCCGACTGAACCTTTTCGGAGTGTCCCTTGCTGTGGCCGTAATCCATTCCCACAAATGGTTCGTCGTTATCGTCCGCATAGACCACGGGACCAAGGTTTTCCGAAAAACCGTACTTTGTTATCATAGCCTTTGCAAGCTTGGTGGAACGCTTCAGATCGCTTACCGCACCTGCGGAGCCTTCGCCCAAAACAAGCTTTTCAGCCACACGTCCGCCCATGCATACAACTATTTCCTCTTTAAGCTTTCTTGCGGTAACGTTCAGCAGGGAGGGTTCTTTTTCGGGAAGATGTATTGTCATGCCTCCCGCCGAGCCTCTGGGGATAATAGTTACCTGGTGCACCTTATCCTGAGTTGGCATGTAGTAGGTGACTACCGCGTGACCTGCTTCGTGGTACGCAACAAGCTTTTTCTCTTCTTCGGTGACAACATGGCTTTTCTTTTCGGGACCCGCTATTACCTTAATAGTAGCCTCTTCGATATCCTCTTTTGTAATTGATTTGCGGTTTTTACGGGCTGCCAAAAGTGCCGCTTCGTTGGCAAGGTTTTCAAGCTCCGCGCCCGTAAAGCCCGCCGTGGACTGTGAAATTGTTTTCAGACTTACATCGGGAGCAAGAGGCTTGTTTTTGGTGTGTACTTTCAGAATTTCCTCTCTGCCCTTTACGTCTGGATAATTTACCACTATCTGTCTGTCAAAACGTCCCGGACGGAGAAGAGCGGGATCAAGGATATCCTTACGGTTCGTAGCAGCCATAACGATTATCCCCTCGTTGCCCTCAAAGCCGTCCATTTCAACAAGGAGCTGGTTAAGGGTCTGTTCACGTTCGTCGTGACCGCCTCCGAGACCCGCGCCGCGGTGACGTCCCACAGCGTCTATTTCGTCTATAAAAACTATTGAGGGAGCGTTTTTCTTTGCAGTCTCAAAGAGATCGCGGACTCTCGACGCACCCACGCCCACAAACATTTCCACAAAGTCCGAACCGGAAATTGAGAAGAACGGAACGCCCGCTTCGCCTGCAACAGCCTTTGCAAGCAGAGTTTTACCTGTGCCCGGAGGTCCCTCCAGAAGCACGCCTTTGGGTATTCTTGCACCCATTTCGGTATACTTTTTGGGATTTTTGAGAAAATCAACGATCTCGGCAAGCTCTTCCTTTTCCTCGTCCGCGCCCGCAACATCGTTGAAGGTGTTCTTTTTGTTCGCGGTATTCTTCACGTTGGCTTTGCCGAAATTGCTCATTTTTCCGCCGCCGCCCGCCTGTCTCATCATAAAAAAGAAGAAAAAGATCATCAGACCTATTATGAGAAGCGAAGGGAGCAGATTATAGAGCCAGGAGGTGTCCTGTATCTTGAAATACTCCATTTTCAGCGGCGCGCCGGGGTGCCGCTCGTTGTATTCCTTGCGGTAATTTTCCTCGCCCATCTGTATCTCGTTAAGGAAAACAGAAACGTTCGGAACAGTGTAGGTTATGGTTTCTTTGTTTTCGTCAACAACGATTACCAGCTCTCCCGTTCCTAAATCGAAAGTCATTTCCGAGACCTGATAGTTGTCGAAATACTGCATAATATCCGAATAGGTGTGTTCGGGCTGCGGCTTTGAAGCCTGACGGAGCAGAAGTACCGCCAGAGCAAGCGCGGAGATCATTACCACAGCGTAAATAATTATGCCCTTGTTGCTTTTTTTACCCATTTGTTATCAATCCTTTCGTCGGGAACATATCGAACGATTCCCCTTTATTTATATGAAAATATAGAAATATTGAATTATCCCGTTTACTTGTATTTGTCGTCAAAGTGCTCAGCCGCTTTCGTATTCAGCAATATATGGCAGGTTACGGAACTGTTCGGCACAGTCCAGACCGTATCCCACCAGAAAGACATCGGGAACGGTAAAAAGGGACATATCCGTTTCCAGAGGGACTACCCGTCTTTCCGGTTTGTCAAGGAGAGTCACCACCTCAAGGGAAAGCGGATCCCGCGCGGCTAACAGCTTTTTTATGTCTGCAAGAGTTCTGCCCGTGTCTATAATATCTTCAACTATAATAACGTGATATCGGCTCAGATCCTGCTCCAAGTCCATGGTAATGTTCACTATCCCCGACGAATCGGTGCCGTTATAGTAGCTTTTTGCACACATAAAGCCTATCTCGCAGGGAACGTCTATCGCTCTGCACAGATCTGCCAAAAATATAAACGCGCCCTTTAGAATGCTTACCAACAGCAAAGGCTTGCCTCGGTATTTTTCGGAAATTGCACTTCCCGCCTCGGCAATTTTACTTTTTATTTCTTCCTCGGAAACTATTATTTTTCCGATATGATTTTCCTTGGTTATTACGTCCATTTCAGATATTTTTATCCTTTCCCGAAGTATTTCCGGTATTGTTTTTATCGGCATTTTAAATTTTTAATATTTCAATTTTAACAAAATTCTTTGTATCCGCGCTTATTTTAACCCTGTCGTCAAAGCCTATATGCTCAGCCCAGACAACGCCTTTTTCGTCCGCGATCACTGCGGATATTTCCCGCTCCTCCGGGGGCAGCTTTTCCTGAAGAAGCTTTCTAAGCTCCCGTGTGTGAGCCGCTCCTGCGGGCTTGATCCTGTCGCTTCTCAGGCGGTTTCGCAATATTACACCATTTAATATTTTATCATAATCCGCGTACCGAAAAGTTAATTTTTTATTAATAATATCTTCTGCGTTCATATTTTCGTCTGTTTCTTTTGTAATTATCACCGTTTTATCACCAAAGAAGGGATATTTTCCCTCTCTGTCAATAATTACCGTTTCAGCAGGACGTTCCGCGGGACTTCTTTCTGGTACGATAACTACCCTGCCCTTTCGGCAGACCGCATAATATCCTCCGTCAAGAGAAATTTTTACCGCGTTCTTTGCTCCGACGGCAGTCCGCCATACCTCCGAGACTCTTTCGGCGTTTGTTTTAAGCTTATGCGCCCTTAAAAGATTTATGACGACCCTTTTTCCAACCGCGGGGTGAAGCTCCCGCAGGTCGGCGTTTTTTTGCCGCGCCGCTTCTTTTGAAAGGAAGTCCTCGTCCTCCGCAAGTGAGACCGTCATTGCCGCCGTGCAGCTTGGAAAGGCTTTGTGAACGGCTTCCATCTCGGGCATTATCCTGTGGCGTATCCTGTTCCGCGAATAATCGTCGGAAAGATTGGTGCTGTCGGTAACAAAGCCCTGACCTTTTTCCCCAAGGAATGCTTCTATTTCCTCACGGGTACAGAAAAGCAGGGGGCGTATAATTTTTCCTCTCACTGGAGGTATCCCCGTCAGACCTTTCAGCCCCGTGCCTCTTGCCATGCGGAAAAGCACAGTCTCCGCGTTGTCGTTGAGGTTATGGGCGGTGGATATTTTGTCGGCGGGGAGCTGCGAAAAAATACCGTACCGCATTTCCCTCGCGCCTGTTTCCACAGATACCCCGAGAGAATGTGAAAAAGCCGCCGCGTCCTTTCTGAAAACCGTCAGAGGGACATTAAGCCTTTCGCACAGATCGCGGCAGAAAGCCTCGTCCCTGTCGCTTTCCGCGCCGCGGAGCATATGATTTATGTGTACCGCCGTGACCTTTACGCCAAGCGTTGGAGACAGCTCCAAAAGAGCAAGAAGCAGCGCAACGCTGTCAGCACCGCCCGAAAGAGCGCAGCAAACAGTTTCGCCGTCCTGCAGCATATTAAATTTTTGAATTACAGATTTGATTTTTTCAAGCATACCTGTTTCCGATCTGTCTGATTGATTTATTGAAGATAATTACTCCGCCTGTCTGCTTACTCCTGTAAAAAGCTGGTACTGTCCACTGAAGCGGAGATTTACCGTACCCGTTTCGCCGTGACGGTTTTTTGCAACAATACATTCCGCAATGGTGGGGTCTGGAGTGTCCTTGTTGTAGTAAGCGTCGCGGTACAAAAACATAACGATATCCGCGTCCTGCTCGATAGAACCCGATTCACGCAGGTCGGACAGCATCGGACGCTTGTCAGTACGCGATTCAACAGCACGGGAAAGCTGTGACAGCGTGATAACGGGAATATCCAGCTCCTTAGCCATAAGCTTCAGCTGACGGGTTATTTCGGAAATTTCGTTAACGCGGTTTTCAATTCTTCTGCTTGAATTCATGAGCTGCAAATAGTCTATTATAACAAGCCCCGGCCTTTTAAGTCGGCGCAGCTTGGCTTTCATCTGGGGTACGGTTATTCCCGCGGTGTCGTCAAGGTAGATATTCATTCCCGAAAGACTTTCCGCGCCCTTGGCAAGCTTTGTCCACTGGTCGCCGGAGATGTTTCCTTTCATCAGATAGTCAAGCTCCACAAAGCTTTCCGAGGACAGCATACGGGTAACGTTCTGCTCTTTTGACATCTCAAGGGAAAAAATAACGGCTTCGGAGTCCTTGTTGTGCCTTGCGAAATTCGCCGCAAGATTAAGGGCGAAAACTGATTTTCCCATAGCGGGACGGGCGGCTACTATTATAAGGTCGGATCTGCTGAGACCTGTTATAACGTGGTCAAGGTCTGCAAAGCCGGATTTCGCACCCACATAAAGCTCCTTGTCGGGACCCGATTTCCTGCCCAGCTCGTCGTATGCTTCAAGGACTACCTCGTCGATTTTTACCAGACCGTCCACCGACTTGCCCTTGCGTATATCGTAAATTTTCTGTTCGGCAAAGTCAAGAAGCTGCTGAGCGGTTTCCTGTCCCGCGGAGGCGGCTTCGATTATCTCTTTCGCGGAGGTTATCAGGCTTCTGGTGTAGTATTTTTCCTCTACTATCTTGCAGTAGCTCTCGATATTCTTTGTGGTGGGAACGCCCTCCATAACGGCGGCGAGATATTCCTTACCCGCCGTGGAGCTTTCAAAGATACCGTCCTTGACCGCTTCGTTTATAACGGTGATGATATCAGCGTTCACGCCCAGAGAAAAGAGACGTATGATTATTGCAAAAAGATCGCGGTGCTTTGAAACATAGAAGCTTTCGGGCTTTATGTAGTTCATAGCAACCGAGAGTGATTCCGGATCGAGAAGAAGCGCGCCCAGTACGGTTTGCTCCGCTTCAAGGTTATAGGGCAGCTCGACCGAGCTTATATCAAAATCCATTTAAATATCTCCTTTTAGAGGATAGAGGGTTAGACGCTGTTGCTTTCAATTTTTAAAGAGTCGCTGAACTTCTTAAGATCCTTTTTCCTGCCGGCTGAAAGAGCGTTGTACTCGGTGTTGGTTATCGCTCCCTCCAGAACGTACAAATGCACAAGGCACACGTTCGGGTAAGCATTTTTCAGCCGCGAAAAAGCCTCTTCCGCACCTGTAAAGATAAGCTCTTCGGCTGTGTCTATTCCCACGGAGGCAAGCTTTTTTGACATCTCTTTGCCTATATTTATCATTGAGGTTAATTCCGCCATATTTCCGATCCTTTGTTATCAGTTAAAAATAATTTACGCAGGATACATACCTCACCCTTACGATAAAGTTTCCTTAAATATCCGAACCAAAATATCCGCGGGAAGTTCCTGTTCCGCAAAAATTTGCAGCATACCTTTTGGAGTGATCTTGTACCCCGACAGCTCGTCTCCGTGCGAAACAACAGCCGCCGCTTCCACATTGATGTGATCCTTGAACGGAATCAGCCGTACGAATTTTTCTCCGGCATAATAGCTTGGAAGCTTTGCCCACAGCTTTTCGCAGATTTCGCGGGAAGCACTTTCCAAAAGCGTTTCCCGTAAATCGTAAAAAAGCTTCTTTATTTCATCGGGATATTTTTCAAGGTAATTTTCAACGTCCCTGTTCACGTTATTCCTCGGTGACCTCTACGGTGATCTTCTCGGAAATTCCCGCAAGGAATTTTATCTCCGCGGAATAAGTACCGAAAGCCTTTATCTCGGAATCAAGTGAGACTTTCTTTTTATCCACTTTAACTCCGAACTGCTCCGAGATCAGGTCGGCAACCGCTGCGGCAGTAACGGCTCCGAAAAGCTTTCCGCCCTGTCCCGCCTTTGCCTTGCAGATAACGGTCTTTCCCTTCAGCTTGGCGGCGGCTTCTCCTGCCTCCTGCTTTGCAACGTCGGCTTTGTGCTGCTCGGAGGACTTCTTGCCCGCTAAGTCGGACATATTCTTAGCCGTAGCCTCAACCGCAAGACCCTTTCCCAAAAGGAAATTTCTTGCGTAGCCGTCGGATACTTCCTTAACGTCGCCCTTTTTGGCGGTACCCTTAACGTCCTGTAAAAAAATAACTTTCATGACTATTTCTCCTTTTTAATGTTTTTTCGTATGTTTTGTAATATTCAGAGGCGGATTCTGTATCCGTCCGCCGTTCATTTCAGCTTTCCCGCAGACAGATATGAAATCAGCCCTTACGGTTATATATTCTTATTACGAAATATTCGCGATGTGCTCGTCTATTGCGCTGATAAGCTTAGCCTTTGCTTCGTGAACATTTATCCCGCTGAACTGCGCCGCCGCCATGGTCTGGTGTCCGCCGCCGCCCAGCTTTTCCATGATTATCTGAACGTTCATTGCTCCCAGAGACCTTGCGGAGATGTTTATCCCCCCGTCGGGAGTACAGAAAATAACAAAGCTTGCGTCCACGCCCGCTATGCCCAGCATTTCGTCAGCAGCCTGCGCGGAGCTTACCCTTGCGTCGGGAGAACCGCTGTCGTCCGCCGCGATGGCGCACCTGTTATAGATTTCCGCGCCCGAAACCAGCTGAGAGCGGTGCTTGATGCACTCAAAGTCGTTTGCGAACAGACCCTTTACCGCAACCATGTCCGCGCCGAGCTTTCTCAGGAAAGCCGCCGCCTCAAAGGTACGCACGCCTGTACGCATAACAAAATCCTTTGTGTCAAGCATTATTCCCGCCAGCATAGCGTCCGCGTAATAGCTGGAGAGCTTGTCTATTCCCGAGAAGTACTGGATAAGCTCGGCGACCATTTCACTTGCCGAGGAAGCATAGGGCTCATGGTGGAAAATTACTGCGTTGTCAATGTAATTCACCGTCTGGCGGTGATGGTCTATAACGGCGATGTGTTTGGCGCGCTCGTATATCTCGGCGCTTTCGATAATGTCCTTGTTGTGGGTGTCAACAACTATCAGCAAAGTGTTGTCGTTCATTTTCCCGAGAGCCTCTTCCGGAGAGATGAATACAGGCAGCTCGTCGGTAAGGTTTTCATTGAGACGGTTTATAATGGGCTTTGCAAGATTCCTTTCGGGGTCAACTGCCATGTAAGCCTCTATTTCCGGATTGAGACGCCTTACCGCGCCGCACATACCCGCTCCTGAGCCAACGCTGTCAAGATCGCCGTAGCGGTGTCCCATAACGATAACGCCGGAGGAGGAATTGATAAGCTCCGCAAGAGCGGTTGCGACAAATCTGGTTTTGACCTTTGTGGACTTTTCGATCCCCTTTGTGACTCCGCCGAAAAACTCAAAGCCGTTTTCGTTTTTAACGGCGACCTGGTCTCCGCCTCTGCCCTGAGCCATTTCAAGAGCATGCTTCGCGTCCTGTTCCGCTTCTGAGATATTTGCCGCTCCCGTTCCAACGCCTATTGAAAGCGTAACGGGTGATTTTTCCGAAACGGGTATCTTTCTGACGTTGTCGAGAATTTTGAACTTGTCCTCCGCCATTTTTTTAAGGTCCCGCTCTTCGGCGACGGCGATAAACTTGTCGTTGGAAAGCTTCCTCAGCAGACTGTTGTGCTCGTCGAAATAATTTTCAAGGAGCTTGTCCGCCTGTATCATGATGTGAGCCTTTTCGCTGTCCTTTTCGCCCGAAAGTATCTCCTCGTAGTTGTCCACGGAGATTATCATTACCGCCGGGCGGATATCGTTGAAGCGTCCCTCCAGAGTGATATAGTCGCTGATATCGTCGAAATACAGCAAAGTCAGGTCGGAGATAAGCTCAGAGTCGGAGTCCCGCTTTTCGGTGGTTACCGCCGATATCCTGAAATGTCCCGTTTCATAGTTTACAGTGACATTTTTGTTTTCAAAGGTTTTCTGGAGGTCGATGTTAATGACCTTGGTGATGTGCAGACCGAAAGCGTCCCCGCCGTATACCTGCTCCGTAAAGGCGATATTGTACCATACTATAATGCCCTCCCCGTCGATGATGACCGCAGGCGCAGGAAACTTATAGAGGGAGTCCCTCTCGGTAAGATTGAGCTGGGATTCCATTTCGGTAACGAATTTGTGCAGGTTTTTCTGGGACGCGGAAAAAAGCGTCAGATACGCCAGAGCTGTCAGCGACGTTATCGCCAGCAGAGTCCAGAAGCGTACCTCGTCCGTATCGTACAGTGAAAATGCGCACGCCAGCGATACCACCACAAGCAGCATCGAGACCATTTTAAAAGCCGTCCAGCGTTTTCCTTTCATAGCGTTTTTCCTTTCGGTTTTAGTTAACGTTAACTGCCGTTAAGCCGGTTAAGCAAATTAGATCATATCTCCATAATAATGGGAAGTATCATGGGTCTGCGTTTGGTCTTCATATAGATATAGTCGCTCAGGTCGTCCTTCATGCGGGACTTGATGGTGTTCCAGTCGCGCATATCTCCGTCCAGGCAGCCCTGAAGCGTTTTCATAAGCAGCTTCTGGGCGGCGTCGATAAGCTCCTCCGATTCGCGGACGTATACGAAGCCTCTTGACACGATATCCGGTCCCGCAAGGATAGCTCCGCTTTCCGACTCGATAGTCGCCACGGCGATGATAAGACCGTCCTCGGAAAGATGCTTTCTGTCCCGGAGA
Source organism: uncultured Oscillospiraceae bacterium (assembly GCA_910586535.1). GTDB lineage: Bacteria > Bacillota > Clostridia > Oscillospirales > Ruminococcaceae > RGIG8773. The sequence goes on from CAJUHS010000014.1 coordinate 63,921, forward strand.
ACGATAGAACCAACGTCCCCAACGCCCAGGCCGTCAACAAATACGCGTCCTGCGGGGACTTGTCCCGTGATCTTCATGTCCACGCCGTTTGTTTCTATAACGTTGCCTATGCTGCCGATTATAACGCTGTCCTCCTCAAAGCCGAGGCTGTAGGCAAGTCCCGCGTGCTTTTTAAGGTGCTTATACTCGCCGTGTACGGGAATGAAGTATCTGGGTTTGGTCAGGGAAAGCATGAGCTTCAGCTCCTCCTGACAGGCGTGTCCCGAAACGTGCACGTCGTACATGGACTCGTAAATGACTTCAGCGCCCGCCCGCATAAGCTCGTTTACTACCTTTGTGACCAGCTTTTCGTTTCCGGGGATAGGGGTCGCGCTGATTATGATAAAGTCCATGGGAGTGATAGTTACCGTGCGGTGCTCGTTCATAGCCATTCTTGACAGGGCTGACATAGGCTCTCCCTGACTGCCTGTGGTGATAAGAACAATTTTTTCTGGCGGGAAACGGTTCATTGCGTCGATGTCAATTATAAGACCGTCGGGCATTTTAAGGTAGCCAAGCTCTATAGCGGTGCTTATAACGTTGAGCATACTTCTGCCGAAAACGGCAATTTTTCTGCCTGTTTTGACTGCGCAGTTCACTATCTGCTGTACCCTGTGTATATTTGAGGAGAAAGTTGCGATGATGATACGCTTTCCCTCGGCGGTGTCGAAAAGCCGCTCGAAGCTGTTTCCAACCGTTCTTTCGGTAGCGGTGTGCCCCCGCCTTTCAGCATTGGTGGAGTCGGACATAAGAGCCAGTACTCCCCTGTTGCCAAGCTCGCCGAAGCGTGCAAGGTCTATGATATCGCTCTCAATGGGCGTGTAGTCCACCTTGAAGTCGCCGGTGTGCACAACTACTCCCGCAGGGGTGTGGATAGCAAGAGCCACCGCGTCGGGTATGGAATGGTTCACGCGGATAAATTCCACAGCCATGCAGCCCATTTTCACGGTCTGGCGCGGGGTAACAACGTTGAGCTGCGCCGAGGACAGTATGCCGTGCTCCCGGAGCTTTCCCTCGATAAGACCGATAGTCAGCCTTGTCGCGTATACGGGAACGTTCACCTTTTTGAGCAGGTAGGCAAGTCCGCCGATGTGATCTTCGTGACCGTGGGTAATGACGATACCCCTTATCCTGTCGGCGTTCTGTTCAACGTATGCAAAATCGGGGAGAACAAGATCCACGCCGGGCATATCGCTGTCAGGAAAAGCAAGTCCGCAGTCAACGATAAATATATCGTTGGAGCATTCAAAAACGGTCATGTTTTTGCCTATTTCGTTAAGTCCGCCAAGGGGAATAATTTTCAAAGGCGTTCTTTTTACCGCCTTGTGATTTGTGGTGTGCAGGGGCAGACCGGTTGCAGGGTGTATTTCCTGAGCGGGAGCGGAAACGTTCCGCTGTTTTCTTTCCGCCGCCGGTGAAGCTGCCCGAGTCTTTGAGTCCTTGGACTGGGCAGAACGGGTCTGAGATTTCTGCGTTTGCCGCGTCTTTTTTTCCGGAGCGGCAGAGGCGGCCGGAGTCTGCTGAGATTTTTTTGAGAAAAAGCCCTCCGTTTTTTTGGAAGCAGTTTTTTTCTGAGCAGTGTTTTTGGAAGTATCGTTCTGTTTCTTCGAGGGTTTCGGAGCGATCTTTTCGCCGTATGCGTTAAGTTCGATCTCGTTATTGTCGTTTTTTGCCACTATTATACCAATCCTTTCGATAAATATATGTACGATTCATAATGACGCCGGAGCCGTTTTTCGCAAAATACCGTGGGAATACCGCGCAGGATAAGCATAGACGTTTCGGTAAAAGTCCTTTTGCGGGAATACGTTTTGGTTTTCGGGATAAATATCCTAATCCGAACATAATAAATCAGGATATATTATACCACACAATTCAGGGTTTGTCAATGACAAACAACAATATTTGCTAAAATATGGATAATACCTGTTATGTAAGGACGGAGACTTCTCCGTCCGAAACCAAGTACAAGAGGCGGCGTGAGGCCAAACTTGCGCAAGGCGGGCAGGAAATGGTTCAGATCCCTGCCTCCAGCTGCTTCAGCTTGTCCTGATAAAAGTCGCAAAGCTCCGAGGCAGCCTCCATTGAAAAGCTCTCCACTTTCATCATCACGCCCTTTTCAGTTTTTACGGGACGTATCATAACCCGTCCCCGCTTGTCGTTCAGGACTATACCGTCCCCCGAAGCCTGCTGTTCCTCGGTGCATATTTTTCTCAGCAGCTTTACGGGACGCTTGTCCACAGCCACAAATCTTGTCGCCACAGCCATTTCTGGAAGCTCAGCCAAAGCCTCCGCAAGCGTGATTTTTCTGCTTTCCAGAACTCTCAGCACTGTAAGGGCAAGAGCGGCCCCGTCCCGTACAAAGGGGGTCTTTGTCGCAAGCCGCCTTGCTTCGCGGTCGCCGCTGTCAGATGGGCAGCCGCTGTACCTCAGTACTTTTCTGCCGTACCTTTCCGCAAGCCTGTCCGCGGCGCGGGGGAAATCGTATGGCAGGGACACGTCCTCACCCTTTGCAAAGCGGTCGGCGCAGCATATCAGTATAAGCTTTTCCTCGAAAACGTAGCCCGTCTCTTCCGTGTATGCGGAGGCTCCCGTGCCGTCGCTGCCTATATGGAAAACAACCGCGCTTCCGTTTTTGGAGCTGATCTTTTTCATAATGCTTCCGCACATATCCGTTACAGTACCGCCCGATGTGTTCAGTACAGCCTTTATTCCGGTCAAGGAGCGGGGGGCGGTATCCTCCAGCATATTTTTATAAAGACCGGTTATCGCCTCCGTATCGCGGAGCTGTCCGAAGTGCATAAAGCCTGCCCTGCGGTATTCACTGCGGTTCAGACCCCCCTCGATTATTTTTTCCTCGCTTCGGGAAAGAGGAAGACCGTCCCCCGAACAGAAGCTTATCTTTGCCGTTACTCCCGCGTCGGCGCGGCAGCCGGCCGAAAGACGCGACCTTGCCGTGCAGTACTCCAATGCCGGAGCGGTGCAGGAGCCGAAAAGCCACGCTTCCGCTCCTGCGGCGGTAACTCCCGAGGCTATTGCAAGAGCAAGGCTTTTCGACGCGGGATTGTCTTTCCAGCCTATGCCTATTTTTCCTCCCAGTGAAGCAAGGGAGCTTCCTATAACAGCCGCCGTTTGGGGAGTTATTACGCTTCCGGTTTCGCCGCATATGCCGTCCTCTCCGATACGGGCGGGGGTCAGAAAGCCGTACTTTATATCCTGCCCCGCACATGCGTAGCTGTCAAGCCGTCTGCCGTTCCATATCTTTACTCCGCACTGGACGACAGCCTGTTCGGCAATGACCGCGCTGTCCCCCACAGAGGCGCCCTCGAAAACCGCCGCTCCCGATAAAAGACGCGCGCCTGTTCCTATTACCGCATTGTTTACCGTGGCTCTTTCGCCGATAAACGCGCCGTCCATGATTATCGCTCCGTTAAGCTTTGCTCCGCGGCAGACGGTGACGTTTTCGCCGATGACAGTTTTTCTGCCTATTTCCGCTCCCGGAGCAATATCAGCCGATCCTGCAATATAGACGGGAGGGTCAAGCTTCAGTTCGGGAAATTTTCCCGCGTTACTGACAATGCTTTCTTCGGATGCGGGGATAAGTCCCTCCAGAACTGCGTTTGAAGCGGTAAAAAGGTCGTCCGTTTCGTTTACGTCGATAAAAATGCCTTTTGCCGTAAAGTTCAGTACCTTTCCGCCGTTTCGTATCATATCGGGTATAAATTCCGTGAGCAGGTCTTCATAGTTTTCCGCTTTTTTGGCGGCTGATCCGCTGAGAATGAATATACCTGCGGCGGCAAGCTCGGAAACGCAGCTTTCCCTTGCGGGATCGGGAATAACGTTCACTACAAGACCGTCCCGAACGGAAACAAGTGTGCAGCCTGAGGGTTTGTCGGTGGAAAAGGTCACAGCGGTAATGTCCGCAAGACTTTTTCTGTGAAATTCCAGAGCGGCGGAAAGGTCGGTCTCAAAGAGCAGATCCCCGTATACTATTGTAATATCATCTTCATCGGACATTCCTGCCGCCTCCGCAGCGTCGGCTATCGGACGGCAGGTTCCCGCAGGAGCGGAGGATATTATAAAATCCGCGTCGGGTGAGTCGTCAAGATAGTCGGTGACAGTCTTTGAAAGTCTGTCGGCAGCAATGAAAACAGACGTATAGCCGTTTCGCCTGAGAGCGTCAATAGTGTAGCCTATAATAGGTCTGCCGCAGACGGGAAGCATTGTCTTGGGTTTTGTGCAGGTAAGAGGACGGAGCCTGAGACCGTCCCCGCCCGCAAGGATAACGGCGCGGTTTGTCATAGTAAGACCTCCTGTGGTATTTGTTTGATCGTTCGGTTGTTTAACGGTTTATTGGTATTATTAACCGCATGACAGGGTTTTAAACATAAAAAACCGTTCGGAGAGATATCTCCGAACGGGCGGGTGCAGGAGGATCAGCAGGTTTCTTTTTCAGCGTATCCTCCCGAAACCACAGGCAGGGAGCTGCTTGATATTGTGCGCACGTCGCTGTGGCACTTGCTGCATTTTATTATGTAGCTCTGATTGCCTCCGTCGGCCTTGGAGCCGCTTTCGGAAGTGGTGACCGTTACCTTGTTTCCGCATGAGCAGGTCTCATTGTATACCATTCCGTTTTCTCCTTTCGCATATATTTCGGAAAAGCTTTGCGCCCGTCCGATATTAGTATCATACCGCAAAAAAGAGCCGCTGTGCCGTTATTTTCATATAACAGCACGGCGGCGGCATAAATACAGTTACCGATGGAAAAAGCCGTATCCGCAAATGCTTCGGATACGGCTGAAGACTATGCTTTTGTAATTTTGGTACCCTCTCTCGTTTCGGCAACAGTATATCCCAGCGCTGCAATTTTATCGCGTATCTCGTCCGCAAGAGCAAAATTTTTTTCCTTGCGGGCGGCTTTTCTTTGCTCCGCAAGAGCCTTGACCTCTTCGGGGATATCGTCGGCAGCCGCGTTTTTTTCAGCGTATTTGCCTGCCGCATCGATAAGTCCCAGAGAAAGCACTCTGTCGAAATCGGCGATAAGGTCAAGCTTATCTTTATTGCTGATATCCGCTTTCAGCACGTCATACAGAGCCGTTACCGCAAGGGCGGTGTTAAGGTCGCTGTTCATAGCGTCGGTGAAGCTTTTTTTCAGAGCGGCGCATTTTTCCTCATCGGTACCGCCGCTACCGTCAAGGACAGCCGCAATTTTCGTAGTAAGCTTTTCATAGGCGGCAGCGGCGTTGTCAAGGTTATCCCAGCTGAAAACCAGCGACTTGCGGTAGTGGGACTGCAAACAGAAAAAGCGGTATACGAGAGGGTCGTACCCTTTTTCCTCCAGCAGAGACACTGTAAGGAACTCCCCCTTGGACTTGCTCATCTTGCCGTCGTTGGTGTTGAGGTGGTGGACGTGGAACCAGTAATTGCACCAGTCATGTCCCAAATAGGCTTCGCTTTGAGCAATCTCATTGGTGTGGTGCGGGAAAGCGTTGTCTATTCCTCCGCAGTGGATATCGAGGTATTCGCCCAAATGCTTCATGCTTATGCAGGAGCACTCGATATGCCAGCCGGGATATCCCACGCCCCAGGGGCTTTCCCATTTAAGCTCCTGATCATCAAATTTGGATTTGGTGAACCACAGAACGAAGTCCGCTTTGTTCCGCTTGTTGGAATCTTCTTCCACGCCCTCGCGGACGCCCACGGCTAAATCCTCCTCGCTGAAGTCGTTGAACACGTAGTATTTGTCAAGCTTTGAGGTGTCAAAATAAATGTTGCCTCCCGCCTCGTAGGCGTATCCTTTTTCTATAAGCGCGGATATCACGCGGATAAACTCGTCAATGCAGCCTGTGGCGGGCTCAATAACGTCTGGGGTTTTAATGTTCAGCTTTTTGCAGTCCCCGAAAAATGCTTTGGTGTAGAACTCCGCTATTTCCATTACGGACTTGTGCTCCCGTTTTGCGCCCTTTAACATTTTGTCGTCGCCGGTGTCGCCGTCGCTGGAAAGATGCCCCACGTCGGTTATGTTCATTACCCGCTTTACGTCATAGCCCGAAAAGCGCAGGTATTTTTCCAGAACGTCCTCCATGATATAGCTTCGCAGGTTTCCGATGTGGGCGTAGTGGTACACCGTGGGACCGCAGGTGTACATTGATACCTTGCCATCGAAACGGGGTACAAATTCGTCCTTTGAGCGGGTGAGAGAGTTGTAAAGTTTCATTTCGGTTATCTCCTTTTTGCTGTAAGTTATTCCTTATCGTTATTGCCGTTATTGCTGTTGAGCTTCTTTCCAAGCTCGGAAATCTCCAGCCTGTTAATCTGTTTTTCAAGCTTTTCTATCCTTGCAAGATGAGCGCACAGCTCCTGCGCCACCGGGTCGGGAACGTGTATCTGGTCAAGCTCGCCGCAGACGTCTACTTTTTTTCCTCCCCGCCTTACTATTCTTGCAGGTACTCCCACCGCCGTGCAGTTGGGCGGCACCTCGTCAAGCACTACCGCTCCTGCGGCGATCTTTGAATTGTCCCCTACCTTAAAAGGACCCAGCACTCTTGCTCCCGCGCCCACCATAACGTTATTTCCCAGCGTTGGGTGACGCTTGCCCTTGTCCTTGCCGGTACCGCCCAAGGTAACTCCCTGATACACCAGACAGTTGTCGCCGATCTCGGCGGTCTCGCCTATGACTACTCCGGAGCCGTGGTCTATAAAAAAGCCTCTGCCTATTTTTGCGCCGGGGTGTATCTCAATACCGGTGAGAAAACGCGCAAACTGTGAGATACACCTTGCGGCTGTGTAGAATTTCTTTTCGTACAGTTTATGGGCAGCACGGTACATCATGATCGCGTGCAATCCCGAATATGTCAGAAGTATCTCCGGTGTGCTGCGGGCGGCGGGGTCGCGCTTTTTAACGGATTCTATATCGGATTTTATGTGTTCGAGAAAAGTTTCTTTCATTTAGAAAATGTCTCCTTTCAGATTGCTGAAATTGTCGAGATTGCTAAAACTGCTAAAAATTAAAACGCCGCCTCCGCGGGACATTGTCCCATGAAGGCGGCATGAACCGCGGTTCCACTTCAGGTTTTGCTCGAGGTTCTTTAACGGGAACAAACCGCGGACACATACGCAAAACGCCGCTCTTTGCAGACGCTTCTTCCCTGTCCGAGCCGGCAGCCGCACTTCGCAGACGCTCCGCCGCGCCTTTCCACCAAACGGCGCTCTCTGTGGACTTTTGCGTAAGCTACTCTGACTGTTGTGCTTTTAAGGTATTTACATTACATAGTATATCATGCTGACGAAAAAAATGCAACAGTTTTTGCATGATAAATTTTTATTCAGAGGGGAGTCCCGGCGGGCTTAGACCCCATTGCGGCAAAATAATTTACGGAAATGAAACGGACATAAGATATCAATATTTTGTTTCGGTGATCTCAAGATCGGCAACGAACTCTTCAAATGCAGTTTTTTGTTCGTCCCAGTTGTCTTCGGCAGTATCAAACATTATTGCGTAGGCGTCCTGATTGGAATAGAAGTAATAGGCAATACCTTTGTATCTGCCGCGCTCCTGTTTTTCCTCCTGACCGTCCGCGCCGCTTACAAATTCATACTGGATTATTTCATAGTCGTACTTGATGGCATCGAAACCCAGATATGTGATATTTTCGGGTTCGCTGTAGATCGTGTCGCAGGCTGAGGTTATATTTGCTATTTTTGTTATCGCACACGCCTGATCCGCCCAGACCGCAAGATCCTGAAGATCCTCCTTATAATTATATGCACGGATAACTATCTTTGATTTTCCGTTGTTGAAAAGCTTTCCCTGAAGGTCCTTTTCATAGCCGCTCATAACATATCCTCCGGGAAGCGATCCTTCCGGAGAGCGGGGGTTTATCTTGTCTATTGCATATTCGTCTCCCTCGGCAATGGGACGGGTCTCGGTCATTGCGTCCTCGTCGATATAGGTTTCTGTTTCGGACGTATCCGAAGCCTGTGAAACTCCGCTGCTTTCGGAAGCGCCGGGGTCTTTTCCCGCGCTGCATCCGGACAGCGCCGCCGCAGCGGCAAATGCGCATATAAGCGCGGCGATCTTATGTTTTTTCATTTTGTATACTTCCTTTCTTTTTCTTGGTTCACTCCGCTTCAAGGCTGGAGCTGTCGATATCTATAAGCTTGTACCGTTCCTCAAGGTGGCGTTCTGCAAGGGAGAGCGTCATGGTGGAAAAGCGGTCGGTATGGAAATCAAATTTTGAGCTGTTCATGACGATGTGCCTGTCAAGTCCCACGGAGTCAAGGATTATGCTGCACATACATCCGTTTTCAAGCTCGCTTCTTGTAAATTCCGCTCCGTACTTTTCGCACAGAACGCTGCAAAGATAATTGAAATAAAGCTTGCTGCCCTTTTTATCCTTTTCAAACTTTGAGGGAATGTTTTCTCTGCCGGAGCTGTTTATGCTTTTCACTGTAACGGCGATCCTGTCCCTGCCTCTCGGGTCTCTGTTCCTGACGCTTTGGCAGTTAAAGACAAGCTCGTCGGGGTAAAGCTTTCCGGAGCAGCACTCAAAAGCCATGTCCGATAGTATTGTTTCAAAAACGCCGCGGTTCATTCGCGTATAGATACCTTTTTCCGAAGTGTAGGAGACTTTTACCGTTCTGCCGAGGGCGCGCTTTGCGTCGGAAACGGCGCGGGCTATCTCGTCGGCTACGCAGAGCGTAACGTCGTCGCAGCAGGGATCGAGGGCATAATAGAGCTGTTCGGGATTAATGACCTCGCGGAGTATCATCATAAGTCCTCTGTTAATAGTATTGAGCTGATCGGTAACTTCTCCGCAGCCAGCTCCAAATACTGCTGTGGCGGCGTCTATCTCATCAGCGGATATTGCTATCATTCCCACCGAATCACGTATCCTTGCGCACAGGTAAGTCACATACGATTTAATATTGGGTGAAGCAAGCAGAGCTTTGATATCGTCGCTGCCGAGGTGCTCAATAACGTAAAATACCGACCGGTCGTCTGCATTTTGGGATTTTAAAACGTTGAACCGATGTATAGTTTCACCTTCGGTATGGAAAACAAGGCCTGAAACAGGGACTTTGTTTTCAAACAGGCAGGAAGCGCTGTCGGTTGAAAGAGGGCAGCGGTTGGGTTCCGCAAGGGAATTTCTCCACAGGATATTGAGACTTTCGTCTGCTATAGCAGTCGGGATTCCGGCCGCGCTGTAAATTTGTTTCAGCATGGTAAAGAATTCGGTCGTCATAGTTGACAGTCCTTTCATTTTGTTAAGTTTCCCGGGCGAAGCGGAATAAATACGTCTTATACTGATTCACTGTCAAAAAGCATAAAAACCCGAGTAAAAATTCAGCTTTATAACTTTTCGCCCGGATTTTGGTCTGCACTTTTACCGCGGATCAAGATCATCGCATTTAAACGTCCGATAGATATTATACCATACATCATCCGGTTTGGCGATAGATTTTTTCAAAAAAACATAATTTTTTTCTTTTTTTAACACAAAGCGCATTTTGCTGTTATGGCTTTGCAATAAGTTTCCGAAACTGTAATTGACTTGTAACAGTCCCGCCGTTGAATCGTAATCTTTATTATGTTAGAATTTTATTGATAGGATATCCGTGGCGTTAACGCGGGAAATATGGCTGTTTGCAATGTTTTTAATGTCCGTAATGTTCGGGAAAGCGAAAACAAATGCTATGGCTGCCGCGCCTGCTGTTCTTGCTATGTTTGCTATGCTTGCGGTCATACCTGCGGTACTGCCCGCCCTGCTGTTTTCCTCCTGCGGTGCGGAAGCCCGCGGCGGGTGTGCTCCCTTTGCCCCTGCCGCTTTTGAAGAGGCGGGCGAATCTTTTCCATATGGATATTTTAGTTTTGCTTAATTTTTTGAAAGGACGTTACTATGGAAATAATCCTCCCCGATCCCGAAACAGGGAAAAGATACAATGCTCAAAGCGCTTATCTGAAAAAGCGTTTCGGCAAAAAAACCGTTAAAATAAGTCTCAACGGCGGCTTTACCTGTCCCAACAGAGACGGCACAAAGGGCGTGGGCGGCTGCACATACTGCTCCGCAAAGGGCGGCGGGGACTTCGGCGGCGACCCTGCGGAAAGCATTTCAAGGCAGTTTGAGGACGTCCGCGGACGGCTTGAAAAAAAGTGGGGCAGCGATCTGCTCTATATCCCCTATTTTCAGGCTAACACGGGGACTTATGCTCCTCCTGAACATCTGAAAAGCCTTTATGAGGAGGCCCTGGTGCAGAAAAATGCTGTGGGGCTTGCCGTTTCGACACGTCCCGACTGCATATCCGCCGAGATTGCAGACTACCTGGGGAGGCTTTCCAAGCAGACATATCTTACCGTGGAGCTTGGCTTGCAGACAGTACACGACAGAACAGCCGCCCGCATAAACCGCTGCCACACCTACCGTGATTTTCTGTACGGCTTTAAGCTGCTCCGAAGCAGAGGAGTGAACGTCTGCGTACATATTATAAACGGACTTCCCGGAGAGACCCCGGGAATGATGCTGGAGACAGCCGGAAAGCTGGCGGAGCTTGATATACACGGCATAAAGATACACCAGCTTCATGTAATCCGCGGCACGGCTTTAGCGGAGCAGTATGAGCGGAGGGAATTTGCCGTTCTTGAGCCGGAGGAATACGTTGAGATAGTCTGCGACCAGCTTGAAATACTGCCGGATTCGGTTATAATTGAAAGGCTTACGGGGGACGGAGACAAAAGAGACCTTATCGCTCCCATAAAAAGCGCGGATAAAAAATCGGTGCTGAACGGCATCGACAAGGAGCTTCGTCGGCTCGGCTCGGTGCAGGGTATCAGGTTCGGGAAATAGCGTATAAAGACAAATGCACGGATAAAATGTCCGAAATAAACAAGTTTTTTTGCTCAAAACGGTAAAAATGTCCTGAATGTCAGAAAAAATAAAACGATTTGGGCAAAAAGTCTATTGCTTTTTTCAGATATATGTGTTAAAATGTATATGTGTGGAAACAAATACATTCAGGAACGGAGGGGCGGATTTTATGAAAACCGTTTTAATAACCGGCGCGGCAGGACTTATGGGCAGCGAACTTGCTTCAGCTTTGCTTGAAAAAGGCTTTAATGTTGTTGGCGTTGACAATACGCCGGGAGCGGGTACAGATAATCCCAACTATACATATGTGCAGGCTTCTGCCGACGATAAGGACGCAGTTACAAGAGCCATGAACGAAAATAAAATAGACGCTTTGGTTCATCTTGCGTGCACAGTAGACAATGATTTGCCGAACGTTATTACCACTGCCCATGAAAAGCAGTCGGCGGCGATAGATAAGTACCTTTACAAGGCTGCTATAACGGCGGGGGCTTCCGACATTATACTGGTAAGCACTCATCAGGTGTACGCTCATCAGAAGACCCGTGAACCTATACGCGAAACCTCTGACGAAAAGCCCGCTACTGCTTACGCTAAAATGAAGTATGAAAGCGAAAAAGCCTTGTCAAAGGAAATCAGGAAAGCAGGCTCCACAAAGGGCGTTATTGCCAGAGTATGCCCCATTTATACCAAGGACTACGCTCCTAATCTTCATGCGAGAATATACGATCCCAAGGACAGCTGCTCATATATATACGGTTACGGGGATTACGGCTTCTCGTTCTGCTGTCTGTTCAATCTTGTGGACTTTATAATAGGTATACTTACGGTGTCGGGCGGCATCAATTATCAGGGGATTTACAACGTCTGCGATTCCAAGCCTATCATGGCAAAGGAGATAGTGGATTTTGAGCGGCAGTACCACAAGCTTGGCGCGGTCATCCAGAGGAACTACGGTTCGGACGCTGTTAAGTCCGCGCTGGCGTTCGGTTCAAAAAGCGCTAAGATAGATTACCGTTACAATGATCTGAGTACGGTTTGCAGCAATATTTCCTATGACAACACAAAGGCGCAGAGGATATCCACATTCCGCTGGAAGCTGTCGAATACAAAGTAAGATAAAAAAGACCGGAGGCTTGAAAGTCTCCGGTCTTTTTTGCCGAATATAAATTTACACTCCCGTAAGACTGTAAAGTCTGCCGAGAAAAATAAGCTCCACGCCCTCGGGAGTACGGTACAGATCAAATACTTTTAAAGGCTCTGCATGAAGAATATTATAAGAATTAATATAAACTGCCATGCACCCCGCCGTAAAAATTATAAGGAGAACCGCAGCCGTAACGGTAAGCAGAAGCCTGCGTCGCAGACGTTCCGTCTCGTTTAGAGCTACCCTGAATGTAAACGGACTTTTCATATTAACACTTCCCTGTTTAAAATATAACGGTTATGTAAGCTCCTCCAGACATTTGGCAAGGGATTTTCCCACCAGCTCGCCGCTGTATTCCGCCTGCTCTATGCTGTTGGCGTGTCCGCCCATTTCTATAAGTATTGAGCCCGTGGTCAAGTCCTGATTATACTTTCTGTAATCAAACAGCACGGGACGGGTAAGCCCCGGATAGTCGCTCTCCATCTGCCGCTGGAGCAGGCAGGCAAAGCGCAGGTTTTTCATGCAGTCGGGCATATTCATAGTACCGTCGTCGCAGCCGCAGATTATCATTACCTGGGCGGCGTTTTTTCCGTTTATCTCGGCGATGGGAGCTATCCTCTCACCGCTTTCACGCTCTATGGCGTCGCGGTGAACGTCCAGCACCACTTTTATTGAGGGGTACTCGTCAAGATATTTCTGCACCGTTTCGCGGCTCAGGTCGTAGCTTCCGTTATAGGACGGATAATCGTGCAGGGTAGTATCGTGGATAACGCCTATTCCCGCGGCTTCAAGCTGTTCGGCAATTTTGTCCCCCACGGCAGCCATGTTCATTGATTTGTCGGTAGTGCGGGAGTTAAAGCCCGCGTCGTAAAAATCCCTTTCATATGGCTCGTAGCTTTCCGTGGCGTGGGTGTGCATTATCAGAACCTGCGGCTCGCCGTTCTTTTCAACGGTAAAGTCGGGCAGAAGACGGCTTTCCTCCAGAACCTTTTTGCCCGATACGCTGGTGACGTTCCTCACCTGTCCCGCAATGTCAAGGTCAACATAGGCTTCGCCGTTCATGTGTCCGTAGGTCATAAAGGTGATAGTTCCGTCGCGGTTTTCAAGGCTTTCGGGGTAGGGCTTGGGACCCGCGTCGGGCTTTTCGTCGGGGACTATCCTTTCCTCATCGGAGCTGTTGGGAATTTCAAGCTCCCCCCATGAAAGCATTTCCCGGTCGTCCACAGTGAAAAGCGCGGAGTGGGCATTCGGCGTATCCGCTTCTTTTGGTACTTTAGGAAGCGGCTTGTCCGCTGTAATATTTTCAAAGGTCTGTACATTTTGTATATTTTCATCGGCAGGAAAAACGTCTCCTACCGAAAGCATTGCGGAGGCTTTAGCCGCGGTAAAAGCCGCGCTGAACGCCGAGGAGGAACCGTTTATGACAGGTACTGTAAATACCAGTATCCCGGCCGCCGCGGCAGAGGAAAACACCGCCAGCCTTGCAAAAGCCGTACCGCGTTTTTTTCGTCTGCCGGAGGCTGTACGGCGGTTTCGGAAGCTTCGTGACACCATGGCATACTCCTCCTTTCGGCAATTGTTTCTAAGTATATAGTATGCCGAGGGAGATGTAAATTATTCCTGCGGTTTGGTTGGAGATAGGGTTTGATTTTTTGTTTTGTCTTGATTTAATGTTCTTGTAATTGTTATTATGTGCGCTGAGGTGCGAGGGAAAACCCTACCGGGGAAAGGGGGAGGCGCTCTTAGAGATTTAAGGGACGCTGAGCCGCCCTCCCCCTTTCCCCTTTCGGGTTTTCCCTCGCG
>CAJUHS010000015.1:0-59327 GCA_910586535.1 uncultured Oscillospiraceae bacterium
CCGCAGGCTTATCCTGCCACGGGATATTGGGGAGCGATACTCCGTTTAATACTTTAACTTTCATAATGATATTCCTTTCAAAATTATTCTTTTACCGAACCGTTTACAAGACCCGCATATATCTGCTTCTGGAGCGAAATAAAGATGACAAGAGTAGGGATTATACAGATAACGATACCCGCGAAGATGATCTCCCACTTTGCGCCATAGGGTCCCATAAACCTATAGAGAGACGTGGATACAACCGACAGCTCGTCGCTGGGCATATAAAGCTGAGGAGTATAGAAATCGTTGTAAATGCCTATAACTTTAATTATTAGTACCGTTGCGATAGCGGGTTTCAGAAGCGGCAGGATTATTCTGAAATAAACAGTAAAGTAATTTGCCCCGTCCATGATAGCGCTTTCGTCAAGAGATGTGGAAATATTATCTAAAAACTGCATGAAGATATAAATGGAAATTATATCCGTACCAACGTAAAGAATAATAGGCGCAGCCATTGTTCCCACAAGATGGAAGCCGTTCATGATACGGTAAACCGTTACCTGCATTGAAATTGCGGGGAAAAGCGTAGCCAGCAGGAACGCCGCCTTCAAAACCTTTCCAAACAGAGTCTTGAAACGCTGAAGGACATAAGCGGTCATTGTACCGGTTATAATTGTTCCGGTACAGGAAATAAGAATTATTATTGCCGTATTTTTAAGACCAAGCAGTACTTTTCCGTCTATAAACGCCGTTTTGTAGTTAGACCATTCAAATGCTGTGGGCAGCGCAAAAACGTTGGAGGAAAGAAACTCCGTGTTGTTTTTGAGTGAACCGAGGAAAACCACTATCAGCGGTACAAAAACTATCAGACAGGCAATAACCAGCACCGCATATTTAAGGAATGTAAACAGACCGCGCTTGAACCTTGCGCCTTTGGAACTTCCGTCGTCGCCGACGTCATAGCTGAAATTAGCTCCGAAACCGTCCATGCTACTTCTCCTCCTTAAATACAAGCTTCTGAATTATAGTTACCACGACTATGATAAGGAACAGCACCACAGCCATTGCCGATGCAAGCCCGACTTTTTGGAACTTGAACGCCGTTTCCGTAGTCTGGATAACAAAAGTGCTTGAACCGATACGTCCGCCTGTAATGATAAATGGTATCTCGTAAACGCTGATAGCTCCCTTTACGGCGAGTATCATCTGCAAAAGGATTATAGGACGGATACTGGGTGCAATGATGTATTTGAACACCTGGAAACGGTTTGCTCCGTCAAGCTCAGCCGCTTCGTAAATGTCGGGTGATACCGACTGGATGGCTCCGATAAACATTACAAGATCGAAACCTATATATCTCCATATGGAAACAAATACCAAGCAAATATTTACCAGTCCCTCAGTAGAGAGAAATTTTATCGGTTCTCCGCCGAACAGGGCTATAATAGAGTTGAGAGTACCGTCGGTATTTGTAACTCCGTCGCCCTTCTGGAAGAATCTTCTGAAAATAAGAGCTACGGCAACCGTATTTATCATGTACGGGAAAAACAGTACGCCCTTAAAAAAGTTGGAAAAGCGTATTTTGGAACAAAGTATCGTTGCTAAAAACAGCGCAAGCGCAAGCTGTATAAACGAACCCGCAAGATAGTACAGGCTGTTTTTGAAAGCGGCAAAATATTCGGGAGTTGTAAAAACAGTCTTGTAATTTTTTAA
The DNA here is from genome assembly GCA_910586535.1 of uncultured Oscillospiraceae bacterium. Taxonomy (GTDB): domain Bacteria; phylum Bacillota; class Clostridia; order Oscillospirales; family Ruminococcaceae; genus RGIG8773. Next base: position 1,699 of record CAJUHS010000015.1, read on the forward strand.
ACCTACAAACGTGACGTTCACACCGAACTGGTCGCGCTCTTCAAAGCTGTATCCTATCATGTTCGCAGCGGGAATATAGGTGAAAATTACAAGCAGCACAGTTGGTATCAGCAGGAAAAGAAAAACCGTAAGCATTTTATTCCAATATGATCTGCCTAACTTGTTGTTTTGTTCAATGCCGTTGGACATACTCAGTTTTTTTGCCATGTTATCACTTCTTTCATGAGACTGAAGTTATGCCTATGAGTTGCGGACGCACATTTTATATGCGTCCGCACTACATAAGGAGAAAAAGGTGAGATTCCCGGACGATACCGGGAGTCGTGTAAGTCCAGGCAGGACTTACACGAAAATATGAAGAAATATATGAGAGAGAGTAATGGGTTTATCTTGATTTAAACGGATCAGCCGAGAATTTCGTCTCTGGTGGCGTTCCATCTGCTGTTTACGTCAGCGCAGATATTGTCGTATTCTTCTCTGCCCTTTCCATCGAAAGCAGCTTCAGCCATTCTGAACTTGAAGTTTGTGGAAGCGTCGCCCCAAGGGTCAACCTCGGAGGTCTTTGCGATATCGTCAAATTTACCGATAAGGTTCTCGGGTGTGGGAGCTTCTACAAACAGCTCAACGCCCAGCTCGTCAAAGGAAGAAAGCGTCTCAGGCATGGGAGCGCCCTTGAGTCCGGATATCTCGCCCTCGTTCTGAGCAAAGCCGGAATCGGAGCAGAACCACTCAACATATGCCTTTGCAGCGTCGAGGTTTGCAGAGTTCTTATTTGCGCTCATCATATAGTCGTTGGAAGATACAGAGTAAATCTTGCCGTCAATGCTGTTGGGGAAAGGCATATAGCCGATATCGGCAGGATCTGCTCCGACCTGTGTTGCAGCCTCCTGGAACTGGCTGATAGCCCATGAGCCCATTACCATTGTACCGATCTTGCCCTGTGCCATTGCAGGCTTACAGCCTTCCCAGTCGGTAGTCATGGGGTCTTCCTCATGGAGAGTGGGATCGGCGTAAATGTCAAACATTGTGCCGTAAACAGCGTCGTAAGGACTTCCTGCTGAGAACAGATCCTCCTTATCGGTGAGAAGTCTCTGGTTGATGTAGGAGGGGTCTCCGGAAGCGCCTACTACGAGGGATTGCCACTGAACGATAGTCCAGCCAGCATTGTAGTTTGTATAGTAAGGAATAGCCTCTGTGTTGTCTCTGATCTTGCCGAGGCACTCAATAAATTCCGCCGTAGTCTTGGGAAGCTCTGTGATTCCGGCGTCAGCCCATACCTTTTTATTATAAAGAATACCGGAAGCGGTGCCGCCTGTGGGAAGTGCGTAAACCTGTCCGTCAACGCTGTAATTTTCAAGCCAGTAGTATTTGGGGGAAAGCTCGTCGTAGCTTCCGAAAGAAGCAAAGAAATTGGGCAGGTCAGACTGCTTCAGAGCCTGGGGAGTCATAACAACATCGCCGTATGAGTCGGACTGCATCATTGTAGCAATATCGTCAGCATAGTTTGTAAAGGACTGGTACTCTACCTTAACGTCGGGATAAATAGCGTTAAAGCCTTCCGTAAGCTTAGTCATCGTACCGTCCTGATCGCGGTCTGTACGGTGGTGAAGAACCTTGATAGTACCGCTGAGACCGGAAGCTGATCCTGTATCTCCTGCGCCGTCATCAGCAGCTGCGCTTGTTGTATCTCCTGCCGCGCTTGCAGTAGTATCATCGGAAGCGGCTCCGTCGTCATTTCCGCTGGAACAAGCAGTAAATACAGTACCTGTCATTGCCAGAGCTGCGATCATAGCAGCCGCCTTTTTGAACTTTGTGTTCATAAATAAAACCTCCAAATGTTTAATTTGATTTTTGCTTTTTGATTAACTGTTTTGTTAATAGTTTTTCCAAACTTATATTGTAAATTCATTATATTTTTTATTTTCCCATAAGTCAATAGCAGCTTAAAATAGCGGCATATTTTACAGTATATTTTTGTTAGCTTTGTAAATACTGCACAAAAACATAAACCGACATTTTCTTGATTGTGCATATTTAATAGTTTCATTTCTTATTATTAAATTATTTTAGTATATTATGCAGTTGTTTTAAAAATTCTTTTATAAAGATAAATCGTTTTCAATTTTCAGTTAATGTTTAATTAATAAATACAAAATATAATATTAAGAATTAAAAACTAAATTAACTTAACAGCTAAGCTAACGTAAACCTTTAACTAAAATTTATTAGCTAAATAATTATTAAAAAATTAAGCTTAAAAAGCCTTGAAAATATTAAATATATATGTTAATATTATACTATATTATAAACGGAGGTCAAACGCGTGGGCAAAAAGGTTACAATGCGAGATATTGCCGAAAAGCTCGGGATAAGCGTTGTTTCTGTCTCAAAGGCTTTTTCGGGGCAAAGCGGCGTCAGCAGTGAGCTAAGACAGAAAATTATAAAAACCGCCGATATAATGGGATACCGATACGGCGAGGAAACTCCCAAAAAGAAAAGTCACAGCGGAAACATTGGCGTAATCGTCGCTGAAAGATATATGTCCGACAATTCGTTCTACTTTAAGTTTATCCGCGGGATATCGACAAAATTACAGCAAAAGAAAAATTACGCTTTTTTTCACACCCTTACCCCCTACAGCGAGGAAAAAGTCATAATCCCCGATATTTTTATCCGCCAGAAAATTGACGGAATAATAATTCTCGGACAGGTCTCCGACAAATACATAAAGGCTGTAAGGAACACAAAGACCCCTGTGATATTTCTTGACTTCTACAACCAGCTCACCTCAGAGTGCTGCGTTGTATGCAACAATTTTTACGCAAGCTATGAAATAACCAATTACCTCATAAACAACGGCCACCGAAGCATAGCCTTTGTCGGAAACATTCACTCCACAAGCAGTATTCAGGACAGATATCTCGGCTATGCCAAATCGCTTATTGAAAACAATATCCGCCTAAGCGACTATTTTCTTATAAGCGACCGCGACACCGAAACCGGAGAGCTTATCCAGCCGCAGCTACCTGCTGTAATGCCCACCGCCTTTGTCTGCAACTGCGACGAAGTGGCTGCAAAGCTTATTGCCCAGCTCAACCTCAGCGGCTACCGCGTTCCCGAAGACATATCTGTTACAGGCTTCGATAATTCGGTATACAGCAGTATAAGTACTCCAAATATTACTACATTTGAGGTAAATACCGATCAAATGGCTTCTATAGCTGTGGACGAACTTCTGTCAAAAATAAAAACTCCCAACAAGGAGACCGGAATGATCCAGGTCAAAGGAAAAATAGTCTACAAGGACTCCGTAGCTTCTCTGAACTATGCCGCCGAAACAAAATAGCATAATAAAACGCCCGAACGTCTGCAAAACCAACGTTCGGGCATTTTTTATTCAGTTCCGTCCTTGTCGGAAAAGTCCTCCTTGCCGGAGACCGTACCTGGTATCTTTTCAAGCTCGCGGAAAATTATAGAAGCAAAGCTGCACACGGTAAGGTTGATAAAAGCGGGTCCCGCTACAATAAGAAGTATCAGCGTTTTGCGTGACCAGAACATTACCGCCGTTTCAAACGCCACAACTATCACCAGCAGCAGCGACCTCAGAAAATATCTCATGCTTATTCTGAACGAATTTTTCAGGCAGTTAAACACCGTATTTTCATACCGCGCCAACAGCGGAAAAACATACAGCAATGAGAATGTGAACACATATGCCGCAATAATGCCTGTTATCAGGAACAGCAGCGAGTTTTCCTCCACAGCGCTGAAAAGCTGAAAGTCAATCCAAACTACCCACAAACATAGTGCGGAAATGAACGACATGGGTATCCCCTGCCTGAGATTGTCTCTAAAGGCTTTAAAAAAATCACGGCCGATGTAACCCTCCTGACCGTCTGCGATCTTCAGCGAAACTGCAGAAGCCGCGATAGTCGCCGCACCTACCGTCACTAATGGCAGACTGCACAGTATCCACAAAAGATTAAGCTTTACCATATCCGTAAGTCTGCACATGAATCTGTACAGCTTGCTGTCGGGACTGAAAAAACCCGCCATAAACAATTTTCCTTTCAAGAAAAACAGGCGCGGCTCGGATTCAAGCCGCGCACCGTAATATTAATCTAAAATCAGCCGTTTCTTACAGCGTCGTCAAGAGCCTTTCTCTTTTCTGCCTCGCCGAGAGAGTATGCCTTGCACTCGCCGTTGGGGTCGTACTCATTGCACTTCTGAATCATATCGGCAACGATCTTGTCATACTCTTCATCTGTCTTGGCGTAAATAGCCTGCCATGAAGAAGTGGTTACCTGCTTTGTTACCTGCTTCCAGATAACCTTAAGCTCGTCTGACTGAGAAGCAATGCTGAAAGAAGTACCCAGCAGAACCTTATAGTCGCGGGAATTCATGTATTCCTGAGTGTTATAGGCGTTGCTGAATTCTCTCCAGTCGTTGAGGATATCATAGTTCAGACTTGCGCGGCGGCTTACCCAGTTTTCGCAGTTATAGGTATCGTTTGTGGACTCGGGGTTTCTTGCGTCTCTTGACCATGTGTTGTTGTTCGCCTGGAAAGTACCCTCGTTAAAGGATGCTCCGCCCCATTCGTCGGGCATCATAGTACCCTTTCTGTCCTTATAGGCTGTCTCGCCCAACTCGGTAAAGCAGGTGTTGCCCTCGTCGTCGTAGTACCAGCAGACATCCTTGGGGCCATACCAGTATGTAAGGTAGCCTTCGGGAGTACTCAGATAGTTTATGATAGCCATGCAAAGCTCGGGATATTCGGTGTTTGCGCCGATAGCCCAGATTCTGTTGCCGCCCAGTACGTTCATACCGGCGCAGATAGGAGTAGCGTCGTCGGGCATGAGAGGATACATTGCCTTGCCTTCGTTGAGGTGCTCCTCACTGTTGTAGAGCTGAGAACCAGCATAGTCGAAGATAGAGAAGAATGTACCGCCGACCTTTACCTTTTCGGACATCTCAGCATAAGTCTGCGTCATGGAGTCTGGATCGATAAGTCCCGCCTGATAAAGCTTGTTGAAGAATTTAAGGCTTTGCAGGTAGGGGCTTCCCTCGTCAAGAGCGTAATAGTACTCGCCGTTGTCGGGGTTGTAGTGACCGAGACCCATGTCTCCCTCATAGCCCCAGTAGCAGGTGGCGAAGCTCTTTATGTACATTACCATATCGCCGTCCCAGTCAGGCCAGAGGGAAACCGCATAGGTCTCGCCGCCAAGCTCGTCGGTAGGACATATTTCTTTCATCTTCACCATAAGATCGAAAAACTCGTCGATATTCTTTACGGACGGGTATTCAAGCTGCTTGTAGAGATCCCAGCGAACGTCCATTGTGTATATGAACGCCTCGTGCTCCTCAATACTGGAAGCAACGTTATGACCGAAACCGCGGACAACATGGTTCCCGTCAGCGGTCTCGCTGAGGTTAGCGTTGTTTTCAAGCGCCTGAGCCATGTTCGCCTTAATATAGCCGCCGTAATTGTCAAGCAGATCATCGTCGTTCCAGTCGTAGAGCATACCCTCTTTTACCGCGCGGTCGTAATCTCCGCCGGCGCCTATGATAACAATATCTCCCAGATTGCCGGATTCCATACGAGTATCGAGCATTCCGTCGGTATTGGGAATAATGTTCAGCTCAACGTTGAATTCTCTCTTCATTACTTCGCCGAACCAGCCCGCCTGAATACCGTTGTAGTTTGCAAGCGTACTGAAAACGTTCAGAGTTATAGGCTCGTCTCCGTAAAGCTCTGCGAACTCGGCTTTCAGGTCTCTTTCCTCAGCGGCGGCAGTGGTCTCGCTTCCCTCGGAATCTCCCGTACCGGCAGAATCTCCGCCGTCATCGGTGTTTCCTGCGTCGGCAGTATCACCGCCTGCGTTTGAAGCAGTGGTTACAGAAACGTCCGTGGGAGCCTGGACTTCGGAATTTCCGCAGCCTGCAAGAGTTCCCATCAATGCGAGGGACATAACCCCCGCAAGAAATCTTTTGGTTTTCATACAGTTCCTCCTAAATTTTTTAAACATGACATACTGTTGTCCTGTTATGCATGGTATAGTAAGAATACAGAGCGGCAGACCGCATCATCCTTTAACCGCACCCAGCATAAGACCCTTTTCAAAGTACCTCTGCATAAAGGGATACACGCACAAAATCGGTATTATCGTAACCATTGAAATGGTGTACTGGATAATTTTAGTATTCATTTGTCCTGCAATGGCTGTGGTGTCGGCGCTGCTTATACCGCTTTGAACCATAGCGCTAATGTTTGAGCTTTTTCGCAGATATATGTACAGCCTGTGCTGAAGCGTGAAAAGCTCCGGCGAATTGGCGTTCAGGATCAGCGAATCCTGGAAAGAGTTCCAGTGACCAACCGCGCCGAATATGGCGATAGTTGCAAGTATTGGCTTGCTCAGAGGCCATATTATTCTGCGGAAAATCGTCCAGTAGCTCGCACCGTCCATGTAGGCGCTTTCCTCGATCTCGGCGGGAATGGACTCAATATAGGTCTTTACAAGGATAATGTTGTAAGGCGAAACGATACCCGGAATAATGTACGCCGCAAAGGTGTCGGTAAGACCCAGCGTGGACATATTCAGGTACCATGGGATAAGTCCCGCGTTGAAGTACATGGTGATAACAAGAAAACGGTACCAGAACTGCCTGTGCCACATTTCCTTTTTGGTAACAAGATATCCTGCAAGCGCGGAAACAAATACCATGAGAGCAGTACCGATAAAAGTCCTGAGGAAAGTTACCAAAACAGAAGTCCACAGGTCGTTTACCTTGCCCATCTGGATATAGTTTGAAATAGTCAACCCCTTGGGCAAAAGGGTGATAGCGCCCTTTGTAACCAGCTCGTTATCAGAAATAGTGTTGATAAACAGGTAGTAGAACGGGAAAATACAGCTGATAGTAAATACAATAAAGAAAGCATAGTTGACAATATTAAATACAATGTCCCCGGGAGTCAGCTTAATGTGTGTGGTATGCTCCTTGAAATATTTTTTCTCCTCACGCTTTTGCTTGTGATTAAGCTTTATATCACTCATTCCGCCGCCTCCTTATACTATGCTCTCGCCGCGTATCGCCTTTGAAACGCCGTTTGCGGCGAACAGCAGGATAACGCTGACAATGGACTTGACCATGCCCACTACTGTAGACAGCGGGATAAGTCCGGAACCGATACCGAGATTGTAAACGTAAAGGTCGAGAACCTGAATCTGTTCACGGTTTACTGCGTTGGAGAATACCAAATACTGATCCATGCCGTTTGAAAGAATGTTTGCAATGGACATCAGCAAAAGTACGCAGTAGGTTGGTATAAGTTCGGGAACGGTTATGTACCACATTCTGGCAAACCTGCCCGCTCCGTCAACTGTGGCAGCCTCAAAAAGTCCCTGGTCGATACCGGAGATCGCAGCTATATAAATTATCGCGCTCCAGCCCACGCCTTTCCAAAGACCCCATGCAAGCATTTTCAGCCACATATGACCGCTTTCCATAAGGTAGTTTGTGGAAACAGTCGGATCATTGGGATTCATGCTGTTTATCATGGTGTTGATAAAACCGTCCGTGGAGAATATCGCAAGCGCAAGAGCGTAAACCAGTACCCAGCTTATGAAGTTGGGTATCGTGGTAAATGTCTGGACAATACGTCTGAAATGGGTGTTTTTGATCTCAGAAAGGAAGATAGCAAAAGCCATAGGCACCCAGCTTGTAAGGATACCAAGACCGCTCATTGCAAGAGTGTTTTTCATAACTGTCATGATGTCCTTTTTGGTAGCCGCGGTTTTGAAAATTTCTGTGAACCATTTAAAACCCACAAATTTTTCCATTGACAGCGTTTCGCCGGACTTATAGTCGAAGAAAGCGTATCTCCAGCCGTACAGAGGCAGATAACTGAACACAAACGCAAGAGCGATTATAGGGAGCATCATAAGGAACAGCCTGAATTTAGGCTCCATTTCCATGCCGACGCCCTCTTCGGGTTTTGGCACAAGGAAAAAGTTTACAATTGAGAAAGCTATATAGATCGCTCCGATTGCAATGTAAATATACATTACGTTCGGACGCATAAGCTTCATATCGTCAAATTTTCCAGCAGCATAGGAATCGTTTATAAGACCGTTCAGAATGGGGTTGATTCCCAGCACGCCCCAAAGTTCGACAATGCCTGCTGCAAGAGTAAAGAAACAGCCAAGCTTTTTCATTTTCCTGTTGCCCAGCGACATACATCCGCCGGCAATCGCTATTACCGAGGCAATAATTATAAGCACGGCACAAAAGCTCAGGCTCTTGAAAGCGGGTTCAATCCACACCTGCCTTTTAAGCACCGCCTTAAAGGTGCTCAGCATAGACTTATACGAAACAGCGCAGGTGAAAAGGGACATATTTCCGTTGATATTCTGACTTATTCTGACAGCGTTGAAAGTCGGAAAAAACAAAGCGAAAACATTAACTGCTATAGCACAGCGCATTATCCAGTACAGCACATCGGCTGTTTTTTCGGTAACCGTTTTCGGTTTAAAAACTTTTTTATTTTTATTGATGAGTTTACTTTCCGGTTCCGCATATGCGGTATTGCCTGCCATTTTATCAATCAGTCCTTTCACAAAGAACCGCAGTCCGTTAGGTAACAAAACCGCGTCCCTAAAGTATCGGACTGCCGCAAACCGTGTTTTTGCGGCAGCGACAGCCCGAGAACATCAATACTGAATTAAATCAAAAGAATCGGAAATTACTTTCTCTTTCTGGATACTACAGCAACAACGCCTGCAACAGCGATAGCGGAAGCCATAGCGGCAACGGGAACGTTTCCTGTTGAAGCGGAAGTTGTGGGAGCTGTATCTGCCGCGGGTGCGGAAGTATCAGCTGCTGCGTCATCTGCGGGAGCGGCAGCGCCTGCGCCCATACCGGAAACTGTAAATTCCATTTCAACGGAGCTCGAAGGCATTACATAAGCAAACAGACCGTCCTCCTTGCCGAGGTCGTCATTCCAGATGTTGATAGCCATGGGGTTCATATAAGTTGTTTCATCGGGGCTGATGTAAGCATCGTCAAATGTGTACTTGGTCTGACCGTCAATAATAACTTTAACGTCGCTTATAGTTGCTCCCAATTCGATAGGGATATCAGTGGACACGAACAAAAGGCTGAATCTTTCCTCTTCGCTGAGGTCTGCGCCTGTAAGGGAAACCTTGTAAGTTCCATCGCCTGTGATCTCAACATCTGTGAAAGTACCGGAAATATCTGCGGGTGCTCCGTCCTTGCTGAGGCTGTCGAAGCTATCGTAAGCGTCTTTTCCGAAGCTTCCGTCATTCCAAGCATTTCTGAATATCCAGCTTGGATTTGTCTGAACGCCGAGGTAAGCGTGGTAAGTGTCTGCTGCGGAAACAGGCATGGAAACAAATGCAGAAATAGCCATAGCTGTTGCGGCGATCACGCCGAAAATTCTCGATTTCTTCATAATTCATCTTCTCCTTATCATCAGGATTCACAATGTAATCAATTACAATTACATTTAAATCCATTCATTATTAACAATTTTAATATAAATTTTCCCAGATGTCAATTGTCGTTTTAACCAAATACATACATCTCTTTATGGAAATTCACACAAAAACTGCCATGCCAAATATTGCCGCCGCATTAATTTGCGTCAGCAGCTTTTGCGTTGAGCATATCGGTTTACTCTCAATATAAAATATGTATAAAAAATCAGACAAACAGCCGAAGAATTCAACTTTATTTTTGCGGCTTTGTACAGACTTTTCGTCTGCATTTTAATATAATTTTTATATTACTTTCCATACGGACTGTCAAATTCTCTTTCCGCCTTTGCGACGGCTTCTTCAAGAGTAAGACCCGTAAAATACGGCGCGTTAAGGTAACGTCCGGACTTTTTATCATCTACAAAAGCGCCCACGGCAATTCCCGGTACAGCGCTTTCCGGAGCGTTTGGAGCGTGCGGTCCGCCAAGGTCTGTTCTGCACCAGCCCGGGTCGGTAAGATTTATCATCACGTCCGTTCCCTCAACTTTTGAACCTAAATCTATAGTAATCTTGTCCAACGCCGCCTTGCTTGCAGAATAACCTGCCTGTTCAGGCTCAAGACGTATCCCGCTTGTAGTATTTACTATCCTGCCGAAGCCCCGCGCTATCATTTTAGGCATAAAATGATAGCAGATCATAGCGGGAGCTATTGTGTTTATCTTAAAGCTTTCCGTATAATCGGAAACAGGGGTCTTGAAGTAATCTGTGCGGTACGCTATCTGCATGCCCGCGTTGTTGAGTACGATATCCACCTCCGTACCCATACGATCTATCTCGTCAAGCATAGCCTGCACGCTGTCCAAATCGGAAAGCTCTGCCTCGACTGAAAAAGCCTTGATTCCCATAGCCTTTACTTCTCCGAGCAGTTTTTCGCAATGCTCCTTTTTTCTGCTGTGAAGTATAAGGTTGCAGCCCTGCTCTGCCATGAATTTTGCGGTAAGACTGCCTATTCCTCTTGACGCGCCTGTAATAAACGCCCATTTATCTCTTACCTGTACCATTATAAAATCTCCTTTTTAGCATTTTCAAGCGCAGCGATCACTTTATCGCACCACTTGTCAAATTCATCATCTTCGACCTGACATTCCTTGTGCAAAAGTACATAATTCAATGTATTTCGTATACCCTCGTCAAATCTGATCTTAAATCTGAAGCCGGGTACCGCTCTTTTAAGCTTGCTGTTGTCAAAAACTGCGGAATTAGCTTTATCGCCTATAAGACTTCCGGTAAAGTCATAATCGCTTACCGACGCAAGAAATTCCGACGACGCGTAATACGGCTTGAATTCTGCTCCCAGGCAGTCGGCTATGGTCTTATAGATCTGATTCCATGTAAGGGCTTCATCTGAGGTGATATGAAATGCCTCGCCTATGGCTCGGGGATTTCCAAGCAGTCCAATAAAGCCCTTGGCAAAATCTCTGCTGTCGGTCATAGTCCAGAGAGAAGTACCGTCTCCGTGTATTATAACGGGCTTTCCCTCAAGCATACGCTTTATTACCTGCCAGCTTCCATTTCTTCCGTGAACTCCCAAAGGTACCGAGGTTTCACAGTAGGTGTGGCTCGGTCTCACTATCGTAACGGGAAAACCCTCTTCCCTGTACAGCTTCATTAGGTATTCTTCGCACTGTATTTTGTTTCTGGAATACTCCCAGAAAGGGTTGGCAAGAGCAGTACCCTCGGTAATAATATGATCCGGGACAGGTTTATTGTACGCAGAAGCTGAACTTATATAAACAAACTGCTTAGTCCTGCCGCCGAAAAGGCGGTAATCCCGTTCAAGCTGCGGACGGACAAATCCGATAAATTCGCATACCGCGTCGAACTTCATTTCGCCGAGCTGCTCCGAAACAAGCTTCTCGTCGTTTATATCCGCCTTGATAAATTTAATATGAGACTGGAGCTTATCGTTTGTGTTACCGCGGTTAATAATGTAAAGTTCGTGCCCGCTGTCGGCAAGACAGTGCGAAACAGCGGTGCTTATAGTTCCCGTTCCGCCTATTATCAGTATTCTCATTTCTGACAGTCCTTTCCTAAAAACTATAAATTTATACCGGCGTAAGCAAGTTTACAGATATCGTAAATTCTTACTTCAACATTTTCAGCATAAGCTGTAAACCCGATTAAATTTACAATTCAGTATAGCATTTTGTTATTAAACGTGCTATAATGTTTATACAGAAAAAATTGTAAAAATCTATTTTGAGGTGCTGTAATGAGCGGACTTTTTGAAAAAAGCGATTCCTTGAATACGCCTATCGAATGCTTCGTCTTTGACGCCGGACAAAATATTTTTCCCGTAAAGCCCCACTGGCATTATTTTGCAGAATTTATTTATATGCTGGATGGACGGGCGGAAATGCGCTGCGGAGACTGCTCCTATATTCTGAATAAGGGAGAGACGATAATTTTTCATCCATCGGCGGTACATTCCATATATCCTGCGGACAGCTGTCTGCCGGTATATGCCGTGCTGAAATTCGACATAAACAGATTTAACCTTACTCCGGCATATGCGCCGAAGCTGAGGGATATTTTTAAATATGCCGAAAAAAACGGAATGAAAATATTATTTAACCGCGAAGTTTCGGAAAAAATTGAGTGCGGCAGGATATGGACGGCGTGCCTGTCGGAATTTAACAACTATAAATACGGCAGAGATCTTGTTCTGCAAGCAAACATTTACGAACTTCTTATGAATATAATACGCCTGTGGCTTGCTGATGGAATGATAATTGACAGCCGTCTCATTCCACGCGCGGAAGATTATGTAATAGAAAACATAACCGAATATATCGATCTTTTTCTGTCCGAAAATCTTCGCGCAGCGGACATTGCAGAGCAGTGCGGTCTGAGCTATTCCTGCTTTGCCAAAAAATTCCGCGAGCAGTATGGCATGAGCTGCAAGCAATATATAGAGCGGATGCGGCTTTACAAAGCGGAAGAATTTCTTGTATTTACCGATTTCGATCTTAATTATATCAGTCAGGAAACTGGATTTTCCGATTGCAGCCACCTTATAAAAAGCTTTAAGAAATATAAGGGGGTTACTCCCAAACAGTTCAGGACAAGCAGACGGTCATGACCTGTTTGTAATAACATACCGACTGTGTTAAGGAAAACGTGACAATAGATTTTGATGCAGCTTACTGAAAGCGTAGCGGCTTCTATGTCAGGCAATGGCTTTAAAAATACATATAAAAACCTGTTCAAACGAATAAAGTTTAAACAGGTTTTTTGATAAATAAATCATATACAGTAATTTTAAACGTGAAACTGCTCCATAAGGTTATCGAGCAATTCCGCCTGTGTGGATAACTCCTTTGCGGCGAAAGCGCTTTCTTCGGCAGTTTGAGAGCTGTTGTTTGCGATCTCGCCGATTTCCGTGATTTCATCATTTATTTGCCTGATCATTTTTGTCTGGTCTTCACTTGAAACGGCAATAATATCAATAATCCTTTTTACCTCTGACGCATAATTTCCAAGCTCGTTCATTGCCTCAGAAGTACTGTCTGTAATTTTCACACCCTCGTTGACTGCTTTTACTGACTGCTGTATCAGCAAATTACTGTCCTTTGCCGCCGCCGTTGATTTCAATGCAAGCATTCGCACCTCGTCTGCCACAACTGCAAATCCCTTGCCGGCTGCTCCGGCTCTTGCGGCTTCGATAGACGCGTTAAGGGCAAGTATATTGGTCTGCTGTGAAATATCTTCAATGGTTTTAATTATGTCGTTGATTTTTTGAGATGTTTCCTTGATATTGTTCATTGCGTTTGAAAGACTTGTCATCTTATCATTGGCATTTCCGACGTATTCAAATGTCTTACCCATAAGTTCGTGAGCTTCAGCGCAGCTCTCCGCATTTTCACCGACGGTTTTGTCGATCTCATGCATACTTTCCGCAAGATTGTCGATAGCCGCGCTCTGCTGGGTACTGCCGCTTGAAAGCTCTGAGGCTCCGTCCGCGACCTGCTGTGAGCTTGCGTCCACATTTTTTGCCGCTTCGGTAATATCATTTACAAGCAGCTTCAGGCTTTTGCTGATCGTATCTATATACGAATGCAGCGCAGCAAGTTCACCCACATAAAATTCCTTGTTTTTTTCCGTATCAACCGCAAGATTTCCCTTTGCGATTTCACCGAGTATACGCCCTGTATCGGAAAGCGACCTATCAAGGATTCCGCATAGATCGTTTACCGCAGAAGCGATTTGACCTATTTCGTCATGTCTGTGAACGTATTTTTTTAAATTATCTGCGGCGGATATATCCAATTTGCCAAGCCTTAATATAGATTTTTCCAGAATCATGAGTTCCCGGCTCGTTTGGCGCGTGAAGAAGTATGTAACCATCAGAATAATAACCGCAATGCAGAGGCAGACGACACCCAAAACGATTCTAACAATCTTTACATCGTTGTAAACTTCTCCGTAGCTGTCCTTTAAAATAAAGAGCCAATCCCTGTCGGCAATATAACTGTAGCTGAGCAGATAACGAGCATTATCGCTGTCATAATATGAATATTCACCGACAATTTCTTCACCTGCCTTTACGCGGTCGATCAGCTCACGGCAGCCTTTATCGTCAGTGATCGTATTTATAAGCTCAGACCTCGTATTATAAATATATAAACCGGTTTCTACATCAAGAAGTATATAACGGCAGTTCGGCAGCCTGTCTATTGTAAGCTCTCCAAGCACCTGCATGATCTGATCGGCATAGACCGCACAGCCGACGTATCCTATACAGTTTTCTCCTTCAAAAACAGGATAATACATTGAAATAACCATATTTCCGGTACCGGGAGAGATCATTACCCCGAAATTGGACAGCTTATCTTTTACAAATACCGTACTTCTGAACCAATCTATCGTATCATCGCCGCGTGTATATATTCCGACAACATCCTCTGACGTATGGGTAAGTACGTGCGTGTCAGTATCGGCAATATATATTCCCTCAAATATTTTCTTTTCGTCGGAGTAATTTTTCGTATACTGCTGTGCACTTTTTTGCAGCTCTGCGTCGCCGGGAGAAAGCAAAAGCTCCCGGACCTGGCTTCCCAGCGAAAAGGTTTTAAGACTTTCTTCGGCCGTCCGGATATAACTTTCTATTATTTCAGAACGGGACTTTACCACATCCGCCATCTGACTTTTGATATTACGGTTTACAATATCAGACGCAAAAAGCGATGCCATTATCCAAATTAAAAGCACCCCCAATACAGTCGGAATTGCAATATAAATGCTGATTCTTTTTGCAAATTTCATATTTTTCATTTTGGAAGCCTCCTAAAAACTTACAGATTATCCAAATTTAAAGTTTAGACTGCTTACTGCAGTCAAAAACAGTGAAAAATTTAGATATACTTTTATATTTTACAGTATTTTAAAAACGAAATATATTATAAATTTGATTTTTATATCAAAAATTTGCCGTTATTTTTTAGACTTGCAGTATAATATTTAAAAGCAATATGGACAGTTACACTCGCTTGGGTGAATTATTAAAATGATAACGCTAAAACTTTAATATATTTTAACAGTCAAAAGGAATGGTGCAAACCTCTTAAAATACAATAAAATTAGCACTCTTAAATTAAGAGTGCTAATTTTTACATTATATACATATAAATATCATAAAATATACATTTAATGCAGTTATACTATAATTGACGACAGAAAAAGCCGCGGATTTAATATCCGCGGCGCCACAAAATATATGTGGGTTTAGCTGGTGGAGATGACGGGAATCGAACCCGTGTCCGAAAACCTATCCGCACAACCTTCTACGAGCGTAGTTTGTCATTAACATTCCCTTGCCCAGCCGGGGACAAACACCCCGCAGGGTTCAGTAGCCTGCAATACACGTCAGGAACGCAGGCAATTTCCCGACGCGTTCACCGCTAATCGACGCCTGATCCGCCGCCGCGGTACTCGGCAGTCAGACGAGCAGCACTTAAGCGGCTGCTAATTCAAAATTATTGTTGTCGTCTAATTTTAAAACGGTGCCGTTTAAAGAGATGGCACAATCCTCTGCTCGCTTATCATGTTTCAAGATCCCCGTCGAAACCTTTACATCCCCATATTATAATTTAAAAAGAGATAATAGGTTAGAATCTAATCCCGATGCTTTTCTTGAATTTCTTACTGTACGCAGGAATTTAAGAAGCAACACGGGAAATTTTTCAGTGGTTACGCTCCTTTACGGCGCGTTCAATATCTCTCTGAGCCGCTTTAGCAGCCATGTCGTCCCGCTTGTCGTGAAGCTTTTTGCCCTTGCACAGACCCACCTGCACCTTTACCATAGACCCTTTGAAATACACGGATATCGGTATCAGCGTAAGTCCCTCCTGCTTGACCTTGCCGAGAAACTGCATGATCTGCTTTTTGTGCATAAGCAGCCTGCGGACTCTCATCGGATCGCGGTTGAAAATATTTCCGTGATCGTACGGAGAAATATGCATACCCTTGACCCAAAGCTCTCCGTCGTCAACAGAGCACCAGCTGTCCTTGAGGTTCACACCTCCGCGGCGTATTGACTTGACCTCGGTACCCACCAGCTCGATACCCGCTTCAAAGCTTTCAAGAATAAAATATTCATGCCTTGCCTTACGGTTTTCGGCTATGGTTTTAAAAGAAGTCTTGTCCATAGAAAACGTCCCTTTCTTCAAGCGGTAACTTATTATACAGCATTTTATGCGGTTTGTCAAGCAAAAATAAAAAATTGATAACCGGAAATTCACGGTATCTGAATTACCGGTCATCAATTATTAAAAATCAAAACTAATTATTTACAGTAAACGAAACGGCAAGAAATTCCTCTATTACTTCGTCCGCGGTTGACGGCAGGACAAGATTGTCCGCCAGCATAAAAAGAAGTTTTCTTGCAAAGTCAAGCTCCGAAGTAATGTCTTTCACCACGGCTTCTTCCGTCTCACCGAAAAGATCAGATCTAACCTTGATTCCGTATCTTACATTACTCTCCGTTGTTTCGCTGAAAAGCTCGTAAACAACTTTTCCGCGCGCTGTTTCAATTTGTGTGATTACCTTCATTTTAAAATCTCCTGTTCATTTGTACTTTTTCGGCTTTTCTATTTTTCTGCCGACGAATAAAATTATACTATTTTTCCCTTGTTTTGGCAATAAAAATTTTTCGAGCAAAATCGGCATAGTCCAGTATAATTCGACAAATATTTATATGAAATGTAGAATAATTACCGGAATTTTATAAAATTTGCCAATTTTTATTGTATGTGTAAAACTAACAAACTTTTTTAAACGTTTTTAGCACATTTGCTGTGTTAAAATATATTTATCCCCGGTAAAATCAATTCGGCTTTTGTTCATCGCGGTATTATGCAAAAATACCGCCGTGCAAAGCTTTTTCGGAAAGGATGTATGTTTATGAATCCTCAGAAGTTTACCAAAAAATCTATCGAAGCGATCAACGAAGCGCAGAGCGACGCCATTGACTTCCAGAACATGAACGTCGAGCAGGAGCACCTGCTTTACGCACTTACAGCTCAGGAAAACGGTCTTATCCCTCAGCTCATAACAAGAATGGGTGCGGACACGGAACAGGTAACAAACTATCTTTCCAAGCTTATCGGCGAGATACCTAAGGTCACAGGAAGCGGCAGGGAAGCTAACACCGTCTATATTTCCCAAGACGTTGACAAATGCCTCAACAAAGCCGAAGAGACCGCCAAAAATATGCGTGACGATTTCGTTTCCGTGGAGCACATAATGCTTGCGCTTTTTGATACCGCAAACGACAGGATAAAAAAATTTTTTAAAACCTTTGATATTTCCAAAGACAAATTTCTCGATATTTTAAAGGATGTCCGCGGCAATCAGCGGGTCACAAGCGATACTCCCGAGGACACCTATGACGTGCTGAAAAAGTACGGTCAGGACTTGGTTGAGCTTGCACGGCAGAACAAGCTTGATCCTGTTATAGGACGTGACGCAGAGATAAGAAACGTTGTACGCATACTATCCCGCAAGACCAAAAACAATCCTGTTATAATAGGCGAGCCAGGCGTAGGAAAAACCGCCATTGTTGAGGGTCTTGCCCTGCGTATCGTCCGCGGGGACGTTCCAGATAACCTTAAGGACCGCAAACTCTTCAGCCTTGACATGGGCAGCCTTATCTCCGGTGCGAAGTTCCGCGGCGAGTTTGAGGAACGTCTTAAAGCCGTTCTGAACGAAGTAAAGAAATCCGACGGGCGGATAATCCTGTTCATAGACGAGCTGCACACCATTGTGGGAGCTGGAAAGACCGACGGCGCAATGGATGCAGGAAATCTGCTGAAGCCTATGCTTGCCCGCGGTGAACTTCACTGTATAGGTGCGACCACTCTCAACGAGTACAGAAAATACATCGAAAAAGACCCAGCTCTGGAGCGGCGTTTCCAGCCCGTTATGGCTGACGAGCCTACCGTCGAAGACACAATTTCCATTCTTCGCGGACTAAAAGAGCGTTACGAAGTTTTTCACGGAGTAAAGATTCAGGACTCCGCTCTCATTACGGCGGCGGTTCTGTCCAACCGTTATATTTCCGACCGTTTCCTCCCCGATAAGGCTATTGACCTTGTGGACGAAGCCTGCGCCCTTATCCGCACGGAAATGGACTCCATGCCTGCGGAAATGGACGATCTTGCAAGAAAGATAATGCAGCAGGAGATAGCCGAAACAGCTCTCAAAAAAGAGGAGGGCAAGCTTGCCGCCGAGGAGCTTGCGGAAATTCAAAAAGAGCTTTCGGAAATGCGCGACCAATTCAGCGAAATGAAAGCCCGCTGGGAGAACGAAAAAACCTCCATAACCCGTTTGCAGAAGCTCAGAGAGGACATTGAGCAGACCAATGCGGACATTTCCGCTGCCGAAAGAAATTACGATCTGAACAAAGCTGCGGAGCTTAAATACGGCAAGCTGCCCGCTCTGAAAAAGGAGCTTGACGAAGCGGAGGACGCCGCCGAAAAGCAAAAGGAAAAGGCTGACAGTCTGCTCCGCGACAAGGTAACGGACGAAGAGATAGCCCGCATTGTTGGCAGATGGACTGGCATTCCGGTTTCCAAGCTTATGGAGGGCGAGCGGGAAAAGCTGCTGAATCTTGAAAATATCCTGCACAAGCGGGTCATCGGTCAGGACGAAGCTGTGCAAAAGGTAAGCGAGGCAATACTTCGCTCACGAGCGGGCATTCAGGATCCCAACCGTCCTATAGGTTCATTCCTGTTCATGGGACCCACAGGCGTGGGCAAGACAGAGCTTGCAAAAGCTTTGGCGCAGTCCCTGTTCGACGACGAGCACAACATAGTCCGCATAGACATGACGGAGTATATGGAAAAGCACAGCGTGAGCCGCCTTATCGGAGCGCCTCCGGGCTATGTGGGCTACGACGAAGGCGGACAGCTCACCGAAGCGGTACGCAGAAAGCCCTACGCTGTAGTACTGTTCGACGAGGTTGAAAAGGCTCACCCTGACGTGTTCAACGTATTATTGCAGATACTGGACGACGGCAGAGTTACCGACTCACAGGGCAGGACTGTGGATTTCAAGAACACTATAATTATCCTCACCTCAAACCTCGGCTCAGACTACATTCTTGACGGTATCGACGAAAACGGAGTTATTTCCGGCGAGGCGCGGGAACAGGTCAACCGTGTGCTGAAAGGACATTTCCGTCCCGAATTTCTGAACCGTCTGGACGAAATTGTATTCTATAAGCCGTTGACAAAAAAGGAAATTTACCCCATTATCGACCTTATGCTGGGCGACCTGAGAAGCCGTCTCAAAAACAAGCAGCTTGACGTTGCAGTCACCGACGCTGCAAAAGACTACATCGTCAAGGAGGGCTACGACCCTGTATACGGAGCGCGTCCGCTGAAACGGTTTATCCAGCGCAGTCTGGAAACCATGATAGCACGGAAGATAATCAGCGACAGCGCAGAGCCATACTCCACGCTGAAAGTGGACTTCAACGGAAGCAGCCTGACGATAACAGAGGAAAAGAAGCAGTAATACACCGCATTATTAACAAGATAACAGTACTGTACCCCAAAGCGGAGTTATCCGTCCGCCTAATTCAGCAGGCGTCAACGAAAAAAGCCGTACGCAGAAATAAATTCCGCGTACGGCTTTACTGCCGGTATCAGATCAGTCCTCTTCTTCCTCATCGGGCATATCCCAGTTATGGTAAACGTTCTGCACATCGTCGTTATCCTCAAGGTGTTCAAGGAGCAGATTCATTTTCTTGACGGACTCCTCGTCGGTAAGGGCGGTATACGTGGACGGTATCATCTCAACGTCCGCAGAAATAAGCTTATAGCCCTTTTCGGTAAGACCGTCGCGCACCGCGGCAAAGTCGCCGGGTTCGGTCTCGACCTCAATAATACCGTCTTCCATGGAAAAATCGGACGCGCCCAGATCAAAAACGTCCTCCATTACCTTGTCCTCGTCCGCACCGTCAGCTTCGGCAGCGATAATTCCCTTGCTTGTGAACATGAACGAAACGCAGCCGGTAGTACCCAGATTTCCTCCGAACTTGTCAAAATAGTGACGTATATCTCCAGCGGTACGGTTCTTATTGTCGGTAAGAGTCTCAACGATAACAGCAACGCCGTTAGGACCGTAACCCTCGTAAACGTTGGCTTCGTAATTGGTCTTGTCTCCGCCGCCCGCAGCTTTTTTAATAACGCGGTCGATGTTGTCGTTTGGAACGTTGTTCGCCTTAGCCTTAGCGATAAGATCGCGGAGCTTAGCGTTATTGTTCGGGTCGGCGCCGCCCTCTTTTACGCAAACGGTTATCTCGCGTCCTATTTTGGTGAAGATCTTTGCTTTTGCACCGTCTGTAGCTTCTTTTTTTCTTTTGATGTTATTCCATTTGGAATGTCCTGACATAAAAATTCTCTCCTTAACATTAATTGTGTAAATATATAAAAGCAGTCGTTTGACTACCCGGCAAACAGTTTGCGGTACTCATTCGTACCATCTTCCACAGGCTTTCCGTGACCGAAGAATATCCGTTTCGGTTTTATTGCGCGTATCCTTTCCAGGGACTTCCCCGCAGCTTTCGGACTTTCGCATATCAGCGGGAAAGAGGGTCTGACAAAGTTCATAGCCGCGTCTCCCACGTAAAGGTCGCTGCCGCAGAGTACCCCGTAGGAGCCTTTGGTGTGACCGTCAAGCTTTACCGCAGTACAGTCCGCGCCGAAGTCTTCTCCGAGGGACATTCCGTCATCAAGGAAGATATCCGTCCCGAAGCTTTCCGCCCGTGTTTTCCTCAGTGTTTTCGGTGATGTGGAC
Source organism: uncultured Oscillospiraceae bacterium (assembly GCA_910586535.1). Taxonomy (GTDB): domain Bacteria; phylum Bacillota; class Clostridia; order Oscillospirales; family Ruminococcaceae; genus RGIG8773. The sequence goes on from CAJUHS010000015.1 coordinate 22,554, forward strand.
ACCGCCTTAAGGAGCTTTCCCGCCGCGCCCACGCTGTAAAGCTTATGTATGCTGTTATCGCGGGCAAGCTTCATGTCGTATACGCACATGGCAATGTCAGCACCAAAAAGCTTTGAAAAATACGCCGCATTTCCGATATGGTCGTTGTGTCCGTGCGTAAGGACTATAAGCCTGATATCGTAATTATGGAGCCATACCTCGATCTCGCCGCGGTACTCCTTTGTGCAGGTGTCAATAAGTATATCTCCACGTCTGCCGCGGACGACATAGCAGTTCCCGAAGCCGCAGGTTATCATATTTACTCCGTCATAATTCATGCAGGACAGTCCTTTCATTTTGTTTGAAGCAAAAAATCACAGCTCTGTATTATACCATATTATATCAAATAATTCAACCATTCTTTCAAAACTTTCAGTAAGCTGCAAATATCCGAACAGAGCCTCAAAAGCGGTGGCTCGCCTGTACTCCACGGGATTTGAGCTTTTGGGGACGGTATTGCCCGCAGCGTTCCGTCCGCGCTTGAAAACGGCTTCTTCCTCCTCGGTCAGAAGCGGAAGTATCACGTCCGCCGCCCGCGACTGATAAGCCGCGCGTACTCTTTCAACGGTGTCGGTATGAAGCTTTTTGACCGGCATATTGGCGGTAAGCACCAGCCGTTCACGCACCAGCCGTTCATATACCGCGTCTCCCAGAAAAGCAAGGGTCAGCGGACTGTATTGGTTTACGTTATGCTTGTCTATAGTGACCATTCCTTTCAGAAGACCTTATATCTCCGTTTTATCCTGCGCCGTCCTTGCGTCGTCGTGGTCTTTCATAAAGAACAGCAGGTCTATCAGCGACTCGTGATACGGAATAAAGCCGCCATCTTTTACCAAGGATTTTATCTCGTCAATGTCCGCCCATTTTACCTGTTCGACCTCTTCATACTGAAGCGTAAGCGCGGTCTCGTCCAAGTCCTTTTGTACAATATAAATATCATCGAACACGCCTGTTGTTGTCTCTATAGTAAGTATCCTCCGCAGTTCATCGGGAACAAGCTTTATGCCTATTTCCTCTGAGGTCTCCCGTATCGCGGCGGAAAGGCTTGTGTCCCCCGAAACGGCGGAACCGCCCACGGTCAAGTCCCACATACCGCTCCAGCTGCGCTTGAACGGCTGCCGCCGCTGGATAAGCATTTTACCGTCGCTGCCAAAAACGCAGACGTGTACCACCATTCTGTAGTGCCCTGTCGGTATTGGCGTACCTCGTTCCATTGTTCTGCCCGTTTTGTTTCTTTCGCTGTCGTATAAGTCAAAAAGCTCCATATTTGTCTGCCTCCGTCAAGCAGTTATTGTTACAATTTTGTTTTATCGGGCGAAAGGGTGTAAGCATAAACATATACGCTGTCCTCGCTGCCGTTCTGATATCTTTTTATAACTCTTTGTATCGGAAAAATAACCGTATTGCTATCAAGCTTTACAGACGCGTTTATTTCGCCTTTCGGGTCGTTATCGTCAGCGTACCACTTTCCCCCATAAAGACGAATGACTGTTTCACCGACGTAGCAGCCCAGAGAAAACAGAATTTTACCTCTGTTCCGTGAAATTATACCGTTTTCTCCGCTTTGCTCATCAATAAACCGGTCGATCTCTTTCATGCTTTCAATGGTATAATCCGCATTGTAGCCCGACGAGTTAAGCGCCAAGACTACCCATTCACAGGCTGCATAAACATCCTCATAAAGCGTCGGAGTTATCTTTTTTAAAAACTTATCCATAAATCCCATACAAATCTCTCCTACGGTACATTAAAATACAAAATCAAACTCGAAGCCGAAGATATTTACCGTATCGCCCTCGTCAATGCCTTTCTTTTCCAGCTCGTCAATTATACCGCTTGAACGGAGCACCCTCTGGAAATACTGGAGCGATGAGTAGTCGTCCATATCAATAGTGCGCATAATATTTTCAAGCCAGGTCGCTTCAACGTAGAACACACCGTCGTCCCCGCGGGTTATCTCGAACCGCTCGCCTATGCCTGCACGCTCGTCAAGCTCTTTCGGAGTAAGCGGCTCAGCTTCGTACTCCTTTATCGGAGGAAGCCTGTCAAGCTCAGCGGCTATGGCGTTAACAAGTTCTTTTGTACCCTGCGTAGTCGCCGCGGATATCTCATAAAAGTCGTAGCCCTGTTCCTCAATAAATTTTCTGAATTCTTTTATCTGTTCGGGAGAAGCCATATCGCACTTGTTTGCGGCGACTATCTGAGGTCTTTCGGAAAGCTCCTCGCTGAATTTTTTCAGTTCGCGGTTGATTATGCCGAAATCCTCGGCGGGATCACGTCCCTCCATGCCCGAAACGTCGACCACGTGCACTATCAGTCTGCACCTTTCAACGTGCCTCAGAAACTCGTGTCCCAGGCCTATTCCGTCTCCCGCGCCCTCGATAAGACCGGGAATATCAGCCATTACAAAGGATTTTTCCTCATTGACTTTTACCACGCCCAGCACTGGAGTGAGAGTGGTAAAGTGGTAGTTGGCTATTTTGGGTTTTGCGGCGGATACCACGGAAATAAGCGTGGATTTGCCCACATTTGGAAATCCTACCAGACCCACGTCCGCAATAAGCTTAAGTTCAAGTGAAACCTCAAATTCCTCGCCTAAAAATCCGGGTTTGGCAAACTTGGGTATCTGCCTTGTGGGAGTGGCAAAACGGGCGTTTCCTTTGCCGCCTTTGCCGCCTCTGGCAAGTATTTTGGGCTCGCTTCCGGACATATCCGCCATTATTCTGTCAGTGGACAGCTCGCGGATAATAGTGCCCCGAGGTACTTTTATAATAAGGTCGGAAGCGTTTTTTCCGGTCTTGTTGCCAGATGAACCGTTTTCGCCACGTTCAGCGATGTATTTTCTTTTGTAGCGGAAATCCTCCAGCGTGGAGAAATTGTCGTCCACAACGAAAACGATATCGCCGCCCTTGCCACCGTCTCCTCCGTCCGGACCGCCGGCAGCCACATATTTTTCACGGTGAAATGAGACCGCACCGTCTCCTCCGTCCCCCGCCTTTATTTTAATTTTTGCCTTATCAACAAACATGGCTTTACCTCTTTCGTATTCTGCGACAGCAATCGTGCGCAATAAAACTATCCATGTTATTATACCACAAAAAAACCTGTATTTCAATATAAAATAAGGAAATTTTTTCATGGAAATGAGCGGGATTAAAATATCAATTGGACAAAAGAACAAAAAGTCGAGAGTCAAATCAAAGTTTTATAGAATAAAGTTACCGCACCAATTCACATTCACAGCCGAAAATCTTCTGTTGATTATGTTAACGTTTTCTTAACTGACAGCGAAATTTTCTAAATTATTTGCAGCTCATAATTGACAAACCAACATAATGCAGTATTTTTGGTACATTCCGGTATTGACAAACTTTCCCTTATGATTTATAATTATATGTGTATATACTATTGTTATTTGAGGTAAATTCTGAATCGTCTTTTCTTTACAAAAACTGTAATTTTGAGTATACAATCAGTACCAAAAGTTTGTTATAAAATTAACAATATGTTCATTGACGTTCTTATGGCATTGTGGTACAATGAGATTGTGATAAATTTAACGATCATGGCAACCACAGCGAAACCGCTTTAATTTAACTTTAAGCGAACGCTGTTATGAAAATTACCCCAGAGGGGAAAAATGAAAGGCGGAATCAAACATGGCAAAGGAAAAGAACGCTCCCGTTACCGAGGAAGCAAAGGTCGAAACTGCCGAGATGATCAACACTCTCGTGAGCAATGCGAAAAAGGCTCTCGAAGAGTATATGGCTCTCGATCAGGAGCAGGTAGACAAGATCACAGAGGCAATGGCTCTGGCAGGACTTTCCGCTCAGATGGAGCTTGCCAAAATGGCTGTTGAGGAAACAGGCAGAGGTATCTTCGAGGACAAGGTCACCAAAAACATCTTCTCCACAGAATACATCTGGCACTCGATCAAGCACGAGAAAACCGTCGGCGTTATCGAAGACAACGTTGACGAAAGCTATATGGAGATCGCAGAGCCGGTTGGTATCGTATGCGGCGTAACTCCTACCACGAACCCTACTTCCACAACAATGTTCAAGGCTATCATATGTGCAAAGACAAGAAACCCCATTATTTTCGGCTTCCACCCCTCTGCTCAGCAGTGCTCCAAGAAAGCTGCCGAGATACTTCTTGAAGCTGCCGTTAAAGCGGGCGCTCCCAAGAACTGCATACAGTGGATAGAATACCCTTCCGTTGAAGCTACGGGTCTCCTTATGAACCACCCCGACGTTGCAACTATCCTCGCCACCGGCGGTCCCGGAATGGTAAAAGCCGCTTATTCCGCAGGTAAGCCAGCTCTCGGCGTAGGTCCCGGCAACACACCCTGCTACATCGATAAAACAGCCAATATCAAACAGGCTGTTCACGATCTGGTTCTTTCCAAATCCTTTGACAACGGTATGATCTGCGCCTCCGAACAGGCTGCGATCATTGATTCCGAGGTTTACGACGAGGCTGTCGGCTTCATGAAATACCATGGCTGCTACTTTGCTAAGCCCGACGAAATACAGAAGATACAGGACGTTGTTATCAACGTTGAGAAAATGGCTGTACAGCCTTGGGTTGTTGGTCAGTACCCCTGGCAGATCGCTGAAAAAGCAGGCATTACCATTCCCAAGGAGACAAAGGTACTCTGCGTTGAGCTTCCCGGCACAGACGCGGAGAAATATCCTCTCGCTCTGGAGAAGCTCTCCCCTGTTCTTGCGGTGGTTAAAGCCGACACCACAGACCACGCCTTTGAAATGTGCGAAGAAATGCTCAAGCACGGCGCCGGACACACCGCTGTCGTTCACTCCTCCGACGAGGCTATTATCGAGCGTTACGGCTCCACAATGCAGGCAAGCCGTATCGTAGTTAACTCTCCCGCTTCCTTCGGCGCTATCGGCGACGTTTACAACTCCATGGCTCCGTCCCTGACTCTGGGCTGCGGCTCTTACGGAAAGAACTCCGTTTCGGAGAACGTTACCGCCAAGAACCTTGTAAACAGAAAGAAAGTTGCGAAGAGGAGATTGAATATGCAGTGGTTTAAGGTTCCCGAGAAAATCTATTTTGAACCCGGTTCCGTTCAGTATCTGGCTAAGATGCCCAATATCCACAAGGCTATGATCGTAGCCGACCCCGGCATGGTTCAGTTCGGCTACGTTGACAGAGTTATCTATCAGCTGGAAAAGAACGCTACTCAGCCCGCTATCGAAATTTTCAGCGAAGTAGAACCCGATCCCGATCTCACAACAGTTCGCAAGGGCGCAGAGGTAATGAACTCTTTCAAGCCCGACGTTGTTATCGCTCTGGGCGGCGGCTCCGCTATGGACGCTGCAAAGGCTATGTGGCTGTTCTACGAGAATCCCGACGCCGACTTCGTAGGCATGGCTCAGAAGTTCATGGATATCCGCAAGAGAGTTTACAAGTTCCCCAAGCTGGGTAAAAAGGCTAAAATGGTGGCTATCCCCACAACCTCCGGTACAGGCTCCGAGGTAACTTCCTTTGCGGTAATCTCCGACAAATCCAAGAACATGAAGTACCCTCTTGCCGACTACGAGCTTACTCCCGATATCGCTATTGTTGACCCTCAGTTCGTTTACACCGTGCCTAAGGCTTCTACCGCATTTACCGGTCTGGACGTTCTCACTCACGCTATCGAGGCATATGTTTCCATTCTTGCAAACGACTACACAGACGCTCTGGCTCTCCAGGCGATCAAGCTGGTGTTCAAGTATCTGCCCGATTCCTACAACACTGCCGACCGCGTTGCAAGAGAGAAGATGCACAACGCTTCCTGTATCGCAGGTATGGCGTTCACCAATGCTTTCCTGGGCGTAAACCACTCTCTGGCTCACAAGCTGGGCGGCGAGTTCCACATTCCTCATGGACTTGCAAACGCTTACCTGCTGCCTCACGTTATTGAGTACAACGGTCAGTCCACGCCTACAAAGTTTGCGGCATGGCCTAAGTACGACCACTATATGGCTCCCGAGCGTTATGCGGAGATCGCAAAGATGATGGGCTTTGTTCCTCAGAATGCTTCCGACGCTGACGGAGTTAAGGCTCTTGCCGACGCGGTAAGAAAGCTCATGACAGAGGTGGGAATCCCTCTTTCTATCAAGGAAGCGGGCGAAAAGGATAAGCGTTCCTATATCGACGAAAAGACCTACAATGACGCTCTCGAAGGTCTTGCCTACAAGGCGTTCGACGATCAGTGTACAACTGCTAACCCCAGACTTCCCAGGATCGACGAGCTTAAAGACCTTTACAAAAAGGCATACTACGGCAAATAATTCAAAAGGATTTGCTGCATAAAACAAAACGTCCGCAGGGCATTGCTTTGCGGACGTTCTTATAAAACCGTACTGAAAGGAAAATTGAAATGTTTATTGCGGACGATAAGCGTTATGATACAATGGTGTATAACCGCTGCGGAAAAAGCGGACTGAAGCTTCCCGCAGTATCGCTGGGACTCTGGCACAACTTCGGTTTCACGGACAAGTTTGACAACATGGAAAATATGTGCCGCACCGCCTTTAATTTAGGTATCACCCAGTTCGACATCGCCAATAATTACGGCAGTCCCTACAACGGCTCAGCCGAAGAAAATTTTCGCCGCATTCTCGAACGCGGCCTCGGTGAGTACCGCGACGAACTTATCATCACAACAAAAGCGGGATACGATATGTGGCCGGGGCCTTACGGAGACAAAAACGGCTCTCGCAAATACCTGACCGCTTCTCTCGACCAGAGCCTTAAACGGCTTGGACTCGACTACGTTGACATTTATTACCACCACATTTTTGACCCCAATACGCCCCTTGAAGAGACTGCTCTTGCGCTGGACAATGCCGTCCGTCAGGGAAAAGCTCTCTATGTGGGCATATCCAACTACAACAAAAAGCAAACTGCTGAAATGCTGAAAATCTTCCGTGATCTTAAAACGCCATTTGTGGTTAATCAGCCGTCCTACTCCATGCTGAACCGCTGGATAGAGGACGACGGTCTTTACGATTTTGCCGCCAAAGAAGGCTTCGGACTTGCGGTATTCTCTCCCCTGTATCAGGGTTTCCTGACCGACCGCTATCTCAACGGCGTACCGGAGGATTCCCGCGTGGGCAGAGGCAAAACATGGATAGGAAACGAGCTTGACGAAGCAATGCTGAAAAAGCTCCGTGCGCTTAACGAGCTTGCCGCGAAACGCGGTCAGAAGCTTTCGCAAATGGCTCTGTCATGGGTACTGCGGGGCGGAAAGGTAACCACCGTACTTGTTGGAGCAAGCCGTCCCGAACAGCTTGCGGAAAACGCCGAAGCAGTCAAAAATCTTGATTTTTCACCCGACGAACTTGACAGAATAGAAAAGATACTCAAAAGCTGAAAAACTGTAAAACGAAACGGTACAGCCGATGTGAAATGCGGCTGTACCGTTTTTATTATTCCTCAATGTAGACCTTTTTCATCTTCTGCTTTCTTATGGGTCTGTCGCCGTAGCTGGTCTCGGTCTCCGCAATTTCGTCAACAGCCTCCATTCCCTCTACGACCTTGCCGAAAGCGGCGTACTCTCCGTCAAGATGGGGAGCGTCCTGATGCATGATAAAGAACTGGGAGCCTGCGCTGTCTTTCATCATGGATCGAGCCATAGAAATAACTCCGCGGGTGTGCTTTAAATCGTTCTTTACTCCGTTAGAGGCGAACTCACCCTTGATGTGGTGTCCAGGGCCGCCCATGCCAGTACCCTCGGGACAACCCCCTTGGATCATAAATCCGGGTATCACGCGGTGAAAAATAAGTCCGTCGTAAAAACCGTCCTTAACAAGCTTTTCAAAGTTTTCAACGGTTATGGGAGCAATATCGGGGTAAAGCTCCAGCTTGATCTTTTTGCCGTTTTCCATTTCAATGATTACCATAAAAAAATCCTTTCCTCTTAAAAAATATATTATTATGTTTCTGACATAAACAGCGTTTATACCGCTTGATACCGCCTTTTTTGCAGTATCACCAGTCGCTGTCCCAGTCGGAATCATAGTCGTCCCAGCTGTCGCCGTCAACGTCCCAGTCGTCATCGTCCCAGTCGCTGTCCCAATCATTGCTGCGGTCGTACTCATGATAGTAGCCGCTATCTTCAAAGTCCGTCGCGCCGTAATCGGAGCTGTAGCTGCCGCCCTCGTAGTAGCCCTCGTAATTGTCCGTAAGTTCGCTGTCAACAGAATAAGCCGGAGTCCAGCCATCGTCGTAAACATACCAATCATCGTTGGAATAATAGTAGCAGCTGTCTTCATATGTATAGTACCCTCTTCGAGGAGCGCCGGGCACTATTATCAGAAGCAGCGTATAAAGAAAAACGAAAGCACTAACTACAACAATAAGCAGTATATTGTATGTGCCGGGATTTCTTTTCCGTTTGCGCCGCGGAGCAGCTTCATAAGGCGCGGGAGACTTCATGTTCGGCTTTTTCCTTTTAAGTATCTCCGACCTCATTTTCTGGTATATCTCGTTTACCGCATACTCTTCGTCCGTACCTCGGTAACGCACCGCCCTTGTACCGTCCGCCTTATTTTTGTAGACCACGAAGCAGCCGCCGCTGTCCTTATAAATACCGAAAGCTTTCGGAGCTTTATAGTCCTCCCCGATAAAGAAACGCATTTTTTCAAGTGGAAGCCTATGCTTAGCGCAAAAGGCTTTTAGCTCCTCAATGGTTCGCGGTACACCCTCTGCGCCGCGCACAAGAGCCTCGTTCACCGCGCCGCAGTTAGGACACTTTTCAGCTGTGTCGCTTATAAAGCTTCCGCAGTAGCTGCATTTTATTTTCATAAGCCCCTCCCTTTGCCCCTGCGCGGGTCTGACCGTTATTTACTCCTGACTGTCCTTACCGGCGCATAGTAAATGTCCTCAATAATGTCATCGTCATAGTAGTCGCTGCCCCTGCCGCGGCGGTAAGTAACACCGCCCTTTAAGTTTTTCCCATAGCTGTATTCCGTAACGTAAACGCCCTCTTTTCCGCCGTTCATATCGTCGTCGCCGCCTGTAAATGTGTGGATACGCTTAATCATGTCGCCTGCTTCATTATAGATATATTCGTTGACGGCGTCATGTCCCCAGTAGCTGTAAACGTCCTTGACAAGCCTGTTATCGCTGTCGTACTCCCATGTTCTGACATAGTCCTGTATGGCGTCGTTCGCTGCATAAAGCTCAGTATCAAGCTCCTCGTATATCCTATTTCCGAAGCTGTCGTAGCGGTAAAAATTGCGCGACTGAAGGTCTCCGGCCTTAACGCCGTCATAAGAATAAGCTTCGGCAAAGCGTTCGCCTGCGAAAAACGTTTCTTCAAGAACCCTGCCCTGTTCATCGGTAACAGCCTTGTATAGAGACTCGTCCATATCGGTATACGGATAGTTTGAACGGGTCTCGTTTATATTTCCGTAATAATCTATTTTCCAGTCGTAATCCGCGTTCGGGGTATACTTTGCCTCATTGCGGTATATTCTGGTCACTCCGCCATTATCGTCATATATATATTTGAAAGAATACGTTCTGTTCAACGATACATCTTTATAATGTTTTTTTATGTTTGCAATGTTTCCCATAAAGTCATAGCTTATCTCGGCAGCGTAACCTGTGCGGCTCACATAGATAGGCTTTAGCTCAACGCCGAAGTCGAAGCCTTCTCCCTTGCCGAGACTTCCGTAAAAGCCGTCAAGAGCATCCGCAAGCGATACAAGCGAGTTACAGAGCAAGGAGTTGTTAGTCAGCGTTACCGAATAATCAGTACAGTAGTCAAGTTCGCTCATGTAGCCGTCAAGACGGCTTCGGTACTCCTCCTCGGCAACGTCCTCCGAATCAAAATGATAATAGTAGATGACCTCTAAATTATCCTTTGAGTAGGAATAGCCGCACAACTCATTTGCGGAAATGCTTTCACCGTCAAAGCATATCTCCATAACGCCGCCGTATCCAGAAACGCTGCCGCCCATATAGCATTCCGCAAGGATTACCATTTCGCCGTTTCTCTCATAAAATTCGGGCAAATTTCCGTCATATGAACTGTATGATGTACCGAAGTTGGAAGGTCTGTAGGAACCCGGCGCAGCCTTCAGATAGACCGCCTTTCCGTCCGCAACGGTAAACACCTCCGTCAGACTTCCCATTGCAGGCTGCTGCAAAAACACCTCTGGAACGCCGTCTCCGTTTATATCCGCAACCATTACTCCGCAGCAGTTGATCCACTTTTCCGCAAAATCGGGATCCTTCGCAAGAGCGGCAAGATAGTCGCCTGTACGCGGGTCATGACCTGCCCGCGAAGACGTCGGCAGCCTTTTAGAGGTATCCTCCGTTTTCATTTCCGTCTCGGTTTCCGCAGACGTTTCTGTTTCCGGCGTTTCCGAAATTTCCGAAACCGTTTCCGTTATTTGCGCCGTATTTGCCGTTTCTTCCGAATTTTCTACGTCGTTTCCGTCACAACCATTAAAGCACGCTATAACAAGAACCGCCGACAAAATCAGTAATGATTTCCGTTTAATTCCGTCCATTCCGCTGTCCTTTCTATGAAAGCACTGTCACCCCGTAGCTGCGGCAGATATCCGCCAGAACCATAGATACTCCTTTTCCCGATGAGATCATTTCCCACACGCCCCCTGTTTTCTCAAAGCCGAGGGCAAGTATGGTGCGGCACTGTATACCCTTTTCAAGGGGCATATGCATATGCACGCCGTTTTCGCACAGAACGCTTACCTCCGCTTCATTAAGCATACTGAAAAGCTGATCTGGCTTGTTTCCGTAGATTGAGAACAGCATCACCATGCGGACAACGTCCTTTGGCACTGCGCCGAAATCAATAAACATAGCTCTTTTGTCCGCCGCATTGAGATAGTGAACGCTTCCGCAGTCCGAACGGTCATTGCCGAAAAATATCATACGCTTGTCTGAGCTTACCGTTCCGCCGCTGTTAAGCATGAACAGGTACCCGTCCATATCGATACCTGTTTTCGCGGCTTTGTAAAGAAGCTCTATCTTGTACTGTTTCATAGACAGCGGTATCCTTTTTCCGCTTGGGATAAGCACGTTCTCCTCTGTTCCGCCGCTTTCTCCGTCGTATGTGACCGCTTCGTCCAAAGGCTCATAGACGGACTCCACCGTCTCCGCTTCGGGTTCGGGCATAGTCGCAAGACTAACGGGATCGAGACGTTCAAGCATTTCGCTGTGCCGTATAGGAGCGTCCCTTTGGACCGAGCACAGCATATAGTTTGCGGACATAGGCTCGTCCTCGCCGCCTATCTCTCCGCTTATGATTATTTTCCTCTCCACAGCCGACCTTATGCGTATACAGCCGTACAGCAAAGAACCGCTGCGTATCTTTCCGATTGTAAGAGTTACAGTATTAAAGCCGGCCGCAAGCGAATCTGCGGACAGGTTCACATTGTAAAGCTCGCCCCTGATATCCGCTTCAATAGGAGCGTAAAGCTCCAGCGCAAAAGACTGCTCCCTTTCCGCGGAGATTCTTCCCAAATCAACGATCCTCGGCAGTCCCCAGTACTGCTCTTCGCCCTTAATACCCAGAAGCATACCGTTTATTTCCACATCGGAAAATTTAGTATCGCCGTATTTGCAGTACACCGAAACCATTTGCTCATATGGGATATTATCGCTTGTCAGCTCGATCTTTATATTGTTCACTGTGACATTTTCCGCCGCGATAACAAGCACAGGACCTGACGAATTCCACAGCACCGAACCGTTTCCGTTTATGGTGCAGCTTTTGGTGACAATAAATTTCCCCTCGTATTCCCCTGTGGGAATATCCACCGTGCCCGAGCTGTCCGGACTGTCAAGAAGCTTCTGAATGTCTGTATTTTCCTGCATACCTTTCAGCGCCAAAATATCACCGCCTTTCGTCTTTTTCGTTCAGATATCAAACATTAAATAAAAAACATTACAGCAGCCGCTGCCGCCGCGACCGCGCATACAGCCCTGAATATTATCCGTTCCCTGCATTTTGAAACGTACTCCGCAGAGCAGGCTATTATATCGGCTAAAGCCTTTATACCGCATTTTTCCGCAGAGGCAGCCGCGTCGGACTCTGCTCTCACCGCCGTGGAGCAGCCATAGGAAGCAACCGTAAGGTCGGCTTCCGAAGAGGCTTTGAGATTCCTAAGTCCGGCTGAAGAAACGCACACCTTTATTCCGTTTTCATGTGCGGCACGAATAAGTCTCCGTCTGTCAGAGGGTACGGCTCTTACCACAGCTTTTATGCCTTTGAGCTTTCCCGACAGTTCCTTATCGCTCATTTTTGAAAGCTGGTCGGAACTGAGGACAACTCCCGCAGATTTTTTTGATAAACCCTTCGCACCAGAAATTCCGGAATATTTCGCTGCAAACAAAGCAGTCTCGCGGCTTTCCTCCGATGCAAGGACTACCCTTACCCCGAGCCTTTCAAGACGTTTTACCTCGTCGGCAGCTTCGGCAAAAAAGCCATCGTACAAAGCAACCAATCCTATCAGCGAATACCCTCCCGACGGGAGACGCTCCTCTTTTATGCCGCGTTCGGAAACGGCAAAAGCAATAACGTCCTTTCCCGTCAGGGAAATAGTCGCCGCCAGCTTCTGAAGCGCGCTTTTGTTGGTTATCCTTTGTTTTCTTCCGTCCGCGCCGATACTGTCGGAGCATCTTTCCAGCAGTATCTCCGTGCCTCCTCTCACAAATGTGAACAGCTTTCCTCCCGCAGAAACGGTAACTCCCGAAAGAACGCTTCCTCCGTCAGTCCTTACCTCGGTCTGCCTTTTAAAATCGGGAGCCTTTTCGGCTTTCCTGCCGAGAAATCTGTAAAGAGCTCTGTCAAGAGGACTTCCCCCCAGAACCGTTCCTCCGGAAGAGAGCGCCGCCGCAGACGTACATATCACTGCGTTTTTCAGTATCTCCGAAAGTCCAGCGCCTATCGAGCCGAAGCTTCCGTATTCCTTTCCTCCGCCGTCGATAAATACAGTTCCGTCTGCGGAGTATTCAGCCCCCGCGATCATTCCGCCGCGTTCTATAACAGCCATTCCAATGTCGGAACTTTTACATACCGCGTCGGGATCAGTTACTCTCACGCCCTTTTTGCTCAAACGCTTTACCGCGGAAGCCGCCGTACACTCGCTCAAAAGATTTTTACCGCAAAAGCAAGCTACCGCCAGCACTGCCGCTGCAATGGATACTCCCTGCGCCAGACCGCTGTAAAGCTGTCCAGAGGAAACTCCGCTCACAGTACTAAACACCAGAGCCGCCAGAGCCGCAGTTGAACCTGCCGCACCGCCTGTCCGGAGCACACCGTCAAATCTGCTTCTGACGTCTATGTGCATTTCCGTACGTTTCGGCTCGTTTGTCCTTGCGATCTCTGTATTTTCACCTATCGCCGTTATCTTTACAATTCCTCTGCCTCCGCAGACAAGAGTACCGCTGTATACCGCGTACGGGTTGTTTGTACCAGCAATGCTGCCCTTTCTGTAGCTGTCGGGTGGAACGGTCTTTTCCGCCTTGCCGACAGCTCCGAAAACCGACTGATCCACTGTAAGCATACCGTCAGCCATTATTCCGTCGGCAGGAACAACGTCTCCCTCGGACAGAAACACCGCGTCTCCCACAGCAAGCATTCTCCGCGGTACTCTTTCGGTTCTGCCGCTGTTTCGGAAAACCGTATAGACCGCCTCACCGTCAAAGCCGCAAAGCTCGTTAACTATGCGCTCGGAACGCTGTCTTAACGCCGCCTCGACAAGTCCGCACAAAACGCCCGCGCCGAAAAGGACAGCTGATCTGACAAAATCGTCTTCGGTATTTATAAAGCCTACAAGACCGAGAAGTACGCGGATAACTTCCGCAAGAGCCGCAATTACAAAAAGCTTGCAGCTAAGTCCGTTCACGCCCCGCAGCAAATTTCTGCCAAAGGACGGTTTATATAAAAGCTCGTTAAAGCCGTATTTTTTACGTGACGCTTCCGCTTCGCGCTCCGAAAGCCCGAAAAAAGTCATACTGTTCTATAGTCTGCCGAAAGTTCTCGGCAGCTCTCCTTTCGCGATTCATATTATTTTAACCTTTATCAGCATTCCCCTGTCGCTTCTAGAAGCGCGGAACACCGTGCCGTCCGCTATGCGAATAGCTTTTCCAGCGGGAACCGGATTGCCCTGAGGGGACAGCAATCCCTCGGCGTTGCGGTTTATCAAAAACCACTCGCCGTTATGGCAGCAGACGTATGCCTGCAAAGTCTTGTCCGCCTTTTCGTCCGCAAAAACATTGCTCTGCATATGCCATTTGAAAAGAGGGGTATTGTTTACAACGTCCAGCTCCGAATGCTTCCTCCACTCGCCGCTGTGCCCACGCACCTCTGTGTTCAGCTCGAAGCGGACTATATCTTTGTCCGCTATCCTCGTTCCGCAGAACGGACAGACGGGACGATCTGTATCGTACAAAACGAACCATTTTTTCTCACACGAGGGATTTGAGCACTTATGCAGCAAATCCCATGTACGGACAAGACCGCGCTCCCATTCCATAGCCGAGGGACGCAGCGGCGGATTGTGCAGACCGTCCACAAAAGCTCTCAGGAACAGCTTTTCAAGTATGGGTCCCAAGTCCTTGATTGTGGTCTTTAAGGTGGACGGACGGTTTGACGTATCGTCGGGATTTTCGATAAACAATGCCATAGACCCCAAACCCAGATAGTCATCCTTTTCAGCAGATTCGGAGGAGAAAATCTTAGGTCCCATAAGAGGGTGTCGGCAGAACAGGTACTCATAGATAAGCACTGCCAGCGCGTGCAGATCGGTAACGGAGCTTGGTATCATTCTTCTCGGATCGCTTCGGTCAAGCTCCATTGTGGACAGTACTTCGGGAGCAATGTAGCCTCTCGTTCCCGCCACCTCGGGAGGAAATAACCCCGGCACCACAAGGGAATCTATGTCGATAACAACGCAGTTTCCCGTTTTGGGGTCGATAAGGACGTTGTTGTTGGAAAGGTCGGAATGAGCAAGTCCCGCCTGATGAAGCCGTCTAATAGACCGCGACAAAAGCAAAGACATCTGTATCATGGAGCGGAAATCCCCCAGCTCGCTTTTGTTGAGGAACCTCCTGTTTCCCGACGTGAACCAGTTGCTTTTTTTGTCCTTGCCTTTCAGGTCGAGGAACTGTGAGGCATTATCCCCGAAGAAAAAGCTTTTGGGGTATGCGGGAGAAACTATGCCAAATTCGGGAGCGACAACCAGATCGGTAGGCCAGCAGAACCGTCCGGAAAAATATTTTGCAAGCCGATCGTCGCTGCCTATCGCACCGCCCTTTGATTCGGGAATAGTAGGATTGTAACGTCCTATTATCGCCTCCAGACGGGCGGACATATTCCGGTCGATCTTGTTAGGTTCGTTGAAAAACTGCACAACGTACGACTTGTCGGGAGCGAAATATGTATATTTCATTCCGCCTCGGGGCGGGTTGTCGGTTATAACGTACTTTACCTTTTTTCCGTTGGAAAGAGTTGCCTCCCCGATCCTGCTCATAGTATCCTCCCTGTTAATTTTCAGTATTTATCATCAGCAGCGTCCTGTCGTCAAATGAACCCCGCTCAACGTAATTGTCAAGCCATATCGTCAGCATTTCGGCGCAGTCCTTTTCGTGGACTATACCGAATCCCGAAAGGGACGCTTTTTTCTGCAAAGCCTTGTTTTTCCATAAGTCCTCCAAGGTCAGACCTGTTTCGGACAGTACATTTTTAGCGTATTGAAGCGCATAAAGAACGTCCCCGTCGTTTACCCACGGGTAGGACACAGGCTCCGGTACGGAAATATCCGCGTTATCTCTGCTGTTCCCCGCGCCCGCTTCGGGTATTATTCCATTGAGCTTCAAGTCCAGCGCAAGCCGCAGAAGCTGAGGATTGTTGGGGTAATAGTCGTCCGCCACTCCGTCGGTCATCATCAGGAACGACGTGAGCTTTCCGCGGCGTACTTTTGTGCGGCTCATCAGGCTTTCGGGATTCCTGAACTGCTCCGAGGTAATAAACTCGGTCTCTCCCGCAAAGCTACCGCTGTCCGCGTCACCGAGGATTATTAGAGCGTTCTTGACCTCCGCGTTTTCGTCAACGGCGGCGATCATGCCGTCCCCGACCTGAATTGACGCGGTAAGGTATTCCCTGCCGTTTTTGGTCTCCACGGGAATAAACACAGCCGCAAGAAGCGTGCAGGAAAAGTCCTTCAGTTCAGTTTTTCTGTCCACAACAGCTTCAAATTCGGGATTCCCCAAACGCTTTTCCGCCGCAGCCTCAACAGCGGCAAAGGCTTCCGCGCAGCTGCCGCGGAGCATTTCCGCTATTTGGGAGCACACGTTTCCGAAGTTCGCGCTGCCTATATCTCCGCCAAGCTCCTTGCGGAAATTGGGAAAGTCCCTTTTTATAGCTTCGAGACGTATTTTAGAATATTTTATTACAGCCTCGCAGGCGGCTTTAGCGCCTATCCGCGAAAACGCTTTTGAACCCGCGCCGTCCGAAACAGCTGCGACTGCCATGCCGTCAATTATTTCAAAAGCAAAGCTGTCGTCCCGGTTCGAGCCGTCGTGCTTGTGCTTTTTTCCGCGTACCGAAGCCGCCGTCACAGAAAATTCCCCCGATGAAGCAAATCTGCTTATCGACTCGGGATAAGGCTCGGGACTTTCAGGTACCGGATTATATTTCCACATAGCGGCGGTATGTGCGGTAACGTCACGGTCGGAAAGCTTTTTCTTGCCGGGTACATCAGTGTCCGTCAAAGCGTTAGTATCTTCCGCAGTTTTAGGCAGTTCCTCCTGCAAAACGTCCTTTGCCGCCTGGTCTGGAAATGCGGACACTGTTTCCGAAGCATTGTTAATATTATTATTTTCCATTTGTTCCTCCCGATCAGATTGGTCAGGTCGATTGGTCAGTTATTTAGTTACTTAATTACTTAATTAGAATAAATTACGGAACGATAACAAAACCCTGCGGAGGAGGGGGGAGCTCGATATTAGCGCCCGGCTTTGCGTCAAGGCTCTTGGAGGACATCTTGACAGAGCTTGATACCCATGCAAAGAACTGAGCCAGGTCTCCGGCGGAAAGGGTGTTCATCATCAGCACGCATTCGGTTATCTCCTTGAGCACAGTTGTATCGGCATATGCACCTGCGGCGCAGGCAATGATATTTGCAGGCTTTGTTGTCTTGAGTACGGCAGCGGCTTCGCGCCAGTCGTCTGTAGGCGCGCCGTCAGTAAGGATAAACACAAGCGGTCTCCAGTCACCCTTCTGAGTCTCCGTAGACTTTCTAACCTCGGACTTAATGCAGTCCGCAAGAAGCCTAAGAGCCGCACCCAAAGCGGTAGCTCCCCCTGCGGAAAGCTGAGGCTCTTTAAAAAGCATAAGCTCGGTGAGCGGAGTTACCTGTCTTGCGCTTGAATTAAAGGTAATTACCGACAGATATGCGGTCTCGAGAGCCTGAGGGTCTCCCCTGAGCTCTGAAATAAGGGCGCGGACGCCGTGACGAACTGCTTCTATAGGGTCGCCCTGCATAGAGCCCGAAACGTCCAGCAGAAGATAAACGGGAAGCCGTCTTGAAAATTCTGACATATTAATAACCGCCTTTCGGATTAAGTGTTGGGGCAGCAGCATGCGAAGCGTCATGTTCCGCACGTCCGCCCGAAAAATTGATTACGGTCAAGCAAAAAACATAGCAATACATATTAAGTATAAACCATATCACAGAAAATGTCAATTAAAATTTGATTACAGACATTACAGACAAAGAAATCAAGTTTACAGCGTACTGCTATAAGCAAAATAAAAACCGGGAACGTTCCCCGGTTTCCGAGTTCTGCCCCCAGCTTTAATTACTTAATATTTCCACCGCCCTGCCCTGTCCTCTGAGCCAGACGTCTATACCGTCCCCAAACACCTCCGCGATAAAAACCACGCCGCCGTTAGACCTGCCGACAATCTTTGACGCGGGGAACCTGTCCAGTACTCCTTCTATATTCTTTCCTTTGTACAGAAATTTTACACAGCGCAGCTTTCCGCCGCACAAAAACTGTATTCTTTTCCGCAGCTCTTTCTCATCATAGCAGTCCTTGAACGGTGTGTCAAAATGTCTGTCCAGTACCTCAAACTGCTGTATACGGTCAAGCCTGTACGCCGACAAAAATATGTCGCCGCTGCCGGACGAGCCGCTTTCTCCGCGAAGTATATCCTTTCCAGCATTTTCAGCAAATGCTGGAAGATAAAAATAAAATTCCGAAAACATTATCCCCATAGGCTTTATGACCCGCTCCGTCTCCGAGCCATCATGCCTGAGGTACTTTATTTTCATATACTTCCGCTCACTGACAGCCTCGCTTATGTCAGATATGGAGCCAATAAAATTTTTATGGTGATTAGGTTCTATGTAGCAGTCAAGTTCACCGGAAATATAGTCAAGGGCTTTTCTCCTGATCTTGGGGTGTGCGCAGCAGGTCATAAGCTTGTTTATCATCGGAATCATTTCCTCTTTTGTAAACGCTCTGCTTTCAAGAATTATTTTGCACAGCGCGATCGTTTCACTGTCATTCAGCATTGAGATATCCTTATTCACAAGATAGTAACCGTTCATTTCCCTGCTGTAGACAAGCTCCCTGCGTACACCGCTGTCGTCAGCGTCATCAGCAAAAAAGCAGCGCAGATCCTCTATGTCCCGCTGAAATGTGCGCTCCGTCACACCGAACAGCCTTGCCGCCTCGGTCTTGTATACTATCTCGCCGCTCATAAGCTTTCCGTAAATTTTCAAAACACGGTAATATTTAAATCCCTGATTAAAATTATCATTTTGCATAAAACAGTTCCTTTCAACTTATAGACATATATATTATATCACTAAAAACTTAGTTAAACAATACCTATAGGCAAATTTCTGCTATATACGACAATTTTTTTGTTCACACTTGTATATTTTGCACACAGAATTTTAATACTTTTTACTTTATAGACCCGAATCAGCCACAGCTATTGTCGTTTCTTAAAAAAATTTAATAATTTCAGTATATTGAAAAATATTTTTTATGTCTTTAGATACTTGTCTGAATTGGCAATAGGATATAAAGTTATAATATAGTATAACAAATGACGGTACATAAGCCATTTGTATATGACGGAAAATACCCGTCAGAAGCAAATCTTGTTACCAGTGAATTAAAAGATTGGCGGTGCGGTATGAGCTTTGAACGGGAAAAAATAGCCTATAGAGTAGGCAGCAGGATACGCGATTTCAGAGTTATGAGAAAAATGAGTCAGGAGGCTCTCGCTTTTGACTCGGACATTCACCCCGCATACCTGAGTCAGGTGGAGCGCGGAGAAAAATGTCCTACCATTGAAACTATCTACAAAATATGCAAGGGACTGAAAATTCCCATGTCAGAGCTTATGGATTTTTCAATGGAGCCTAAACCCACATCTGAAGAAGCTGTTCAAAGGATCAAGGCCGCCCTTGCGAACGTTCCTGCGGACAAAGCGGTAAAAATAGCTCAGGCTGTGGAAATTATGACTGAGCTTATGTAATTCTGTAAAACCTGTAAAAAGTAAAGTCCCCTTTTGCCGGATAAATAACATTTAATGCCATTTTGAATCCTGCAAAAGGGGAACTTTTAATTTGCCGCAAAGAATTTTTTTATCTTATGCGGCTATAATATTTTTATCCAAAATATCCGTTAGGACTTGATACCCTGCTTGTAAGCGTCGATCATCTTCTTGACCATCTGACCGCCTACAGAACCTGCTTCTCTTGAAGTGAGGTCGCCGTTATAGCCGTTCTTGAGGTTAACGCCAACCTCGCTTGCAGCTTCCATCTTGAAGCGCTCCATTGTTTCCTTACCCTGAACAGTATTTACATTTTTCATAGTGTTTAACTCCTTACATAAATATAGATTTTGCATTTCTGCGATTTTTTTAAAACCGCGTTTTGGGGTTTGCCTTAGTATTATTAACGGTCAAAAATCTATTATGTGAGGTAATAATATGAACAGTTTCCATATTTACCGTTTCAAAAATTAGCTGTGATCCTCCATAAAAAACTAACTTTATATTTTATTTTTTATGTCGCCGTTTGAAGGCGCTTTAGGCGCATAGTATTTTTCAGCCTGTTTGCAACCTGTTCATATTCAATGTACAGGTTGTCCGCTTGTTTTTTCTTTCTCATTTCATAAATTATAGGCTGAAAATCACACCAGCGTTTCCATACGCGGTATTCGCAAATTCTTTGAAAAACATCAAAATCATATATTCCGGTATTTATCCCAACACTCAGCCTTTCCAAAAGTGGTTATCATAATTGAATTAGGAAGTTCGAGAATGTCTACGCCAATATGCAGCTTTATTCCCGAAGTTTTTTCCTGCATAATATCCTTTGCTTTCGGCTGTATCTGTATTTTGAATACTGAAATCATCTCATATGGACACACCTACCAAAGCGGCCAATATTTGATAAAAACAAGGACAGCTACTTACCCCAAAGCAACTGTCCCGTTTTTATACTACGGCAATTTATGCATAAAATACGGCAGGTCGCGTACCGACCGCTTGAAAAAAGTCATGGGCTGTGATAATATATCATCAGGGAGGCGATAGCGTGAAAATATCAATCAACATAGACCCCGAGCTTGCCGACACGGAAATTATCATAAACTGCGGCAGTCTTACCGCGGAAACCGAAAATATTATCGCCGCTCTCCGCATGGCGGACAACCAAATGACGGTGCTAAAGGACGGCGAAACTCATATACTCGATATTTCAAAGATCGCATACATCGAAACGGTGGACAGGCGAACGTTCGTTTACACCGAAAAGGACTGCTATGAGTCAAAACTGAAGTTTTACGAAATGGACGAAAAGCTTTGCAGCGGCAGCTTTTTGCGCATAAGCAAATCCTGCATTGTGCGGCTGAAATATATACGCTCTCTCAAAGCCGAGCTTGACCGCAGGCTGCGAATTACTCTTGAAAACGGCGAACAGCTTATTGCGTCCCGCCAGTATGCCGATGGGCTGAAAAAAAGATTGGGGGTTCATTAAATGGATAAGAATTTTTCGGTACTTAAATTCCTTTCGCAGGTGTTCATGATATACGGTATAACCACGGGTCTGCTGAATATTTTCTGCATTTTATTCGGTAGGTCGGCGTACGGTTTTTCAACGATCTTTTCTTTGGGAAATACAGGCGTAGGCATTGCAACAAGCTTTCAGTTTTTGCTTGCTGTATTTTTAATAGTCGGATTGAAATTTATTTTTATGACGGATATTCTGATAAAGAAAATACCTCTTGCCGCAAGAATAATCATAATGTTTGCGGGAGCATTTGCAACAATACTCGTATTTATTTTTGCATTCGGCTGGGTCCCCGCGAATATGCCTATAGCATGGATAATGTTTATAATTTGCTTTGTTTTAAGCTGCGCTGTCAGCACGATAATTTCCGTACTGGCAGAAAAGCAGGAAAACCGCAGGCTTGAAGAAGCGTTAAAGCGTTACAAGGAGGAGCAGTAATATGGAAGCAGCAGCTATTTCCGCAAGCAATATCGTAAAATCATTCGGCAGCAAAAGGGTATTGGACGGCATAAGCTTTACCGTCCGCAGGGGACAGATATTCGGGCTTCTGGGTCCCTCGGGAGCCGGCAAAACTACCCTTATAAAAATACTTACGGGACAGCTTGACCGTAACGCGGGTACTGCCGAAATAAACGGTCTTGACGCCGATAAGCTTACCGGTGAGGACAACAAAAAATTCGGCATAATGATGGACAATTTCGGTATTTACGAGCGCCTTAACTGTTATGAAAACCTGAAAATTTTTGCGGAAATTTACGGCGTAAAAAAAGACGGTATTTTAAACGCGCTGAAAAAGGTGGGACTTGAAAACGCTAAAAAGACCTCCGCCGCAAAGCTTTCCAAGGGTATGCGGAGCAGGCTTCGTCTTGCCAGAGTATTTATGATAGACCCCGATATTTTATTTCTCGACGAGCCAACAAGCGGACTTGACCCTGCGACTGCTGACGAGATACACAAAATAATGCTTGCGGAAAAAGGAAATGGCAAAACCATTTTTCTTACTACCCACACAATGTCGGAGGCGGAAAAGCTCTGTAATGACATTGTGATGATAAACGAAGGCAAAATTGTGGAGCATGGAAGTCCCCAAGAAATATGCCGAAGATATAATCATCAGCGTATGCTGAAAATACATCTTTCGAACGGCTCTGATATACAGTTTCCCCACAATGAAAATGCATCCGACAAGGTTGCGGAATTGATAAAAAACGGTAGCGCGGAAACGATACACACGACCGAGCCAAATCTTGAAACTGTATTTATGGAACTTACGGGAAAGGAGCTTGCGGTATGAAAAACATTAAAGCAGTATTTATGAAACAAATACTTGATACGATAAAAAACAAAACGGTTTTTATTCAGTTTCTTATGTTTCCGATAATAGCGGTAGTAATGGAAAATGCAGTAAAAATCGAAGAGATGCCCGAGCATTTTTTTGCAAAATTATTTGCGGTAATGTTTATCGGCATGGCGCCGCTGTCCTGTATGTCCGCGATAATTTCAGAAGAAAAAGAGAAAAATACGCTGCGCGCTCTTATGATGAGCAGCGTCAAGCCTTGGCAGTATCTTGTTTCTGTGGGTGCGTATATTTTCATTATGTGTATGGTCGGTATGTCCGTGTTTGCGGTACTTTGCGAACACAAGGGCAAGGCGCTTACAATATTTATTTTCTGCACGGCGTTCGGCATTATCCTGTCAGAGCTGGCAGGTGCGGCTATCGGGATATTCAGCAAAAATCAAATGGCGGCGACGTCCCTTACGCTTCCGATAATGATGATCTTTTCGTTTTCTCCCATGCTTTCAATGTTTAATGAAACCATTAAAAAAATTGCGGGAATAACATATTTGCAGCAAATCAGCAACATTTTAAACGGCATTGGCATGTCAGAAATATCCGCCAAAAGCGTTGTTGTTATCGCGGCAAATTTTGCTGTAGGACTTGTATTATTTACTGCCGCTTACAAGAAAAAAGGACTTGAATAAATATATAAATAATCCGTCAAATAAAAAAACGAAAAGTTTGACGGGTAAAATTCCTATGCAAAAAATCCTCCGACTTCGTTTTTGAAGTTTGGAGGATTTTGTTTGCATAAGTATTTTTACATAATTGGTAACTTGTCAAAAAAATCAATTCTGATATACCGGATTTGTCCGCAAATTCAATCGACATAATTCAACAGAATATTTATTGTAATCGTAAATGCAATTTTGTATTTACGATTTTTCTTTTTGTACGCTGCCGTTCGCCTCCATTTCAAATTATTTTTTCAAGACTAAAAAATAATTTGGAGGAATTTAAAATGGCATACAACAATTTAAAAGCGTACTGGATATAGCGCAGGAAAAATGAGTTTCATGCATTGGGTGCTGATGAAAACATCATTGCAGAACTTCGCGGCTTTGACAGAATAGCATACAACTCCGACGACAGATTTTATAAGAGGCTGTGCGACGTTGGCGACTTTTATGAAGAAGTTATTGCGGACAAAACTCCGTGCGAAGTAACTTCCGTAGAGCAGCTTTTGGACAAGGTTGAAAATTCCGCGATATACAAAATTCTAAAAAAGACCAGCGAAAGAAACTTGCAAATACTTCTGATGAAGGTGCGTATTTACTCCGTAAAGGACATATCGGAAATTTTACATATTTCCAAAACGTCCATTTATGAGCGAATAAAAAATGTTCGTGAAAAGCTGAATAAGATTAGGTAAGTTTGCATCCGCGCTTGCTTGTCTGAACAGCAATTGAACCGGTCTCACACATGATCGTATACCGTTGACCTATTTACTGAAAAATTCCTTGCCACTTCTGTTCCGTTATGGCTTTTTTCATATGCCTTTACTATTAACTCCCTTACTTCCGTACTCAACATTTTCATCATCCCATATTTCTATTATACTCTTCTTGTCAAGTGTTTGGATATTTTTATAGGGTGCTATAATTTTTAAAAATTTTTATTTATAATACGGCAATAAATATCTTTAAAATCCGGTTGAAATAATTGTACAGATATGGTATAATTTTTGAGTATTATTTTTTAAAAAAGTTGAATAATGGTGATAATTATGAAAACCGATCTGACATCGGGAAATATAACAAGGACTCTGCTCGGTTTTGCGGTACCAATGATAGCGGGAAACCTGCTTCAGCAGATATACAACATTGCCGATACTCTTATCGTTGGGCGTTATCTCGGAGAAGATGCTCTTGCCGCTGTTGGCAGCACATATACTCTCACGACCTTTATTTACTCTATTATAATAGGACTTTGTATGGGCAGCGGCGCGCTTGTTTCCTATTACTGCGGAAAAAACGCTTGTCAAAAACAGAAAAACGCAATTGCAGCCGCTTTTATTTTGGTCGGATTTGTTTCTGCAGCTGCAGAAGTCATAACTCTTTGTTCGGCAGACGAAATAACCGGTCTGCTGAAAATTCCGCCGGAAATTACGGCTGATACTGTGGATTATGTTAGAATAATCCTGCTTGGTATATTTTTTATTTTTTTGTACAACTATTATGCCTATATGCTACGTGCTTTTGGAGATTCCGTTGCGCCGCTGATTTTTCTCGGTGCAGCTTCGGTGATAAATATTGTTCTGGACATAATTTTTGTTGTGCAATTTGATTACGGGGTAAAGGGAGCGGCATATGCAACATTGATCGCACAGGCTGTTTCGGGGAGCGGACTTGCAGCGTATTCCCTTATCAGAGAACAGAATCTGCGTATAAAATTTTTAGATTTGCATTTCAATAAAGAAGAAATTTTTGAAACGATTCGTATGTCGTTTTCTGCATCGGTGCAGCAATCAGTAATGAATTTCGGAATACTGATGATACAAGGACTCGTCAACAGCTTCGGAACGACTGTTATGGCAGCTTTTGCCGTTGCAGTAAAGATTGATACCCTTGCATATATGCCTGCGCAGGAGTTCGGAAATGCATTTTCTCTTTTTGTCTCAAGAAATTACGGTGCAAACGAATACGGACGGATACGCAAATGCGTTAAAAAAGCTTTTTTGATTTCAGCATTATTCTGCGCTGCTGTATCAGCATCCGTGGCTATTTTTTCAGAAAATCTTATGAGCATATTTGTCAGCACAGATGAATACAAAATAATAAAAACAGGTTCGATATATCTTGTCACAGAGGGAGCGTTCTACGTTGGAATCGGCATACTTTTTCTTTTGTACGGCTACTACCGTGGAATAAACAGACCGGAAATGTCGCTTATCCTTACTGTTATTTCTCTCGGAACAAGAGTTGCACTGGCATATCTCTTGTCGGGATTTGATACCATAGGCGTGATCGGGATATGGGTATCCATTCCAATAGGCTGGTTTTTAGCAGATATTGTTGGAATTGCTTATATGAAAATTTTCGGAAGAACCCTTTTTAATGAAGCAGTATAAATACAGTAACATAAAATTTCGGAAAAATTTTGCTGCAAATACGCCTAAGCGTATACAAACACATCGAAGGCAGTGTCCTGCAATACACACGAGGCGGGAAGCATACACATATCCCCATTATGCAGACTGTACAGCGTTATATTTTTTCCTTCCTCCTACATCATGTAAAGGCGCAGGCTTTCCAAACGGACAAAAATCACTCCCGAGCATTTGCCACTGTCGTGAACGTTCGCGCCCTTAGGGTAGATCACGGCAAAGGATTTTTGATAGATCACCATTCTGTCAGATTTGGAAATTTTATTCCGGAACAGGAAGATTTCCTGATAAACAGGTTTAAACAAATTGTGTTCAATTTTAAAAACTCATTAAAGAAAAGAGGTATTTTATATTATGAAAACATTAATTATAGGCGGAGTTGCAGGAGGAGCGTCAGCGGCTGCAAGACTCCGCAGACTGGATGAAGCGGCTGATATAATTGTTTTAGAACGCGGGGAATATGTTTCCTTTGCCAACTGCGGTCTGCCATATTATATCGGCGGAGTAATTACAAACCCCAATAATCTGACCTTGCAAACTCCTGAAAGCTTTCGGGCAAGGTTCAATATAGATGTCCGCGTGAACAGCGAAGCGGTAAAAATTGATCCTGAATCTAAAACAGTAACGGTAAAAAATCTGAGCTCGGGAGAATTATATGCGGAAAGCTATGACAATCTTATTCTTTCACCGGGCGCGGAACCGATAAGACCAGATATTGACGGAATTGACAGCGAAATTGTATTTACTTTGCGAAATATTCCAGATACGCTGAAGATAAAAGAATATATACAAAAACAAAAGCCAAGGTCGGCAGTAGTTATCGGCGGCGGATATATCGGTGTTGAAATGGCGGAAAATCTGAAGGAATCTGGGCTTGAAGTTTCTGTTGCAGAGCTTGCCGATCATCTGATCGCTCCCCTTGATTTTGATATGGCAGCCGATGTACACCGTTATATAAAATTAAAGGGCATAGGGCTGTATTTGAATAACAGCGTAAAAGCCATAGACGGTCATACCGTTGTTTTGCAGAACGGCAAGATCAATGCCGATATGGTCATTTTGTCGGTTGGAGTACTTCCTGAAACAGCATTGGCACAGGAATGCGGAATAAAAACCAATAGGCGCGGCAGTATTATAGTCAATCGCCAGATGAAAACCAATGTCCCTAATATCTATGCTGTAGGCGACGCTGCGGAAGCAGAGGACTTCATTGCAAAAACGCCTGCGTTTATCCCTCTTGCAGGTCCCGCAAACAAACAGGGACGCATCGCGGCGGATAATATTGCCGGTATTGCCTCGGAATACAAAGGCACGCAGGGCTCAGCGGTGCTGAAGCTGTTTGATATGACAGTTGCTACTACCGGACTAAATGAAAAAAGCGCAAAAGCTGCGGGCATTAATTACGACAAAACCTATATTTATTCCGGTTCTCATGCCGCATACTATCCCGGTGCAAATAATATGTCAATAAAAGCGCTTTGGGACAAAAATACGCTTAAAATCCTCGGTGCACAGATAGTCGGTTTTGACGGAGTTGACAAACGCATGGACGTGCTCGCAGCGGCTATACGTTTCGGGGCAAAAATAACCGATCTCACAGAACTTGAGCTTTGTTATGCGCCTCCTTTCGGGAGCGCAAAAGACCCGGTGAATATGCTCGGATTTGTTGCTGAAAATATTGTTTCCGGAAAAATAAAACAGGTATTCTGGCACGATATTGAAACCTTGCCGCGGGACGGAAGCGTAACTTTGCTTGACGTGAGGACAGCAATGGAAGTCAGCCGCGGCAAAATAAACGGTTTTCTAAACATACCGCTGGATTCGTTGAGAAGCCGCCTAAATGAGATTTCCAAAGAAAAGCCTGTTTATGTTCATTGCCACAGCGGACTGCGCAGCTATATCGCCTGCCGTATCCTTGCAGGAAATGGCTACGACTGCTTTAATCTTGCAGGGGGATGGCGGCTGTACGAATCTGTTATAAACGAGAGGACTGTTCCCGAATATATATGTACAGAATGTAAATAACATTTGTCTCCGCTGAAGCTAAGACAGCAAGTGAAGTGCAGCCTGATTCGCAAAACGCAAAAAAACTTGAAAAACCTTGACAACTTTTAAAATAGGTTTGAAAAGGCAGAAATCAACGTAGAATAGACGTTTTTAATCTTGAAGGCATATGACAGCGTAAAAATACGGAATCAAAAAACAAAGGCGTTTTCGGCTGATTTTTTAGAAATCAACCGGAAATGCCTTTTTATTGTTCGGGGCGTTAAAATATCGTTTTAATAAAAACATCATACCGTTCAAATGGCTTACTTACGTTGTTTTATAATTAAAACAGTATTTGATGAAAATAGCAGGAAACAAATAGTTTCGGGAAAAGGCGTGGGATTCGAAAAAAATTTATTGAGTGCATGGCGGAGATATCGTATGAATATATTAAAATAACGGGCGACCTTGTATATTTCGGAATTTCAGAACGTGTGAATGTTACGCTGAATAGTTTGCCCATAATAACTCTTTCGGATCACATTGCTTTTGCAATAGAGTGCAAAAAAATTTACCAATCATCTTATTTACCAAATATACGATTATTTTTCCGAAGAGCTTGTCCTCGGACGGTATTGTTCGGAGAGATAAAAGAAAAATTTGGTGTTGAGTTTAACGGCAACAAGGCGGGTTTTATCGCAATGCACATAATCAACGCAAGAATGGGCACAAATATGGGACAGATACCTTATATTACAAAGATGATAAACGGCTGTATGGAGATCACTGATACGTTTAATTTATTCGGTAAAAATTGACAAGTCATCTATAGCATACGGCCGCTTTTTGGTGCATATGAAATTTCTTGCAAAGCGTTTGTTCAATTCCCAATGTTCTCAGCCGCAATGAGGACATATTATTGCTTATTAAATTGAAATTAAAAAAATATTACAAATGCGCAAAATGCATACAGGACTATGTTATGAAAAATTTTAAAAAATACCGACGGAGAATGAACTTCTTACCATTGCTATGCGTCTGAGAAATATCAGCGAATAAACATACCGAAAAGGCTGAATCGCCGCTGCCGATACCAAGCGGCGGTCAAATATATAAATTTAAGGAGGAGTCTTTATGAAAGATAAAATTTTTAGCGTATTACAGCGCGTAGGACGTTCTTTTATGCTTCCAATTGCGCTGCTGCCTGTTGCCGGACTTCTGCTTGGAATAGGCAGTTCTTTCACGAATCCAACAACCATCGAGACCTATAACCTTGGCGGAGTGATCTACGAGGGCGGCGTACTTTACACGATATTGGACATAATGAGCAGGACAGGAAGCGCTGTTTTTGACAACCTTGCGCTGCTGTTTGCAATGGGCGTTGCAATAGGCATGGCAAAAAAAGAAAAAGAGGTAGCGGCTCTTTCGGGAGCTATAGCGTATCTGGTAATGAATACAGCTATAAGCGTCCTTATCATGGCAAAGGGCGGCGTTGAGGCAATGGCGGAAAACTCAACCACTTCGGCACTCGGAATAACTACCCTGCAAATGGGTGTTTTCGGAGGCATCATAGTTGGTCTGGGAGTTGCCGCGCTTCACAACAAATTTTACAAGACCGAGCTTCCGCAGGTGCTTTCATTTTTCGGAGGAACAAGATTTGTACCTATTGTTTGTACGGTGGTTTATCTTATCGTCGGTATTGCAATGTTCTACCTGTGGCCGTTTGTACAGCTCGGCATTTCAAAGCTCGGGGTGCTGGTTCTCAATTCCGGCTATGCGGGAACATGGATATACGGTATACTGGAACGCGCGCTTATCCCATTCGGTTTGCACCATGTTTTCTATATGCCGTTCTGGCAGACTGAGCTTGGCGGTTCAATGATGATCGACGGCAGCGTTGTTACGGGAGCACAGAATATTTTCTTCGCAGAGCTTGCTTCAAAATCCACAGACGTATTCTCCGTATCGGCAACAAGATTTATGTCGGGCAAATTCCCGTTCATGATCTTCGGTCTGCCTGCGGCGGCGTTTGCAATGTACAAAACCGCACGTCCCGAAAAGAAAAAAGTAGTCGGCGGTCTGCTTCTTTCGGCGGCGCTTACCTCAATGCTTACAGGTATCACAGAGCCTCTTGAATTTACGTTTATTTTCGTTGCTCCTCTTATGTATGGAGTACACTGTGTTCTTGCGGGTCTGTCCTATATGCTTATGCATATATTCAACGTCGGCGTGGGAATGACATTTTCCGGCGGCGCAATAGACCTTACGCTTTTCGGAATTTTGCAGGGCAATCATAAGACAAACTGGATATGGATAGTAGTAATCGGTCTTATCTATGCGGTTGTGTACTACTTTGTGTTCTACTTTATGATAACAAAAATGAACCTGGCAACTCCCGGACGTGAGGCTGACGACATCGAGCCGAAGCTTTACCGCAGAAGCGACGTTGAAGCTGCAAAATCCGACAAAGCAGGCGGAAGCTCTGACGATACCGTGAGCGCGCTTATCCTTAAAGGACTTGGCGGAAAGGAAAATCTTTCCGATGTGGACTGCTGCGCCACAAGGCTCAGGATCACAGTAATAGACATCAAAAAGGTGACCGACAGTCTGCTTAAAGAAAGCGGCGCGTCGGGAGTTATCCGCAAGGGCAACGGAGTGCAGGTTATTTACGGTCCGAGAGTTTCCGTTGTAAAATCAAATCTTGAAGCGTTTATGGATTCGCCTCAGTCAAACGATCCTGACAGAGTTCTCGGAAATTCGTCTCCTGAGTTTACCGAAGAAAAAACGCAGCCGCAGGAAAAATCAGCTCACGAGGAAACAGCTGAAATTATGATGTACTCACATCTTAACGGTACGGTCGTAAATCTTGAGGACGTGGAGGATGACGTTTTCTCCCAGAAGATCCTTGGCGAAGGAATTGCGGTAGAGCCTTCTGAAGGCAAGCTTTATGCTCCATGCGACGGAAAAGTGGATTCCGTTTTCGATACGAAACACGCGGTAAATATTCTTTCGTCGGACGGAGCGGAAGTGCTGCTGCATATTGGTATAGACACTGTAAAGCTCGGCGGAAAGCATTTTGAGTCCCATGTTTCCGACGGTCAGGAGATCAAAAAGGGCGATCTGCTCATAACCTTTGATATTGAAGCTATCAAAGCCGAGGGCTATAAAGTCACTACGCCGCTTATTATTGGAAATACTGACGACTATTCGGCTATTGCAGCTGCCGCGCAGGGGAAAATTTCAGCAGGCAGCAAAATATTAAAAATCAACTGAGGAGGAAATTACGATGAAAAATTTCAGCTACACTATTAAGGACGAAATAGGTATCCACGCGAGACCGGCGGGTCTGCTCGCAAAAAAGGCAAAGGAATTCCAGAGCGTCGTTACTCTTGAAAAGGACGGCAAAACCGCCGCTGCGACCAAGCTTATGGCGATTATGGGCATGGGCGTTAAATGCGGCGACACTGTTAACGTTACCGTAGAGGGCGCTGACGAGGAAACTGCCGCTGCGGCAATGGAGGAGTTTTTTAAGGCAAACCTTTGATCGGAGGCCGTAAAAATTCATCAAGGAGGTCAGACTATGAAAAGTTATCAGGGCAAGGGCGTTTACGGAGCGATCGCTATCGGAAAGATTTCGCTTTTAAATAAGCCCGAAGCGGCGGTAAAGCGCGTACGCGTTGATGATACGGACGGTGAAAAATCCCGCTTTGAACAGGCTAAAGCCTTGTCGCTGAGCCAGCTTCAGGAAATATACGACAAAGCTTTGAAAGAGGTCGGCGAGGCTAATGCTGCCATTTTCGAGATACATCAGATGATGCTGGACGACGAGGACTACAACGAATCAATAAACAACATAATCGAAACGCAAAGCGTCAATGCAGAGTATGCCGTTGCCGTGACTGCGGACAATTTCGCAGAGATGTTCAGTTCCATGGACGATGCTTACATGAAAGCACGTGCCGCCGATGTTCGGGACATTTCAAACAGAATTATAAGCAACCTTACGGGAGAAACTTCAAAGGGAAATTTCTCCGACGAAAAGGTCATAATCTGTGCTTCCGATATGGCTCCCAGCGAGACGGTCTCACTTGACAAAGACAGGGTTCTGGCGTTCGTAACGGCTCACGGCTCATCCAATTCCCATACAGCGATACTTGCAAGAAATATGAATATTCCTGCGGTAATAGGGGCAGGGGACAATTTTCTGAACGATATCCAAGACGGCTGCAAAGCTATTGTGGACGGTTTTACGGGAGAAATATTTGTGGAACCAGATGACGGAACCTGCAAAAAATATCTTGAAAAACAGCGCGCTGATGAAGAAAAAAAGCGTCTTTTGCAGGAACTCAGAGGCAAGGAAAATATCACTCTCGACGGACGTAAGATTAACATTTACGCAAACATCGGAAGCGTCGGGGACATAGGCAAAGTCCTTGCCAACGACGCGGGAGGGATTGGACTTTTCCGAAGCGAATTTCTGTATCTTGAAAACAGCGATTTCCCAACCGAGGAACAGCAGTTTACCGCGTACAAAAAGGTTCTTGAAAGTATGGCTGGTAAAAAGGTTATTATCCGTACACTCGATATAGGAGCAGATAAAAGGTGCGATTATTTCAACCTGAAAAAGGAGGAAAACCCTGCTCTGGGATACCGTGCGATACGCATATGTCTGACCCGTCCGGACATTTTCAGAACTCAGCTTCGGGCATTGTACAGAGCTTCTGTTTACGGAAGTTTGGGAATAATGTTCCCCATGATAACAAGTGTTTCGGAGGTAGAAAAAATCCTTGGAATATGCGATGCCGTAAAGTCTGAGCTTAAGGCCGAAGGTATTGAGTACTCCGAAAAGACCGAGCTTGGAATCATGATAGAGACTCCCGCAGCAGCTGTTATAAGTGATAAGCTTGCTCCAATGGTGGATTTTTTCAGCGTAGGTACTAATGATCTCATCCAGTACACTCTTGCATGTGACAGGCAGAATCCTGATATAGAACAATTTGTTGACAATCACCATGAAGCAGTGCTGAGGCTCATCGAAATGAGTACAGAGAACGCCCACAGGCACGGCGCATGGATAGGTATCTGTGGTGAGTTGGGCGCGGATACCGATCTGACAGAAAGGTTTCTGCGAATGGGAATCGACGAATTGTCGGTATCTCCGTCCTTTGTGCTGAAAGTTCGGGACGCTGTAAGAAGTATTGATTTGTCAAAATAAATTCTTGTTTCATAAGCTAAAGGAGCTGCCGCATACCGCAACAGCTCCTTTAGTTTATTCTTTTCTCATTTCTGCAACTTTTGTTTACCGTACGCAAATAAGTTTTTTAAATAATTGGTTAAATTTGTAACAATGTATAAATTATGATAATTATTTGACTTGCTATTGACAAATATCCAATTGTGTGATACCATAAAATAATAAAAACGATTATAGTGGAATTTACTGGAATGACGAAATGATTTGACATATATTTTTTCTTTAACGGCTTTGCCGAAAAAATCAACTGGACAAGCCGTTATAATTTTAAAAGAAAGAGGGCGGTCGACATGATTCTGTAAAAACTTTTCCAATTACTGGCATATAATTATAGTAGTAAAACAGCATGACCCGCAAAAAATTAAATTGGAGGTAATTTAATATGTCAAAAAGCGAAATTGACCCCAAGCGTTTTTTATCCAAAAAACGACTTAAGCAGACGTTGATGTTGGTCGGCATACTGCTCATAACCCTTGCTTTTTCCGGGTGTGAGAAATTAGTCGAAACTGACGTCAGCGCGGAAACAAAAAGTACCATTCAAACTGTCAGTGAAACAACGAACTTTGAAAACATTACAGAGATTAAAACTATTGAACCGCCGAAAGATGGGTGGACTTTAGAACAATTAAACAAAGTTTTGTATATGAATGAACAGAAAATTGAGTTGCCACTTATGTTTAGTTCTTTAAAAGAAGGTTATGAAATACGTGACAAAAGATATAATAACGAATTAAGCCTTGATAATGACATAGTTGGAGGACTTTTATACTATCAAAATGATTTAATTGCTTTGGTGACATTTTATGAATTAGAAACAGATATTGAATTTTTGAGTTTGTATTTTTTCCCGGATATGTATGTGCAAAACAATAATAATATTAAATATATAAATATAAATGGATTTGAATTGCAAGATAATATCAATGATGTCTGTAAGTACTTAGGGGATAAATATATAAAAGAAAATGAATTGTTAATTTATACCATTGAAAATGGTAATTATTATATTAAAATACCTAATACTAAAAATTTTTGGATTTCTATAGATAAAATAAATAAGGAGAATGATAAACATGACTGATAATGAAAAAATAATATTTGAATTATTGGACGAATATACAATAGCATTAAATGAACAAGAAATAAATGCAGCAAAAAGCAAAATAAAAAGAGAACTTACTAATATGTTGCTTGATGATTTAATAAGTCAAGGTTACAAGCAGGACAAAGCAGAAGCGATGGTAAACTATTTAACAAGAGATGCTAAAAAAGATGTAGATTACTCAGCTGTCCTGGGGAAATTTGGCGGAAACATTGTAATTGACAAAATTTCAGGACTGCCATTAAAAGAATTATACAATGGTTATTTAGTGTGTGATAAATATAATGAAAATATTGAGACGTTTATCCTAAATAGTCAAATATTACTTGAACAACTTAATGAAAATGGTCAATATGACTATAATGGTAAACAAGCACTTATAGAAATGTATGACGCATTTTTAAATACTACAGTAAACCTCTTGAGTAAACAGCCATTAGCAACAAACGCATATAAAACATATGTAAAGCTTGGGGGTACAAAGTCCTCAGAATTAATGACGTTTTTTGCGGATCATACCAATTTTATTGATATTAGATTTTTTATAGCAATGAATCCAAATGAGTATAATTTTCCTAGTACATTTGACAACATATTTGCTAAAGAGACTTGGTATAACGGACCAACTTTGGATGAAATGGAAAAATTATATAGTGGTAAATATGGGTATGTTTCAGAAGAAAATTTAAAATTATTTGAACCATATGTTTCATGGCGGTATATATATGAAGTTGAGCAGGAACTTGAAGTAGGTGGTATAACTTTAGAAGAATATACCGAAATGATTGAGGCATTAAATTATAAGCCATCGCTTTTTGAAATTACATGGAACAAATGGAACAATTTTTGGCAGGGAGTTGGAGAAGATGTTTACGATAAATGGAATACGGATAAAAAATTAAATTGTAATTTGGTTGCATCTAATAATTTAAAAAATACCCAAAAATATGTTACAAGTGCCAGTATTAAAAAATGCGACCCATTGATCCTCGACCTTGATGGCGATGGTTATAACGTTGAGAAAAAGGAACTTGGCGCAAATTTTGACCTTGACAAAAACGGTTTTGCCGAAAAAATCAACTGGACGAAAAAAGACGGTTTTCTCTGTCTTGACCTCAACGGCAACGGCGCGATTGACGACGGCGGCGAGCTTTTCGGCGACCAGACCCTGCTTGCCGACGGTACAAAAGCGAAAAACGGTTTTGAGGCTCTTGCCCAGTATGACAGCAACGGCGACGGTATGATCGACGCGAACGACGAGATTTTTGACAGCCTGCGCGTCTGGGTGGACGCCAACGGCGACGGAATTTCAGGCGAGGGCGAAATGAAAACCCTTGCAGAGCTTGGAATAACTTCAATTAACCTTGTCTATGAAAATGTGAACGCCGAAACGGGCACGGAGGCGACAATCGGAAACACGGCGACCTTTACCCGCGAGGACGGCACAACAAGCGGCATTGGCGAGCTTTGGGTGTCCTCCGATTTGTTCGACACAGTGGACAGGCTTGATATTGAAATTTCAGGAGAAATAGCCGCGCTTCCAGATGTAAAAAGTATCGGCAACGTGTATTCCCTGAGGAACGCAATGGCTCTCGATGAAACAGGAGAGCTTAAAGAGCTGGTTGAAAGCTTTATTTCTGAGGAAGATGCGGACAAGCGTATTGCAATTACGGAGCAGATACTGTTCTTTATCAGCGGAGCAAAAAATATTGCAGCAAACAGCCGCGGCTCGTACATTGACGCAAGACAGCTTGCCGTTATCGAAGCAATGCTGGGTGAAAAATATGTCGGTACAACAGGATCGAATCCCCATTCAGACGCTGCGCCAATGCTAAAATCGGCGTATCAGAATCTGCTGAATATGTACTTCAACGAGCTTAACGCGCAGACGTTTATTAAGGATTATGTCGCACTGCTCAGATATACCGAAAATGAGGATGGTACAAAAACGCTTAACGCCGATCTTGTTAACTACATATTGGAGTATCAGCTTGAAAACGGCGATGAAAATGTGAAGAAAACGCTTGCGGAAGTTGCGAGATATGTTCAGTACCTTGACAACGGAGGAATAAATGGTATCAATGCATTTATTATGAATTATGCGGCAATATCCGTTGAGTATGTAGCAGAAATTGCAAAGGTTATGCCTAACAGTTATGTTTCTGACGGAGAGAATCCGCTTGAAGGAACAAACAGCGGTGATTTCCTTGTCGGTTCAAATAATAACGACGTACTTTATGGTAATTCCGGAGCAGATACATTAATCGGAGGCAAGGGAGACGACAAGCTTTACGGAGGCCGAGACAATGATACCTACATCTTTAATCTGGGAGACGGAAACGATACTATAGAGGATTATGTCTCAAGTTCTTCAAACAGCAAGGCAGACAAGGTAATCTTCGGTGAAGGTATTTCAGCAGAGGATATTAAAGTAGAACGTAGCGGAAACAACATGATAGTGAGGTACAGCGAGAATGACAGCATTACTTTGATAAATCAATATTCCAATGGATACTACTGGGTGGAGAATTTTGAGTTTGCTGATGGAACTAAACGTACGATTAACGATCTCCTGAATGTTGCGCAGACAATTCATGGAAACGGAAAAATTGAAGATTATACAAGCGGCTACGGTAATAAAAACAATACGCTTGTCGGTTCGGACGGAGCTGACGAACTGTACGGATACGAAGGAACCGACACATTAATCGGAGGAAAAGGAGACGATATACTTTACGGAGGCTGGGACAATGATACCTACATCTTCAATCTGGGAGACGGAAACGATACTATAGAGGATTATGTCTCAAGTTCTTCAAACAGCAAGGCAGACAAGGTAATCTTCGGTGAAGGTATTTCAGC
>CAJUHS010000015.1:59427-67859 GCA_910586535.1 uncultured Oscillospiraceae bacterium
CAAGTTCTTCAAACAGCAAGGCAGACAAGGTAATCTTCGGTGAAGGTATTTCAGCGGAGGATATCGTATTCAGCAGACAAGGAAATAATCTTGTAATTTCTTACGGCAGCGGCGGTGATACTGTTACGGTTCAGAATCAATACTATAGTAGTTATTACGAGATCGAACGTTTTGAAACCTCTGACGGTTACAGTATAAGCAATACGCAGGTAAATCTTCTTATCCAGTCAATGGCAACATTTGAAACCGATACCGGAATGAGCTGGGCGGAAGCAGCAAAACAGTCTACCGAGGAATACACGGATATAATTTCTCAGATGTGGGTAAAATCAGTATCATAATCATTAAAAATTGACCTTCGCTGTTTAAGCGGAGGTCAATTTTTAAAATAATTTGCCTGTCAAATAACAGGTAAGCTGGGGCAGCTACACCTTTTCGATGCAGATCGCCTCGGAGAATTTGAAAAAGGGGCGAGCGTGCAGGTGGGCATTGCGGTGATCTTTGAATATGAGGACGGTACTGCGGAAACGAGGTTTATAGGTTTGCTGTGATTGGGGTGTGCGGCATTTTTTACGCAGACGCGCAGGACGTGAGTGATGCGGTTTGAAGGATTATTTTTCATCTGCCTGTCATTGAATTTTCATGATTTTATGGTATAATTTTTTCATATCTTTGTACAAGAGTATGATACCATAAAAGCAGTCGCTTGTGCAGAGGTTTTATTTTGTATTTGAATTTTGAAATGCTACATTATTATCAGATAGTTATAGGAGGAATGTTTGTTATGATTAAGATACTTTTCGTCTGCCACGGCAACATATGCCGTTCTCCGACTGCTGAATTTATAATGAAAGACCTTGTAAAAAAAGAATATCCGGAAGCGGATATTTATATAGCCTCAAGCGCTACAAGCACAGAGGAAATAGGCAATCCGATATATCCTCCCGCAAAGGCAGAATTAAGCCGCCGCGGTATTCCCTGCGGCGACAAACGCGCTGTTCAGCTCAAAAAAAGCGACTATGGCAAGTACGATATGTTTATTGTTATGGACGGAAACAATATGCGTAATATAATTCGTATTTTCGGAAACGATCCCGACGGAAAGATACACAAGCTTTTGGACTTCACAGACCGCAGAGGAGATATTTCCGATCCCTGGTACAGCGGACGCTTTGATATCGCTTTCGATGATATTTACAGCGGCTGTACCGGACTTCTGAACTATATTAGAACCAAGAACAAATCGTTATAAGTATGTTAAATGATTTTTACAGTTTCTTTTCGCTGAAGCGGTATCGAAGAAACGTTTTAAATCCCAGTCTTCCGTACCATTTATCCAGATATGTATAGTGGATAAACGCATCGGTGCAGCCGTCGCACTTGGCTATATGGGCTGCTTTGGCAACCATTGAAAGCCCGATCCCGTTTTTTCTCATTTCCGGTATTACTCCCACGCAGCCAATAGAACACACATTGTTGCTCCCGTTGCTTATAATAGTATCGGCATTTTCGTCGATCATACAAAACCCGGCAATTTTTCCATTAAGCCTTGCTGCAAACACCTGACTTTCAGGTGTAAAATACTGCGCCCAGTCGGAATCCACCTCACTGACAGCACTAAGCAGATCGTTACGTTTGTTTTTTTCAATGTAGCCGAAAACAGTCTCAACTGGACATGCCGGAATATTAAGCCCGCTGAAGTCAAATTCTGCAAGCGGCATTTTCATTTCAATGCAGCCGTCATCGAAAGCGTACCCTTTGCGCTCCCAAAAGGTTTTACTGTCTTCAGGCTGCTTTATGGGAACTGTCTCACCGATAAAAAGCCCTGAATCACGTCCTCCGAGGATAGCTTGCTTAAAGCCTTTTTCTGCAATAAGCTTTTCGCTGTCACAAAGCAGGGAGGTACCTATGCCCGTTCTACGGTGATCGGGACTGACGCACAAAAGACGGATACAATTTCCTTGGACAACCGAGCAGCCTGCAAGTATTCCTTCGTCATAATATGGAATAACAGTACAATTATCAAAGTCAAGAAGCCTGAAAAAGACGTCCTCGCTAATAGAAAACTCAGGAAATGATTTTGAGAAAAGGTTATAGATCCGGCTTTTCATTTCGTAACAGCTCCTATGCAGAAATTTACAAGTACTATTATATAATACTTTGCACCCGATGTCAAGGACAGCGTACTTTTCAAAGAAAGGACCACCTGATATGATTTATGAATACAAATTTTACAGTACGCTTCCCAGTGAAGCGAAGCTTATACGCACAGAAGTTTTTGTTGAGGAGCAAGGTTTCAAAAACGAGTTTGACGAATCGGATAATCTATGTTTGCACCTTGTGTTATTCGAGAACGGTATACCTGCTGCCGCGGGACGGATATTCCCCCCCGAAAACGGAGTCTGCACCATTGGAAGAATAGCGGTACGCAAAGATTTCCGCGGAAATAAACTCGGCGCGGAAGCAGTAAGGCTTCTTGAAGAAAATGCGCGGGAGCTGGGAGCGGAAAGAACAGCGCTGTCAGCCCAATGCAGGGTCACGGGATTCTATGAGAAGCTGGGTTACAAAACAAGCGGAGAGGTCTACAACGATGAATTTTGTCCCCATATACATATGGAAAAAAATTTGTGATAGCTATATATCTTCGGTATAAACAATCTTCCCTCTGAGCGTGGGTTCCAGAAAGCTTTTTATTTTATACTCGGCGGCGTCGGTTTCGAGAATGGCTTCAAGAGTTTTTTTCGCACCCTTTCCGAGAGAAGGCATAACCATTTCCGCCGCTTCATCTATCGCGCCGTAAAGCTGAGGACTTTCACGCATTTTCAGCGTTACTCCGTCCGGTTCAAAAATAAACTTCAAAGCTTTTGTACAGGAAGTCTCGACAAAACACATGGTTATTTTGAGTACCGGAACGTCGTCCTCATCGGTAGTAAAGCTGCCGTTTACGCCTACAAGGTAGCTGCCGCCGCTGTTTTCAAAATCAAAATATGCAGGATCGTCCGAAAAGCTGACCGGAACGCGCACTGTTTTTCCCCTGCTCTCAAAACGAACGGATAAACCTCCGCGCATTGAAGCGGTCTTTCCAATACCGTAGACAGGCTGAACCGCCTGTACACCGCCTTTTGCGCGCATACCGCGAGCTGAACTGCTTATAAAACGCTTGCTTGCCGGCAGAAGATCAGCCAGGCTTCGGGACTGTTCTGCCGAGCCTCTTATTTCAAACACGGCTTTTTCAATGCCGCCCGCAAAGCTTCCGTTCATGACCTGTATCAGGACTGGAGCAAGCCCCGCCCTGTTTTTTTCAAAATCAACTTCAACGCCGTTAAGAAGCTGAACCGCTTCCATAGCGGCTTCCGCCGCCTTACCTTCTAAAAGACTTTTTCTGAGACGCGCAAGAATACCCGTGCCGCTTTCGGAATGAAGCGGCTTTCCAAACCGCGCTCCGGCAAGAGCCTTACGCAGAACGGCGGCATTTCCGTAACGAAAATCCTTTATGGGATCGCGACTGAAATTTTTTCCGTTCTCAATAAAATCGGTGATAATGTCCATGGTTCTGCACGGCGGGAAAAGATTAGAGCTTCCCGCCGTTAAAGCAATTACCATATTACGCTTCGGAAAAACAAAAACATTCTGACCGAACATTCCGCTGAAAACGAAGCCGTCCCTGTTTTTGGACAGCCATGTCTGATATCCGTAACCCTCGTAGCAGGGGCTGTTCGGTTTGGATATAAGCGGAGAAACAGATTTTTTTACCCATTCCCCCGGGACAAGGCTTACGCCGTTCCATATTCCGCCGTTCAAATAAAGCTGCCCCAGTTTGGCGTAGTCGTAAACGCTCATGTAAAGTCCCCAGCCGCCTTTTTCTATTCCGTCGGGAGACTTCTCCCAGTAAAAGTCCGTTATTCCCATTGGCGTAAAAAGCTTTCTGCCGAGGTATTCCGAAAGCGTGAGACCGGTTCGTCCGCAAACCGCCGCAGCAAGCATATAGCTGTTAAGACTGTTGTATCTGAAATCACTGCCCGGCTCAAACATCACTTCCGACGAAAGGAATTTTTTTATCCATTCGTCTCCTGAAACAGCGCCTGCTTCATTAAATTTTACTCCGCTCGACATGGTAAGCAAGTGTTTTACGGTAACTTTATTAATTTGCTCATGAACGGTATCGGGAAGTTTGTCTCTGAAAATATCTGTTATTTTATCATTCTCGGAAAGGTATTTTTCTTTTACTGCAATACCAACAGCCATAGCCGTAACGCTTTTGCAAAGAGAGTGAGAAACGTGCAGATACCGTGAAGAAAACGGTTTCCAGTCAGCTTTGGCAATAATCTTGCCGTCTTTCAACACTATGATTGAATGAGGGCGGATACCCGCGCTTTCCGATATATTCGATATCATTTTCAGCAGTCCCTCCGATCGGACTCCCGTTTGTTCCGGAAGAAGCTCCTCAAACTTGCCTTCATTTTTAGCAGGCTTGAATTTGGGCTTCGGCGGTGTGAGTTCTGATATCTCTCCTCCGTTAACGATTTTGTACAACAGATTCAAAGCATTTATCTGCGCTTTCAGATTCATGTGATCGCTCCTTTCGGAAAAGTTCCTTCCGAACAATACTCATTAAAAGTTTATGCGGAGCGTGTATATAAAATACGCGCAGTAGCTTTTGCAAAACAACTCTAAAATCAACCGGCAAAATTTATAACGCGCCAGCTACAACTTCACACCAACTCGGTTTAAAAGATTAATAAAAAATTCACAAAAAAATGCAAAAAATACTTGACAGGTCAATTTCAATATGATATAATAAATAAGTCGTCAAGAGTAAATGCAAAAATGCGAGTGTGCTGGAATAGGCAGACAGGCACGTTTGAGGGGCGTGTGTCTTTGACGTATGGGTTCAAGTCCCATTACTCG
The DNA here is from genome assembly GCA_910586535.1 of uncultured Oscillospiraceae bacterium. Classification (GTDB taxonomy): domain Bacteria; phylum Bacillota; class Clostridia; order Oscillospirales; family Ruminococcaceae; genus RGIG8773. The sequence goes on from CAJUHS010000015.1 coordinate 64,336, forward strand.
CACCAGATAGGTATTTACAAAGAAATGGTTCATAATACGTGTTTGGCTTAAATACGTGTTATGGAGCCATTTTGTGTTATTATACAGTTACCAAATATTCGGTAATGTTACCGAGATTTTGATAGTATTTCCGACATTTCGGTAATAAATGCAACACGAAATTGGATAAACTTGTAAATAACACCTGCTGAATAATAGCATAGAACGGTTTGTCGCACAAAATTTGAAAACAGACTATCTCTAAGGAGTGTTAGAAATAGTCTGCTGTTTGACAAATATTTACAGGCTTATGCTTGTGAATTTTGGTGTGGTATTGATTATGGTTTTGTTCTTTGAATTATCCTATATGTAATGGTATGGGTTAATTGAGAGGGTAAATATTTAGTCGTTAATCATTTGTTAAAACTATATATAATTGAGTAATAATTTGTGCTATTATATACTAGTTATATAATAAAAGGAGAGATTTTTATGAAAAAATCAGTAAAAGCAACTATATCAATATGTATGGCGATATTGTTTTTAGCTTTCTCCATATTATCTACAAATTGTGATTTTTCTGAAATTGCTATTACAGTGGAAGCAACAACAAAATCTAATTCAGTAAAAAAACCCAATTTCTCAGTAACTACAGGGGATAAACAAGTTGTAGTATCATGGAAAAAAGTTAATGAAGCAACTAAATATTATGTATATTGTTATACTGGTGAGGAGAAAGTTTCTATAACATCAACAACAAAAACAACATTAACTATTGACAAATTAAATAATGGTGTACAATATAAATTTTTGGTTGTTTCAGTTAATGGAGATAAAAAATCTGAATATACTGATAATGATTGGATATATGCAATTCCAAATAAAGGGAAAATAACGGAACTTGATAAGCCAATTGTAACGGTATCGCAATCTAAAACAAAAATTTGCACAATAAATACAAAATGGACAAAAGTTGCAAATGCAACATCGTATGTAGTATATTACAAACAAAAAAGTGATAAGAAATATACTAAGGCTGCTACTGTTACAGGGTCGTCATTTGCAATTGAATTGTCAACTTTTATTGGCTCAGAATATACTGTAAAAGTAAAGGCGATTTACAAGGATATAGATAATAAAACAATATCAGCAACGTCATCTGGAGAAAAAATAAAAGTTAAATCTGCCGAATTGACACCTTCAGAATTTTCACAACTTATGAATGCGTTTCTAAATACTGATATGATGAAAAGCGTATATGGTGATGTAAAAATTTCGTGTAGAAACAACAAACTTAATATTTATCCGTATGATATTAAAATTGAAGTATACAGTCAAGGAATACTTGATGATTTGCTTTCTTATAGCTATGTAAATAATATAACAGATAAAGACAAGCAGTATATTATTACAAAAAATGTTTCACTTCAGTATATAATTTATTATTATGCAAATGAATTGATGCCCAATAAGAAAATTCAAGGTGGTTTTTATACAGATTATTATAAGTATCCAAATCTCAAAATAGATTTAATTACTATAGATGTTTTTACTTGGGTAAATTATTCGTATACTGACCCAATTTCTTTTGATTATAAATCCACCAAATATACTGGTAAAATGAAATGGGATGCTATTTTTGACGAGTCTTCTGATTATGGTATTAAATTAAAACAATCAGATATTACATTTATGGAAAAAACGTGGAAAGATATCATGGTAGAATAAAAATAATTTTTCTCATAGTACAATAAGTTTTTATGATTTTGGTTAATAACCTAAGACATAATTGTTAATATTTCCTGTTCCGAACAATATTAAAATAACGTTAAATATTTAACGACTTCCCAAACACAAGTAAAAACCTGCTCTTTATCCAATTTCCACACACCCGCTCCCCTGCAAAATAATCCTCTAAAATCCCATAAACACAAGTAAAAACCTAATAAAACTCCGAATGTAACCAAAATGCACTTTTGTAAAGGCAAAACGCTTTACATCAAAATCTTCAAAACACCCCAAAACGGCTTAAAATCGTGCTTTTCTTGACTTTCTCCGAAGTAACCGCGATTTACAGTCGTTTTATCGTTATATAACCCCTTAAAAATGCCATAAAATGCAGATATATCCTTAATTTGAAGCACTTTTAACAATAAATTCACCGAATAAAATACCGATATATCTTATAGTGTATTATATAATTGTAAATTTTTTATATACTGTTGAATAAATATTTATGATGTAATATAATAAATATGGATAATTTTGGGGTGTCACTTAATAAAGAAAGGAAGAAAATTATGTCAGAATTTTACATTAGAAGACAACAATATTCTTTAGAGCAAATTAAGGAATTAACACAAATGGGCTTTTGTTTGAAAAATATAAAAAATATGCCCCCAAAATTATATAAATATTTTCCCAATATTATATCACCAGATACGGGAATAAATTATTCGCAAGAAGCGTTAATTAACAACACTGTATATCTTCAAAATCCGGCATTATTTGACGATCCATATGATTGTACAATATTAGCAAACGAACAAGATTTTTATATCAAACGTATTACATATTATGCCAAGAGGTGCGGTATAAACGTTCAGCCAGAATGGGATTACAATGAAATTGTTTATAAACTATCTGTATATCTATATGAAGGCAGTCAAAAAGGAAAAAGTTTAGATGAACTTTTTTTAGTTGATTCAGAAAATGACAAAATGTCCCAATTAAGGCTTAAAGTGTTCATTCAAAAAATAGTAATTGGCATGAATAGTGAATTTAAAGAATTTACTGATGCTTGGCAACGTAGTTTTTATAAAGCTATTCACAGTGAATATATAGATGATGTACAGAATAGTTTAAAAATTTTCCGTATTTCTTGTTTTGCTGAGTCGCCATATTCAATATTAATGTGGTCACATTATGCTAATTGCCATAAAGGATTTTGTATTGAATATGAAATCCCTCAATATTCTGAATCTAATCAATTATTATTTCATAACCTTTACCCTGTTATTTATAGTGATGTACGAATATCCGTTCTTGAATCGTGCCTAAAATATTTAAAGTTACCTAAAATTACTGATGAAATATTGTGGGATATTTATAAATATGGCTTGCTTATGAAAAGTATAGACTGGAAATATCAAAATGAATGGAGACTTATTTTTCCCAATAATATGATTCTTAATAATAATTGCCAATTCTTTAAGGTAAACAAAGTCTATCTTGGAAATAAAATGAGTAGCAATGATAGGTGGAAACTCATAGAAATATGCAACCGCAAAGGAATTCCTTATGGTGGGGTTAATATTTCTCAAGAAAAATACAAAATGGAAGATTGTACACAATTATGTGAAAACTGTCCTCAAATAGCTTGTATGCCCAATTAAAATCTACACATACGATACAACCCGCTCCCATAAAAAATAATTGGAGCGGGTCATACCTTATACATCAATATTTGGTGAATAGAATCAGTCTTTTGTAAATACCGCCGTCAATCCCATAACCAATAGCATAACCGCTGCTGTACCGTCCTC
>CAJUHS010000016.1:0-2324 GCA_910586535.1 uncultured Oscillospiraceae bacterium
GGGGCTTGTTGCGGGGGACGTTATCACAGCTGTAAACAACACAGACGTTATCGCTTACGAAAACGGCTACGACGAGGCGGTATCCCTTTTTAACTGCGACGAGGGAACCAAGGTCAAGCTGCATATAAAACGCCTTAACGAAGAGGGCGTTTCGGAGTTTTTTCCCGTTGAAGTGGTTTCCGAAAAAACGGAGATAATTTCGGTAACAGGACGGCTTATAGACAATATTGCATACATAAAAATTTCTACATTCAATGAAAAGACGCCCGACCAGTTCGGCAATATGCTGAACCGTCTTATCAGCGACGGTGCGGAAATGGCTGTTTTTGACGTCCGTGATAATCTTGGAGGGCTGACGACCTCGCTTCAGCTGACGCTTGACTGCATTCTCGGCGACTGCGACGTTGTGACGGCTTACTACAAGGATAAGTCGGAAACTGTTATCCACACGACGGAGGCGGAGCAGATAAAAATGCCTATGGTCGTTTTAGTAAACGGCGGTACGGCTTCATGCTCAGAGCTGTTTGCGTTTGCTCTCAGGGACGAAGCTAACGCTCAGATAGTCGGTACTCAAAGCTACGGAAAAGGCGTAATGCAGAAGACGCACAAGCTTATGGGCGGTGCGGCGATAAAGATCACCGTTGCTACTCTCCAGACCAAAAACAGCGGAGACTATAACGGAACGGGAATTAAACCCAACTTTGAAGTAGCTCTTCCTGCGGAAGTGGATCTCACCGTGCTTTCCGAGGATGATCAGCTTCTGTACGACAATCAGCTTGTAAAAGCAATAGAAGTAGTTTCAACTATCAGATAGAAAACGAAAGGGGCGGTTTTGTGCTCGGAGATATAAACGCTTTGCTCGGTATGCTTATAGTTATGCTGTGTTTTTCCGTTATCATGGACGGTTTTACCATTTTCAATATACTGGTAAGGCATTCCGATGACGCCATTGAGTACGCCTGTGTGGGACTTAAATGGTTCAAAATCATTCTGGTGTACTTTTTCGGCGCGGTAATGCTTTTCTATTCCTTTACGGTAAAAAACACTCCTCTTGTGACTATCGCCGAATTTTTTCTGGGCCTTCTTCTGCTGGCTGACGGCGTTCTGAGTACTGTTGTAAAGAAAAAGTACGGAAAAAAGGGCACGAAAAAATGAAACCGTTTAAAATATTCAAGAAAAAATGCAGATTTGAAAAGTCCCTTCTTATACTTTCGGAAAAAGGTTTTTCGGAAGAGTATGCGGAGTCCCTCAAGGCAGAGCTTGCAGCGGCAGAACGGAAACAGGATATTGCAAAGGGAAAAAGCTTTCTTGCTAACGCTTTGCTGATACTGGGAAGTATAAACGAGGCATACCAAACCTTTGAGGAAATTGACCTGAAAAAATTAGAGCCGCACCTTGTGGGAAATCTTGTAAGCAATATGATCTTTGCCGATTTTGTCCGTGACAGGTTTAAGCGCGCCGAGGAACTGTACCAAACGCATAATGCAGCGATACTCGGAGAACACAGCGACGCGTCCAAACGAAGCCTTGCTATTCACGAGCATATAAAGGGACGGTACGAGACTGCTGTGGAAATACTTGTAAATATGATGGACAGCGAGTGCAGATTTCTGGATATCTGCATGGTTAAGTCCATGCTGCGGCTTGATATGTTTGAGCAGGCTGCGGATTTTTCAGCGTATTTCAGCAGGTACAAAAACTGCGGGGAGCTTGCCGAAGAGGTAAAAAAGCTGAGAAGCAAAATTATTGGAGGGCTTCCTCCGAAACGAAAAGCCGAATATATAAAAAGTAACGCCAAAGGATAAATTCCCTTGGCGTTATTTTAATAGGTTTCAATTGCTTCAGTTAGTTTTCACCGCGTCTTTTTTTGTTTGCAATCATCAAAGCCATGAACGAAGCCATTGCCGCAGCCGAAGCTCCCATGGGTACAGTCATATCAACGCCTGTCTTGGGATTTACAGCGTAGGAATCAGCATCGGTATCTCCGAACGGATCGTCTGCAAGAGGAACAGGTGTATCATCAAAGGTTTCATAGCTGTCGGTATCATACTCAAACTCACTTGCTGTCTCAGCAGTTTCATCAAAAGGAGTGATCGCAAGAGGAGTTTCGGTTTCGTCAAACATTTCAAAATCAATGATGGGAATAACAGGTGAAACAGGGAAATTTGGTATCTCAGGCACATCTGGAGTTTCAGGTGTTTCGGTTTCATCAGGTGTCTCCGGTATACCGTTCTCGTCTGGTGTTTCTGGTGTACCGCTTTCGTCCGGTGTTTCTGGTGTACCGCTCTCATCTGGTGTTTCCGGTGTTTCGGTTTCATCAGGTG
>CAJUHS010000016.1:2424-59177 GCA_910586535.1 uncultured Oscillospiraceae bacterium
TTTCTGGTGTACCGCTCTCATCTGGTGTTTCCGGTGTTTCGGTTTCATCAGGTGTCTCCGGTGTACCGCTTTCGTCCGGAGTTTCCGGTGTACCGTTCTCGTCCGGAGTTTCCGGTGTACCGCTTTCGTCTGGTGTTTCCGGTGTTTCAGTTTCATCGGGTGTCTCTGGTGTACCGCTTTCGTCCGGAGTTTCCGGTGTACCGTTCTCGTCCGGTGTCTCCGGTGTACCGCTTTCGTCCGGTGTCTCCGGTGTACCGCTCTCATCCGGAGTTTCCGGTGTTTCAGTTTCATCGGGTGTCTCCGGTGTACCGCTTTCGTCCGGAGTTTCCGGTGTACCGCTTTCGTCCGGTGTCTCCGGTGTACCGCTCTCGTCCGGTGTCTCCGGTGTACCGCTCTCATCTGGAGTTTCTGGTGTACCGCTTTCGTCTGGAGTTTCTGGTGTACCGCTCTCGTCCGGTGTCTCTGGTGTACCGCTTTCGTCTGGAGTTTCTGGTGTACCGCTCTCGTCTGGTGTTACAGGCTTATCCTTAATGGTATAGTCAAAGGAACTGGATCCGAACTGTATATTCCCGCTAAATTCCTTACAGATGACCTGACCCTCGTAGTGAGGGTTGTAGCCCTTGCCTTCACCGCCTCCTACGGAAGAACTGGGAGCCAGCAGACTTCCTACGCCGGAAGCAATGGTAACATTGTTTCCGCCGGGTACGTTTATCATTACCTTGGAGTTTCCGGTCTTGTTTCCGCTTGTAAGCGAACCGCCGTTATAGTATGCTCCCCAGTCGAATACGAGGTTTACATCGCCCTCTCCCACAATATTCAGGATAACCGTAGAGCCATCGGGAACGTCGTATCTGAGCGCCATATTTTCAGAGGTTTTCATTGCGTTGTATTCTTCAACAGTCATGTTGAAGACATTAACGTCTGAATCACTTCCCTTTAGAGTGATCGTTCCGTATTCCGATTTGATGTAGCTGCTGTCGCTGCCGTTGCTGACAGTTGTTCCGCTGACCTGCGAGATAGCCGAGGACGTCTGTCTCAGCTCGTTAAATGTATTCTGGAAATCAACGGTGCAGTCCTCGCCCACTGCGACCCTGTCGCCGTTGAGCGTACCTACTACCGAACCGCCTACCTCAAAGCTTGAACCCTTGTGGTCAATACCCTCGCCCACGTCAACATTTCCGCCTACGGCAACAACTCCGGAGCCATCGCCCACGTCGATATTGTTTTTGCCTGTCTGGGTATAGTTGCCCTCAACAAAAACATTGTATCCGTTTGCTCCGCCGAGAATGGAACGAACGCTCTCGGCAGCAGCCTCCGCCTCTTCGGCGCCGTCTTCCTCCACGGCAACTGTTTCAACAGCCGTAACGTCAGCAGGAGTTTCAATTACAGTCTCTTCAACCGGTGCAGTTTCATCGGCAGGTGTTTCGGCAACATTTTCCTCAACCGATACAGATTCGTCAGCAGGAGTCTCGGCGGAGTCCTCCTCAACAGGCGCAGTATCGCCGGCAGGTGTTTCAGCAACATCCTCCGCCGCCGGAGATTCCGTTTCCGTCTCTTCGACCTCTGATCCTACCGCCTCGGCAGCCTCGCCAGCTACCGCGTTTTCGTCGGTATTTACATCATCGTCTCCGTCGCCCATTGTGTCGGTCTCGGCTTCTTCCGATTCCTCTTCGTTTTCGCCGACGGCGATCTTGTGACCCATCATATCCGCTGCGCTTACGTCAGCCGCGCTTGCCGCAGGCGACTGAGCGGCAAACATACTTACCGCAAAAGTAAATGCGGCAACGGATTTTATGAGAGCCTTTTTCTTATTGTTTTCCATATGCAAAGCCTCCCTCTCAAAACTTTGTTATGAATTAAAACTTGATTCCGTACATATTCAAAAGAGCATAACTATACTCTTTATTCTTTACAAAAATTATATCATATAAATTGCAAAAAATCCACATTTTTTCAAATAATTTTTTAAAATTTTATACATATCTTTTTGTACAGAGTGCACAACGGCACGGTTTTACGCTAACATTACACCGCTTTAACGCGCTTTAACATAAGCTCCTGATTGGACGCATAGTCAACTGCGGTATCCGCCGTAATTACACCCTCGCGGAATAATTTCAGCAGCGAGCCGTCCATGGTCTGCATTCCCGTCTCGGACTGGAGCACCGTGTCTATCTGGTGTGTTTTCTGCTCACGTATCATAGTTCTGATCGCACTGTTTACGTTCATTATCTCAAAAGCGGGGACAAGTCCTCCCTTAACGGAGGGGACAAGCTGCTGAGTAACGACAGCCCGAAGTACCATTGAAAGCTGCACTCTTATCTGGTGCTGCTGATTTGTGGGGAAAACATCTATGATTCGGTCTACCGTGTTCGCCGCTCCGTTTGTATGCAGGGTAGACAGAACAAGCTGACCTGTTTCGGCGGCGGTCATGGCTATGTTTATGGTCTCGAAGTCCCGCATCTCCCCAACAAGGATAACGTTGGGAGCCTGCCGCAAAGCAGCTCTGAGAGCGTCCACATAGCTGCTTGTATCTATGTTTATTTCACGTTGGCTGATTATGCATTTTTTGTGCTTGTGGAGAAATTCTATGGGATCCTCTATTGTTATTATATGTCCCTCGCTGTTTGTGTTGATACGGTCTATCATGCAGGAAAGGGTTGTGGACTTGCCGTTTCCCGCCGCTCCCGTAACAAGAACTATTCCGCTTTTTATTTCGGAAAGCTCCATAACGCTTTCGGGTATTCCCAGCTTTGCGCTGTCGGGAAGTTCAAAGGGCACGCACCGCAGTACCGCCGAGAACGAGCCTCTCTGGCGGTAGATATTCGCCCTGAATCTTCCCGTACCCTTTATGGAAAACGAGAAATCCATTTCACACTTCAAATCGTCGGGACTCGTTATATCCAGTCCTGCCAGCGAAAATATCTCAAACACCGCAGCTTTTATCTCGTCCGGCATAAGATAATTTTCTCCGGCTGAGACCACTCTGCCGTCGATCTTGAAAGCCAGAGCCGCGCCCGAGACCATGAAAATGTCCGACGCGCCCTTGTTTACTGCGTCCACAAGTATCTGCTTAACGTCCATGAAAATCAGTTCCTTTCGCTTTTATCGGGATACGGCGTTACCGCATATCGGGCATAGCCGCACAGTAATATCCCAGCTTATGAAAATTGTACCAGTCATTAATCTTGTTTTCCGGAGCGGCATTTACCGCAAGCAGTACTTCCCTGGCAAATTCAAGAGCCGCTGTGCCGTTTGCCGTAATGATATTTCCGCCGCGCACAGCCTGTTTATGGACATACAGCTTTTCTCCGCCGTAGGCTCCCCCCGCCCACTGTTTAAGGTCGTTGGGGTCGTTGCTCGTATGGGGGACGCTGTTCAGCAGTCCCAGAGTACCGAGGAAAGCGGAAGCGTCGCATATGCCGCCGAGCAGCTTTCCCTTTTCGGCGCAGTTTTCCGCAAGAGCGGAAACGCCGCGCGCCTCGGGAGTCCTCCAGGACATTCCGCCTATCAGTATCAATGCTTCGTAATCCTCGGGAACTGTATCCAAACCAAAATCGGGGACGGTTCTGAATCCGCCTATAGAGATGACCGCTTCTTGTGTGAGCGAAACGGTTTTTACCGAAAATTCGCCGTTACCCAGCATATTTACCGCCGAGGACAGATATGCCGCTTCCCAGTCGGCAAACTTATCCAAAATAAAAAGCAGAATCGTTTTCATGATATTACCTCCGTTTGTAATTTTATACTGAAATATTTTACAGTTTTATTCGCCCAGCCATATTCCCAGCGGAGCGTCCTCCGTCTCTCCCGAGGAGACCGTCCGCCAGTTCAGTACTTCAAAATTTCCGTCCGAAAATTTTACCGTGCAGGAAATACTCTGCCTGTCGTTTATCGGCGTTTTCCAGCTTACGGTCAGACTGTCGGGAAGCGCTTCATACTCTGCTCCGCTTATCCCGTCAAGCTCCGCAAGCAGCATGAAATCCATATAATCCGAGTATCCGCTCACGACCGAATCTATTTCCGCGAGAGTACGCTTCGCCTCCAGGTCGGCGGCGTAGTATTCCGCCGTGTAGTCCGCGCTCCTTGCGCTGAATTTTCTTTCGTTTTCCGCCGCGGAAAACGAAAGTGCCGCTAAAGCCGTAAGACACAGCGTTACAAATATCATCATCAGTGAAAGATATCCCGTTCCTATTCCTGCGGGTCGTCTATTGGTTTTTGCATCATTCATTCGCGTCCGACCTCCGTTCAGCGGGAATGTATGCTCCCGAGGTTATCCGGTACAGCTCTTCATTATCGGTATTCTCAAATTTTACGGACAGTATTTTCAGCGTGCCGCTGTCGGACTTCTCCGCCGTTTCGATCAGGATCATAAAAATTTCGGGACTTTGGGGGGAATATTCGCAGTCCCCTGTAAGCGGAAGCTTTGCCTCCGCAGCGTATCCTCCGCCCTCAAGGTCTGCGTTAAGTATCTCGTAAGAACCGCTTCCGAAAAGCTCCTCAAGAGTTTGGGACAAGCTTCCCGACTCGGAAAATATTTCCGCCGCCGACTGAGCACAGAAAGACATTCTTTCCAGCCTTTCGCTTTCGCGGGAAAGCCTGCCGGAAGCCGCAAAAGCGTTCAGGATCACCGCCGAGGCAATGCTGAAAAACATAAGGACGATTATCATTTCCATAAAGAAAAGATTGAGCCTCCCGCCCGCAGGGACTGCCTTTATGGGACTTTTCACAGCCGTTTCCGCTCCTTTCCCGATTTATTTTTCCGTGCCGCGGCGGTTGCTGCCGCGGCAGCTTCGGCAGTACGCCGTAAAGGAATGCCCGCTGTCCTCAGCCGTGACTTTTATCAGACCGTCCGTTTCCTCGATAACAAGGCTTTCCGCGCCGAACATTCTCTCGCCTCCCGCATTTGGGGAATCCTCATTTTTCATTGAGTCCGCGCCGGCAAAAAGCCTTTCAAATACTGCGCCGCCGTCATAATATATCAGCGTTTCGTAACCGCTGTTCGTCAGCAAAAGCTCGCTTTCAGAGATCACCTCCGCGCTTTCGCTGGCACGTATCTTGTTTGTTATGTACCTGACTGCCGCCGCAGAATTGAACGTACTGTCGTAATTTCCGCTGATACGTCCGTATGCCGAAGAGGCAACTGCAATGATTATCAGACAGCACACGGAAAATATCAGAAACAGCGTCATGCTTGCCGCCGAGCTGACCGTTTCCGCAAGACGTCCTGAGCCCGGTCTGTTCATTCCGCGCCCTCCTTTTCAATGACTGTCACCGTGGGACGTATATTCGCCCCGAAATAGCTGTAGTCCACAATATATTTGTCGCCGTTTATCCTTACGCCGTAATGCTTTTCAAGGTACTCCAGATCGGAAGGATATTCCCCCTCTATGGAGTAGCAGAGCAACGCGCCGTTCATGACCGAATTGTATACCGCTTCGGTACGCTTTTCACCGGCTGCCGAATCCGCGTTTCCAGCCGAAATAACAAACCATACAGCGACGGCTGCAAACAGCAGAACCGACAGCAAATACAGCTTGCTGCGATATTTCTTTTTCACAGTACCGTCAGCCGCCTTTCCGTTAGTCTTTCATATGCTTATCCTATAGACGTGATTATATCCGTCATGGGGAGCATTACCGCGATAAGCACCGCGCCGATAATTATTGCCAGTATGCCTATTATCACAGGCTCGATAAAGGATACCGCGCCGTATATCTTTCTGTCGCATTCGCGTCCGAGACGTTCGTCAATTTTTTTCCACGCCGCGTCGAAGGCTCCGGATTTGTACGCCACTTTAAGGGAACGTGCGTATATGGACGGCAGCAGCTTTGATTTTCCGATAGCGTCCGCGAAGTATTCTCCGTCCAGCACCATAGCCTCGCAGTCCCTGATCCTGCGCTTTACCGTTTTGTTTTCGGTAAGCTCTGCGGCAAGCTCCAGAGTCTGTTCGGGAGCTATCCCGCAGGCAGTCATCATGCTCATTGCCCCTGTAACGTCAGCCATAGCCACCGCTTCGGACATTCCTCCGGTCAGCACGAAGTTAGTAAATATTCCATAAAGCTTCCGTCTCGCCGCAGGTATCTGCATAAGCAGAGCTATAACAAGAGTTACCGCCAGCGCGGCAAGAAGTATCACCATTACCGCCGTTCCCAGACCGTAGGCAAAGGAAATGCTGTCCTCCACAACGGCAGCCGCGCTTTCGTCGAACTGCATGAATATCTCGCGGAACATGGGTATTACCTTTATCACCATAACAACGATGACAGCGGTCATCATCGCCAGCAGCAGCAGGGGGTGGGACACTGCGCTTTTGACCGTCTGCCTCAGTTCAGCCCTTTTGGAATAGTAGTCCGAAAGTCCGTTGAGGGTATCCTCCAGACGTCCCGTGACAGAACCTATCTTTACCATTTTCACCGCGTAGTCGGGAAATATCCCCGCTTTTTCCATAGCGGTAAAAAGCGCGGAATCATCGCTGTTCATATGCTCCGAAAGGATATTGGATATCTCCCTGAACCGCTTGTCCCCCGAATCCTCGGCAAAGACCTCCAGACCGTCGGCAACCGGTATTCCCGCTTCAAGTATCATGGCAAGCTGCTCACAGAAAAAAGCGGTCTCTTCGTTGGTAAGAATTTTCAGCGACATAATTTTATCCTCCGTCAATATCTGTACACCGCGGTATAATTTCCGTCATCGGAAATATACTCGGAGATTTTTTTCTTATCGGAATTGCCCGCATAAAAGGTCGCGTCGGCAATGTTGTATCCCTTTTTCTTCAGGAAAAGCTCTGGGGTTATCCAGCCGGTTTCGTCGGTGTAGACCTCGTTCCATGCATGATAAATATTAGGGTCTGCGTATCCTATGACGAGCCTTGCGGGAATGCCTCTGGAGCGGCACATAGCCGCAAACAGCGATGCGTAGTCGAAGCATATTCCCTTACCGGAAGAAAGCGTCCTGTCGGGGTCTGGGATATAGGCATTCCCCCCCTTTGACGAGGTATTGACAGTAGCCGCAAGCTGTTTGTCGTAAGAAATATTTTCGGCAATATATCCGAACACCGCCGCGATCTCCTCAACGTCTCCGCTTTTTCCCGCGCAGAGCTCCGCAGCTTTTTTTACGCAGTCGGAATTTTTTCCGAAGCTGACGTATTTGTTGGGGTAAAGAAAAGTATCGTTTTCATTCTTCATGGAAACGTCAAATTCTCCCGAAAGTATCAGCGCAAAGTTTTTTCCGGAAACGTGCTCATACACCTTTACGGTATAGTTTCCGCTGCCCATAAGCGGAATAAAATCCCGCGTGCCGTCAACTGAAACATCATGGTCGTACTGCACGCTTCCGTTTGTTATCCTCAGCTTTGCCTGCGCGCTTGAACCGCTGTACAGTACGGAGATATATCCGTCAGAGGCATTGCTGTAATCAAGCTCGGCTTTTTCCTCCGAAAAGACCGAAATGCCGCCTGCAAGAGGTACTTTTACATCGGGAATGATTATTTCGGCAGGCTTTTCGGACTTTGCGGCTGTAGTCTCCGAAACCGAAGCTGCGGTCGGATTAATTTCCGAATTGGAGAAAAGCTCTTCCGATGTCGTTTCCGCAGTATCGGAAACAGCTGATTCCGATACCGTAGTTTCCGAAGTATCCGCAGTGGAAACGTTCTGCCCTGATGAGATTTCGGTTGTCGGCATCTCCGTTCCCGACGTACCCGAAACGCCTGCGGCATCTGTTTCCGAAACGGTCTCGGGAACTGTTTCCGCCGGCGTCTCCGATTCCGATACCTCCGTATTGTACGTATCGGAAAAGACTGTGACCGAAGCCGTTGTATCCTGCGCGGTATCCGCTTCCGAAGCGGAGGAAATATTTTCACCGCTGTTACAGGAGGAAAGCATGACCGCGCAAAGCAAAGCATATGTCAGAAAAATCTTTTTGCCGCTGTGACCGCGCATACAGTTCCTCCTTTCGGTTTATGATCTATAATAGTTTTTTTCAAATTCCAGAAGATATTTTTTAATATTGATATCCGCGCTGAATCCGCCGACAGTGCCGTCCGAAGCCACTACCCTGTGGCATGGCAGGACTATCAGGAAAGGATTTTTCCCCACGGCGTTCCCTGCGGCACGGCAGGCTTTCGGACTTCCTGCCGCAGCGGCAATCCCGCTGTAGGAAACAGTCTCGCCGTAAGGAATATCTGCAAGCGCGTTCCATACCCTAAGCCGGAAATCCGTGCCGCAAAGCCGCAGCGGAAGCTCAAACCTCCTCCGGTCTCCGGCAAAGTACTCCGCAAGCTGACGTTCCGCCTCGGCGGTAACAGCGTCTCCCGAAACGTCCCCGAAAGGTTCGGGGCACGAGCGTATCCCCACCAGAGACGAACCGTCTGAGATTATTTCAAGGTGTCCGACGGGAGTATAGGTAAATATCCGTCCGCTCATTGTTCCTCATCGTTCCTTAATTGAATCGTAGTGTGTATGTTCTGCATTTCCCTGTCCAGCGCAAATATCTCGTCCGCGCAGACCTTTAGCCGCTTGCGCAGCTCCGGAGAAACGTCGTTGTCCGTTTTATATTTCAGCTTATGCTCCAGACTTGCCCAGAAGTCCATTGCGATGGTGCGTATCTGAATTTCCACGGGTATTGGGACAGGTCCGGTGGAAAGAAAAATTGGCACTTCGACTATAAGGTGCAGGCTTTTATAGCCCGACGGTTTGGGATTCTTTATGTAATCCCTTACCCTGATGAGGGTAACGTCGTCCTGTCCCGTAAGAAGCTCGGCAACGCGGTATATGTCGTCGATATAGTTGCATATTACTCGTATTCCCGCCACGTCGGTTATGTTTGCGGACATTGATTCCACCGTTACGGGAAGTCCCTTTGCCTTAACTTTTTTAACTATGCTTTGAGGGGACTTGAGCCTCGACTCAATATGATGAATGGGATTGTAGGAAAACTTTGTCTGAAACTCCTCGTCGAGTATCTCAAGCTTTGTGCGTATCTCCTTTATACCCGCGCGGTATATCTGCATTCTTTCCGCAAAGCTGCGCATTGTCTGTTCTATATTCTGACCCTTGACAAGCTCAAAAGTCTCTTCAAAGCTGAATTTATTTTCAGTGATTGCAGTTGACATTTTGTTTACTTCCTTTATCGGATTTTTCCCCACAGACCGCATTATCAAGATACAATTATTTTACCATTAATGTTTCCGTATGTCAACTGCACAGTGCAAATTTGGTACAAATCAGTTTATGTAAATTTTTGTTTAGTTTGTTTAACCGGCAGCCCCCGCGGGCTTAGTCGCCCCATGCGCAGATTTGGCAGATTTGATTGAACCACTACAAAAAAATGCCCCCTCAAGGGGGCTGAAACTTTTTATCATTGAATGCTTGCCGCCTACTGCTGCACAGACCGCCCGCGGGCAAATCTAAGCAAAGCGTCCCGTTCGTTGAGTATCCTTTCGTCTATGACCGCTTCCAGCATATCTTTTAAAACGGTTCCTATGGCTTCGCCTGTGAAACCAAGCTCCAGCAGATCTCCGCCGTTTACTTTCAAGTCGGAAATCTGCAGGCACGGATCCTCTGCAATTATCCTCTCCGCTCGCTTCTGCATGGATTCAATTACCTGAACCCGCTCCATACAGAATCGGTGCTTGGCCCTGTTGTCCCCTTTCATTACTTCCATAAGCAGGAAATAATCCTCGTTTCCAAGAGTTGACAGCAGACGTTTTACCACCTTGTCATCGTTCACCGGAGTAACATAGTGATACCTAATAAGCTTTGACACCCGCTTTATGGTGTCTATCGGAAATCGCAGGCGGCGCATAACGTTTTCCGCAATGTCCGCGCTGAGTTTTTCGTGACCGTAGAAATGTCCGTTGCCCTCATCGTCGGTCTTAAGACAGAAAGGTTTGCCAATGTCATGGAGCATAAGCGCAAGGCGCACATTCGGATCGGCTTCGGAGCGTTCCACAGCGGAGGCTGTATGCGTCCAGACGTCATATATATGGTATTTGCTGTGCTGGTCAAAATCTATGCACGGCTCTATTTCGGGAACAATCTCGGCTATTACGTCCGAAAATTCGGTAAGCACTTCAAAAGGCGAAGTTCCGCACAAAAGCAGCAGGAGCTCCTTTGCGACCCTTTCTGCGGAAATTTCTTCAAGCAGGTCTTTCATTTTATGCGCTGCTTCCGCGGTGTTTTTTTCGGGACTGAATCCAAGCTCCGAAGCAAAGCGTAGAGCGCGCATTATTCTGAGAGCGTCCTCTCCGAAGCGTTTTTCCGGGTCGCCAACACAGACTATCCGGCGGCGGAAAAGATCCTTCTGACCGCCGTAAAGGTCGATAAGCCCCCTGCGGGAATTATACGCCATTGCATTTACCGTAAAATCCCGTCTGGCAAGATCGTCCTCCAGCTTTGAGGAAAAAACAACGCTGTCGGGGCGGCGGCGGTC
Organism: uncultured Oscillospiraceae bacterium; assembly: GCA_910586535.1. Classification (GTDB taxonomy): domain Bacteria; phylum Bacillota; class Clostridia; order Oscillospirales; family Ruminococcaceae; genus RGIG8773. The sequence goes on from CAJUHS010000016.1 coordinate 12,856, forward strand.
GGAATAAGAGCCGTCCTTTCTGAAAGTCGTTACCTCAAAGCTTTCTCCATTCGTTATAACGGTAACGGTACCATGCTTCAGACCCGTTTCAACCACCTTAAAATTACGGAAACACTGCTTTGTCTCTTCGGGGACAGCCGACGTCGCTACGTCGTAGTCCTTGGGCGTTCTGCCGAGAAGCTCGTCCCGGACGCAGCCGCCTACTATATACGCCTCATGTCCGTTCTTTTCAAGGATATCAATAACAGCTTTTACGTTTTTGGGCATACTTATAACCATTTGAAAGTCCCTCCTTATTGTCAGGCATGATCACAAAATATTATTCGGGATTTGAATCCAATATAAAATCCAGTATCTTCCGGTTAAAATCTTCAGCTTCCTCGTAAGCTGCGTGTCCCAGCTCATCATACAGGAACAGCTTGCATTTGCAGCCGGAGGAAATAAGCTTTTCGGCGATATCCTCCGAAGCTTCTCCGGTAACTATTTTGTCCAGTTTTCCTCCGATAACTAAAACGGGACATTTTATTTTATCGAGTTCGCCGTAAATATCACAGGTAAGGCAGGCTTTTGCAAGGATAACAAACCTTTCGGGATCTTCAAGCTTTGTGAATTTTGATATCACAGGCAAAAGCCGCTTGTACTTTTTCATATAGCTGTCCGAGTACATTTTGGGTATCATATCATTGACGACAGCTCCGATATCTCCGCTTCCGGCGCTTTTCACCCAGCCGTTCACGGCGGCTGTTACAGTCTCGTTCATACGTGAAAGCGTTACTCCGAGAATAAGCGTGCGCACAAGCTCTGGGTAACGGACGGCAAGATACTGAGCAGCCATTCCTCCCTGAGAAATGCCGATAACGTCCGCGCTTTTTATGCCGAGAGTCCTCATTGCTTCCGCGGTATCATCGGCTATACCGCTTACCGTAAAGCCCTCGCGTACCTCGTCCCGCCTGTCAAAAACGAAAACTTTAAAATCCTTTGCAAACACGCGGTACATATACGCCAGAGGAAAAGCCGTTCCCTTTATGCTCCTCAGACTCAATCCTGGAATTATAACAAGCGGTCTTTCACCTTTGCCGAAGCTTATGTATTTTACGCGGCACGCTTCCGCTCCGTTTATTTCTAAAGTTGATTCTTTCGCTCCGTAAAGCATGACGTGAGCTCCTTAACTACTTAAAATTATTAAAATTAAAAAATGTTTGATTTTTCCGTTTTGAACGTCAGAAATTTCAACGAATCCCGAAGAACGTTCCGCATATAATACTTGTGCCGGAAGAAAAACGGCAAAACCAAAAGGACGAAACGAACCGCAATTATGCGGACAACCCGCTGAAAGCGGATAAACCGCAAAATGCGGACGCGGGGAATACTCCGCGTCTGTAATACCAATCTCCGACGGAAAGTTTAAAGCCAAAAGCAAAAACAGGATCGGATATTGGTATTTAAAAAAACGGTTCAGGGTCTGTCCGAAAAGGAGAATCGAAAATGAAAAACCCTTCAATTAAATGCGATGTAACAAGCTGCAAGTACAACATGGACACAGAGCATTACTGCACACTGGACTGCATTCAGGTGGGTACTCATGAAAAGAACCCCACTGTTCCCGAATGCACCGATTGTCTCTCTTTCTCAAAGAAGAGCTGCTGCGGTTAAAAGGCTGAGCCTCTACCCATGCCGCCCTCTATAGAAGAAAGGAATCGCAGTATTCTTCCGAGACGATAAAAACGTTTTGGTGTAGGGTGCGCACAAAAGGCTGAAAGGCATAGAGCGAAGCTATATAAAAGCCGCTTGAACTTGCCTTGGTAAGCGTCTTTATTAAAGAGGACTGCTGGAAAAACCTTTTATCTCCTGCCTAAAGGGACGCTTTAAAAGCGTCCCTTAATTTTTATTTTTGAACGTCAGTCACTGAGAAGCTCAAATCTGGGCTTTACATTGCCGTGGTCGTCAACATTCTCCAAAAACATACCGAGCGGGCGCACCCATACCACCGGCTTTCCGTGGATCTGCATATAGACCGCCTGCTCCGCGCAGGTCTCGTGATCCTTTGCAACGTTCAGCACAACATACTCTCCGCCCTTGAAATGCTTGTAGTGTCCGCCTATAACTATCTTTCGTCCCTCGGGAACGCCAAGTCCTCTTATGCCGTTGTTCTTGTCGGGAACAGCGGGAGCGGCAGAAGCGGCAGGCGCAGCATAAGCAGCAGTCTCGGCATTTTTTCCTTCTGCGGCGGACTGTACTGCTTCGGAAGCTTCCATAACGGGTTCATTCTTCGGCATGGAAATCATTTCCTTTTGTTCCAAAACAGGCTGCACAGCTGAACCGTCCACAAGTATCATGGATTTGTTTTTGGGTACTGTTATCTCAGCGTTTCCTCCGTTTACGGTGAACTGCCTGCCGCTGAGGCGGTCGGCAAGCTTTCCGTATGGCGTGCTGAATCTGAAAGTATAGTCTCCGTCGCTGATGTTCAGGGCGAAATAAACTATCTCTCCGTTAAGCTCCCGCTTGAAAAGGAAAGTCTGATTTTTCAGCTCAATTTTTGCGTATGAACCCGACTGTACTGCGGGAAGTGAAAGGCGTATTGCTCCAAGCTCCGAAATATGGAGCATAAGCTTGTCGTTCATGTCGGGTATATCGTCCAGTTCAAGACAGGGACGGATAGCTCTGTCAGCGTCTTCACCTCTGCCCTTTTCTCCGCGCATGCCGAACTCGCTTCCGTAGTATACTGACGGAACGCCGTACATACCGTACATCATAGTATAGCAGCACTCAGCGTGATCCGGGTTTTTCAGTACCGACATAAGGCGCACAACGTCGTGGTTATCAAGGAAATTATACATATAGACGCTGCCGTACTGACCGTGCTGATACTCGATGGAATGGGCTATCTCAAAATAGTTGCGGTCGTTGTGGGAGGAATATATACCCTTATAGCACTGATAGTTTGTAACGCAGTCGAACATATCTTCGTTAGCCCAGCGGTTATACTGACCGTGGATTATCTCTCCCATGAGCCAGAAATCGGGTCTCAGCTCACGTGTAAAACGGTGTATGCGCTTTATGAAGTCCTCGGTAAGACAGTCTGCTGCGTCAAATCGGATACCGTCTATTCCCCATTTTTCTATCCACATTTTTACCGCGCCGAAAAGATGCTCCACTACCTCGTTGTTGTAAAGATTCAGCTTAACAAGGTTATAGTGACCGTTCCAGCCCTCGTAGGAAAAATTATCGCCGTATGGAGAACGTCCGCCGAAGTTCACGCCTGCGAACCAGTCCTTGCAGCGGGAATTTCCGCCGTTCCGCTGTACGTCTTTGAAAGCGTAATGATCTCTGCCAACGTGGTTGAAAACGCCGTCCAGAATAACTCGTATGCCGTTTTTATGGAGAGCGGCGCAGACCTCCGCGAAGTCCTCGTTGGAGCCGAGACGCTTATCTATCGTGTAATAGTCGGTGGTATCATAGCCGTGCTCGAAGGACTCAAAAACAGGTCCGAAGTAAACGGCGTTAAAGTTCATTTTTTTAAGGTGGGGTATCCACTCGATTACTTTCAGTATCCTGCCTTTTTCGCCCGTTTCAGAAAATTCGGAGCGAAATTTTTCGCAGCCGCAGAAGCCAAGAGGATAAATATGGTAAACGTTTGTTTGTTCGATCCAATGCGACATTTTAAAAGACCTCGTTTCGTATAAAAAATAATTTACAAATATTATACCACATTTTTCTATACAATGCAAGCAAGTTCTTTCAAAAGCCTCGTAAATCAATTTTTATTTTATAAATTCTTGTTTATTTGTTTAGCGGAGAGTCGCCGTTACAAAGCAATGCTCCATCAATGGGGACTTATGTTTAGCTAAAAATAATTGATACCCATATCGTATCAGAATCACAGTAAATGCCTAAAATTTCTCTTTTACCAAATTGTAATTTGTATTTCTGCCCAAAATGTGCTATACTGTTATTATGTAGTGCTTACTAAAAATTGAGAGGTAACGTTATGACAGACCAGGAAATAAAAACGAAGATCATTCCCATGGCAAAGGGGATTACCGAAGAAGTTAAAAAAGCCGTAATCGGAAAGGACGAGGTCGTCATAAAGACCTTGCTTGCCATAATTGCCGGGGGACATATTCTTCTTGACGATATCCCCGGTGTTGGAAAGACCACCCTCGCCCTTGCGTTTTCAAAGGCGATGTCCCTTGACTACAAGCGTATGCAGTTTACTCCCGACGTGCTTCCTGCCGACGTTACGGGATTTACCGTCTATAACAAGCGCGCCGACAGCTTCGACTACAAGCCCGGCGCGGCTTTGTGCAGCCTTTTTCTCGCGGACGAGATAAACCGTACCTCCAGCAAGACCCAAAGCGCGCTTCTCGAAGCTATGGAAGAAGGCTCCGTCACCGTGGACGGCTGCACTCACCCGCTTCCGAAGCCGTTCATCGTTATAGCCACCCAGAACCCCATAGGCTCGGTGGGTACTCAAATGCTGCCCGAATCCCAGCTGGACAGGTTCATAGTAAGACTTACAATGGGATACCCCGATCTTGACAGCGAGATAGCCATACTTAAATCAAAAGGCGCGTCAAAGTCAGCGGACTCGATTTCTCCAGCTGCAAACGCCGACGACGTACTCATGCTGATAAGCGCCGCCGAGGAGGTCTTCATAGACGACCGGGTGTACAAATACCTCGCCTCCATTGCGGCGGCTACGCGCACCCACCCGCAGGTAAAGCTGGGACTGAGTCCGCGGGGAACGGTGGCTCTCACGTCAATGGCAAGAGCCGCCGCCCTTATGCGCGGACGTGGATACGTTATTCCTGACGATGTAAAATATATTCTCGGAGACGTTGCGGAGCACCGCATTATCCTGAGCGCAAAGGCAAAAGCGGCGGGCGTTACGGTGGCGGACGTTCTGCGCGATATAAGCGCACGTACTCCGGCTCCGTCCATACGATAGCGGAAAGGGATCGGCATGAAGCTTGTTTATTTTTTGATAATTCTCTGCTCGGCTGTATTTTATGTGCTCTATATGGGAGACCTTTCGTTTTATCTGCTGGCGTTCCTGCTGGCAATGCCCGTTGTTTTGTACGCGGCTCTCGCAATAGGCTCTGCGTTCCTGAAAATAAAGGTATACTGCGATTCCCCCGTAACGGAACGGGGAAAAGCGGCGGCTATAAAAATAAACCTTTATAACCGCTCTTTTCTGCCTGTTTCCTCATGTATGGTAAAAATACGCTATACGGTGTCCGCACCATTTGAGGAGGAGCTTCCTTATGTACACACTGCCTACGTTCCCATCGGAGGACGGACAAGCGAAACTGTGTCGCTGAATTTTCTCCCTAAGCACTGCGGGGCGATCTCGGTTACTGTCAGGAGCGTAAGGCTGCGCGACCTTATGGGGATAACCTCGGTGCGGAAAAAGGTTGGCTTCAGTACGCGCATAACAGTTCTCCCCGCTATACTTCCGGTCTCGCAGTCTATAGAGAGTAATTATATCTACAGTGCGGAAAGCAGCGTTTTCTCACGTGAAAAGCCAGGCGACGACCCGTCGGAAATTTTTATGCTGAGAGAGTACCGCGACGGTGACAGGCACAATCTTATCCATTGGAAGCTCAGCGGCAGGAGCGATAATTTTATCGTCAGGGAGCTTTCAAAGCCTGTGGGCAGCAGGATACTGATAATAGCTGACACGGGAAGCTGCCGTTCCGCCGAGGGGGCGGACAGAGTCCTTGAAGCTGCCGCCTCGGTATCCTGCTCTCTTGCCGAAAGCGGCGCGGCGCACACATTTGCTGTACCGTGCTGCGGCTACAGCCTGCGCGCCTCGGAGATCACAGATACCGACTCGCTCTGTGCCGAGCTTGCCGAAATATGCCGCGGCGTAAAGGAGCTTGAATACGGCAGCAGTATTGCCTATGTAACGGAAATATCCGACAGCGTTTTCATTGCGAACGGAGGCTTTTCAAGGGTTATAGCCGTTTCCGAACAGGACGGCGGAGCATATGCGGACGAGCTTTCCTCCATATGCGGAGAAGCGCGGCTGACTGTAATATGCACAGCTTCTCAGACAGACAACGATACCGGCAGCAGCATGGAAGTTTCGGCTGTGGAATTTATCTACGCCGACGCGGAAAAGCTAAGCTCTGAAAATTTCGGATATTTTGAAAATGCCGATATTCCCCGCGAGGGATAAGTGCGGCGCAAAAACGGAAAGGAGAATGAAAATGAACCGGCAGCACAGTCCCTCCGCGTCTGTCTCTGCGAGTATACTTGCAGACAAAAAACGCGGCGGTTCAAAGCTTTCATCGGCAGCGGACTTTGCTCCGATCGCCGTAAAGCTTCTTATAGCCTCCTGCGGCTGCATCGGTTCCTCGGCGGCTTTTTTGACCTGCATAGACCTGGGGATAAGCGCGTCGTATGCGTTTTGGGCTTTTCCCATGTGCCTCATTTTTACGTTTGTTTTCAGTCTCCGTGAGAAATGGTTACGCCGCGCGGGAGCATTGGTAATACTTGCGCTGACAGTGCCTGTCTTTATAAACAGATACGAAATATGCGCGGGATTTGCCAATACGCTCAACTGCTTTCTCTCGACTATCCGCGAAGAGTACCGCGAAAAACCTTTTATAGAGCTTCTTGAGCCGGAGCTTGCGCTCAGCCATACGCGGACGTTTATTTTTTTCTGGGAATACATTATGTGCGCGTTTGCCTGTCACGCGGCGGTGAGAGGCAACTCCGCCTCGGGAGTATGCTGCTCCACATGTATCCCTGTTTTCTCCGTTCTCATGTTCGGACTTGAACCCAACCTCGCCGCTTTTTTTGCGGTGGTTGTGTGCTGGGCGGCTATGTTTGCTGTTGAGTCCAACGCGGCTGAAAATATCTCCGACTCGCGCTGCAAAAAATATTCCTCACACTGCGGATTCTATACAGCGGCGATCTCAGTACTGTGCATTGCCGCGGTGTTTACGGCGTCCCGTATGTTCGGCTATGAACGTCCCGAAAAGCTGAATATCATGTACGACGAGGCTGTGGACTATTTCAGCGGCGGTGGAGTAAAGCAGGTCATAGACGACATAGTTACCATTGCCACGAGGAATATCGTCCCTACCGGAGCGATAAACCACGGCAAGCTGGGAGAGTTTGACGAGATATCCTTTGACGGCAAGACTGTTCTGGAGGTGACTGTCCCCAAGTCGGAGGATACAGTTTATCTGCGCGGTTTCGTAGGCTCCGTCTATACCGGCAGAAGCTGGGAGCAGCTTCCTGACGCAAAGCTCAAAGAGCTTGAACAGATAACCTCTTCCTTTGACACCGAGGGTCTTTCCCCTCTGCTTCTGGACGGATACAATTTAAAATACACTTCCGCAGAAATGCCTCGGCACAGCTTCTCAGTCAAAAATATCGCCGCAAATACCAACTATCTTTATATGCCGTACAATCTTGTGCCGGAAAGCGTTTCAAGGTACAAAATAAACGCGGGCAGCGGCTTCAGCGGTTCTGCAAAGTCGTATATAGGTCAGTTCTACGAACCGAAAAATTACAACGGATACCGCAACATCTTCCGCAAAAAATGGTCTACGCCGCCGGCTTTATCCGCAGACGAGGCGGCGTACAGAAGCTTTGTTTACCGTAATTACCTTGATCTGCCCGAAAGCTTTTCACCCGATGAGATCTTCGGCGAACATTACTATCAGTACATTACCGCGGAGGAGAGTATTACCGGAAAAAGCACCCTCGACGAGATGACCGTGCTGAACCGCAAAATATACTTTATTAAAAAGTGGCTAAGGGATAACTGCGAGTACAGCCTGAGCACGGGAAAACTGCCGGCGGGAAAGGATTTCGTGGATAATTTCCTTGAGACAGGCGAGGGAAGCTGTTCGCACTTTGCTTCGGCGGCGATAATAATGTGCCGTTATGCGGGAATTCCCGCCAGATACGCAGAGGGCTACATTATAAAGCCCAAGGATTTTCCCAAGGACATCTCTGTCGGCAGCTCCGCCGTTGTTGACGTTACAGACCTGCGCGGTCACGCGTGGGCGGAAATTTATCTTGACGGCTTCGGATGGTATCCGGTTGAATTCACTTCTGGATACGGAAATATCCGCACTGCTGTTCCCACCGAAACGACGGTCTCCGAGCCCGAGACAGAAACGGAGACTGTTTCGGAAAGTGAAGAAATAACGGAGAGCGAGTACCCCGACGATCAAAGCGAAGCGGTACAGGAGGGAACAGAACAGCCCTCCGAAGCGGCGGAAGCTTCTCAGCCGCAGGAAACAACGGCGGTACAGGATCAGAATGCGGAAACCGACGTTTCCGGCGAAACCGCACAGACCGCAGATGTTTCGGATACGGCTTCTCCCGAGGTAAAGAAGCCTACTGTCGGCTTCGGGGTTTTCGGCATAAAGGGCGGCGAACAGGTGGACGTTCTGTACGATCTGACATGGCTTGTGATATTTGCTGTTATGCTTGTCATTATTCCTGCGGTGTTTATTATCCGCAGGAACGCCGCAGCGGCAAAACGGCGCAGAACAGCTCTGCGAAGCGCTCAAGCCGCCGCTATGGACGATTACAGACGATTTGAAAAGCTGCTGAAATTAATGGATATGCCCGAACAGGGAACCATGAGCTGCGAGGACTACGTCAAAGCGCTTTCCGAACGCTCGGAGCTTCTTTCGGACGGCAGCGCGGAATTTATCATCAGCCGCGCTCTCAAAGCCTCGTTCGGCGGCGATAGCCTTACCCGCAGCGAAGCCAATGAAATGCGGCTTGCGGTGAACAGTCTGGCAAAGCGTTTCTGTACAAGGCTTTCACGGTTCGGAAAATTCAGGCTGAAATTTATTCACTGCATTCTCTGACTGCCGGAACATACGCTAAAAACTGCGGTTAAAGAGCAATGCAAACTATAAGGGCTGCGCTGTATTATGCGCAGCCCTTCCATATAATCTTTACCATCGCCGTTTTTTCTCAGGCTTCATACCCTGTAAAATCCTGCAAAGCATTTTGGAACGGCAATACTGCCTCCGCTTACGGAAATATCCCCTCCGAAAACGTACACGGCTTCTTTCGGCGAATATCCGCATTTGAAAGAGACCTCTTTGTCCGACGGGTTAAGGATAACAAGAATTTTTTCATCTCCCGCAGACCTGAGATAAGCAAACGGATACTCATTCTTTTCCGCAAAAACGAATTCTATTTCCCCGAGGCTTTCCAGAGCCTTATGGCTGCGGCGTATTTTTATCAGCTTTTTTACCTCGTTAAGAAGCGAATTTTCGTCAGCAAGCTGATCCGCGGCGGTAGGTCTGTCTGCGCTTCCGTCAAGAGGGATATACAGCTTTTCGGACGGAGCTGAACTGAAGCCGGCATTTACCGAATCGTCCCACTGCATCGGACTTCTTGAACCTGTTCTGCCGTAGCCGCCCTCCACCGACGTCAGATTTTCAACATACCGCATACCGATCTCATCGCCGTAATAAATAAACGGCGCGCCCGGCATTGACAGCAGAAACGCAAACGCGACTTTCAGATTGTCTCCGCGGATATTCCGCGCAAGTCTGTCCATATCGTGATTTCCAGAAGGTATGCAGATAAGTCCGCTTTTGTTTGTTTTTTCGTAGTTTTCAATATACTTTGCAACGAACTCGGAAACGTCTCCGCCTCCTGTTCCAAAGTACGGCTTTTCACAGCGGAACAGGTCGTTGTAGCGGGACGGTCCGAAATGCAGCAGGAAATCCATATGGAAGCCGCCCTCAAGAGACTTGTCCGGTTCTCCCCACTCGGAGACCATTGCGGCTTCGGGAAATTCACGGTCTAAAAATTCACGGACGTTCTGCCAGAGCTTTATTGTGCCTTTGCCGTTATCGTCGTTTTTAACAAGTGATCCTGCCATATCCACACGGAAACCGTCGCACCCGGTTTTCAGCCAGAAGCGCATAATATTTTTAAGTTCCTCAAGGGTAGCCTTTGCTCCTTCGCCGTCCATAGACTGCTGCCAGTTTTTATCAGGGTCCGGCTTGTAATATCCGTAATTCAGCGCAGGCTGGTGTGAGAAGAAATTAACGGCGCAGCAGCCGTCTCTATCGGAAATACCCTTTATGCTGCTGATACCCTGCGGTTCCTCCCATATGCTGTTTGTCCAGATATAGCGGTCGGTATATTCGTTTCTTCCTGCTTTCATTGACTCTCTGAACCACTTGTGATCAACGGACGTGTGTCCAGGAACAAGGTCGAGAAGAATGCGCATATCCCGCTTGTGTATCTCCTCAAAGAGCTTTTTCAGATCCTCGTTGGTTCCGTATCTGGGAGCGGCAGTATAGTAATCCGAAACGTCGTATCCCGCGTCTCCGAACGGGGACATAAAACAGGGATTCATCCATATGGCGTTACAGCCCAGCTCTTTAATATAGTCAAGCTTTTCGGCTATCCCGCCGAAATCGCCTATCCCGTCGGCGTTCGAGTCCTTAAAGGACTGTGGATAAATTTCATAGAAAACGGCGTGTTCAAGCCACTCGGGCTGATTTCTTCTCATAAAGGCATTCTTCCTTTCGATAATAAAACTATAAGCAATATCGGCTGCGGAATCCCGTTCGGCGGAACTTGTGTGCGGAAACGCCGCGGTTATGTGAACGCCGCATTGCCGTGCGGATACGGTTTCAATTTTCCGAACCCAAGTATATAGCATGGAAAGTTGTTTGTCAAGCGGTTTTTAGCAAGTATTTTACGCGAAAACGTTTCATTTTTTGACTTTGTAACATTGCACAAAATATTGGTTTTTCGGTTGGCAATATTAGCAGGAAAATTATGGTATCACATGCGGTCGGACAAGGCGGCAGGACAAAAACAGGAGAGGACAAATATAAACATTGATTTATGTGTGTTTTTTAAAAAAGCTCTTGACAGAAAGAACGTTTTAGTATATAATTAATACGGATTTATTTTGTAATGTTGAAATACGGGATGCCGTGGTCCGGCGTGAACATAGTGTCTGAAACTGTCTGCGGCAAAACTGTCACAGATTTTTTTATTTTAGGCGTGATCTTATGCGCTTTGAAAGGATATGACTGTAATGCGATCTAAACTTAAAACAACGGTTTCTTTTATCTGCGCGGTGTGTACGGCTGCGGCTGCGTTTTCCGCGTGCAATAAGGACGAAGCGTCAGCAGACGCAGGAAACAGCTTCGATCAGGCGGGCTATGAATCGCGTATAAGCGAGCTTGAAAGCCAGGTTGAATCCCTGAGAGCGGAAACGATGCCCAACGTTCAGTTCAGGAACAAGTCGGATTTCCTCCTCGGAAAGGACAATCCCGCCGTCAGCGAAGCCGCCGCTATCAAAGAGGAAATAATGGCTGACCTGCCCGAAACGATAATGATACGCGGTCAGGAGTACAGCACGTCCCTCACGTCCCTTACCCTTAATAATATGGGTCTTACCGACGAAGATATTGTTGAGCTGAAGTATATGGTAAATCTTACTGAGCTTCACATTTATCAGAATGAGCTTACAGACCTTACTCCGCTGAAAGGTCTTACGGGACTGAAAACCCTTTCCCTGTTCAAGAACCATATAAGCGACCTTTCTCCCATCGCGGGACTGATATCGCTGGAGGATCTTTATCTCAGATCAAACAACATTACCGACGTATCACCGCTGGAAGACCTTACTGCGCTGGAAGTGCTTGACGTTTCCGAAAACAGCGTGTCCGACGTTACGCCTCTTGCGGGACTCAGGAACCTTACATTGCTGCGGCTCAACGACAACAGCATTACCGATATTTCCGCGCTCAGCGGAATGAAGCAGATAGAAAGGCTTCATTTGCAGAACAACGGCGTTACGGACATTACTCCTGTAATGAACATGGCGGATCTGTCAGAGATATACCTTGAAAACAACAAGGTTTCCGACGTCGAGCCGCTTATGTCCCTGACCTCCCTGGGCTGGATAAAGCTGGGAGGCAATCCCGTAACAAACATTAAACCGCTGACAAATCTTGTTAATCTTAAAAAGCTTTATATCGAGAACACCAATATACCCGAAGAGGAGCTTCAGTCCTTTAAGGAGCAGCTTCCCGACGTTACTGTTGTAGAAAAATAAATATCCGGAGGAAATTAAAATGATCATTATTCTCAGAAAAGATGCGCAGGCTGAATCGGTACGCAGACTGGAGGACGCTCTCAAAGCCAAGGGCATAAGCCCCAACCACATTGAGGGCGCGAACCAGAACATTATCGGTCTTGTTGGAGACACCTCCGTCGTAGACGTTGACAACGTTCTTGCACAGGACTGCGTTGAAAGCGTCCGCAGAGTTCAGGAGCCGTACAAAAAGGCTAACCGCAAATTTCACCCCGACGATACCGTTATCTCCGTAAAGGACAAGCACATCGGCAGCGGCTCGCTCCAGATAATGGCAGGGCCATGCTCGGTGGAAAACGAAAAGCAGATAATCTCCACCGCTGTCGCCTGCAAAGAAGCGGGAGCAACAATGCTCCGCGGCGGCGCGTTCAAGCCGAGAACTTCCCCATATTCATTTCAGGGACTCGAGGGCGAGGGTATCAAGCTTCTGCTTAAGGCAAAACAGGAAACAGGTATGCCTATAGTTACCGAAATTATGAGCATAGCCGACCTCGACCTTTTTGCGGATGTGGACGTTATCCAGGTCGGCGCAAGAAATATGCAGAACTTCAAGCTTCTTAAGGCTCTGGGGCAGTGCGACAAGCCTATACTGCTCAAGCGCGGTCTGGCAAACACTCTGGAGGAGCTTCTCATGTCTGCCGAATACATCATGGCAGGCGGAAATATGAACGTTATCCTCTGCGAAAGAGGCATACGCACCTTTGAGACAATGACAAGAAATACTCTTGATATATCGGCTGTGCCGCTTCTGAAGCAGAAATCCCATCTGCCGGTATGCGTCGATCCGTCTCATGCAACGGGAATCGTTTCCCTTATCGAATCCATGTCCCTTGCATCGGTGGCTGCGGGCGCGGACGCTCTTGAGATCGAAGTGCACTGCGACCCAAAGAGCGCGCTTTCCGACGGCGGTCAGCAGCTTACTCCCGATAAATTTGCGGAGATCATGAAAAAGGTAAAAAGCCTTGCGGAATACTTCGGCAGGACTATGGGCTAACTCTTTTGACGCTTTTACCCCTTTTTTAAACTGAGGATTGGATCTGATTTTATGCCAAATTCCAAAACAGAAAGAATTACCGTAAAGGCTTCGGGAAAGTACGACGTACTTATCGGCAGGGGGCTTCTGTCCGAATGCGGAGAATACATCAAAGAAGTTTCCGGAGCGGAAAAAATAGGTCTGATAACCGACGATAATGTAAACGCTCTTTACGGGGACGAGGTACAAACGTCCCTTGAAAGCGCGGGCTTTTCGGTGTGCAGATTTGTTTTTCCTCACGGGGAGCAGTCCAAAACCACCGGCACGCTCGTTAAAATATGGAATTTTCTGTGTGAGAATAAATTCAGCCGCAGCGACTGCCTTGCGGCTCTCGGCGGCGGAGTAACAGGCGATATGACAGGTTTTGCGGCGGCTACCTATCTGCGCGGGATAGATTTCGTGCAGATACCTACCACGCTCCTTGCTCAGGTGGATTCCTCCGTGGGCGGCAAGACCGCGGTCGACCTCGCAGGAGGAAAAAATCTTGTGGGAGCCTTTAAACAACCGAAGCTTGTGCTGTGCGATACCGACACGCTTGAAACTCTTCCGGAAGAGTTTTTCACCGACGGCATGGGCGAGGTCGTTAAGCACGGCATGATAAAGTCCGCAAAGCTGTTTGAAAAGCTGGAAAGCTATACCACGGAAACTCTGCGCAAAGACAAGAACGCGCTTGACGATATAATAGCACAAAACGTCTCCATAAAAAGGGATGTTGTTCAGGCTGATGAGTTCGATACAGGCGAAAGAATGCTGCTGAACTTCGGTCACACACTGGGACATTCCATAGAACAGTACTACAACTACACAGGTATAACCCACGGACAGGCTGTTGCGGCTGGAATGAAAATGATAACCGATATTGCCGAAAAGCATATGCTTGCCGAAAAAGGCACCTGCGAAAGGCTTGTGAAATGTCTTGACGGATACGGTCTGAACGTATCCGTGGAGCCGACTCTTGAGCAGCTCGGAAGCGCGTGCATGAACGACAAGAAGCGTTTCGGAGGTACTATAAATATCGTGATATGCTGCGACGTGGGCGCGTCCATGATAAGAAAAATGCCTGTGGAAAGCTTTTTTGCAATGCTTTCGGAGGCTTCCGAATGAACAAATTTTATACCAATATTCGGAAAGGAGGACTTGTTTTCCGTCTGTAAAATTTCCAAAGCCGGAAGACTGTCAGTTTATGAATGTTAGGATCAAGCCGTCAAAGCTTATAGGCAGAGTGAACGCGCCGTCCTCGAAAAGCTTTTCCCACCGTATGCTTATTGCGGCGGCGCTTGCGGGAGGAGTTTCCGAGATATCGAATATAAGCGCTTCTGAGGACATCGACGCCACCGTCGGCGCGCTTGCCGCTCTGGGAGCGAAAATTTTCCGCGAGGGAAACACTTACACTGTTATGGGGATAAAGACTCCTGCAGCTTCGGCTGTTATCGACTGCCGTGAAAGCGGTTCAACAATGAGATTTATCATACCCATAGCCGCGGCTCTGGGCTGCTCCTGCGAGTTCCGCGGAAAAGGAAAACTCCCAGAAAGACCCATAACTCCCTACATCAGGGAACTGGGCAAAAACGGAGCGGTAATTACCAAAACAGAAGGTGTAATGCCATTTGTGATGAACGGTACTCTTAAAGGCGGCGACTATGTTTTGGAGGGTGATATTTCCTCCCAGTTCATTACGGGACTGCTTTTCGCGCTTCCCTTATGCAGCGGAAACTCCGTAATAAGACTTGCTTCAAAGCTGGAATCAAAGCCCTATGCGGATATGACCGTTGAAGCTCTGTCCCGCTTCGGTATAACTATCGACGAGAGCGAGGATAAAGACGGTCTGCCTGTTTACCGCATAAGAGGCGGTCAGAAGTACCGCAGCGCGGACGTTTCCGTGGAGGGAGACTACTCTCAGGCGGCGTTTTATTTCGCGGCCAACGCCCTCGGCTCAGAGATAAAGGTTGACAACCTCAGCGAAAAATCCGTGCAGGGAGACAAAAAAATCCTTGAAATTATCGGCGGGATAAGTTATAATAAAATAAACGATTCGGGTTTGCGGAGACTTCCCGCATTTTCCGCAGACGTTTCAGATATCCCCGATCTTGTTCCCATACTGGCTGTTCTCGGCTGCTTTACCGACGGAGTAAGCCGCATTACGGGTGCGAAACGCCTGAAGATAAAGGAAAGCGACCGCCTTGAAGCGATATCCTCAGCGCTGGGAAATATCGGCGGAAAGATAACTGTCGGGGACGATTCCCTTGAAATCGAGCCTGTGGACGGCTTTCACGGCGGAGTAATAGACGGCTGCAACGACCACAGGATAGTTATGGCTTCCGCGATAGCTTCAACTATGGCGGACGGAGAGATAACCATTACGGGAGCGGAAGCGGTGGCGAAAAGCTATCCCGATTTCTGGACGGATTTCGCTTCTCTCGGCGGAAACATCGAATTTGAACGCACATAGCCGCTTCCTGCCTTTTGCTTCTTATTTTCTTATTTCTTATAGGAAAGGACTGATCGAATAAAATGTCTTCATTCTGGAACCACAATCTTACGATATCAATTTTCGGAGAATCCCACGGTCCCGCTATCGGAGTAGTGCTTGACAAGCTCCCCCCCGGTGAACATATCGACCCGGAGGAGCTGCGCTGCTTTATGAACAGGCGCGCCCCCAAAAACGACGCTACCTCTACTCACAGGCGTGAAGCCGATATGCCCAACATTCTGTCGGGCATCTATAACGGCTATACCACCGGTACTCCAGTTGCTGCGTTCATAAATAACAGCGACACCCATTCGCAGGATTACGGCAACATCTCTAAGCTTGCCCGTCCCGGCCATGCGGACTATACCGGCGCGCTCCGCTACAAGGGCTTCAACGACGTCCGCGGTGGAGGGCATTTTTCAGGAAGGCTTACTGCTCCCCTTTGCTTTGCGGGAGCGGTATGCGGTCAGGTACTGGAGCGCAGGGGCATCTACACCGGCGCGCATATTCTGCAGGTTCACAATATCAGGGACAAGCAGTTCGATCCCTGCGGGGTTTCCAAGGAGGACATAGTTGCGCTCAGACATAAGAAATTTTCCGTACTTAACGATAAAAAGGGCGCGGCTATGGTTGAGGACATTGCCAAAGCCCGCGAAAGCCTTGACAGTCTGGGCGGAGTTGTAGAATGCGTTGTGACCAACGTTCCCGCAGGAATAGGCTCCCCCATTTTCGAGGGACTTGAAAACAGCATTGCTCAGCTTGTTTTCGGCATACCCGCAGTAAAGGGCATAGAATTTGGTGCAGGTTTCCGTGCGGCTGAAATGCTGGGAAGCCAGAACAACGATGAATTCTATGTGGACGACCACGGTCATGTTCTTACCAAAACAAACAATCACGGAGGCATACTTGGCGGTATATCTTCGGGAATGCCCATAGTTTTCAGGGTTGCATTCAAGCCGACCCCGTCCATTGCCAGACCTCAGGAAACGGTGAATATCAGCTCTCTGACAAACGAAACCTTAGAGATCAAGGGCAGACACGACCCCTGCGTTGTCCCCAGAGCGGTGCCTTGTGTGGAGGCTGCGGCAAATATTGCTATACTCTCGCATATGCTTGATTATCCGAACTTTTGATTTTCCCGTTTTGGGAGGGGGATATTATGTCGGCTAAGCGCGACGAGCTTTTCAAGGTAAATCATTACCGCTACAAGAAATTGCAGAAGCACTTCAAATTTTCGTTCTGGGCGGGTATTATCCCGTCGGGAGCTGCGTTTGCATTTTTAACGCTGCACTACGCTTTTTTAGCTATCCTGAATATTATAGGCAGCGCGGCAGACTTCGCGGACAGAATGCTCAGGAACATGATAACCGGCGAGGTAATTGAAAAGCAGGCAAATCCCATGACGGTGCCGTACCTGTTTATAGGGTATCTTTTTGTTGTCACGGCGATAACGGCGGCGGCGCACTTCTTTAAAGCCCGCAAGCCCCATTATGTACTTTTCGGGCTGTATGCCGCGGGAACTGTGGGTGCTCTTGCCGGTATGTTTTCAGGCTCGCTGACAATACCTTTCGGGCTGTATGCGCTCGCATACGGCTGCTACGGAATGTGGCTGGAGGACTTTGTACGCAGGCTCTACAGGGAGCTTGACTATCTGTCCCTACAGGAGGGATACCCCGATTTCATTGAAATGATAAACGAACCAAAGGCAATGTCAAATTCCCTGGGACTCAGATACCACCAAAGCGAGTACCAAAAGCGGCTGAGGAAGGAAGCAAGGGAAGCTTCGGAAGCGGAAGGCAACGCGGACTCGAATGAAAAAACGCTTCCTCCGCCTATGGAAATGGACGAGCTTTCAATAGATTCTCCCCCGCCTAAGGGTACGAGAAAAATAGATAATATGCTTTGATCCCAATACAATTACGGAGTTTTTATGAACGACTACAATTCTGCGGAGCTGACCTCCGCACACCGCGTCAGAGTACTCATATGCTATCTGCTCGACCGCTTAAAGCAGTCCGTTACTGAGGAACAGCTTTACGAGATTGCTGTGGAAAGCGGCGTGGTGAACTATTTTTACTACAGCGAGGCTTTGGAGGGACTGCTGAAAAACAATTCGCTGACCCGTACCGAAAGGGACGGAAAGGTCTATATAGAGCCTACCGAAAAGGGACGCTTCGGCGCGGATTATTTTAACGACACCGTTCCGCTTTATTTCCGCAAGGAGATACTGAAAGCGGCGTTAAGCTATTTTGCGCGGCTGGAAAGGGAAAGTTCCGCAGATATAGATATTGCGGAAACAGTCAACGGCTGCGAGGTCAGATACCGTATCGGCGATACGGACTACGACCTTATGCGGATAAGCCTGTACGCTCCCGATAGAGAGCAGGCGGAGCTTATTAAAGAAAAAATCACGCTCGACCCGGCAGGATTCTACCTCAGGGTACTGGGCTATGCTCTTGAAAATAAAGAGGAGCAGATCGAAGTGGATACGGACTAACAGGGGTATTGCTATAGCTTTACCTCTTTTTTAACAGTGTGTTTTATAAATTAACTATAAGTACTTTATATATTAAATTATACTGAAAGGAGTACAAAATGAGCTATATACGATTCAGGGATGTAAGCAAAAGCTTCGGCGGGAACGCAGTTCTGAAAGCCGTAGGCTTCGGGATAGAAAAGGGAGAGCTATGCGGATTTGCGGGCAGGAACGGCAGCGGAAAGACAGTGATTTTCAAGCTTATGACGGGTCTGCTAATACCCGATTCGGGAGAGATAACCGTCGGCGGCAAGAACTTCAACGCCAAACGGAAATTTCCCGATTCCCTCGGAGTTATGATAGAGACCCCCGGCTTTATCCCGCACTACAGCGGACTGAAAAATCTGAAAATACTCAATTCCATGAGTGCAGATCCCGTGCCCGCTGAGAATATAGCCGCACTTATGGAGAGGCTTGAACTTGATCCGAAAAACCGCCGTCCCGTAAAGACCTACTCGCTGGGAATGCGCCAGAAGCTGGGAATAATCCAGGCAGTGATGAACAAGCCCGAACTGCTTGTACTGGACGAGCCAATGAACAGTCTGGACGACCGTTCCGTAGGTCTGGTGAGAGAGCTGTTCAAAGAGCTGAACGGAGCGGGAACAACAATAGTTATCGCAAGTCATATCGCGGAGGATATCGAGTCCCTCTGCACCAAAAAATTCCGCATAGATAATGCGTCCGTTTCAGAGGTGACAGCATGAATTTTTTTAAGGCGGACATAAAGCGTATCTTCACCGAACAGTCCTTTTGGCTCAGTATAGTTCTGGGCGCGGTACTGCTTTTCGGCGGTCTGGGGTACTGCCTTTCAGCAGAAGATTTTACAGAGGACGCTAACGGTCTTTACAGCAGGGCGCAGGCTCTTGCACTGCCCTTTGCGGCTCCTCTGCTGGCGGCAATGCCATACTCGGTAATGATAATGACCGAGCGGGAAACAAAATTCGGCGCGCTGATGATACTGAAACAAAGCGGTACGCACAAACAGCGCAAACAAAGCAAACAAAGCAAACAAAGCAGGCATTACCGGATAAAAAGATTTTTTACGGTTGGACTTTCGGGCGCCGCCGCGCTTTTCATACCCCATGCGGCAATGTTTGCGGTCTGCGCGGTTCTTGGGAATATGCCGGATATTCGGCTTCTTGCGCTTCCCGTGACTTTCGGCTTCGGCTGGGCGGCTTTATCCTACGGACTGACCTTTGTCAACCGTCAGCGGTACGTACCCCTCGTAATGCCGCAGGTGCTTTATCTGCTCGCCATATACGCGTTCCCATATCTGAAGCTGGACAGATTTTATCCGCCGCTGGACATCTCGCCGGCTTTAAACGGCAGTATCATTACGACCGACCGCTTTGTGCTGCCCGCAGTACTGGCGTTGGCGGGACTGTTTCTGACCGCGTTCGGAAAGGAGGCTGACCGCCAATGAAAAAAACAAAAAGTCTGAGAGGTCTCCGTTTCAGCCTGACAGAACATATCCCAGCGGCGCGTTGGTGCCTTGCTCTGGCTGTTATAGCCTTTACGGCAACGGTAAGCGTCCGCAAATATATAGATTTGGCGGAGACTGCGGCGTTTTCCTCTTTTGAGGCAATGTTTCTGATAATTACCGATATTACCAATATCGTGTTCATATATCTGCCGCTGTACCTTTTTACCGTGTGTGGTATAATGTTCGGCGGCGATTTCGGAGGAATAGATATCCTGCGGTGCGGAAGCCGCGGCAGGTGGCTTGCGGGAAAAGCCGTTACCTATGCGGTGAACACGGCGCTGTTTTTCGCGGCGGTACTGACGGTAAACCTTATCGTGTGCTCGCGGACGTTTGAGTTCAGCAGCGTATGGAGCAGCGGCTTTGTGGGGTTCCGTACAATGACGGGAAGTCCCGCCGCCGATTTTTCGGCTCCGCCTTTGCCGACAATAACCGGAGCCGCCGTTTCCGCGCTTTTGCTGTATCTGTTCTGCGGAATGATAAATATGTTTTTCTCACTGCTGACGGACAGGGAATCAACCGCGCTGTTTGTTTCCCTTTTTGCGGGGATAGCTCTGGGACTGCTGAATATGACAGAAGGTTCAAACGGCTTGGGAAGTCAGCTTCTGCGGTGCCTGGCGCTTGCGGCGTCGTCCGGGGCGGCGTATGTTTTCGCCTTAGCCGCTGTCAGCAAAAAGGATCTCGGCAGAGTGAAAACAGGGTAAAGCAGGGCCTTGAAAATTGCCGAACGAGCAGAGGACTTTTATTTGTAAAGACCTGCTAAACCATTTTGTGAAATTTGTTATATTAGAAATGCTGAAAGGAGTACCATGAAGCTTCTGAAAATACTGATAATACTTGCTGTGGGAGTACTCTGCACGGTCGCGGCAGCGTACAGTACCGAGGGCTACGCCGCCGAAACGGCCGCTCGTGAGAAAACCCTTGCCGAAGCGGTAATGCAGAGCCGTCTCGAGGAACAGCTCAAAAAAGCCGAAGAACAAGCCCGCCTTGAGCTTGAGGAGCAGGGGGAGACCTTTGTGACCTCCGTTATTGAGACAAAGCCTGTTGTTACCGAACCGCCGGAGACGAAACCGACCAAGACGGAACCGCCCGAAACCGAAACGGAAACTTCCGCAGAGGAAATGTCAGGTACGGCGGCGGCTGAGACTTCCGCGGCAGAGGACAAAATAATCACGGACTATACGCGGGGAGGTATTCTTCCCGCAGACAGATCGGGTATACCAATAAAAACCATGTTCGGACTTACCGCCGCCGAGCAGGAAAAAGTTGTTAATTTCCTTATAGACCACTACTTTCTTGACGGTTTCAGGTACGCCGAGGCGGAGACCCGTCCGGAGCTGAGAGAGAAAAAGCTTCTTGCCGCAGAAATGGAAAGCAGCGTTGTTCAAAGCCTGAACATGGTAATGGACGCGGTGAACGTCAGCGACATATCGGCAATGCTGAACGCTGACTTCGGCGCTCTGAAAACGGAAGCGGAGTCCCTGAGAAATGATTTCGCGGAAAACTATCGCGGTGCAGGACAGTACGGCGAACAGTTCGCTGCGCTCTATGAGGACAGCCTGAAATATTTTGACAGGCTTATCCTCGCGCTTGGAAACGTGGAGGAGACCGCAAGGCAGTACTCCGAAGCGGCTAATCCTCTGCTTGCGCTGGGACTTCTCACAAGCGGCCTGAATAATGTGATAATCCCCGAAATAATGGGGGTTTTAGAGCAGTCCTTCGACCTTGTGGAAACGTCGCAGGAAATATTCTTGGAGGGCACAACGGGAACAAGACTGCTTACAAGAGACGAGGTTCGGGACATCATCACCAACCCCGCTTTGGTAACGGAAACAAATCTGCAATAAAAAAATAGAAAGGATCACAAAAATGGACGCTAAAATCGAAGCTCTTATCGGCAACATCGAAAAGGTAATAGTAGGCAAGCGCACGCCTATAGTCCAAACCACTGCCGCGCTTCTCATCGGCGGACACGTTCTTTTAGAGGACGTCCCCGGCGTGGGCAAGACCCAGCTTGCGGCTGCTTTGGCAAAGTCTGTAAACGGCACGTTCAGCCGCGTGCAGATGACTCCCGACATAATGCCATCAGACATCACGGGCTTTTCCATGCTCAACCGCGAAACGGGAGACTTTGAGTACCGAAAGGGCGCGGCTTTCTGCAACTTTCTGCTTGCGGACGAAATAAACCGAGCTTCGCCGAAAGCCCAGTCCTCCCTTCTTGAGGTAATGGAGGAACGTCAGGTAAGCATTGACGGAAATACCTACGCCCTGCCCGAACCGTTTATGGTCATCGCCACCCAGAATCCGGTTGAGACCTACGGCACCTATCATCTCCCCGAGGCTCAGATGGACCGCTTTTCCATGAAGATAAGCATGGGTTATCCCACCGCTTCGGAGGAATCTGAGATACTGGACCGAAACGAAAACGACAACCCCATAACCCGTATATCAGCGGTACTGTCCACAGACGACATAATCGCCTTGCAGGAACAGGTGAAGAAAGTAAGGGCGTCCCAGAATGTCAAGGACTATATAATCTCTGTTGCAAACGCAACCCGCTCGGACGAGGGAATAAAGCTTGGAGTAAGTCCACGCGGAAGCATTGCGCTCTACAAATCCGCAAAGGCATGGGCTTTTATGGACGGCAGGAACTTCATCACTCCCCAGGACGTAAAGGACTGCTGCGTGTGCACCCTTGCCCACAGGATAATGCTGTCCCCGAAGGGCAAGTCCATGTACGAGACTCAGGAAAACGCTTTCGTGAAAATACTTGAGCGCATTCCCGTGCCGACGGAGTAACGCCCTATGATCTCAAAAATATTTATGTACCTTCTTGCGGTCTGGCTGTGCGTTATGTTTGCGCTGTACCTGTCCGCGCCAATAGGCTGGACGTTCGTTTACATTTTCGTATGCGCCCCTGTTTTTTCCTTTTTGGTAACGTTGTTTCTGCACACTAAAAAAAGCATTGTACTTACTGTGGATGTGAACCGTACAATGCTTTA
Organism: uncultured Oscillospiraceae bacterium; assembly: GCA_910586535.1. Classification (GTDB taxonomy): domain Bacteria; phylum Bacillota; class Clostridia; order Oscillospirales; family Ruminococcaceae; genus RGIG8773. The sequence goes on from CAJUHS010000016.1 coordinate 35,492, forward strand.
TAAAAAGGAGACTGTTACTATTAAAATAACCGCCGCTAACAACAGCCTCTTCCCCGTCCCGGCTGTAAAGCTGTTTCTTGCCGTTCCCGAAGGGCTGGAGTCCGTATCCTCTTACAAAAGCTGCGTGATAAGTATTCCCCCGCGTTCCGAAACAACGGTTGAAGTCGTATACCGCGCAAAGGTATGGGGCAGCTACCGTATAGGAGTAAGAAGCGCGGAGCTTCATGATTTTATGAAATTTTTCAGATTCCGCATGAGCTGCCCGCAGCCGGAAGAAAGCGGACTTCTCCACGTGATAAAGGTTTTTCCCGATATTCCCGAAATGGCGGGAGACGCTCCCATACTTCGGGCGGCTGCTGAAAACGCAAAGCTTGCCGACGACAGTGAAGAGACCAGGGAGACCGATAACGTTAACTGCTTTTCCGGAATGCCCGGCTACACACACAGGGAATATGCAGATGGCGACCCGATCAAAAGGATAAACTGGAAGCTGTCCTCGAAGCGGGACAAATACATGGTCAGGCTGGACGACGAGATCGAATCGGCACAGCAGAATATCGTTCTTGACAGCCGCGGCGGAAGCGACGTATACGAAAACGAAAGAGCGGTGGAGGGAGTACTCGCCGCCGCGCTGGGACTTCTCAAATGCGGTTTTGAATCTGCGGTTTGGTGTCGGTTCGCAGGCGCATGGGAAAGCTTTTCGGTTTCAGAACCCGCAGACGTTTCGTCTTTGCAGCTAAAGCTTGCGGACTACAGTTTTGCGGACGAAACCGAAAAGTGCGGACGGCTTCCAGCAGACGAGCTTTCCGAAAAGGGAAGCTCGTCTGGAATACTTCTGTTTACATCGCTGTTTGACAAATCCTTGTCGTCAGAGATAGCCTCAGCAGAGGATATGGGAATAATATCCGCGGTAATAAGCTCCGATTCGGTTTCCGCCGGAAACGCCTATCAGATATGGAAGCTTAACGAGGATTATTCCGCAGAGCTTATTTCTAAAAGCTGAGCTTTTGCTCTTGCCGACGCCTGCGTCACTGAACCGCGACGTTCTCACGGAACGGAATACAAGAACTAATTTCATCGCGGCATTAGTGCAATGAACAAATATTTGCTGTCTTAGAAAACGGCAGTAAAAAGTCTCATAAGATTTGCTGCCACGGCGCATAAAACTATGCCGGCTGCCGTCGGAAGCAAGAACGCCGCCGCTGTCCATTTTAAGCTTCCCGTCTCCTTTTTTACGGTAATGCAGGTCGTGGAGCAGGGAAAATGAAACAGCATAAAAATTACTGTGCATACGGCAGTTGTAAGAGTCCAGCCGTTTGCCGTGAGGATCTCTTTTAGCTGTCCCAGGTTCTCATATTCCACAATCTTTCCTGTGGAAAGATATGTCATAAGCATTATAGGGACAACTATTTCATTTGCAGGAAATCCCAAAATAAACGCCAAAAGAATTACTCCGTCAAGACCTATAAAACGCGCGAACGGATCAAGAAAGTCCGCCAACAGCGTAAGCAGCGCCGCGTCGCCTACCTTTACTGCTCCGAGAAGCCAGATGACGAGCCCTGCCGGAGCTGCTACAGCAACCGCTCTGCCAAGTACAAAAATCGTTCTGTCAAAAACGGAACGGATTATGACCTTCCCGATTTGAGGCCGCCGGTAAGGGGGAAGCTCCAGTGCAAACGAGGATGGAACGCCTTTCAGGACTGTAGCCGAGAGAAGCCTTGACACAAGCAGGGTAAGCACCACTCCCAGTATTACCGCAGCTGTCAGTATTGCGACTGAAGCAAGACTTCCTGCAAATCCGACTGCTCCCGCAGTCATAAACATGGTAATTATTGCAATAAGCGTAGGAAATGCACCGCCATTCAAATGGCAACATATAACCGCACAAAGGCGGCTGAATTTTTTCTGAATTTTACAGCTAAATAATCGGGACTATCCTAAAACGGCCGGAACTTCATATGTTAAAAATAAAAGCAGGGACTGCCGCGTTCGGAATCAGTCCCTGCTTTAAATATTACTTTAAAAATCCGTCGATAATTTTCTGCTCAGCCTCTTCTTCGGTAAGACCTAAAGTCCGCAGCTTGATTATCTGCTCCCCAGCGATCTTTCCGATAGCCGCCTCGTGGATAAGTGACGCGTCGATGTTTCCCGCATAAAGCTCCGGAGCCGCATTTACCCTGCCGTTGTCTGCAAGTATGGCGTCGCATTCAGAATGCCCCGTGCAGCGGCAGTTACCCTTAATAACAGAGTGGTACTCCTGATAGGAATTGCCCTTTGCCACCGAACGTGAAACAAGGTCAACGCCAGAATCCTCGCCGTCAAGCGAAACTGAGAAATCCGACTTTGCGGTCTCGTCGCCGTCGGTGAGTAGCCTTTCACGGATAACAAGCTTTGCTCCCGCACCAAGCTTTGCGGTAGTAAGACGGTTTGTACTCGTCACGCCGCTTATTTGCATGGTATCCATTTCCATGTAGGAATTTTCGTCCATTACCACGTCGGTGACGGGATCGATACGTTTTGCTCCGCTGCCATTTCCCGTTCCTATGTGCTTTTCCTTGTAAAGCACACGGGCGTTTTTCCCGATAAAGAAGCGGTGTATACCGTTGTGGCGCGCTTCCTCCTCGTCGTCGGAATGAACTCCGCAGCCCGCAACAATGATAACGTCTGCGCCGTCCTCAACGTAAAAGTCGTTATAGACCAGATCGTTCACGCCGCCGCGGGTAACGCAGGCGGGAATGTACACGGTTTCTTTCTGTGCGCCAGAACCTATCTTAATGACTATGCCCGGATTATCGGACTTGTTTTCTATTTTAATGTTTTCCGAGGACTGTCTGCCTGCGCAGCCGCTGTTCTCGCGTATATTATAGGCTCCCTTGAAAGATATAACGTTCCGGTCGGAGACTATTCCCAAAAGCTTTTCAGTAATGCTGTCCATATCAGAAATCCTCCTTTTCCGGTACAGTTCTGCCGAGGGGGCATTTTTCCCCGGAGCTGTTTTCTTTAAGAAGACCCGGGAGAATTTCCTCCCTGCTTCCCTCAGCGGAGACCTTTCCGCCGGAAATAACTATGATATAGTCTGCTATCTCCATGATCCTTTCCTGGTGGGAAATTATAAGCAGGGAACGTCCTCCCTCGTTTTTAAGACGTTCAAAAGCGTTTATGAGACTTCCGAAGCTCCACAGGTCGATACCCGCTTCAGGCTCATCGAAAACAAGCATGGAAGCGTTTTTTCTCGCCAGAACAGTAGCTATCTCTATGCGCTTGCTTTCGCCTCCGGAAAGGCTTGCGTCAGCTTCTCTGTTCATATATTCGCGGGCGCACAGACCTACATCGCCGAGTATACCGCATATGAACTCGTTATCGAGCTTCCGCTCAGCGGACGTTTCTATCAGGTCGCGGACAGTAAGTCCTTTAAAGCGTACGGGCTGCTGAAAGGCATAAGCAATGCCTTGACGGGCGCGTTCTGTGATGTTGTATTCTGTGATGTCGGTACCGTCAAGAAAAATTTCACCCTCGGTGGGACTATAGAGACCTGCGATCATCTTCGCAATCGACGTCTTTCCTCCGCCGTTGGGTCCCGTTACCACGGTAAGCTTTCCGTCGGGTATCTTCATATTTACGCCTTTGAGTATTTCCTCGCCCTCGGGAAGTCTCCAGCGAATATTTTTAAGCTCAAGCATATTTTAAAATTCCTCTTTTCTGCCGTATGGTACACCGGACGCAAATCCGGTTAAAAGCGTGCGCATAGGATATGTGCGAAAACGCATATCGGAGCTGCCGCCTGATTTTTATGTCTGCATTTCGGGTCCGTATAAAACATTATCTGCAATTTGTATCTGTAAATTCACTGAGTGCGGATAACAAGTATATTATACCATATTAGTATGCAATAGTCAATAGCTTTAAATCATGTTAATTGGTTTTCTGTTTTTTTACTTTTGTGACGGTCATAATAATACTGATGACAAACTTATATTGATTTAAGTAAGCGGCTTTTGGTTCACGGAAATCAATTTTGCTGATATAAATTCGATTTCAGCGCCATTATTCAAAAAAATGTTGAAATTTCGTTGCAAATATGATATAATATTATATAACTATTCGGAAACAGCTTTTAGGAGGAAAAAATGAGCCGCGCAGATGAAATTTTTATCTCAAACGTTAAAGATATACTGGAAAACGGAATCTCCGACGAAAATATGGAGGTGCGTCCCAAATGGCAGGACGGTACGCCAGCGCATACAATAAAAAAATTCGGCATCGTAAACCGTTACGATCTTGCGGAAGAGTTTCCCATAATTACTCTGCGCAGAACGTTTTTCAAGACCGCGGTCAAGGAAATTTTGTGGATATGGCAGAAAAAGTCAAATAATATAAACGATCTTGACGCTCACATATGGGACAGCTGGGCAGACGAGAGAGGCTCTATCGGCAAGGCTTACGGCTACCAGCTGGGCGTAAAGCACCGCTACCCCGAGGGAGAATTTGACCAGGTTGACAGGGTTCTGTATGATCTGAAAAACAATCCCGCAAGCCGCAGGATACTGACAAACCTATACAATCATCACGACCTGTCGGAAATGCATTTGTACCCCTGCGCTTACAGCATGACCTTCAACGTGTCCGGAAACAGGCTTAACGCCGTTTTGAACCAGCGTTCCCAAGATTTTCTTGCGGCTAACGGCATAAACGTCTGCCAGTATGCGGCGCTTGTGCATATGTTTGCGCAGGTAAGCGGTCTGGAAGCCGGAGAGCTTGTCCACGTTATTGCGGACGCCCATATTTACGACAGACATATTCCAGTAATAAAAGAACTTATCGAGCGGAAGTCCCATCCTGCGCCGAAATTTATTATTGATAAATCCGTAACGGATTTTTACGGTTTTACTCCAGACAGTTTTGCTCTGGAGGGATACGAATACAACGAGGAGAAGGTAAAATTCCCCGTGGCAATTTAGGCTGTTTTCGTCATTTTAAACGCGAATTTTGTCAAATGAGGCTTTCGAGAACGGTTTTGTGATACAGTTAAAAGGAGAAGTTTTATGATAACAGCAATTGCGGCGGTAAGCCAAAACTGGGGTATAGGAAAAAACAATGACTTGCTTTTTAACATTTCCGAGGATAAAAAATTTTTCCGCAGGACTACCCTGAACCATACGGTGATAATGGGCAGGAAAACTCTTGAAAGTCTGCCGGGCGGAAAACCTTTCAAGGACAGGAACAATATCGTTCTGTCACGGAACAAAAGCTTTTACTGCGGGGGCGCGGCGGTATGCGTGAGCGTTGAGGAAGTGCTTGCGCTGCTGAACAATAATGAGGAAAGCTTTGTTGTGGGCGGCGGAGAGGTCTACAAGGCGATGCTGCCGTACTGCGGAAAAGCGATAATCACAAAGGTAAATGCAAGTCCCGAGGCGGCTGTGTTTTTCCCGAACCTCGATAACGACGAAAGCTGGGAGCTGACGGAACAGTCGGAGGAATACGATTTTGAGGGATTGAAATATCGTTTTTGTACATATGCAAGGAAATAAAACGACAAGATAGGAGATTATTATGGACAAGCTGGAACAGCTCAGACAATGGATAAATGAATCGGAACGCGTGGTGTTCTTCGGCGGCGCAGGAGTTTCCACCGAAAGCGGAATACCGGATTTCCGCAGCGTGGACGGTCTTTACAACCAGAAATACAAATACCCTCCCGAAACGATTTTAAGCAGGACTTTTTACTGCAATCACCTTGCGGATTTTTACGAGTTCTACCGCGACAAGCTCCTCAACCTTGACGCTAAGCCCAACAAGGCGCACTACGCTCTTGCGAAGCTTGAGGAAACAGGAAAGCTTACGGCTGTAGTGACCCAGAATATAGACGGTCTGCACCAGGCGGCAGGCAGCAAAACAGTATATGAGCTTCACGGCTCGGTGCACAGGAATTACTGTCTCAGGTGCGGAAAAATGCACCCCGCCGAATATATCAAAAGCGTGGACGGACCTCCCCCATGCCTTGACTGCGGAGGTTTGGTAAAGCCAGACGTTGTGCTGTACGAGGAGGGTCTGAACACCGCAACGGTGCAGGGAGCAACAAAGGCTATTACGGAAGCGGATATGCTTATTATCGGGGGTACGTCCCTGTCGGTCTACCCTGCAAGCGGACTTATAGAATACTACAGCGGAAACAGGCTTGTGCTGATAAACAAGACTCCCACCGAAAAAGACGACAGGGCTGACCTGCTCATCCATGACAGTATCGGGACAGCGCTGGATTTTGCAGTTGAAAGTGTATAGTTGACAGTTATTGGGGAAAGGATTTTGTGATGAAAAAATTTTTAGCGGCATTACTGGCAATTTTCGCAGCAGCGGCTCTGTCCGGGTGCGTTAAGCCAGCGGAGGGGCAGACTGCCGGCGGGATTACGGCTTCTGAGAATTTTTCCGAAACGTCGGAAACGGTCAAAACGGAAACGTCGGTTTCTTCCGATAATGAAACAGTAGAACCGGCGTCGGGGGCAACTTCCGAAACTGTTTCGGAAACCGAAACGGCAACAGAAAAAGCAGTTCGTACCGAAAAACGCGGAACGACCTTTTCGGCGGACGCGGAATCACTGCTTGGAGAATGGTACGCTATTGATTTTATCGGTATGAAAAATACCTCGGTAATATTCGGGGAGGATGGCTGTATTTCCCTTGTCCGAGACGATTTTACAGAAAGCGGGACCTATACCGTTTCTGACGGTTTGGTGGAGGTCATTTATAACGACGGAGAGGACTGGGAAGCCTATGCGGCTCTTTTTGACGGCGATATACTTATTCTTAAGCAGTTAGGCTTAAATCAGGACGTTATAGAGGAAGATTACCTGCCATATGATGACAGTTTATCAGTCGGGGAGTACCTTTACCGTGAGGGAAACTATGGAATGGAATGCATTTTGTCAAAGAAAAAGTCCGTACTTGCCGAGCAGGAAGATATTCTCGGAGCTTGGTACGGCAAAGACGACGATTTAGAGGGGCTTATGATATTTAACGGGCAAAGCGTTGCGGAGCTGTCGATGGGCGATATAATGGATATTCCCGTGACGGTGCGAAACGGAAAATTCGTTTTAACGGGCGAAATACCGAAAAATGTTTCTATGGAGGAAGAATGTTTATTCTATCTCTGCGGGGGAAAAATTTATATGATAATGTGCGGAGACGATTATTTCATATATGACGACCATACGCTTATTCTTGAAAGATATGAATCAGCCGCATTGACCGCCGATATGCTTGATGGCAGTCTGGGGCGCGTCTCCGATACATATTACTACTTTAAAGACGGCAAATTTTACAGCTTTACGGAAATTGCAGATATGACGGGATATGATTTTAAAATTGACGGCGATAAGATCATTCTGCCCATTGACGGCAAGGACGTAACATTTAAATATTATATTTTGGGCGATGATGTCTATCTCATGGGAGAAGATATTAATATTGCATTTGTTTTACCGGAATAACAGAAAGGAGAAATCAATATGAACTTACCGAATTTTTACGTTGACGACATTATTAAACGCGCGCTGGCGGAGGACATCAACTACATAGACCTTGCTACCGACTACCTGCTCGACGATGAGGAGATATCCACGGCAAAATTTATTGCAAAGGCTGAGGGTATCCTCTGCGGTATCGACTGCGCTCTGAGGGTGTTTACCATGATCGACGGCGATATCAAGTCCGAAATAATGATAAAGGACGGCGGAAAGGTCTCCAAGGGCGACGTTATAGCAGTCGTTACAGGACGCACTAAGTCCATTTTAAAGGGCGAGAGAACGGCTCTGAACATTTTGCAGCATATGTCGGGCATTGCCTCCGAGACCGCAAAATACGTTGCCTGCTGCGAGGGAACGAATTGTTCCATTGCCGAAACGAGAAAGACTCTTCCCGGACTGCGCGCCCTTGAAAAATACGCCGTAGTTGTCGGAGGAGGAAAAAATCACCGCTTTAATCTGTCCGACGGAGCAATGTTAAAGGACAACCACATAGACGCTTACGGAAGCCTTACAAACGCTGTTGCGGCTCTGCGCGCCAAGGTTGGACACATGGTAAAAATCGAAGTTGAGGTACGTAACTTTGACGAGCTTTGGGAGGCTTTAAACTGCAAAGCGGACGTTATCATGCTTGACAATATGACCACGGAGCAAATGGCTGAGTGCGTTAAAATCGCGGGCGGCAAGTCTGTACTCGAAGCTTCGGGAAATATCACTCTTGCCAACGCTGCTGAGGTAGCAAAAACAGGTGTGGATATTATTTCCGTGGGAGCATTGACTCACTCGGTAAAGGCGTTTGATATATCTCTCAGGATAGCCAAATAATTCGGGGAAAATCGGGGAATATGTTTTAAAAAGGATTTTTAATTATGAATAAAATTTTTTCACTTGGCATCGACGTTGGCTCAACAACGGTAAAGACGGTCATTCTGGACGAGGCCGGAAATATTATCCGTTCGCGGTATCAGCGGCATTTTTCAAAGGTACGGGAGACCGTGGAAGAACAGCTTTCCGAAATAGCTGAAGAATATTCCGGCTGCGGATTCCGTCTGAGCATAACAGGCTCGGCGGGTCTTGGTCTTGCAAACGCATCGGGACTTCCCTTTGTGCAGGAGGTCTTCGGCGCGTTTATTGCGGTAAAAAACAGCTATCCTGACGCAGACGTTGTTATCGAGCTCGGCGGCGAGGACGCAAAAATAATTTTCCTGACAGGGGGCGTTGAACAGCGTATGAACGGTTCCTGCGCGGGCGGCACGGGAGCGTTTATCGACCAGATGGCTACGCTTTTAGGTATTACTACGGACGAACTTGACAGGCTTGCCCTCAATGCGGAAAAGCTTTATCCAATCGCTTCACGCTGCGGAGTTTTTGCAAAGTCAGACATTCAGCCTCTGCTCAATCAGGGCGCGAAGCGTGAGGACATCGCCGCTTCAATTTTTCAGGCGGTTGTTGACCAGACCGTTTCGGGACTTGCTCAGGGCCGCGAGATAAAGGGTAAGGTCCTCTTTTTGGGCGGACCTCTTTCGTTCCAGAAAGGACTTCGCAAGGCGTTTGTGAACACCCTGAAGCTTTCAGATGAGAATGCGGTATTTCCCGAAAACGCTCCCTGTTTTATGGCGTACGGCTGCGCTCTGCACGCCAAAGATACCTGCGAGCCTATGCCAATTGACGAAATAACCGAGCGTCTGAAAAACGCCGAGATGAAAGACGATATAATCACGGGTCAGCCTCTTTTCGGCTCCAAGGAGGAGTACGAAAGCTTTGTGGCGCGCCACAGGCAGTTCGACCTTAAATATGCCGATATAAACAATTACGCGGGAGAGGCCTACCTTGGCATAGACGCGGGTTCAACAACCACAAAGCTGGTGCTTATCACCCCAAAGGGCGAGCTTTTGTATCAGCACTACTGCTCCAGCATGGGCAGACCGCTGGATATTATTTCCTCAAAGCTTAAAGATATCTACGCGCTTACGGAAGACAGAGTCAAAATAGTTTCCTCGGCGGTAACAGGCTACGGCGAAGACCTTATCAAGGCTGGTCTGGGAATAGATCACGGCATTGTTGAGACAGTAGCTCACTATAAGGCGGCAAGCTTTTTCGAGCCGGACGTTGATTTTATTATCGACATCGGCGGGCAGGACATAAAGTGCTTCAAAATAAAAAACAAGGCTATCGACAGCATTATGCTGAACGAGGCTTGTTCATCCGGCTGCGGGTCGTTTATTCAGACCTTCGCGCTGGCTATGGGTTACGACATTGCGGAATTTTCACAGCTTGGACTTTTTGCTGAACGTCCCGTTGACTTGGGTTCACGGTGTACCGTCTTCATGAACAGCTCAGTAAAGCAGGCGCAAAAGGACGGCGCGTCAGTGGAGGATATTTCCGCTGGACTTTCCTCGTCTATTATCAAAAATGCAGTCTACAAGGTAATACGCGCAAAATCCGTGGACGAGCTTGGCAAGCACATTGTTGTTCAGGGCGGTACGTTTTTGAACGACGCGGTTCTGCGTTCCTTTGAGCTGGAGCTTGGCAGGAACGTTGTCCGTCCTGCTATCGCGGGACTTATGGGAGCGTTCGGCTGCGCTCTGTACGCTATGGAACACAAGGGAGAAAAATCCTCTATAATTACTGCGGAACAGCTTGAAGACTTTACTTATTCCGCAAAGCAGCGCACCTGCGGAGGCTGTACGGCGCACTGCAATCTTACGGTGATAAGCTTCGGAGACAAAACTAACGGCAGAAAATTCATCAGCGGAAACCGCTGCGAAAAGGGCGCGGGTATCGCTTTGACCGAGGAGAAGCTTTGTCTTTACGATTACAAATACAACCGCCTTTTAAGCGTGACGAACGAGAAGCCCTCTTCTCCGAAAGCAAAGGTGGGGATACCTCTTTGTCTGGGATTCTATGAGCAGCTGCCGTTCTGGCACAGGGTGTTTACCGATCTGGGCTTTGAGGTTATCGTCAGCGAGGAAAGCTCCCGCGACATCTACTACAAGGGTCAGCACACTATTCCCTCGGACACAGTATGCTACCCCGCGAAGCTTGCTCACGGACATATTCTCAGTCTTTTGGAACGGGGCGCGGATTTCATTTTCTATCCCTGCGAAAGCTACAACATCGACGAGGGTCAGAGCGACAACCACTATAACTGCCCTGTTGTGGCATACTACCCCGAGCTGCTGAAAGCAAACGTTAACGAGCTTAACGATGAAAATTTCCTGTACCCCTACATTGACATAAACCTTGAAAAGCATTTTGCCGAGGTAATGAGCAAATCGCTGGCAAAGTACGGCGTTACCAAAAAGGACGCAAAAGCCGTTTGGAGTAAGGGAATGGAGGCTCTGAGGGACTACAGCCGCGACCTTATTGCAAAGGGCGAGGAAATAATCAAAAAAGCCCGCGAGCGGAAAATGCCGATAATCGTATTGGCGGGACGTCCTTATCATATCGATCCCGAAATAAACCACGGTATACAGAAGCTTATAACAGGTCTGGGACTTGCCGTAATTACAGAGGACAGCGTTTCTCACCTTGCGGACACACCCGAGCTTACCGTTCTGAACCAGTGGACTTACCATTCACGTCTCTATCGTGCGGCTACGTATGTTACCACCCAGCCGGATATGCAGCTTGTGCAGCTTGTTTCATTTGGCTGCGGTATCGACGCGATAACCACGGACGAGGTGCGTTCTATTCTCGAAAGCGGAGGAAAGCTTTATACTCAGCTTAAAATTGATGAGATAAACAATCTTGGCGCGGCGAAAATAAGATTGAGAAGTCTTGTTGCGGCTATGGCTGTCGATTGATTTAAAAAAGTTAAGGGCGGTATGGCGAAATTTATATAGGAGGACTAATATGCTTGATACGATACCTAACGAAAAAGAAATGACAGCTTTAGTTGGGAAACCCCTATATGATGTATGGAATAATTTATGCGCTTTAATTGATGAAAAATATGATATGGATCGTTTGTGGGATAAAGGCGGTAAAGCATGGAAATATGAGTACAAATACCGTCGCGGCGGCAAAACTCTGTGTGCATTATATGCAAGAGAAAACTGCATAGGTTTTATGATTATCTTCGGAAAAGACGAACGGTTAAAATTTGAATCTGACAGAGAAAATTACTCCAAAGAAGTTCAGAAAATATACGACGAAGCACAAACTTACCATGATGGAAAATGGATGATGTTTGAACCGGCAGATACTTCTTTGTTTAGCGATTTCACCGGACTTCTGAAAATCAAAAGAAAGCCGAACAGAAAGTAAAATCGCTGTAAATCATACAGCTTTCAATTTATTAGAGGACGGTAATCAAATATCAATCAAATTTATTTTAGCAGACGAGAACGCGGCAAAAATCTGTCTAAGAAGTCTTTGTTGCAGCTATGGCGACGGAGTGAGTAAAAATAATTAAGAGCGGTGAGACAAATAATGTTAGAAACCGAGGAAATACTGTTTGACGAATATAAAACAGTGGACAATATCTGCCGCGATATTTTTTCGTGTCAAAGCGGGGTCAGCCAATACATTGCGGAAATGGAGAGATATTATTCCTACGGACACTCTTTAATATCGTCGTGGGATAATGATTATCGTATGCTAAAACGCGTGCGTTGGCTGCGGAATAAAATAGCTCATGAATCATATGCAACAGATTGTAATGAGTATGACGCGGTTTGGTTGGAAGAGTTTTCCCGCAGACTTTTAGAACGGCAAGACCCACTTGCACTGCTTAGAACTGCTGAACAAAAGCGGTCGAATTATTTGCCTCAGAAAGAGCGCGCACATAGGGCAGACTCGGAACAATGGGCGGTCGGAAATGCTAATTTGCAGGATAAAAAAGAATCTTCACCGAATAAATTGGGGAGTTCGCTAATCGTATTTGTTGAAATTCTCATCATAATTGTCGCTGTAGCTGCATTTTTCTGTTACATTGCCAACTGGTAACCGTCAAATATCAAATATCAACTAACTAAAAGGAGCGTACAAAACTTGAGCGCAGTATTTACCCCTGAAATGAAACAGACCCACACAATTCTTATCCCCGATATGCTGCCGATACATTTCGGACTTATCATGGAAATTTTCCGCAATAACGGCTATAAAATGGAACTGCTCACTACCTCTACCAGAAGCGTTGTGGACGAGGGTCTGAAGCACGTCCATAACGACACCTGCTACCCTGCCCTGCTTGTTATAGGACAGTTTATTGACGCGCTGAAAAGCGGAAAGTACGACGTAAACAAGGTGGCTCTGCTTATCTCCCAGACCGGAGGAGGCTGCCGCGCTTCAAATTATATACATCTGCTCCGCAAAGCTCTGGACGAGGAGTTCCCTCAGATACCCGTTCTGTCTCTGAATTTCAGCGGTCTTGAAAAGGACAGCGGATTCAAGATCACCGCGGGTATGTTCCTGCAAATGCTTTACGCGGTGCTGTACGGCGACCTGATGATGAGTCTCTATAACACCTGCCGCGCCTACGAACTGAACAAAGGCGACAGCAAAGCCGTCCTCGACAAATGGCGGAAAAAAATTGCGGAACTCTTCCGAAATGGAGGCTACCGCAAAACAAAAAAGCTTTACCGTGAAATTCTTGCGGACTTTTCCCAAATCAAACGCACAAAGGAAAAGAAAGTCCGCGTGGGTATCGTCGGCGAGATATACGTTAAGTACTCCCCTCTTGCAAACAATCATTTGGAGGATTTTCTGATATCCGAGGGCTGCGAGCCTGTCGTTCCCGCATTTCTGGACTTTTGTCTGTACTGCGCCGTAAACACCGTTAACGACGGTAAAATATACAATTTCAGCACCAAAGCCACGAAGCTTTTCGGTATTGCCTATAAGCTGATCTACAGTATGCAGAAGCAAATGATAAAGATAGTCAGGGAACACGGCGAGTTCGATCCGCCTCATGATTTTGAGGACTTGCGAACCTATGCGGACAAGTATATGCATCAGGGCGTGAAAATGGGAGAGGGCTGGCTTATCCCCGCTGAAATGGCGGCTCTTGCTCACGGAGGCGTGGAGAATATAATCTGTACCCAGCCGTTCGGGTGTCTGCCAAACCACATTGTGGCAAAGGGAATGTCCCGGGTGATAAAGGAGGCTTTCCCGCAGGCGAATATAGTTGCGGTGGACTACGATCCGGGAGCAACCCGCGTCAATCAGGAGAACCGCATAAAGCTCATGCTTGCAAACGCGCGTAAAGAAATATAACATTATACCGATAACGCGATGTACGCGACGTGTGCGGCGGCAAGCTTGCAGATGCAGGTTTACATTTGCTTGTCAAACTACGCCGCAAATATTATTAAGTTATACAAAAGAACAATTTAATTTCTCTGCTTGATTATGTATTAATTGTTATTTGCAGGTCTTTTTGCCCGTATTGGAAAAATTTTTCCGAAATTTGCATTGTAAATATTTTATGAACAAAAACCGTTCCGCAGAAAAGCTCTGCGGAACGGTTTTTATCTATTAACTAAAGTACTAATTGAAAAAGTGTTAAACATACCCTATTCGTCCCGCGGAGTTTCGTCAAGAGTGATCTGGATATCAATATTTCCGTCGCTTCTTGCAAGAGTAACCGTCATAGTTTCACCGGGCTTGTGAGAGTTTTTGGCTGCTACCAAGGCGTCAAAATCGGTAATGTCCTTTCCGTCGGCGGCAACGATAACGTCGCCTTCTTCAATTCCTGCAATATCCGCACAGGAGCCCTCCTCAACGGAAGCAACGAGCACGCCCTTGTCTACGGGAAGATTGTAGTATCTCTTAACGGCGGGAGATATGTCAGTACCCGAAATACCGATCTTAGGAGTAGCAACATAACCCTTGTTCATAAGGTCGTCAAGTATAGGCATTGCGTCACTTATGGGAATAGCAAAACCGATTCCCTCAACGCTGCTGTTTGCTATTTTTGAGGAGGTTATGCCTATGACCTCTCCTCTGCCGTTAAGCAGCGGTCCTCCCGAGTTGCCGGGGTTAATTGAGGCGTCCGTCTGGATAAGGGTCATGGCAGCGGTTTTACCGTTGGAAAGCTCGGCGGTGATCTCCTTTTCAAGACCGGATATCATACCGCCCGAAGCAGAAAGTCCCAAACCAAGAGGATAGCCGAGGGTAATGGCTCTTTCGCCCAGCTTCAGATCGTCGCTGCTTCCGAGTACTGCGGGGATAAGCCCCTCCGCATCAATTTTAAGTATAGCAAGGTCGGTATTCTCATCACTGCCTATTATTTCAGCCTTATGCTCGGAGCCGTCGTATAGAGTTACCATTACCTCTGAAGCACGTTCAGTTTTTGTGATAGTTTCATATCCCCCGCCGAAAAAGCTGAAAGGGTTGTCGAAAGGATTTCCGCCGTTGCTCTGAAGAGTCTGGTAGGAATTTTCAATAACGTGGCAGTTAGTGATTATATAACCGTCAGAGGAAAGAACTATTCCCGTTCCAGTACCTTTTCCCGACTCGCTGAAAACGGAAGTGATAAGCGTAACGGACGGCGTGGCTCTCTGGATAACTTCCGCGTCGGAAACGCTGTCGGCGTTCGCTGTATCAACGTTGAGCAGATTTCCGAGTGAAGTGCTGCTATCTCCGTTTACGTTCTGGGGAGCGGCCGTTACGGTCTGAATGGTCTCCGACGATTCGCCGCCTGAGCTTTCATTTTCGGCTGCGGACGTTTCTTCCGATGACATATTGTTCGCCAGATAAGCTCCGCCGAAGCCCGAGGCTCCTCCCACAAGAACAAGTGCAAGAATCATTGCGAGTATCTTGCCGGCGCCTCTTTTTTTAGGCTCGGGTTCAGGAGAATAATTTGATGTGTAAGTATAATTATTGTTATCTTCGTACATAAAAGCTACCGCCTTTCAATAGCATTGTCCGTATTTTCCTGCCGTTGAAGCACGGCGGCAGACTCAAGGGCTGAGCCTTTCGGACGGTCTGTTTTTTGATTACGGTTATATAATAACGCTTCTATGTGTAAATTGTGTGAAACCAATACGAAAGATACTTAAAAGACTTGTTGAAATTTGTTTTAAAAAAGGTGAAGTTCCTTACCACCCCGTGATCTCGGAAATTTTCCCGATAAGCTTTTCCGCGGCTTTTTTGTGGGAGGCTGCATTTGGGTGTCCGAGACTTCCCGTTCCGTCGCTTTCAAGCTGACCGTCCAGCTCCAGCGCAAAAATTTTTTCATCATTTGTTTTCGAGACAGCCTTTTCAACAGCGCGGAAAAGCTCGTTCCCCATCATTCCCAGAACGCAGACTATGTATGCATAAGGATTTTTTTCACGGACGGTACCGAGAAATTCCCTATAGGCTTTGGAAAATTCCTCCTGCCGTTCGGGAATGCCCTTTGTGCAGCTCGCGTCGTTGGTACCTAAATTTATTACAACAACGTCAGTGCGGGATCTGCCGAAGTCCCACGGAGCACGTCCCGCAACTCCCTCAATACCGACGTCGGCTGCGTCGTAGATCATGGGCATTATCCAGCCGTCGTTCCGTGTACCGTCCTTTGTGTCGCTTGACCACAAACCGATAGTGCTCCATGAGATAAGATCAAAGTCCGCGCCGAAAGCCTTTGCCGTCAGGGCGGCGTAGGTTATATCGGAATTTTCCTCGGCAGTTCGGAAATTGTCCTCGGCACAGCTGCTTTCTATACCGAAGCCGCAGGTTATGCTGTCGCCGATAAATTCCATGCGGCGGCTTTTCGGTTCGGTCGGACGAATATTGCCGTCTGCGGAAAGGCTGACTATCCCCATTTTGCTGAACGAAGCCTCTGAAAGCTTTACAAAGCGTATTGTCACCGTCTCCGCGGTATCGCTCTCAAAAATGGTATAGCCGTTTGTACCCTCCTCAACGGGAAAACGCAGCCGCGGCTCGGTCTCTCCGTTTACAAAAACTGCCGCCCAAGGCTGAAAAATTTCTTTCCAAGGCTCGTCGAGAACCCAGTCTGTCCAAAGCTCGGCAGTGAGCTTCGTGCCTGTGAAAACAAATTCAGCGCCGGAACAGCTCCAGCTCAAGTATCTTATGCCGTTGTGAGCTATCGTCCGTCCCAAAAGGCGGACGTTTTTTTCGTCTGCTGAAAATTTTTTGATACTCATTGATAAATGCCCTCCTCATCAAGGTTCACGCCGATATAGTCAGAAAAAATCTTGTATACCTCGGGGTACTCCTTTTTAGTGCGGACAGGCTTCAGCTTCAGGTCGGTAAAGCAGTGCCTCGTTTCGCCCACGGCAAGCAGTACGCCGTTTTCCTTGTTATAGACCCGGTAAGTGACCGTCATCTTGAAGCCGTTGAACTCTGATATTTGCGGGATTACCGTTATAGTGTCCCCGAAGCGGGCTGACACCTTATAGTCGCAGGAAGCTCCCAGCACTACTATCATAATGCCGATCTCCTCCATTTTCGCGTAAGAAAACCCGACTTTTTCGAGGAAATCCACCCGCGCGTCCTCGAACCACCTAATGTAGTTGGAGTGGTGGACTATACCCATTTGATCGGTCTCGTAGTAGCTTACTCTGTGTTCGTAAAGACTAATTTTTTCCATAATGGCGGTCTCCTAATTTTTTATTATCTGTATCCATAGTAATCTTTATCAATGCCGCTGTCCTCGATAAGAAAATCTTTCAGCGCGTAATAAACCTGCCAATTGCATTTGTAGACCTTGCCGCCGTTATAGACAACAGCGTCGGAATCGCGGTAGCTCAGAGTCTTTTTCTTTCCGCCGTTCAGCCTAACGACTACCTCAAATCCTCCGAAGCCCACTTTGTCATTTGAATATTTCTCATATGCTTTTTCAAATTTAAGCTGCCGCAGATGATCCAGCGTGCGGTCAAAATATTCGCCTTTTTTAAAGGATACCTTTGTTTCGTGATCGCCGCCGCATTCTTGCATAATAAGCTGTATTTCCTTAACGTCCCCGGCTTTGATACCCGCAAAGGGGAAATCGCCCGATTTCGTTTCTTTATCGGTAAGCTTAAATTCCGCGTATCCCGCGCCGTCTATCCAAACGGCGTAATCTCCCGCCGTAAGCTTTGAAGTGTCGTACAAGTCGGACAGATCAAATGTCAGCGCGGTTTTTTGGTCAGCATCAAGAGCAGTGTAGGCAGGATCTATCTCAATACAATCAAAACGTGCCGCTTTGTCCTGCATATCTGTCCACTGACCGTTTTCCTTTTTTACCAAGTTTATCAGGTCTGTGCCTACTTTAACGGTTTCCTCATATCTGTTGTACAGCGTAAAGCTGACGGAAATATCGTTATTTTTCAGGCTGTACTCGTCAAGCCACGGGATCGGTGCAATAGAAGTAACGCGGAACGGTACGCTATAGTCCTTGCCGCCGAGATTTATCATTGCTTTGTAGTACCCTGCTTCTGCAGGAAATTCCACAGCTATTTCAAGCTCGTTTTCGCTGTCGGTATAGCCCGCGGAATATCCGTTATCCTCGCATGGTTCCCAGCCCAATACGGTCTTTTTCATGATCTCAAGCTTTAAAGAACTTGCAAGAGCCTCCGGGTTTAAGGTTTCCTTTTCGGAATTTACCGTTGCAATTATACTCACAGTAGTATCATTTCTTCCGTTTGTAAGGAAAACCTCCTTTGACGGCTTTAACTCAACGGCAGGCACAGCTTCAAATACGGCATAAACGTCTTTTTTAGTTTTGGAGTAATTTTCGCTTTCGCCGCAGGGAACGGCTATACGGTAGTACCCAGTCGGCATATCCCCTCCCATATAGCGATTAGGATAAAATGCCGCCGTTGCGTAATTCGGCGAACAGTCGTCAGTTCCGTCGATAACCATACCGATGTCGTCCACAGCGTATCTAAAAGGCTTGCCGCATTTTTGCCACTTGCCGTTTTCCCAGCGTTCCATTTTTTCCGGGTTGCAAACGATGTATTCCTTGTTGTCGCCGCCGCTGTGCTTTACGGTGATCAAGATTTTCCCCGAGTCCGCAGAGACCTTTTCAGCGCAGCTTGCTGTCAGCACAGCGGAAGCGCTTTTTCCCTTATAGATACCATTTTTGTCAAAGCTGTAAACAGTATCGCCGATTTGGAAGTCGCCGGTAACGGGATATCCGTCAAGGCAGTAGTATTGCTTTGTCCCGTCGTCTTTATTAAGCCAGCCCGTGTACAGCACACCGTCCTGATAGTATCTCTTGCCCGATTCAGACCAATCGGTATACTTGCCGATACAAACTCCGTACATTGAAAAATCGTAATGAATGCCGTCGATCCTCAAGCTGTCCGTGTAATACTTGCTTACATACGGAACTCCGTCCCTCAGATAAAGCCAGCCTGTTTCGCAAGGCTCCCAGCCGGTGTATTTGGGCGTTTCCGTCTGAGAAGTATCCGCCGCCGTATCTGCCGAAGTGTTTTTCTCCGCCGCCGATACCAAAATACCGGCGGTCGAAACGGTCATTATCGCGGCGGTAAAAATTGCCGTAAGCTGTTTTGCTAATTTTTTCATATTGTATTCCTCCGTTTCTAAAATTGGTCTCTGTAATAAATACAATTCAAAACGGAAAATTTTTTCATTCGGTACTATAATTATAAATAAAAATTTCCAAAAAGTCAAGAAAAGTTAAAACGGGAAAAATTCTACCCTCGGTTGAAAAGCTTTCAATAACGCGGTTATTGCCTTAATGCGGATTTTGCGTTATACTGTAACTATAGCGGCGCCGCTGAATTTTTCAGGGAGGAATTTTTATGACCTTGTACATCGGAGAAAACCTTAAAAAGCAAAGAAAGCTCCGCGAGCTTACCCAGGAGCAGCTTGCGGATATTCTGGGAGTATCCTTTCAGTCGGTCTCGAAGTGGGAGCGTGGAGAGGGCTACCCCGACATTGAGCTGCTGCCGACTATTGCGGAGTATTTCGGCATAACCACCGACGAGCTTATGGGTATGAAAGAAATTCGGGACAACGCGGACGTGGAAAAAATTCTTGAACAGCAAAAGGAAAATATGTCCAAGGGACTTATCAGGGAAAATATCGAGCTTTTGGCTGAAGCGGTAAAGATACACCCGAACAATTACGAGCTTCTTGCGCAGTACGCCATGAACCTTTCTTTTCTTGCTGTCGACAACAAAGACGAGGAGTACCGCCAGAATAACCGTAAAGCCGCCAGAATAGCTGAAAGGATACTTGCGGAGTGCACCGACACCAAAATACGTAACCGTGTGCAGGCTGAGCTGTGCAACTATTACCAAAATTCTGGGGAGGCAACTAAGGCTCTTGAAGCCGCCGATAAGCTGCCGTCAATGTATCACGGCAGCGAGCTGATAAAGATGAATATTCTTAAAGGCGAAGACCTTGTACGTATGACGCAGTGGAACATTCGTCACCTTATGAATGTTTTTTGCCGATGCTTGCAGCGTTTGGCGGATATGGACGGACAAAACTATACGGGGTATACTTGGGAGCAGAAAATTGAGATATACCGAAAAGCTATCGCAATGTTCGGTATTGTGTTCGACAAGGGGGATTACAATGATTGCTTTCACAATCTTTCATTTCTGCACCGCGATATATCAATTATGGCAATGCGTGCGGGGGACTTCGGGCCTGCTCTGGAAAATCTCGAAAAGGCGGCGGAGTACGCGGCGGAGCTGGACAGCCTGCCCGACGTAAAGCCTCACGTTTCCCTGCTTGTAAACACGCTGGAGTACAACTCCGCGCATAACGGCAAGAATTTCAGCGATACGTCCTGCAAAATGCTTTTGAAGCATTTGCCCAACAGCGTATTTGACGGGGTACGTGACGACCCGCGCTTCAAGGCTGTGGAAAGCTTCCTGAAAAATCAAACTTCTAAAATAAAATAGCATACAAAAAGGACGTACTGCCGCACAGCGCGGAGGTACGTCCTTTAGATTATTTTTTATTTTCCATATTCTCAACGGAAGCGCGGATAAAGTCAGCAAAAAGCTTCTGTGGCTTATTGGGTCTGGACTTAAACTCAGGGTGGAACTGAACTCCCACGAACCAGGGGTGATCCTTTACCTCAACGATCTCAACAAGGCGCTCATCGGGTGAAATTCCCGCGATAGTCAGTCCCGCCTCCTGAAGCTGTGTGCGGAACGCGTTGTTGAACTCCCAGCGGTGACGGTGCCTCTCGTAGATAAGCGGCTCGCCGTATACTCTCGAGGATATCGTACCCTCCGTAAGCTTGCAGGGATAAAGTCCCAGACGCATTGTTCCGCCCTTTTCGGTAATAGTTTTCTGATCCTCCATAATGTCGATAACAGGGTAGGGAGTCTCGCCGAACTCCGTTGAATTTGCGCCATCAAAGCCGAGAACGTTACGTGCGTACTCTATAACGGACATCTGCATACCGAGACAGATTCCGAAGTAGGGTACTTTGTTTTCCCTTGCGTATCTTACAGCTTCGATCATACCCTCTATGCCGCGGTCGCCGAAACCGCCGGGGACGATTATGCCGTCGCAGCCGCCAAGCATTTCAGACGCGTTTTCACGGGTTATCTCCTCAGAGTTTACCCACCTGATATCCACCTCCGCGTCGTTTACGATACCGCCGTGACGGAGAGCCTCCGCAACGGAGAGGTACGCGTCGTGGAGCACCACATATTTGCCCACCAGTCCTATAGTGACTTTCTTAACGGCGTTTTTGGCGCGGCTGACCATTTCAGTCCATTCGGAAAGATCGGGCTTGCGGTTCTCGAGGCCAAGATGGTGGCAGACAACGTCCGCCAGACCCTCTTTTTCAAGCCAGAGAGGTACCTCGTACAAAGACGGAGCTGTAAGATTCTGAATAACGTCCTGACTGCGGACATTGCAGAACAGGGCGATCTTATTGCGCATATCCTCTGGAATTTCCTTTTCCGAGCGGCAAACTAAAATATTCGGCTGAATGCCTATGGAAAGCAGTTCCTTGGTGGAGTGCTGGGTAGGCTTGGATTTAAGCTCCTCGGAACCCGCTATGTAGGGGATAAGGGTAACGTGAATATAGATGGCGTTTTCCCTGCCAACCTCGGTAACGACCTGCCTAATGGCCTCAAGGAAAGGCGTGGACTCGATATCGCCCACCGTGCCGCCGATCTCGGTTATTACAATATCGGTGTTGGTCTCCTTGCCGACGCGGTAGGCGCGCTCCTTTATCTCATTCGTAATGTGGGGAATCACCTGAACCGTACCGCCCAGATAATCCCCGCGGCGTTCCTTGTTGAGAACGGTCCAATATATCTTACCGGTGGTAACGTTTGAATTAACTGACAGGTTCTCGTCGATAAAACGCTCATAGTGACCGAGGTCAAGGTCTGTCTCTGCGCCGTCGTCTGTCACAAAGACTTCGCCGTGCTGGTAGGGAGACATGGTTCCCGGGTCCACGTTTATATAGGGGTCGAACTTTTGAATAGTGACCCTGTATCCGCGCGCTTTGAGCAGACGTCCCAGAGAAGCTGCGGTGATGCCTTTTCCGAGCCCCGAAACGACTCCGCCCGTTACAAAAATATACTTTACCGGCATAATAACGATCCTCCATTAAGGTTGAGTTGAACGCTTGCAATATTTATATTATTATACCATTTTTCAACAAAAAAAGCAAGCAAAATTTTATTCATTTATTATTTGTTAATTCGGCAGTTTTTACAAATGCCGCAGAGTCGCGTCAGGACTTTAGCGCGGGTGCGGCATACAGGTCTTAGCATTAATGTTATAAAACTTTTTCGGCATTCCGCACAATGTCTAAAATAACAGCAATTTATACATATTATGACAAAGTATATTATAAAATGTTACAATATTTTATAATAAAGTTGAATTAAGCCGTACAATAATTTATAATAAATATATCCGATATCGGTTTGTGCGTTTTCGGCGTGTCCGTATGTGCGTGACGGATATTCACATTTCGGTGATAAAGATGAACGGAAGAACGCCATACGCCAAAAGATCTATAATACAAGCGTACCTAACAAAAGAAACAACAGAAAAGGAGAACAACAATGGAAGTGCTGATCTGCTCGGCAAAGAAGCCGCTCTGGAAAAGACTGTTTGCTCTGACGGACAAGCTTTTATGCAGAAAGAAAAACAGGTATATGTCGGTAAATACCAATCTTATCGCAAACCGCCGCGTTTTACTGAAAGCGGTAAAAAAATACGGAACCTTCGGTTCGGTCATAGTAATAATAGACGTCGGTTCTTTCGCTGACTGGCAGAGCATAGCGGAAGAGCTTGAAAAAGCTGTAAAAGGTGTAAAAATATGCCTTGTGTCGGAAAGCGACAGCGAGGCGGTGGAGGCAATAAACAGCCTTTCTTCCCTGTGCGGATACGTTCGCGAAAAGCAGCTTTCCGAAATGTACGCCGATGTCATATACCGGCTTTGCAGCAGGCTAAAAACTATCTGCGGAGGAATAGCGGTAACAAGATACAGCAGCGTTGAAAAGATAATACCCTACTGCGATATTTACTACATAGAAACGGTAAAGCAGACACATATGTGCAGCATTGTGCATAAAAACGGCAGAGACGAGATACGGGCCGAAATTTCAAAGCTTATCGAAGAACTGGACGCTCGCTTCAGGCTTGCACGAGCTTCGACGATAGTAAATCTTTCCGCCGTCAAAGCCGTAAAAAATTCCGAAATATTTTTCCCCGACGGAAGCAGCCGATTCTGTACGAAAAAATATTTGCCGGAGCTGATCCCAGCTGTAACAAAAGCCGAGGCAATACTGTAATACCATAAAACAAACCGCTTCTGCGGTTTATCAGGGCCGCCGCTTAGGCTCAAAGCGCGCGCAGACCATACGGCGGCTCCGAATATATCCAAATTTATATTTTATTTTAAACGGAAGTAATAATCATGCCGGTTTCAAACGGCGTTTTAATAGTTATGGCGAGATTGAATTACAGCGGCTGGTTGTATCAACTGTACATAAATGACCGCAGCAGTTATAGGTAAATCCTAAAATTCTCATTTGCTTCATGACTTGTAAAAAGTCGTGATAATACTATATCTAACTCGGAATATATTCAGTTTCAACAAGTACCGCAATTTTTTTGACATTTAAACCCGGCATAAAAAATTACCTTTCTTTTAAAAAATATTACTATAAATTATTTAAGCCATTATCATATTGTCCAACGCGTATTTAATTACAAGTATATCAGCTTCGATTTTTAAAAGATCATATTTAATTTTTTTAAGATTGACTTTTGCCTCAATT
>CAJUHS010000017.1 GCA_910586535.1 uncultured Oscillospiraceae bacterium
TCTGATTGTTTGGG
The DNA here is from genome assembly GCA_910586535.1 of uncultured Oscillospiraceae bacterium. Classification (GTDB taxonomy): domain Bacteria; phylum Bacillota; class Clostridia; order Oscillospirales; family Ruminococcaceae; genus RGIG8773. The sequence goes on from CAJUHS010000017.1 coordinate 15, forward strand.
TTGGTTTTCTGCGGCTGGATTGTAAGGATTTTTTTATGGAGGATTTGAAAAATGACATTTAAAAAAACTGATTGGATTTATGTTAAAGAACAAATGCCGCCTACAGCAAAAATTGTAGAAACAAAAGTAGACGATGGAAAATGGGTTAGAAACATACAGAAATTAGTTTATGACGGAAATTTATGGTGGCTTTTAGATTATTCAATGTATGTGCAGCTTAAAAGTGTAGATGTTAAAACTAATAATGATTCTCTTGAAGGATCCGAACCGCCCGATGGATTTAAAATCGAACCTATTGAAACGGAGTGATTAAATGAAATATCGTACTAAAAGTTTTGATCCTATAGGAATTGTTGTCTTTTTAGCAATCATGGGTATTTTGATTTTACTGGTTGTGTCGATAATTTCAAACGTGATAAACACCTCAAACAAAATAGACGAGGGTGTTATTGTCGATAAAAATTATAGTGCTTCGTATGTTTTGTATACCTATTCTGATTCCAAAAATACCACTATCAGGATACCGTATACCGTTCTGGAATCTTACAGCTTTACAATTCGCGGAGAAAAAAACGGTGAAAGCGTGGAGTATACTTTTAGCGTTACGGAAGACGAATATCCGCAGTATAACATAGGTGACTATTATAAACGTTACGGCAACTGGAAGATAAAAGCTGCCGCAGGTCTCTTTTTCAAACGGACGCAGGCCGGCAATATCCTTGAAGTCATACCCGATGGTGTTATGTGTTGGGTAAGGTGCTGGGACTTGGCTGCCTCCGAAAAGACTGAAAAAGGAGATTCCGCATACACGGCTGGAGTTCTTGTCGGAAAGAGAAAAAACGGTAGATACATTGTCGCGGACGTGATAAACCGACAAATGTCCGCAGCAGATGTTAGAAGCACTATCAAGCTTACCGCGCAGTCCGACAAAGCTAAATACAAGCGTGTGAGAGTGCATTTGCCGCAAGACCCGGGACAGGCGGGAAAGGAACAGGCGGAGTCCTACATCAAATTTTTGTCGAGATTTGATGTTGTCGCACGTCTCGAATCGGGCAGTAAGCAGTCAAGAGCGGAGCCTATGGCTGCACAATGGCAGGCAGGAAACTTTGATATACTTCACGGGGATTGGAACGAGGAGTACCTTACCCAGCTTGAAAATTTCCCTGACGGCAAGTTCAAGGATATGGTGGACGCGTCTGCGAACGCCTTTTCCGAAATAGAGATATCTGCCAAGGTGACGTATTACAAGTATTCTTCCAAAACGTTGGCTTACAGATCAAGTAAATAATTCAGAGGAATTTTTAATGATAGGCAATAGGCATAGGTAATGTATAAAACAAGGTCAAATTACTATTGACAAACAGGTCTAAATATGGTATAATAAATATACAATAAAAAGTCTAAAGGAGGCTTTGTTATGTATATACAATTATCCGAATTAAAGACTAACCCCGCAAAGTATTTTGACCTTGCCAAAACCTGCGATATAATCGTTACCCGCCACGGAAAGCGTCTCGGAAGAATCATTCCCGAGGAAAAAGCTGTTGAACAGGAAAGAATGAACGCTTTCGACGAATTGATGCAGTTTGTTAAAACAGCTCCGTCCGTTCCTGACAAAACCGTTTATGACGAAGACAAAGAAGAACGGTTGAGAGAGAGAGGACTGCTGTAATGAAAGTCGTAATTGATAACAATGTGATTATAGACGCGTTAAAACCCAATCCTCAGTTTGAAGCTGCTGCACAGCAAATTTTACGTCTTGCGTTCTTAAAGTCCATAGACGGTTTTGTCAGTGCAAACAGCTTGACTGATATCTTTTATGTTTTGCGTAAAGAACACGGCGCTGATAAGGCGAAAGTAATGACACAAAAACTGCTTTTAATATTGAATGTAATCGGAATTGATCCGATAGACTGTATTGATGCTCTTTCGCTGTCTATGAATGATTTTGAAGATGCAATGGTTGCAGTGTGCGCTAAAAAGGTCAAGGCTGATTTTATTGTTACCCGTGACGAAAGATTTATCAATGAGGACACTGAGGTACGAACGGTTTCGCCGGAGCAGCTTATCGAAGAAATTTGCTCAGCGGTGAAATAATTTCAACAGATAAATAAAAAGCATATTTTCCGAAGGACGGTACGCGCGGCGTATCGTCCTTTTAGTTAACAAAACGGAGGAAAAGGATTTGAGCATACAGGAAATTATTGCAGGCGGAGGAGGTCTGCTGATTGTGTTAATAACGTTGGTGCAAATCGCGCCTGTCAAGGTCAATCCGTGGTCGGCTATAGTATAATAGTGAGCAACACAATTTAACACAAATATTATTAATTATTTTGTTGATTTTTAACGAATTCTATGATATAATGTATATTGGAAAATTATAATAAAAAGCAGTATGTAACTATTTGAATAACTTATTGATTACATAAATGGGAGTAATTACAATGTATAGTAACAAAATCATAGATGCTATGTGGGATGATACACCTGTAGATGTTTCTACCGAGGTTAACTTTATTTGGTCAATAGCAAATAAACTTCGTGGACCATATCAAAGTGATAAATACAAGGATGTCATTATTCCTATGACTATTATCCGCCGTTTTGAATGCGCATTAGAGGGCACAAAAAAATCTGTAACTGACCAGTACAAGAAAAACCCTAAATTTCCTGCAAAAGCTATGTATAAACTTTCAGGCTATACTTTTTATAATACAAGTGAATACACCCTTGCTGAACTTGTAAATGATGCTGACCATCTTGTCGCAAACTTCAAAAGCTATATTACAGGCTTTTCTGCTAATATACAGGATATAATCAAAAGTCTGGATTTTGAAAAGCAAATTGAAAAGATGGATAAGAATAATCGTCTTCTAAGTGTGGTTAAGGCGTTTTCAGAACTTGACTTAAATCCAAAAACAATTGATAATGTAAAAATGGGTTACATTTTTGAGGAACTCATCAGAAAATTTTCTGAAAATGCTGAAGCGGGTGATCATTATACCGGCAGGGATATTATCAAGACTATGGTTAATATTTTGCTTGCCGAGGGTTGTGATGATATTTTTGACGATGGAAAGGTTATCACTATTCTTGATCAGGCGTGCGGAACTGGCGGTATGCTCTCCACGGGATTCAATTTTATTAAACGATATAACCCTACAGCGGATATTCGTCTTTTCGGTCAGGAAATCAACCCTGAATCCTATGCTATGTGTATGGCTGAAATGCTAATCAAGGGACAAAATGCTGAAAACATTCGTTATCAGGACACTATGAAAGCAGATTGCTTTCCAAATACAAAAATGCGATTTGTTATTGAAAATCCTCCGTTCGGAACAGCTTGGGGCGGAAAAGATGCTGGCGAAGGAGTAGAGATTGCTGTAATTGAGGAGCATAAAAATGGTTTTGATGGACGTTTTGGGGCTGGTTTGCCCAGCACCAGCGATATGCAGTTACTGTTCATTCAGTCTGCAATTGATAAGATGGATAACAAGCTTGGTCGTGCTGCTATAATTGAGAATGGTTCTCCCTTGTTTACAGGTGGAACTTCCTCTGGCGAAAGTCAGATAAGAAGGTATTTACTTGAACATGACCTTATTGAAGCAATCATAGCCTTACCTACCGACCTTTTCTATAATACAGGCATTGCTACTTATATATGGGTGCTTTCTAAAAATAAGCGTAAGGAGCGCAAAGGTAAAATCCAGCTTATTGAAGCATCAGGAATTTACCACAAGTTACGTAAGGCTCTTGGCAACAAGAAGAATGAGATTTCGCCCGAAGACCGTTCTGTTATTACAAGGCTATATGCAAATTTTGAGGAAAATGAGCTTTGCAAGATTTACAGGAATGAAGAATTTATGTATCGTGAATATGCTGTAATGCAGCCTTTACAGAGAAGCTATGGCATCACAATGGAGCGTATTAACAATATGGTTGCATCCGGTGCGTTAAGTTCTCTTTACGACGCTGCAAAAGTTGCTGAACTCGAAAATGCTGAAGAACTTGCAGATAAAGAGAAAAAGAAACTCCAGAGCTATTTGGATAACAAGCCACTTTGCGAAGCAATTATGCAGGCATTGTACGAAAGTACTTCTGATGAGTTGTTTATGTCGCCTGAACCGTTTCTCGAGCATCTTTCGTTTGTTCTGACGGGAATATATATTAACAAAAAGACAGTAGAGAAAATAGCGCATGGACTTTCTGTAATGGACAAAAATGCTGAAATCCAGCGTGATAAAAAAGGTAACATTATCTATGATAAGGAAACCAAGGATATTGAAATTGTAAAATACGAAGAAGATATTGAGACTTATATGGCGCGTGAGGTTCTTCCTCATGTTCCAGATGCACAGTGGATTTTCGAGGAAAATCTTGCTGCAAAGAAGCCTGTTATCAAGACTGGTGCGGAAATTCCATTTACAAGATATTTTTACAAGTATCAGCAGCCTAAATCCAGTGAGAAACTTGAGCAACAGTTTCTTGCACTGGAGAAATCGGTTAGTGAAAGAATTGCTAAATTGTTTGGGTAAGGAGATATAATGGCAAATAGAAGAACTAAAAAGAAGCAACAACCAAAACCACAGAACTATATTGAGAATATCAATGTTGATATTGATTATGACAAGCTTGCAAAAGCTATTGTTAACGCTCAAAATCAAGTTTATGAAGACAAAGCAAACGAACAAGATAGACATAGGGAAGAACGTTTAAAAGAATGGCATAAAATTGTACACTATAAGGAATGTCCTGAAAATTAGGGGAAAATAAAAGTTTTTTGTATAATATCAGAAATGCGGCTTGTGGTTTATATTCCCTAATAACTTTTAAACGGGAAAATGCTAAAAATGACCACACAACCTTTAGTTTGTTGCAATTTGCAACGTCAAGTTTATTTGATGTCATACGGTTACTTCTTTATATAATTACTATTTTTATTGTATTAGCTGTAATTCAAAATAATAAACCGATTTGGCTAATATATGGATTAGGAAGTTTTATTTTTGCACGTTTTTTTAGAATAGCTTCATTTGAAATCGATAATATGAAAGACCGACAGTATTTGATTGCGATTTTTTCTGCAATTACTTCTTTTTTAGCTTTAATTATAGCTATAATTGCACTTTTTAAAGGATGATGTATAATGCGTAAAATGAAAGACAGCGGAATTGAGTGGATTGGAAACATTCCAAAGCATTGGAATGTTCACCCGTTATATTATTATCTTGGTGAACGCAAAAATAAGAACATATTCGGGAATGAGCGAAATCTTTTGTCACTTAGTTACGGCAATGTTATAAGAAAAGATATTGACTCCAACGGTAGTTTACTTCCAGAAAGCTTTAATACATACAACATTGTAGAAAAAGGCGACATAATAATTCGTCCCACAGATCTACAAAATGACAAAAAAAGTTTGCGCACAGGTTTGGTAAAAGAGCACGGTATTATAACATCCGCATATATCGCTTTAAAAGCATTAAAAAATATCAATGTTGAATATATGCATTATCTTCTTCACGCATTTGATATTATGAAAGTGTTTTACAATATGGGAAACGGTGTAAGACAAGGGTTGAGTTACTCCGAGTTTTCTCAATTGCAAATATTTGAACCGCCTATTTATGAACAAAAACGGATTGCCGATTATCTTGACATTAAATGCGCTGAGTTTGATTCAGTTATTTCTGACATACTATCCCAAATCGAAATTCTTGAAGAATACAAGCGCTCTGTTATAACCGAAGCTGTCACAAAGGGACTGAATTCTGATGTGGAGATGAAAGATAGCAATGTCGCGTGGATTGGAGAGATTCCAAAGCATTGGATTTGCCAGCGTGGAAAATATATTCTTCATTATTTGCAAAAGCCAATTGCCGATAACGATGGTGTTATAACTTGTTTTAGAGATGGCGAAGTTACACTTCGCAGTAATAGACGTGAAGATGGATTTACCGTAGCTGATAAAGAAATAGGTTATCAAGGCATTGATAAAGGTGATCTTGTTGTACATGGCATGGACGGTTTTGCAGGTGCTATTGGTATTTCAGATTCAAGGGGCAAGGCTTCACCTGTTCTGAATGTACTTGATACTGAACAGAATAAGCGATATATTATGTATTATTTACGCAGTATGGCTTATAATGATGTGTTTGTTGCTATGGCAACGGGTATTCGTGTTCGTTCATGTGATTTGCGATGGAATAAACTTGCAGAACTGTTTTATCCTATCCCACCTGTAGAAGAACAGAAGCATATTGTTGCGTATATTGACTCTATTATTGAGCAAACAAATGCGATTATTTCCGAAAAGAAACAACAAATTGCAACCATAGAAGAATACAAAAAATCACTTATTTTTGAGTATGTGACTGGGAAGAAAGAGATTTGATTATGGTAGATAAAATAATTGCCGATATTGACACAACGTTAAAGAATGACACATACTTTGCGGCTTTAACACTTGCTTTAACATTACCAGATATATGCGGTAAAGCAAAATATCCGAATAAAGGAAGCAAATACAGATATATATCGTGGTATAACGAGTATGTTGAAGGAGCCAAAAAGTCTGATAGTCCATATGCAAAAGACTTACCATATCTAAGCGGAGAATTGGTTTATAACTTGCGTTGCAACGTTCTACATCAAGGAACACCTAACGTTGAAAAGTCTGAAATATGTGAGATCGATTGTCAAGTTGATAAATTTATTCTTTATATAACAGAAGAAGGTGCGGTTAATAAAGATTTTCAATGTGTTAAGTATGGACGTGATTTAAATGATGTACAAGAACGCTGTATACATGTGGATTTACGTCATTTATGTCATATCATTCAAAAAGCCGCAAAGGAATATTACGGTTCAAACAAAGAACTTTTCAATTTCTTTAATTATATCTTGATTGACGAACGTGAAGAAAAACGTATTATTCGTGAATTAGTTGAAAGGAGCAAAAAGCATGAATAACATTCTAACCGAAAAACAATACCAACGCTATGTAATAGACCGTCTTGTCGAAAACGGCTACATTGAACGCAAGGCAAGTGCTTTTGACCGCCGTTTTGCATTTGACCGTGAGTTATTGTTTCAGTTTCTAAATGATACTCAGCCCGAAGCAATGGACGCCCTGCGTAAAATATATAAAGCCGACTTTGAGGATACTATCATAAACTTCCTCAATACAGAAATGACAAAAGCAAGCGGCGGACTTATCAGTGTTCTTAAACACGGCGTTGAAATTTCCAATCAAAAGCTGGAGTTAATGTACACAAAACCTGCCACTACATTCAATAAGGATTTGCTTTCAAAATATGAAAAGAATATTTTCTCTGTAATGGAAGAAGTATATGCAAGTGATAAGGAACGTATTGACCTTGTTATTTTTCTGAACGGTATTGCAATTATTTCGTTAGAACTGAAATGCAATCCAGCGGGTCAGTCGTATGAAGATGCTATTTATCAGTATCGTACGAAAAGAAATCCGAAAACGCGGCTGTTTTTGTTCAAAGCAGGTTGTTTTGTCAACTTTGCAATGGATTTGGAGCAAGTATTTATGACTACAAAGCTTGCCAAAGATGATACATTTTTTCTGCCGTTTAATATGGGAAACGGCGAAGGCGTTCATGCCGGTAAAGGAAATCCCATATTTAAAGATAGGTATAGCGTTTCATATATGTGGGAAGATATTCTGACAAAAGATACCCTGCTCAGCTTAATCGGTAAGTTTATTTTTGTAGAAACAAAAGAGAACATAGATGAAGCCACAGGAAAAGTAAAGCGTTCTGAAAATGTTATTTTTCCACGTTACCATCAGCTTGATGTTATCAGAAAAATTCTTGCGGATGTAACCGTGAACCGTACATCACAAAATTACCTGATTCAGCATAGTGCAGGTTCGGGTAAGACAAATTCGATTGCATGGCTTGCGCATCGGCTTTCTTCTTTGCATGATGAGGATAATAAAATCATATTTGACAATATTGTAATTGTAACTGACAGAATTGTGGTTGACAGGCAACTTCAAAAAGCAATTATGGGAATGGAGCATAAGTCAGGTCTTATAAAAGTAATGGATGAAAAATGCAACTCTAATGACCTTGCGCTTGCATTGAATGGAAACACAAAAATTATTGCTACTACAATTCAGAAATTTCCATACATAGTTGATTCTGTTGCAGGATTGAAAGACAAAAATTTTGCAGTAATTATTGATGAAGCACATTCCTCCACAGCAGGAAAGGATATGGCTGCAATTACCAATTCACTTGGAACAGGCGAGCAGGATTATCAAGATGTTGAAGATATAATTCTTGATGAAATACAGCGAAACGGCAAGCAGATGAATGTATCGTTTTTTGCTTTTACCGCTACACCTAAGCCAACCACAATTCAGCTTTTTGGCAGACTGAACAAACATGGGCAAGGTGACGCGTTCCACGTTTACTCTATGAAACAGGCAATTGAAGAAGGCTTTATTCTTGATGTGCTTCAGAATTATACTACCTATCAGACTTTTTACAAATTAAACAAGAAAATAGAGGAAGACCCGACACTCCAGACTGCAAGTGCAAAACGTCAGATTGCGAGATTTGTGGAACTGCATGAAACAAATATTTCACAGCGTATTGAGGTAATCGTTGAGCATTTTCGTACAACAGTCATGAACGAGTTGGGGGGGACAGCAAAAGCTATGGTTATTACAGCTTCCAGACAGGGTGCTGTAAAGTATCATAAAGCATTTGAAGAATACATCACCAAGAAAGGCTATACGGGTATAAAGGCTCTTGTTGCATTTTCGGGCAAAGTAATGCTTCCCGATGATGAACATGAATATACCGAAACTTCAATAAATGGTATTTCTGAGGATAAACTGACCAAGGAGTTTGATAAAGACGATTATCAGGTGTTGCTTGTTGCAAACAAGTATCAGACTGGATTTGACCAGCCGAAGTTGTGCGCAATGTACATTATGAAAAAGCTAAAAGGTGTTAATGCTGTACAGACCCTTTCCAGATTGAATCGAATCTGTCCGCCTTATAAAAAACGAACTTTTATTCTTGATTTTGTAAACAGCTATGAAGATATGACAACGGCATTCTCTACGTATTATACTACAACACTTCTTGCAAATAGTGTTACTCCAACAGCAATATATGACCTTGAAGCAAAAATTGACGGCTACACGGTTATAGACCCCGATGATATTGAAAAGGTTAATGAACTGATTTATAAATCTAAGACTGCTGCAAGCTTAAAAACAAAGCTGAATTACTATTTTGAAAAAACAAAGAAGCTGATTGAGCGTTATAGCATAGGAGTACAACAGAAATTGCTTTCTCATATGCGTCATTTTGTTCGTTTTTATGAGTTTATGCTACAGGCATCATGTTTTGAAGATATAGAGCTACATAAGAAATACAATTTTATAACGGGTTTGCTTGCTTATTTTGATGTGAAGCATCCTGGCAGTGGTTATAATCTTGATGGCAAAATAGCAGCAAAGAATTTTATACAAAAGAAGGGGGAAGAACATAAAAAATCAGAGCTTATCTCAAATCCGATTGTGAAACTGCCTGTAGCAGACCAATTTGGTCTGACACCTGCAAAAGAAGAGCGACTTTCGCAGATTATTTCTGAAATCAACAATAGAATGGGTAAATCCTATGACAATGACTTTGCTGTTAAAGGTATTCTTCAAATTATTGATATTATGAAGAAATCCTATAAGCTTAAAAAGAGCGCTAAGAACAACAGTGAAAAGGACTTTGAATTTTCCTATTTCGATAATATTGATGAAGCTCTTATCGAAAGTCTTGACCAAAATACTGATTTTTTCTCTTTGCTTTTGAACAATGATGACCTTAAACGTGAAGTGCTTGGCATTTTTACGGAGGAAATTTATAAAAGTTTGAGGGAGAAGTAAGTTGCATTGCAGATGTTAAAAGCTAGGAGGTAAAAATGGATACTAAATCATATACATTTGGAAAACTAACACCTGTCGATGATGCCGATATTAGCGTCTATGAAAATGCTATCAACTACGTATTCAAAAATGAAGATATTAAAAATGTAGCTATCTCTGGCGCATATGGAGCCGGCAAAAGCAGTTTGCTTGCTTCGTACAAAAAGAAAAATAGCGAACACAAGTTTATGCACATTTCATTAGCCCACTTTAAATCACTTAATGAAAATAATTCTACATCGGATGAGCCGAATAATGAAGGCAATTCTGTTGATATGGCTGATTTAGAGGGGAAAATTCTTAATCAACTTATTCATCAGATACCTACCGAAAATATACAGCAAACACATTTTAAAATAAAGCGGACTGTAAAGGGAAAGACAATAATTTTGCAAACGGCTGCAATTGTAATATTTATTCTTGCGTTGCTTCATGTTGTGTTATGGTCTGATTGGCATTCATATGTTGATTTGTTAGATAATAACTTATTTATGACACTTATATCATTTACAACAAACCCATATTCAAGATTAATCAGTGGTGCAATTACTGTAGGATTATCTACTTGGTTTGTCTATCGTATGGTTAAAATGCAAACTAATAAAAATCTTTTTAAAAAGTTGAATCTTCAGGGCAACGAAATTGAAATATTCGAAAATGATGATGATTCTTATTTTGACAAATATCTCAATGAGGTGTTGTATTTATTTGAAAATGCAAATGTTGATGTTATTGTGTTTGAGGATATGGATCGTTTTGAAACAAACAGTATTTTTGAGCGATTAAGAGAGATAAACACACTTGCTAATATTCAGCTTAAAAACGAAAAAAAGAAACCGCTTAGGTTTTTCTATTTGCTTAGGGACGATATTTTTGTCTCAAAAGACAGAACAAAGTTCTTTGATTTTATTATTCCTGTCATTCCAGTAGTTGACAGTTCTAACTCATATAATCAATTTATTGATTTGCTTAAGGAAAATAATCTTTTTGAAAAATTTGACGAGAGTTTTTTGCAGGGATTATCGTTATATACTGATGATATGAGGCTTTTGATAAATATTTGCAATGAGTTTCTTGTATACATTAATCGATTAAATATCACGGAACTTGACTATAATAAAATGCTTGCGATAATTACCTATAAGAATGTTTTTCCAAGAGATTTTAGTGAGTTACAGGTCAATAGAGGTTTTATATACTCACTTTTTTCCAAAAAATCTGAATATATTGAACTTTCAAAAAAAGATTTAGAAAAAAGAATCTCTGAAAAAGAAATTCAAATTAAGAATGCTCAAAATGAATTATTAGAATCAATACAAGAGCTTGATGACGTTTATGATGCAAAAAAAAGACGAGCTCCAAGAAATTATCTGCAATCGCAAGAATATGAAAAGAAGTTGAATGCGTGGTACGATAATGAATATCCTAAAAGAAAACAAGCAATTGAGAATAAAATTAATAATAAAATATCGGAACTTGAACTGGATTTACAAGAACTTAAAAGTCGATTGTTATCCCTAAAATCCCGTAAATTATTTGAAATTATTACACGAGAGAATATTGACGATATTTTTAAATCAACTACAATTAATGAGATAGGAAAAGAAGAAAAATATCTAGATATTAAGGGAAATCCCTATTTTTCATTGCTGAAATATCTTGTAAGAAATGAATATATAGATGAATCATATCCAGACTATATGACTTATTTTTACGAGAACAATCTTACTCGAACAGACAAGATATTTTTACGAAGTGTTACTGATAGGAAAGCTAGAGAATATACATATCAGATTGACAAACCCGAAATGGTAGTGGCACGTTTGAAGATAGCTGATTTTGATCAGGAAGAAACACTAAATTTTTCATTGCTGATTTATTTATTGAAAACAGATATACAATCAGAGATGGTTGCTCACCTTATGTGTCAGTTGAAGAAATACAGAAAATTTGATTTTATAGGGCGATATATTGAATATGGTCAGGCATTATCGGAATTTATAACAGCACTTTATGTACAATGGGATAGTGTTTTGGAAGTAATTATAAATAATAATATATTAAGCACCACTTTAACAAAACAGCTGTTGCTGCTTACATTGTATTATGCAAGCTCAGATGTTATTAAGAATGCCAACATTAATAATTGTTTGACCGATTACATTTCAAGTGACGAAAAATTTCTTAAAATCGAACAGCCAAATATACAGAAGATAATTGATGGTTTTATTTTATTAAACGTAAGTTTTACAGATATTGATTATGAAGTGTCCAATAAGGAATTATTCACGGCGGTATATCAAGATTCGCTTTACGAATTGAATTACAATAATTTGGCTATAATGCTTCGATATGTGCATAATATAGAAAGCGAAATTGATATTAAGCATCAAAATTATACATTGATTCTCTCTATTCAGGATTCACCATTAAACAATATGGTAGAAGATAATATTTCTGAATATGTAAATGTAATTCTTGATTCATGTGAAAAGCAAATTGATGATAGTGAAGATACAGTTATAAACTTATTAAACAATGCCGAAATTGATAATGAACAAAAGGAGCTATATATTGATTATATGACAAATAAAATCTCTCTGTTATCGCAAATAGAGGATAGTTCTTTGTGGCGTTCAATAATCGACAAGAGCAAACTCAAATTTTCTGAATTAAATATACTGGAATACTATGCTAAATTTAACGTTGTTGATCAGCACATAGTAGATTATATTAATAACATAAATCCAGATATTGATATGTCAAATATTCCTAAAAGGTTTAAAGAAATTGAACCTAGCTTTTTTAATTCTATAATAAAATGTGAGGAATTAAAAAATGATTATTATTATAAAATTCTTAAAACTATGAATCAATATTACACATCTTTTGGAATTAAGGATATATCAGATGGAAAAATGAAAATTCTTATTAATATTAACACCATTCGCATGAATAATGAATCAATCAAATTTATTAGAGAAAATTACTCATCAAAAATATTGATTTATTATATACTTCACTATATTAAAGAATATATAAATATCCTAGACGATGAAACTTTTTCTTTTGATGAATTAATCATTTTACTTTCAGAAAATATTGAGGACGAATTGAAACTGGAGTTGTTATCTTACAGCGACAAACCTATTTCAATTATTAATACTAATTACTCTATTGCAATAAAAATGCATATACTTAACAATAATTTAAATACAAATGATGTAGTTTATTTATACAAAACTTATGATACACAACCTAAAGAGATAAAGAACTTTATTATAAAATATGCTGAAACTGACTATAAGACAATAATCAATCAAATAAGTGTTGTTTCTTCTGTTTTAAAAAATCAATTGTTGGAATCGTCTTTGCTTCTTGATAAAAAGGTTGAGATTTTCATAGCGATGGCTGAAAATCAAAAACGTGAACAGGCAGTAATTATACTTAATAAAATTGGACTAACTGAGTATGAAAAAATCTTTTTACCGAGACATAAACCTAAAATCAAAATTAACAATTTAAACAAGCTAATTTTAAATTTGTTTGTACAGAAGAAATGGATTGACTCTTTTGAAATGGATACGAATAAAGGTGAATACTATAAGGTGAAAAAGTACAGTTTTTCTAAAAAGTGATTTGTCATCAACATAAGCAACATACAGAAAGGGCGTTATAAATTCTGATATGTTTTTATAAAATTTGCTCCGACCTTTTAAAAAGGTCGGAGCGTTGCAGAAATATGCCACCATACATTTTGGTCATTATTTGGTACTTACAAGATAGAAAATATTGCGAAAAGATACGATATTTAATTTAAAGATAAGTGCTTTCAAATGGTTTGAATACGTCACTTGACTGAATTTTACCCAAGTCTGGAATAAGCGTGATAGGTAATTCGAGTCCAACTTGGGGAGCCAGAAAAGAAAGACATTCAATAGCTTATGAGTTGCACGGAGGTAGAGCGCAATATTTATAAGCATATTGAATGTCTTTCTTAAGTAGTATAGCATATTTCAAATTATTTGTCAATAATCATATTTTGGTGTTATTGCCCTCGGAAGTGGGCGATTTCATTTAGGGAGAGAGTTAGCGAATGATAACTCGTTATATATAATTATACATCAATCTCAAAAATATCATTCAAAGGAATTTCCTCCCCGCTTGTGAAAACCATATTATGGTTATACTTGTCAATGCGCCTGAAATTACCCGAAAGAGTAACATATTTACCGCCTGCCTTTTTCTCGTCGGGAATAAAGTATTCTACAGTTATTTCGGGACGTTCCTCGGCGTGTTCTTTGAGGAAAGCAATTTTCTGATTAAGGTCGGTAATTTTGTCCGCCGTAAGTTCCTGCTTTTCATCGGTCAGACGGGAGGTTTCCCTGACCGTATCATCATAGCCCGTCAATGCCGCAAATGGAGAAAACTGCGCCGCTCTGTCGTGCATTGACATATGCGGGCGTATACTTGAAACGTGGTGCGACATATTCAATATATCATCATATTTTCCCATTATGCCCTGTGACCTCCGATCTGCTTGTTTCTGCTTATGGTGGTCGCGTCGTCCTCCAAATTCATGCCGCGGAGGACGGCGTTTTTACCGTACTTGTTTTTAAGTCCGATAATGGCTTTCTGCATATTTTTCTCGCGCTGTAAAGACTGTTCTTCTTTGACTCGCTGGATTTGTTTTTCTTCAAAATCCGTGAAAAAGTCAAGCTGTTCCGCTTCGCTTTCCGCAACGACTTCCGTTTCGGGAATAACTCGGCAGGCTACAACATTTATGCGTCTTGATGTCAGCTTCTTATCCATAATTCGCTCGAAAAGCTCCATTGCCGCCGCAACGATTTTATTGGTCGAGGACGTGTATCTGTCAAGATTTATCGTGCCGTGGGCGTGTTTAGGCGTTTTCCTGCCGTATCGGTCGGTAGTAACTTCACCTTCGTATTCCCCGCAGATTTGCTCGTCCGCAAGATTTTCAATATCGTATCCGATAGTCATCACGATCTGATTTGTAACAAGTCCCTTTTCAACCAAATCGAGGGAAAGCAAGTCCGTCATTTCGCGGACTATAAGCTTCGTCTTTTCATAATTGTAGGGACACTGCAAAACCTGTCCCGTACTTATGCTGTTGGTTTCGGGTTTGTACGCCTTTATAGCTGCAATAGTGCAAGGCTCCCAGCCCCACGCGTGGTCGATGAGAAGCTCGGCGTTTACACCGAAAAGCTTGTACAAAAGATTTTCATTTCGGTAAGAATTAGGCGCGCCGACGGAACACCGCGCAACGTCCCCCATTGTGTACATGCCGTATTCTTCAAGCTTTTTGGCGTATCCTTTGCCGACGCGCCAAAAGTCGGTAATGGGAGTATGTTCCCAAAGCTGGCGGCGGTAGGACATTTCGTCAAGCTCTGCAATTCTCACGCCGTTTTCGTCGGCGGGAATTTTTTTAGCAACGATGTCCATAGCGATTTTGCAAAGGTACAAATTCGTACCGATACCTGCCGTTGCGGTAATTCCCGTTGCGGAAAGAACGTCCCTGATTATCGTCATTGCAAGCTGACGGGCGGTCATTTTGTAGGTTTGGAGATAGGACGTAACGTCCATAAAAACCTCGTCGATAGAGTACACAACAATATCTTCTGTGGCAATATATTTCAGATATATCTGGTAAATTTTCGCACTGTATTCCATATAGTGAGCCATTCGGGGCGGCGCAACAATGTAGTCAACGGCAAGTGCGGGATTGGACTTTATTTCGCTGTCAAGATAAGATTTTTCGGTAAATTCAAACTTGTAATCCCGCGCCGCTTTTCGGTAATTGTACAGCCGCTGAGCGTTCACTTCTTTTATTCTTTGCACCACTTCAAAAAGCCTTGCCCTGCCCGAAATACCGTACTGCTTCAGGGACGGTGATACCGCAAGGCATATAGTTTTTTCCGTGCGGCTTTCGTCAGCTACCACAAGGTTTGTGTTAAGCGGGTCAAGTCCGCGTTCCACGCATTCGACCGAGGCGTAGAAGCTTTTCAAGTCGATTGCAACATATTGACGTTCCATATTCCCGCTCCTTTCCGCACTATTTCTAAAAATATTATACCAATTTCAGAAGCAAAAATCAATCGGTAAAGGTCACAAAATGAAACTTATGTTCTTGTTGATGTTACCGTACCTTATGGGTAAAGTTGACTTGTATAGGAAAATGTGTTACAATGAATACACGAAAATATTTTGCGAGGTGTTGATATGCATTACAATTTTTATGGTTGGGAAAACGCAAATGCTAAACCGATAAATGAGCTTTACCCGTCTATAAATTCTCCTATTGACTTGTATAATGCGCTGTCAGAAATATGGTGCGCCGAGACCTGCGCTCCAAGACTTCGCGGTGATTGGACTAAGGAAAATATGACAAAGGGACAATGCTCCATAACTGCGTTTTTGGCGCAGGATATTTTTGGCGGCAAGGTTTACGGAATACCTATGGAGGGCGGCAACTTCCATTGCTACAACGTTGTAGGCGACTGTTGCTTCGATCTAACAAGCGAGCAGTTTGGGGAGAAAGCGAAAGACCTTGTTTATGAGAACAATCCTGAACAGTTTAGAGAGGTTCATTTTGCAAAGGAAGAAAAGCGGCTCAGGTATGAAATGCTGCGGATAAGGCTGAAAGAGGTGTGCAATGGCAGATAATAGTTTAAAGCTGGACAGAGAACTGTACAGAAAAATAAAGGGCATGGACAAGAACGAAATGGCTGGCTTTCTTGAAATAATATATGAAATGGGCGCAGAAGATAACAAAGGCGTTGACCTTGATTTACTGAGGGAGCGTATCGGGCAGGTCAAGGGTATTGGTGAAGCTCGGCTTAATGAGATTATGGGGATTATTGAGGAAGTTGTTTGACAAATACATGTACTATTAAAAATCCTCCTGCAAATTTAAATATTTGCAGGAGGATTTTTTGTTTTATCCGATAGAGTTGATAAAACGGAGCTATAAGTATGTGCTTTTGACTTTCATGTCGCATATATGCATTTCATGTCAAAACGCGTTGACTTGCAGGTCACAAAAAGGTATAATTTTGATGAAAGCCAACGTATTTTGTTTTGGAGAGGCGGTGAGAGTGTGGACAAAATATTGGATTTTATTGTAAGTGTTATTGAAAAGAATGACAGTACAAGCGAGGAGGAAAAGGAGGAAATTCGGTACGGACTGGAGATTATTTTTTTAAAGGCGTTGTTTTGGGTATTGGTGTTGGCAACAGGCGTTATTATGGGCTGCTTTTGGGAGTGCGTGATATACAATATACTGTTTTTTCTGCTTCGGTCCAATGCGGGAGGGTATCACGCCGCGACGCGTACTCGCTGCCTGATACAATCGGAAATTACCGTCATAATCGCTTTGACAGCTATAAGGATATGTAGGGAAAACTTCTTCGGTTTTGTAATTTTGGCTGTTATTGCCCTGTTGTGCGGAATAGCCGTTTGGATACTTGCTCCCGTTGATACAGAGAGCAGGCAGCTTGACGCGGACGAGATAAGGAGGTTTGGAAACAGGGCGCGGGTTATCCTTGCTGTTGAAACGGCGGTCGGCATTGGGGCGTATTGTTTAGGTTCAAAAACAATAGCCTGCGCTGTAATGGCTGCTATCGCCACAAGCGGTATGCTTGTTTTGGCGGAATGTTTAAAAAAATACAATAATGGTGAAAAATATGAATAATGAATTGGGGCAATACATATGTAAACTGTGTATAAGAGCGGGATATTCTCAAACAAAGCTTGCGGAGCTTGTAGGCGTAACATCGTACTATATCAGCTATTTGGAAAGCGGCAAAAAGTCTAATCCGAGCATAACGGTAATGGCGAAGATTTTTGGAGAATTGAATATGAGTAAAGCGGAAATTGAGGAATTTCTTGATATTCACGCAAAGCTGAACGGCTGTGTAAGCTACGATATTGCCGATTTTATAATGGAAAACGACGAGGTTCGCAAGGCTATCCGTTCGGAACGGGACAAGCCCGACAGCTTTCCCGACTGGAATGCTTTTATCGCAAAAATAAATAATACTAATTTTTAATCAAAAAGTGTACAAAAAATCAAGCAAAAGCTCGGATATATGGGTTTTGCACAGATTTTTTGTCTACACTTTGATTAAAAATTAGGATAAGGTATAACGGCGTTTTGCCGTTTACCTTAAACCGTTGTTGTGACTTAACGGTCAAAAGAGGTGATTTTTTGATAGCTCTAAATCCCGCGGCAGATTTCAAGGATACTAAAAAAATAAGGTGTCCCGAATGCCGCAAAAGAATATTTGACGTGGTGCTTACAGAGCAGAAAAGCTGCCGACACAATTTCAGGGTCGTTATAGATAAAGGCAGCAAAAGCAAAATAGCGGTGAAGTGCAGCAAGTGCGGACAGCTAATTGGTATATCACTTTTTGAAAATTAAATAAAATAAATATTTCGGTTACTTAGTACGAGTATCATCTTCCCCGATATGAAACGGGGAAACAAAGGATAGAAACTTGACAAGGGCTTTTAAAGCTATGTCAATTTCTATCCTTTTTTATTTTGGAAAGACCTTTCTGCTTTAAAAGCGGAAAGGTCTTTTTATGTTTATACACAAGGTTTGGCTTTGCTATATAGGACGTTACCCATAACTCCAAAAACTTGATACGGACACACGCAATTAAACTTAAATCAAATTTTTGGAGGTAACGTTATGAACAATAATGAGAAAAGAAATGTCACCATAAGGCTCGCGGAGGTTTATCCTAATAATTGCTCCGAACAGAAATATGAAAAGGTTACAAAAAGGACGGAGCGGTATATGCGCAGGTAGGAGATCCGTGAGGAAAGCAGAGCAAGGAAAAATCGCAGATATGGCTTATGTACGTTTGACGAGAATGTAATGGGCGAGTGCGAGGGGGCATATACGCCGTCCCACGAGGATGATATTTGCGGTTATACGGAAACCGAGCTTTTACATATGGCTATAGAAGCTTTGCCCGATTACGAAAAGGAGATTATTGAGCGGCACTATTTTGATAAGGTGAAGCTGGTGGATTTGGCTGAGATGTACGACATTTCAAAATCCTCAATGGGACGTCACATTAGAAAAGCAAGGGAAATGATTAAAAACACCATGCTTTCATATATGTAAAAGCAACAAATTGAAGTGCAACATTCCCTTTATATTTGTGAGTATATACAAATATTTGCAAAAAGTGGGAAAACGCCAAAAAAAATGTCCTGACTTATGGAAGGGGAAATTAAAAAATACTCTCCCATATGTTTGGACGAAGGGAGGTAAAAAATGCACGGAGATGATGTAGCAAGCGCAGGAGTGGAAGTGACCACACAAATCGTATCGAAAGCGACGGAGCTTTTTATGGAAATGCTGAAAATCGCTATCGAACGTGAGCGTGAAAAAAATAGGCTTTCGGGTAAGTCGGAGGTATTGTCGGGCGGCGAGGTGACGTACCAACGGCTTAAAGAGTGCGGAGAGGTCAAAATGCTCCCAAGCTTCGCTAAGGAGGATTACGGTGAGTTTCTCAAGCAGGCTAAGAAAATGGATATTCCCGTTGCGGCGATACGGGAGAGCGGCAAAGAAAATACGCTGTCCGTTTTCTTCAATGTAAAAGACAAGGAGGCGGTAAACTCTATCGTTCAGGGCATTGTGCGGGAGAAAATGAAAGCACCCGAACAGACCGAGCGAATGATTACCATTGAAAAGGAACAGGTGGAAGGTTTTCAGGCGTACTGCGCTGAACACGATATTCCTGTTAATTTTATGGAAACCCAAAGCGACGTGAAATGTATCTTTAATTCCGCATACGAAAAGCAGATTGCGGCTGCCGTTGAAAATTATCGGCAAGTCCAAAACGAATTATCAAAAGCAGAAATCAAGGTGCAGGCTGACCCGCGGGGCAGACCGAAAATTATCGTTAATGATTTTGAAAGCAATAAAAAATTGACGGTAAATTTTTGTCCCAAAAGCAAGCTTGAAAGAATTTTGCGGGAGCGTTTAGGCTTTGATAACGTCAAGGCGATAGAAGCCGCAAATGCCCTTGTACAAACACTTTCAGCGGAACAGAAAAAATACTTTTTAAGCGGTTCTCGGCAATTGGAGCAAATGGAATTTTACCAAAAGGATATTAAATTTGAAAATGAAAATGTTCTTGCGGACAGGTTTTCATTTGCGAAAATGAAGCTCCCCGACGAGGATTTTTCAAGGCTAACCATTACCGACAGCGGCGGAAATTTTGTTGTGTTGTCCGAAAAAAATATAGACCGCGAACAGGTCGAAAAAATATTCGGGCGCATTTGAAGCTGGACGATACCGAAACCGTCAAGGCAGTTATGGAAAAAGCGGAGCGGCTTGGATTTGTCGAAAAGCCGAAATTAACGCAGTTCCGCGAATATCAAATTGAACGGGAAACTCAATCGGCGTTTACCGTTCGGCTTGTGTTATTTGCCAAGCAAAACACAAAAAAGCCGCAGTGAAAACACCAATAAAGAATAAAAAGTAACCCCCGCCGCAAGCTTCCGGAGAAGCCTGTGACGTGGGGTTTGGGGGGAAAGAAAATTTCTCGGATCAACGAGTCAGAAATACGGAGTCATCACTATGTACGTCATCGTCTTTCAGGAAATTAAGCAAGCCGATATCTATGCCGCACACGCTGCATAGATTTACGACCGTGTCAAGTTTGGGATTTGAAATTCCACGCTCGATGTTGCTGATACACCTGTCGCTGATACCGCACAACTCCGCAAGAGCTCTCGGGAGTAATGTTTGTTCTCTCGATAGTTGCGAACCAGTACGCCGAAATCTGCACGATAAGACAAATTTTTCACCTCACAGTTATATATATTAAGTGATATCCGTGTAAAGCAACAGGAAGCGTACTTCCCAGCGGAAAAGTTTACAGAATACCTCTCTTAAATATAACAATATTTGAGAGGCTTTATATGTCAAGGGATATATAACATTTTAGCGCTATGGTTTAATAAAAATCAGTTCTTGCACACTGCACCCCAGAACTAAGCAAATTTTATCAATATGCTCAAGCTTGAGAAACGTGCAGGAATTGCTGCAAATGGAGCAGATAGTAGATGGTCTGATACCAGTCCGTGAGGCAAGCTCCGTCTGTGTCATGCCGCGGCCTGAGAGCAGCTTCCGCAAATTAATTTTTATCATGTCAGACCTCCTAAAAAGTATGAGAATCAATGGTACTTTTTTTAACGTATAAATAACAAAATCTGTTATTTGTGCGTTAAAAAAAATATCAGTAATTTTTGATTATGACCTCTTTAAATTGTCCCGTGGATAGATTGTTTTGCCGTGAGACCGCTTTGATATCGAAATTTTTGTACAGCTCACGAACGAAGTCATCATCGTTATAGGACAGGATAAAACGCCCTTTTAACGCCGTTAAAACGCTGTTCAAACGGTAATGATCCGCTTCGGAAAATTGTTCGGTGTAATGTCTTTCAGTTGTGCGGTATGACGGATCGCAGTAAAAAAGCGCGTCTGGGCGGTCGTACTGCTTGATCAGTTCTTCAAAGTCCTTGTGTTCAATAACAACCCGGCTGAGCCGTGCTTCGATTTTATCAAAACAGTCCGTACTGATCTGTTTTATATCGGAAGCAAAGTTGCGCGAGTTTGCTCCGAAAGATGTTTTCACAAGCACATAAAACATAGCCGCACGCTGGATATCGGTAAAGCCGGGGCACTCCAGACGCTTGCGGATATCGCCGAACATCTCGCGGGAATTTAAATAGTACCGAATTTCTTTTTGCAGCTCTTCGCGGTGATATTTCAGACAGCGGAACAGATTAACGAGGTCGCCGTTAGCGTCGTTGTAGACCTCAAATTTTGCGTGTCTGTCGGCGGAAAACAGCACCGACGCTCCGCCGCCGAATACTTCGATGTAGCGTCCGAAGTCCTGCGGAAATTCCGCGGTGATCTTTTTAGCAAGCAGCGTCTTGCCGCCGATCCATGGGATAAATGATTTCATAAAATTCCTCCTTCAAAATTTAAATGCGGCAGGAAAAAATCCCGCCGCATTTTTGATGTGATTATTCGTCCACTTCGGGAAGCCCCGCGACCGAAGTCAGCAGGGAAAGAATACCCGCCAGAACCGAAGCGGAAGCCACCGCGATCCAGTTTACCTCGCCGATGAACGCGGACGTTCCGACGGTAGCGACTGCGGTCTGTGCAACAGTTTTTACCGCGCGGACTCCTGCCGCTTTGAACCATTTTTTGAAATTGTTTTTCATAAAAATACCTCCTAAAGTTTTTTAACATATTTGCTTCTAAGTGATATCCACCCAGCGCCGCTTTTGAGCTTGCCCCAAGTGACCTGAGTTTTAGGCTCAAATGATGTTGCGACGATTGTATAAATCCCTTTCCCGCGGATAACGCCGTTGATTCGCGCCGTAAGAGACGGCTGAGCGCGGATATTGAGTGCGGGATCAAGAATGCGCACAAGAAAAGTCCCGCCGGAAACGACGGAACTTCCCCCGAGCTTTTTGATGTAACCGTCCGCCAATTTTTTAAACCCGATCCAAGCGAATGCAAGCGGCTCGGTATTCCTGTCGGGGCGTACCATTACAGCTATGCAACAAGTCCCGCGGAAGCCAAAAGGGAGCTGAATTTTTTTCTGAAAATTATCAAAGGAAAAACATTTGAGTACCCCGTTATGTTCGATATTGAGGACGAAACTTTGATTAAGCTGCCTAAATCCGTACTGACGGAAAATGTTATCGCCTTTTGCGACGGACTTGAAAAGGCGGGGTACTACGCGGCTCTGTACAGCAATCCCGACTGGCTTACGAATCGGCTTGACTATACAAGGCTCAAACGCTTTGACCTGTGGCTTGCGGACTGGCGAAAAAATCCGTCAAAGGCTTTTGCCCACGGTATTTGGCAGTACTCTCAGACAGGCAGGGTCAACGGAATAAGCGGCAATGTTGATCTCGATATTGCTTACAGGGATTATCCTGCTATCATCAAAAAGGCGGGGCTGAACGGCTTCGGGAAATCCGAACCGCTGTTTGAGGTAACGGCTGCCAAAAGCGGACTGGATTCAAGCTCCGCGGACGTTCTTTCCGCTAAGCTCAAAGATCTTGGCATGACTGTTGTTAAGAAGGAGGAAACGGTATGAAAAACATCAACTGGAAAAGAAAATTGTCGTCAAGAAAGTTTTGGGCGGCGGTGTCGGGCGTGGTTATCAGCATAATGATAATTTTCGGCGCAGACAGCGGTTCGCAGGAAAAGATCGCGGGAGCGATAACCTCAACGGGAGTGCTTGTTACATACATTCTTGCCGAGGGCAGTACGGACAAAGCTGCGCTTAATAATGAGGATACGGAGGGGTAAAATATGTCGTTTGCTCACGAACAAATTATAGAAATGCAGAACGCCTTTGACGACCGTTATGTTCTTAAGGACGACTGCATGGAACGTCAGGAAACAGTAAACAAAAAATTTGCTAACGACGACAAGAGGATAGAGCTGCTTATACAGAAATGGAATACCCTTGAAAAACTTGTATGGACTATTGCCACCGCTACTGTCGGAACGCTTATCACAACTATTGCGCAGTTTGTTGTTAAGTAAAAAATAACTTTCGGGAGGGTTTAATGTGAGCGACCACATTGAAATCAGAAAGCGGCTGCATGGCATAGCAAGCGTTGCGGAATTTGAAAGACTGTTAAATTCCCGCATACTGACGGATGCCGACAAGCAGATACTCAGAATGTACTATATTGAGGGTAAGACGCTTTCTTACATAGGTGATATTTTAGGATACTCTGAAAGCGGTATCAAAAAGAAACACAAAAACATTTTAAGAAGAATATTTTAATCTCATATCCGCCGGCAAGCACCGGCGGATATTTTTATTTTTACGGTACTTTTGGGGTACTTATAGGGAACTTACGCAGTCTGAAAACGTGTTAGGATTATTACAGAAACAAAAAGGCGGCGATAAAAATGTTTAAGCAATACAACGAAAACCCTGCGCAGAACCTTGGTATAGACTGCACGGTCAGAGCAATATCCACCGTACTTGATCAGGACTGGGACACGACCTATGTAGGTGTTTGCATTGAGGGCTTTTGCGTAAAGGACATGCCATCCGCAAATCACGTATGGGGAGCGTACCTTAGACATCACGGCTTTGTAAGAAGCATTATTCCCGACGAATGTCCCGACTGCTACACCGTTGCGGACTTTTGCGCCGATCACCCTCGGGGCGTTTATCTGCTTGCGCTTTCAAGTCACGCAGTGGCGGTAATTGACGGCAATTATTACGACACCTGGGACAGCGGCGACCAAATACCTCTTTATTACTGGCAGAGAAAGGAAGATAAACAATGAGCGCATATCCTTTTCCCGCGGCGTACCCATTCGGACAGCAAGGCGGCTATCAGGCACAGCAGAACAATTATCAGCAGTACGGGAACGCTCAGATGTATCAGCAGCAGTCCCCGCAGGTCATGAACCCCGCTATTGCCGTTAATCAGGGGAATATGCAGGACGAACGGATATGGGTACCAAGCGCAGCGGCTGCAGAAGCGTATCCTATTGCGGCTAATGGGTTTGTACGGCTTTGGCACAGCACACAGCCTGTATTCTACGAAAAATCCGCGGACGCTGCAGGACGGCCGTTTCCGATGATAGCTTATGAATACAAGCTTATGGGCGCGGAGACCGAACAGCAGTCCCCGACTGTGGAGATACCGGATTTTGAACCGCGGTTCAAAGCTTTGGAAGAACGTCTGGAGGCTTTGGAAAAGGCCGGTACAAGCAATACAAATAACAACGGAAACAGCAAAAAGGAGGATAACAGAAAATGATGAACCCTATGCAAATGATGAATAAATTTCCGCAGTTTATGCAGCAGATGAGGGGAAAAAACCCTAACCAGATGTTAAACGAGCTGCTTTCTTCCGGAAAGGTAAATCAGGATCAGATCAATCAGGCTCAGAAAATGGCTGATCAAATGGGCGGTCGGCTCAATCAGTTTAAATCCATGTTTGGATTTAATAAATAAGTTAACAAAATCGGCAGCTGCGATTTTGAAATATTTTTTAAAGGAGAATGTTTATGTCTTACGGAAATGAAATGTCACCCGCTGATGTTGCGGCAGTTGTAAGGAACAACGACGGCAACGGTAATAACGGGTACGGCGGCTGGGGCGGCGATTGGTCGTCCTGGATCATACTGTTCCTTATTTTCGGTATGTTCGGTTGGGGCGGTTTCGGCGGATTTGGCGGCGGCTTCGGAGGTTTCGGAGGCGGCGCCGGTCTTCAGGGAATGGCAACAAGAGCCGACATTAACGAGGGCTTTGCTCTGAACAACCTCCAGGGCGGCATTAACGCTATTCAGCAGGGCATTTGCGACAGTACATACGCGCTTACAAATGCGATTACCAACGGCTTCAACAACACCAACATGGGTATGATGCAGGGCTTTAACGGTGTGGAACGCAGCTTCTGTAATCTTTCCAGCCAGCTTGCAGACTGCTGCTGCACTACTCAGAGGGCTATTGACAACGTTAATTACAACATGGCTACTAACACCTGCGCTCTCCAGAACACCATGAACAACAACACCCGCGATATTATCGACAGCCAGAACGCAGGAACAAGGGCTATCCTCGACTATCTGTGTCAGGATAAGATTTCCACGCTTCAGAACGAAAACCAGGCTCTTCGTCTTGCGGCTTCGCAGTCTAATCAGAACGCGGTGCTTATGGCGGCTATGGACGCTAATAAGGCCGATATTCTCAGACGTACCGGCGCGGAGTGTCCTACGGCGGCGTACATTGTACAGCCTCCCACACCTGTGACTTTCCCCACTAACTGCTGCGGTCAGGCAACATTCGGCGGCAACGGCTGCGGAAACAACTGCAACGGCGGCTGCGGTTTCTGAGAATAAAGGACAAGCTTCCCCGCTATGGGTGATTTTTCGGAGCGGCGGGACACCCTTGCCGCTCTTGATTTTTAAGGAGGTATCAATATGTCTTGCAAACCTGTTTGCAAATTATGCGATAAGCTTGTTATTTCAAGCGGCGTGACGTTTACAGGCGGTAATGTAGTTATAAACATTCCCGCAGGCGACTATAGAAACGGCTGCAAATACTGTTTGGTGGTAGCACAGGCTATTCCCACAACTGCTACTATAGCTGCTCCCGTAGTCATTACCATTGGCACGGGCACAGAGCAGTACCCTCTTTCAAGGTGCGATTGCTCTCAGGTGACAGCTTGCGGAATCAGAACACGCACACGGTACAGTACGATAGTGTCTACCAACGCTACCGGCGGTACATTTAAAATGCTCGGACGTCCCTGCTGTTCGCCCAACAATTCACTGAGCAGCATTAACGGGACTGCTCCCGCAGCACCAACTACTTAAGGAGGATAAAACGCTATGGAAGCAAGAACATCAAAAAGAGGCAAGGAGCTGCTTTGCCATGAGATCGAAAGAATCGTAAGCGAGGGTGACCTTAACAGGGAACGTCTGGAGCTGCTCCACAAGCTGACCGATACGCTTAAAAATTTCTACAAGATAGAAATGGCGGAGGAGTACGGCGAAGAAGGCTACAGCCACGACGGAAGCTATGACCGTGACAGACGTTACAGCCATGACGGCGGGTCTTACGGCGGAAGCTATGAGGGCAGCCCCTCCGGCAGACGGAGACATTACGTTCGCGGACACTACAGCTATGACGACGGCAAAGGCGATTTTGGAGGCAAGCTTGAAGAGCTTATGCGCGACGCGCCCACAGAGAAAGACCGCGAGGCTATTCGCAGGTGCATGAATCTTATGCAGGATATGTAAACCAAAGCGGCGAAGTTGACAGCTTCGCCGCTTTTTCTTGACAATTTTAAATTTTTGATTTACAATAATACTATAAGGAGGTAAGACCTATGAAAAATTCAGAAATAAACATTACTCCAAGAAAAGCGTATGCCGATTTGGCATTGGCTGTTGATACCGAGTTTGCAAGACATTTTTCAATTGGAGTATCCGCGGCTCATGATCCCGAAAAATACACTACCTATACAGCTGAAAAAATGAAAAGTTTTATTTGCTCTTATATTGATAAAAAAGCTCAAATGCAGAATGAGATCATTCATGAATTATATAAGAGGTGAACATAATGCCGAAACCAAATCAGATAAAAAATATACTACTACTACACGAAAGAGTTTTTAGTGCACAGCTTGAATGTCTTGAAAATATTTCTAGAAACACTTCAACGGCCGAAGATGTCAAGGCTGTCATAAAATTATCAAAATTTATCAAGGAAAGCTTTGATACATTCAATGATTGGCTTTTTACTGTCAGCAACAGTGAAACACAAGAACCACCATCAAAATAACATTTAATTGGTTTGGCGACTATAGTAGAAATTTTCCTCTTGCTTCGGTTAAGAAGTAGGAGGAATTTTTACTTATTCATTAAATCCTCCTACAAATAAAATATGTACGGTATCACTATATTCGTCTTTATATTGATTATATATTGCATATAAATTAATTATATATTTTGCTTCTTCTGCATCTTCACTATCAGTCCATATATTATTATAAGAATCCCAAACATAACCACTATTTTCTTCAGAAATATTGGGGTCTCCAAGAATATCTGCGTATTTAAGTGCAAAATCTAAAAATACAGTATATGCAGGTGTAGAAAGTACGTCGGTGCCACTATAATTTACATCAATACTATACTCCATAGAATACAAAGAATTATTTTGAAATCGATATGTTATAATCGCATCATAATCGCCAAATTTAGTAGTTGTTTCTGAATAAATTGTTTTACGCGTATAATTCTCTGTAACATGTGTAGCATATGGATCTGTATTGGTTAAGAAATTCAATGTTTCAGCAGCAATTACTTCCTCTTCAGTCATTCCAAACGAAACGCCACGTTCATTTAATGCTGACTCAACAAACCTTGTAACTGGCGAATTGTTTTTTATTTCTTCATTTTTACTACAAGACACTAAAAGCCAACAACTTAATATTAACGTAATAACTATTTTTATTTTTATTTTCATTTTCTATTCCTCCAGTTTATAAATTATGAGAATCTGGATTATTCGTTCTGCCGAGCAGGTAGTCAACGGAACAGTCCAGACGATCAGCAATTTTAATAAGTGCTTCAACTCTTGGGTAGTAACCTTCTGTTTGCATTGTATAAATTGCATTTTTATTTAACTCACAGTCTATCAATAATTTACTTATTGATAGACCTTGCTTTTTAGCAGTTCTTTTAATTAAATCAGCCGTTAATTGTGATTTGTTCACAAAATATCACTCCTAATATTGTATAAACATACGATTTCCAAAATTCTTTAGAAATTGTATTGACTTTCTAAAGAACTTGGGATAAAATATATACAACGCAATAACATTTGACAGATACAAAATAAAACTTTTCCCTAAAAATGCTAAATATGTAAAAGCATGGGAGTTTATGTGGTATTTTGTTTTTGTGGCGATTACAAGTATAACACATTAAAGAGTATCTGTCAATGCTATAGCGTTATTTGCAGGGATATTTGCTAAACAAATTATTCCGCAAATATTTTTATAGGCGTTTTATAACATTTGTTATAAAAGCAAGCCGAGCGGGATTGCGGCATAATATTTCCGCAGCGACTGTAAACGAGACCCCGGCTAAATATTTACAGAGCGGTGAACGACCGGATAACACCGACTAAAGAAAAAGACCGACCAAAGAGGATAACAGCCGTGTATGCGCCTCGACGGCTCTAAAAGTTACAGGCAGGTCTGAGAGAGCCGCCGCAAAATTCTCCTCGCGGCATGATTTCCCCGATCCGTCGGGGGACAAATACAAGGACACCGACGCTCGCCGATGTCCTTGTATTTGGCGTGCGTGTCGCAGCCGTCAAAGGATACTTGATCCCGTTTCGGCATTCCGGAGCGGGGTCGGGATATTTTAATTATTGTCGTAAGTTTGTCGTAAATGGATATTTGTAAGAATTTGTTAGCTTTTGAAACTAAAAAGCAAACTCCGCAAATCCAGTCTACAAAAGGATTTGCGGAGTTTATTTTGTGGTGCAGGTGAAGGGACTTGAACCCACACGGTATTACTACCACTAGAACCTGAATCTAGCGCGTCTGCCTATTCCGCCACACCTGCGTATTTATTTAATTTGAATTGCATTACTCAAATGCTAAGTGAATTCTCATAGAGATATGAAATAATTTTCAAACATCAAAATTATTTGTTACCTTTTATTACTTTCGTTTGAACGATAGTACCTGTAGAAGGATATCGAACAGCACTTTCTTTTATTTCAGCAGTATTTATTTTTAAAACTTCGAGGCCACTTGAAGTTTTTTCAGCACTAAGTTTATCTCCTGGTTGTTTAAGTATTCCATCATTTCCGAAAGGAATCAATTTATCACTCATATATTTAATCTCCCAACGTTTAGTTTTAAATAAACTTACTGTCGTGACGCGACCCGAATCTAGCGCACCTGCCTATTACGCCACACCTGCATAAATTTTCTGCAATTTTTGTATAATACTAAAATATTATATCACAATAATTTTTAATTGTCAAGTACTTTTTTATAAAAATCAGCAAATCTATTGAAATTTTACGACGGCGTACTATAATATATATTAAAAAATTTGGAAGGAGTACGTTGTGAATGTAGACAATTTTAAAAAGCATATACGCAGAGTAATATTAGATCGCGGTAAAGTCGGTTCAAAGCAGCGTTTCGCCGTTTATGCTCGGGATAATGAAAAACGAGGTGCTGTAAGAGCTGCCCGACAAATGATTTCATTGCAACTTAGAAATGAGAGGGTTTAAACTATATGGCAAACAAAGCCTGTTTCCGCGCTTCGTAAAAGCCGGCGGTATACATTGATTATCCGGTTTTCGAAGTCAAGGTCGGTTTTAGTCGGTCCGCAGAGTTCGGAAATCCTAAATGAACTTGGCAGTAGGAAGGCAAGTGATGTTTTCTTTCATGGCGCCGGGTAATAGCCACGCCTTAACTTTCTGTAAAACCTGTCTCTCCGAAAATTGATAGTTTTCAAAATGCGAACTACGGTTCTATTTTTCTCAGTGGATGATTCTTTGGCACAAGCTCCTTTATACCTGCAATTTTAAGCTGTACTCTTTTTATCCCTTTTTAGTGTTTTCTCGCTCTGCTTAATTATATAATATTTTTATTTTTATCGAAAAAGCCGATCTTTTTAAAAGGTCGGCTTAGACTTTATAATATATGTTCATCTATTCCATTAGACATATGCAACTATTATTTTCATGTCCAATCTTTTTGCAAAAGCATTGCCAGCATATTAGTTCGCCATTATACTTAAATTATGGGAACAAACTTCCCGCCAAAAACTTTTTATGAAATTGTATGGGAAGAATTTATTTTTTGAAAGGAAGTATTTTATGAAATTCAAAGTTTTAGGCAAAAGCTTGATTCTGACAGACTACTCGCACAAAATAATCGAAGGTGAAAACTCATTTGACACGGTTGAAATTTCCGTTCCGCGTTATTACAATGACCGCGACATATCAAAGCTTTGCTTTCGTTTTTCCGAAACTTCTGATGGCAGTGAAAAATCCGCGGTACAGATACTCCGTCATGAAAAATGTGATGAAAAGTATATATATCTTAAAGGTACAATAACATCGGACTTTTCATCAATTACGGGAAAAGTTACCTTTATTCTGACAGGCATAAACGATGAAAACGTTGTAGCTAAATTTCAGAGCGATCCTTTCACGGTAAGCGATGATATTAGTCTTGATTCTCTGCCAAATAAAATAACCGCAGAGCAAATTTACGATCGAACTCATCTTGAGGCAGAGAAAGCTATCGAAGCTGCCGAACGTGCAGAAAAAGCTTCTCAAACCCCGGCCCCTGCCGAGATATATCCTGCCACAGAAGAAAAATTAGGCGGTGTTAAAGTTGATGGACAAACTATTACCGCAAGCGAAGACGGTACTATTTCCGCTTCAACGGTAATTATGAAAACATCCGACCTTTCTGTGCAAGTTGCTCACCCCAATAACTTTCTTATTTATGATAATGCCGGACTTCCTTCAGTTATGGTAGCCGTGCCAAAATTTTACCTTGATGAGGTTATTAACGGTGCAAGTCACACTATTCACCCTGCTTTTGTCATCAATGGAATCGAACAAGATGTTGTTTACATCTCAAAATATCTAAATGTTATTGAAAACGGCAGAGCATACAGTCTTCCTATGAAAGATCCTGCCGTAAATGTTAATTTCGACCAGGCATGGAATTATTGCAAAGCCAAAGGCGCAGGCTGGCATTTGATAACTAACGCTGAATGGTCAGCTATTTCACTCTGGTGCATAAAAAATGGAACATTGCCTAAAGGAAACAATAATTACGGATGTGATTTTTCAGAAGTCAATATACCTTCAAAATCAATTACTGCGAATTATGACAAAAACGGCAAAACAGCACGAACACTTACAGGAAGCGGACGTGAAAGCTGGTACCATGATGGCACATTTGCCGGAATCTCAGATATGAACGGAAACATTTGGGAGTGGATCAGTGGTATGAGACTTGATGACGGCGAAATACAAATACTTGCCAACAATGATGCTGCTGATTGGAATAACTCATGTTCGGCCGACAGTGTTGCTTGGAAAGCGATTATGCCTGACGGATCGCTTGTTGTTCCGGGTACTTTAGGGACATTAAAATGGGATTACATAACAACAGGCTCAGCAAATGTAACAAACAGTTTTCATCTTAACACCGTTTTAGAGCATCCTCAAATGACCGATAATTTATTCGGAAGCAAAAAGTTCGGCTCACTAACCGCCAAAAGCGGCGTTAATATTCCTGAGATTTTATACGCGCTTGCATTATTTCCTTCAAGCAATAATGAATACGGAGGAGGTAACTTCTGGTTTAAAAATAATGAAGAGCGAATACCAATTCGCGGAGGAAGCTGGGCTACTGCCTCAAATGCCGGAGTATTCGGACTGTACCTTAATTCTTTAAGAACAAATTCAACAAATGACTTCGGTTTTCGTTGTGCCTACTGCGGAAACATTTAGTACATATAGTACATATTCAGAACTGCGTAAAGAAGAAAAATATTCATCTTTACGCAGTTCATTTTTGATACATATTAAAAGGCGTATAATACATTTCATATTATATCCCAAGTAAGAATAGTATCTTCATCAACATCCTTCTTTATTTCACGTCCAATAACAATGTCAATATAATTTGGTGAAATTCCCGTACCCGGTCGTTTGGGCATTAAATCGCTCTTTTTGATAATTTCTCCTGCCCTCATATTTCTTGTAAAAACAAGAGATCTCCGAGCTTCTTTTCTGGGAATAATTTCACAGTCAAGAACAGTTTTATTTTCACTTCCCAAAATTTGATCTATAAATTTAAAGTTAGATACTGCCATTTTAAAATCATCGGGGTCTCCGGCATGATAGTGGTCGTTTCCGGGCAAAGTTTTATCTAACGTAAAGTGTTTTTCAATAACTTCCGCCCCTAATAAATATGCAGCCGCCAAAGTCATCATTGTTTTATCCGGAGCAACATGATCGCTGAATCCTATCCGGACTTCCGGAAAAGTCTTTTTCAGAGTCTGAATAACACGCAGATTTGCATCTTTCGGATCAGTAGGATAGGACAGTACACAATGAAAAATAACAATATCCTTACATCCGGATTCAGTTAATGCCCTCACAGCTTCGTCAACTTCTGAAAGATAAGCTGCTCCGACAGACATATATACAGGCTTGCCTTTTGCTCCTATATGCCTTATAAAAGGTAAATTTGACAAGTCAGAAGAAGATATTTTGTAAAAATCCACTAGATCCTCAAGGTAATCTGCCGAAGCATAATCAAACGGCGTTGAAGTAAAATCCATTTTTTTTGAGTGAGTATAGCGGCATAATTCAATATATTCCTTTTCGTCAAAGCTATCATGTTTTAAAAACAGTTCGTACTGCGTCTTTGTGGGTTCTTTTGAAGTATCCCAATACGCAGGTGAATTTTTTGAAGCAATAGTACCCGCTTTATATGACTGAAATTTAACACAATCAACCCCTGCATCTGCTGCTGCGTCAATATAAAGCTTTGCTGCTTCCAGCGGAGTAATATTCATTACTCGCGCTGTATCATAAAAGTTCACACCCATTTCCGCGATCAAGTACGGCTTTTTCAATGTTTTTTCCTCCTACTGTACTAAAGATTATTAATGAGATTAACTACTCTCCTCCGGCCGCTGCGCAGATCATGACTTAGCAGCATATTATGAAATCTCTGTCTGCTTTCCTTGGACATTGTTAAATACATCCTCATATTGTTTTCAATAATTTCATCTGTAGGATTAAGACCAATATATGTAAATCCATTTTCATTACATACGAAACCATGACGTTCTTCACGCTTGTTTTGAGATATGGAAATAGACGGAACACCGAGGATAGCAAGCTCATATCCGGTTCTGCCTCTTGAAGTAATACCGACATCGCACTTGCTGATCAGCTCAGGTATATTAGATACATCGTAAAGCACTTCTATATTATCATATTTGTTGAACTCCATTAACGCTTCCACGTTATCCTTTGCTCGTCCCAAAACAACAACAAAATGATAATTTTTATATTCAGGTTTTATTGCCATATTCAATATCCTGTCAGAATAATTCTGAGGATCGGCTCCGCCAAAGCAAACAAATACACGTTTTACCTTGTCCTTTATGTCTATCGGTTCATAGAACATAAAAGTTTTTCCGGCAATGTAGTATTTTTCACCTGCGTAAACCTGAGGATATTTACTGTCATGAAACAATGCATTGAATACAAGATCAGCCTTGATTATACCTTCTCCGTCGTCTTCAAAATTTACGATTTTTGCATTTGGCAAAACGGATCGCAAGCCGATCATATAGTCGATAGAAGTTGTCAGGATATCATTGATAAATATACTGTAAGAATTTTTTTTGCACTGTTCAAAAAGCTCTGCTATTCCATTTACCGGAATAAGATTGTGTGTCGTTTTTCCAAAAACATTAGGGTCGGTTTGGTTCGTGTCATAAAAGATATCAGGCTTTACATAAAATTCGTCAGCTAATTCGAGAGCCCTGTATATATGGCCGATACCTCTTTTATTGTTGCCGTTTACATAAATTGCAACACTTTTCCGCTCCAATATTGCAGCGGCATTTCTCATATCCTCAAAGTTATCAATATCATAGGATTCATCTTCTGAAAGTTCAAATACATCGACATTTTTACCTATTCTTGTTTCAGGAGTAACAACAGAGAACTTTGAAATAACAAATGCACCGGTTTCAACGTAATAAGGCGGAAGGAACTGACGGTTAAGACGTTCTTTATAATTAGGTATTTTTTTTCCGTTTTCTTCAGTCCATGCAAGGTGAGGAGAATTAATTACCGAAATAACCGTATCAATATCATTACTTACTGCATATTCAATTGCAGAATCCAATGTTTCGGTTTTTAACGTCGGAGAAGTGGGCTGCATTGTAATAACGTAGTCCCAATCGCCTTCAGGGATTGCATCAGCTACAACGCTATCCAACGTTACTGAGTCTTCGCAAAGCTTTGCGTCTCTCCACTTAACCTTTGCTCCCATTTGGTTTGCGATTATGCCAACATCCGGCGAATCTGTAGAAACAATAACATCAGTTATATAATCAGAGCGCAGCGCATTTAAAATTGAATAATAAATAAGAGGATGACCGCCGATTATTCTGATATTTTTATTCGGGATCCCTTTGGAACCTGCCCGCGCAGGAATAATCGCACAGATTTTATTCATATTTGTCACCTTCATTATATTTTTTAAAACTTAAAATCATAGAAAACAATTTCTTATTTCTTATAAGCTCCAGTATTAAAAAAGTCAAAATAATAAAATTAAATATCCATTTTTGGCTGTACAGAGTGTAATATAAAAAAGAAATAATAAATATTACAGCAACAAATTGAATTTGTCTTAAAATACTATCTACCGATCTGTAATATTTTTGTCCCCAAAAAGTATTTAATGCGAAAAGTAAAACGCCTGAAACAGCAGAAGAAATAACGGCACCTGTTAGTCCCCAATATTGCGTAAAAAAATAGCATAATGCACAATTAAACAGTAATGACACTAAATTGTTAATTAAAGAAATATGATTTTTTTTAGCTATTGCAATGCCGTAATACGTTGTCTCCATAGCAGTTATACATAGCGGATTAATCAGCAAAAAGCCTAATATTTGCTGTTGTTCACGAAAGTTCTCACCTATAAGAAGATACAGCAGGTCAGAAGCCAAAAGTATTATGCAAAATCCCAAAATACAGAATAAAATAACAATCCTATTAGCCATGCATATTTCTTTATTATGTGTTTCATAATTTTTATACATAAACGGTGACCAAAATGTAACAAAGCCTGTTCTAAATACGGCAATAGCAGATATAAATAAAGCGGCAGCAGAAAAAACTCCAAGGTCATGAGCACCAAGATTTTTTTTAATAATCAACTGCGATGTATATGTATTTAAATAAGAAATAATGGAAATCGGACATATAAACACAGCAAAAAAAACAACTTCCTTATATCCTTTATATGATAATGATGTTTTTTTCACATCTCCAAAAACGGACTTAAACTGAATGCATATGTATATACAAGCAAGAAATAAAATTCCCAGCGCGTTGAAACCTATAATAACAATATTGTTCACAGTTATCAATGCTGCCGCAACTACAAACAGCTTTAAGAATAACTGCGTTAAAACGCTTTGTACAAAATACTTATGAGTATCACCTTGCATACGGTAATTTATATTTAAAAACCGTATAATAATCTGACCCAATACATTTGCAAATATAAATATTGCCGCCGAAATACTTTTGATCCCAATGAACTGATTTGAAAATTGTTCGCCCCCAAATGCAACAATAAGGGATCCCCATAAAAGAACATTAAAAATAGGAATCAAAATACATTTTTGAGCTAAAACCTTATTTGAATCTCCGTTAGGCGGGTCGTAAAAGAAACGAATATAAGAACTGTCCATTCCAATACACATTATCCCCATTATTACCGATGAAGCTGAATTGAATAAGTTAACAATTCCAAATGTTTCCGGTGAAAATATTCTGGTTAAAATAACTGTTGAGGCTGCGGCTATTACAGCATTTATAATGCTTGCCAACATATATTCGGAAATTTTTAAAATGTTCTTAAACATAGATTTTTCATATAATTTGTTCAAAAACCTTTTCATATTTTTCGAATATCTCCTTGTAATTCCTTTGCTCAATATACTTTGACCGAAATGCAGCCCGATGCTTTCCGGGCAGGAGTCTCCATACGCGCAAATAAGCGCTTAAATTAACAAGAACCTGATATAACCATACTTTTATCCTTTTGTATGCGCTTATGTTAATGTCCCTGGTGTAATCATAGCTGTACTTGTCATCTTTCAATACCTTTTCACATAAATCCGCAAGCCGAATATAACACTTTCCGTCATTCCATTTACCGTAATACGCCTCGATCACAGCGGTTGTTGCCGGAAATTCCGTAATGTCTTTTTCCATATACACCTTAAAATCCTGTTCCGTCACTATAAATGATTTTTCATTATCTAAAATAATATTATCAAGCTCCCTAGGCATTTTAACCGGTCTTAACACAGCGCATTTTTTATTGGCAAAGTATATATCCGCTATAGAAGTGCTAAACCAATTACTGATCGAATCACATACCTTTATCCATTGCCTTATGGAATAACTTTTAATAACCTTAAAGTTTGAAAAGTTTTTTTCGAGTATTGCAAGATTATTATCCGTTTCTTCCGCGGGATGCGGTCTGTAAATTATATAAGTATCTTTATTATTTATTAGATAATTTTCAAACCATTGTAGTATTGTTTTTTTTGATTCTTCTTGAATTTTTATTATTTCATCTGTCTGCCCGATCATTCCGCTTAATCTTTTTTTCTGAGCGCTGCTCA
This sequence comes from uncultured Oscillospiraceae bacterium, assembly GCA_910586535.1. GTDB lineage: Bacteria > Bacillota > Clostridia > Oscillospirales > Ruminococcaceae > RGIG8773. Next base: position 37,040 of record CAJUHS010000017.1, read on the forward strand.
TATTGCAGTAAGAAAAAGATGAAATAAACAAGTGCCACTTTTTATTTTCGTTTAATGAAAATTCTCGGCTAATTTCTTTTCTTGTCATAAAAACTTCGTCAAATTGGGGGTAATTCAAATCCATACCAATGTGTCCCGTCAAATGGATATTTTCCTTACTCACACCAAACTTTTCCAGCCTTTTTTTCGTAGCCTCTCCCCAGACTATATGCTGGGCTTTTTGGGCAAGGCCGGACGGATGCAGTTTTTTTTCATTTTCAAGCTTTTGTGAATATACCTGTTCATATTGTAAGTTTATAATTTTTCTTACATCATTACGCGCCATATGCAATACGGGAAAAAGATTACTCGTGTTATATAAATATGGAAGCAGTACTACACCATATTTTTTTCTCTTTCTTAACGAACCAACTTCAGCAATATCTACACTGTATCCCCTTCTCTTCAGCTCTGCCGAAAGCAAAGCTGCTGTTTCCATTTCCCTGGCTATATGTTCATACAAAATAATAAAGTCAATGCTTTTATTCATTGCAGCGTTCTCCGATCGGATCTTCTAAAATTTTAATAATAACAATTAAAGTTAACCAAAATGTTGCAGAAATCTCGACTTCTAACAGCATTGCAGAAAAAAATATTGTTCCAATTCCGCCAAGAACAATAAAATTTTTATTTTTCCAAGCTTTATATACAACGTATAATAATAAAAGCAACAGCAGTACTAATCCTATTAGACCCAAAGAGATCCACGCGGAAAGAAATGTATTGTGAGCGGAAAGTTCTGCTTTTCCGGCTGTAATAATTGCCTGAATAGAAGTAACCAGTCCATATCCCTTTATCGGATGCTCCATTGCTGTTTCAAAGCCGATTTTAAACCGTGTTAATCTGTTTATGTTACTGAAATCCATCCAACTTCTGTTAAAAAACCTGTTTAAAATTTCAACTGAAACATATTTCTTTATAAGAAATAATCCCGCTGCCACAGCAGCAAAAGTTATCAGTAGTATTTTTATAATTTTTATTGCAGAGATTTTTCCGGTTAAGCAATAGTCTGCAAAAAAAGAGACTGCCAATATTGCAAGGCAAACAAGTCCGCTTCTGCTTCCGGTGGATAGAGTGAATATACTAAAAAATGCAATGCAAAAAATGCAAAACCACTTATTATAATATGATAAGGAATATTTTTTTATTTTGTACAAAGTTAAAAATATTACTTCTATCATAAAAAAAGCCAAGTAATTAACATCCATCACCGGACCGTCAAAAAATTTGACAGATAATCTTCCCTCATAATATTGCGGGTCTATAAGCGCAAACAAACATATAATTAATCCGGAAATAATATAACAGTCAATCAGTAAAATACACTTTTCGTGCGGCAGGGGCAAAGTTGTTGATAATAAAGTTATTATGTATAGTGCTAACCAACTCAGTGCGTACGATACATTCATTGTACTGTAGTTCAATCCGGCAACAACGCATACGTTGATTATTGATATTAACAATAACTTATTTAAAAATGTTAGTTTTATTTTACCGTACGTTTGCATAAAACCAACAATAACAGTAATTATTAACGGAACCGCAAAATTTCCTAATGCAAAATATTTATTTTTACATGCAATAAGAAAAACAATTATTGCGCCAAATAACCACCAAAATAAAGTTATACTTTTAAATTTTGTTCGCATAATGAATCCTCCTTATACGACTGCAAAATTTTTTTGCTTACACTCACTATATCAAATCCTTCGGACAATAATTTATCATAACAATTTTCCCTGATGTTTTTTTGGTTTATCATATCAGTAAATTTTTCGCACCATGCTTCCGCCGGCTGTTCTATGCTTAAAAACTGTGCTGAATCTATTAATTTGACCTGTTTTGTTATCGTATCAGAAAATAGGCACGGCAAACCATTTGCCTGCGCCTCCACCCCAACGATAGGAAGACCTTCAAAAAGCGACGGCAGCATAAAAAAATCGCTGGCTGATAAATATGCATAAACCTCTTGTGTGTTTTTTATCTTTATAATATCGTTTTCTATTTTTAATTCTATTGCATATTTATCAACAGATTCCTCTAAATGTCCTTCGCCAATCAACAGCAGCTTAGTCTTATCCGGATATCTGTTTTTAATGGATGAATACACTTCCAAAAGAAACCTATGGTTTTTTTGTTTAATGTACCTTCCGACATGGCAGATCAGTATTTTATTTCCAACATCTAAACGTTTTCTGACATCTTCTCTGTCATCATTGTTAAATCTGAATTTCTGTAGATCTATCCCGTTATTTATTATTTCCACGGTGTTTAAAAACTTTGAAGGGAATAATAATTCTGCCGCATAATCAGAACAGGCGTACCGCTTATCAGGTACGTCAGAAAATAATTCCTTGAAAATATTATTCATCAATAATTTAGTTTTTGAACCAACCATGCTGTTGTGAGAATGAACAATAAGTCTGCTCCTGCAATATTTTTGGGCAATTTTCCCATAGACCAGACCTACGGCATTGCATAAATTAAAATGAATAACACTGTAATCTTTCCTAAGAATTATTTGCTTAAATTTTCGTGAACTCTTAATAAGCCTTACCAAAGGATTGGTTCTCTTGTTACTTACTAAACAAATCAGTTCTACGCCAAGGCTTTTCAAAGTATCGTCATAAAAATCAGTTATTTTTTCAGATACAACAATATCTATTTTTAAATCGTCTGAAAGATCAGCATTTTTTAAAATATTAACAATAAATGAAGCAACGCCTCCATTAACCCACTGTTCTGTAAAAATCATTACATTCATAATAAACAATCCTTGCTATACATTTTATTTAAGCAAACTGTCCTTCAACCTCCAGAACGCTTTCAGACTTCTTTTCATATCCTCAGGATCGCGAATACCTTTCCAAAGCCTGTGGGCAATATACCACGGACGCATATAATATTTTTTTCTTGCGTATGCGCAAAAATCAACAAGCTCCTGAGCCGAAAGCTCGGGAGTGTTCAGGACGCAGTTAAGAGTTCCGTCATTCTGCAAATAATCCTCATATTTTCCGCTTATGTAACCGTTGCTTTTCGCCCATTCGTAAGCTTCCGTTCCGGGATAGGGAATAAGGGGGAAAAACTGTGCCGTATCAGTCTTGAACCGCATTGCAGCCGCAAGCGTAGTTTCCATAGTTTCTCGTGTTTCGCCTTCGTTTCCCACCATATAGCAGGCGTGTATCATCAGTCCGGCTTTTTTTGCGTTTGCAACATAAGCGTCGATAAGCTTCAAATTACTGCCCTTTTTTATATTTTTCAGTATCTGTTCGTTATAGCTCTCAAAGCCCGGAATTATCAGGTGGCAGCCTGCTTTTTTCATTGCCTGCATTGTTTCAAGGTCAACATTTACCCGAGCATTGCAAAGCCACTTGAATCGTTTATTCAGACCATTTTTTATCAACAGGCTGCATATTTCAAGTACGCGTTTTTTATTTGCGGTAAAGGTATCGTCCTCAATTACAATTTCGTGTACTTCCGGGAAATTTTTGGCTATATATTTAAATTCCTTGACCACATTTTCCGGTGTACGCAAACGGTACTTGTGACCGTGCAGCGTCTGCGGATAAACGCAGTAATTGCAGTGTGCCGGACAGCCTCTTCCAGTAAAAATTTGGATAGCGGGATACGAAGCGGCAGGAAAAACATAATCCTTAACGTCCAAATACTTTTTTATAAAAGGCGCTGCCATTGGTATTTCGTCAAGCTGTTCAATATATGACGCGTCGGAAGTTTGCCTGACAGAGCCGTTTTCACGGTAGGTAATTCCCAGCACCGTATCAAGGCCTTTGCCGTCTCTTATTGCTCTTGCAGTATCGCGGACAATATAGTCATATTCGTGACGGGCAATAATGTCTATAGAATCGTTTATATTCAACGTTTCATCGGGTACGGCCGAGGGATGTGTTCCAACAAGCATTATTTTACTTTTGGGATATTTTTTTTTCAATATTTCGCCGAAAGACGCGTCGCTGTATATGGACGGCGTACTTGTGTCCAACACAAACAGAGCCGTGTCGGGAGCTTCATTTTTTACTCGTTCCAATGTTTTTGCTTCATCAAGGCGTTTTGCCGGAGCGTCAATGAAAGATATATCAAATCCGTCCTTTTCAGCGGTTGCCGCCGCGTAAATCAACCACAGCGGATAGTATAAAACACCGCTGTGACCTATAGACGGACTGCGTGATTCTCTTGAAAACTTTCCGTATTCCGCCTTAAAAGGCGGATTGATAAAGCAAATTTTCATTGCTTTTACCTCACTTTTTATTATTTAAGATTTCTGTATTTAAGCAAACCTTTAACAATGTACCAGCATTCATAATAAAATGACGAAAAAACATTAAGTCCCATATAACGGTATGTATTCCAGTTCATTTTTGCAGCCTTGAACTTATTCCCGGATTTAGACGTTTTTGACAAGCGATATATTAAAAGCGGTTCGTCCACACCGTATGCGAATTTTCCGCTTTTTAATATTCCGAGCCAAACGGCAAAATCCTCGTGCATGTTATCGCCTGACACATAATATTTTTCATATAACTCTTTCCGCACCAATGCAGATGAATTGGATATCAAATTCTGCTTTAAAAGCTTCCTGTACCCTATTTGGGGCGGCGCACTCAGATACCAGTTTATGGGGTCGCCTTCCGAACCCATAAACGCTGATCCTGTGTACAGCAAATCGCCTCCTGTTTCCTTTTGCAGCTTTATTTGCTTTTCAAGCTTATCAGAAGCCCATGCGTCGTCGCTGTCCAAAATAGCTATCCATTCGCCTTTTGCTTCTTCAAGACCATGCCTGCGAGTATAGGAAACGCCGCTGTTTTGCATATTTTGAATGACTCTTACCCTTTTGTCATTTTCACGGAACTTTTCCGCAATAGCCAGGGTGTTGTCCTTTGAGCAATCGTCAATAATAAGCAATTCAAAATTGGGGTATGTCTGATTTAAAACTGAAGTTACAGCCTGTCCGAGGGTTTGCTCGGCGTTATAGGCAGCCATAATTATGCTTATCAATCCAAACTGACTGTCCTGCATTTGCTGTATCCTCCCATTAAAGTTTCTGAAAGTTACTTTTCCTCGCTGGCTGCAGCCAATTCCTTAGCCACTTCAAGATTTTCCTTTTTTGCAGTAATCTGTCCGTCCTTGACTCCCTCTGTACTCTCGGGCATAAATAAAATTTTAACCGTAGCGAACATAAGTCCGATATCGCAGCTCAGGGACATATCGTTTATGTACATTAGATCCATCTGCAGCTTGTCATACGGCTCGGTATTGTACTTGCCGTATATCTGCGCATATCCCGTCAAACCAGCCTTAACCTGTAATCTCAGCGCAAACGCAGGCAAGGTTTCCTCATACTGCTTTGCGATTTCGGGACGTTCGGGACGCGGTCCGACAATCGTCATTGTCCCTAACAGAGTACACCAAAGCTGTCCCAATTCATCAAGACGAAAACGTCTGTAAAATCTGCCTACAGGAATTATTCTGTCGTCATTTTCAGACGCAAGCCTCGCAACGCCGTCTTTTTCCGCGTCCACACGCATAGTACGGAATTTTATAAGCTGAAATTCTTTTCCGTCCTTGGTAAGTCTGGTCTGTTTGTAAAACACAGGTCCTCCGTCGTATGCCTTGATAGTGGCCGCCATAAACAGCATAACGGGACTCGTTACAATAATTCCGATCAGAGATAAAACAATATCTACCGCACGCTTTACAAAAAGATAAAACGGATCGGGAGCGGCGTGTCTTACACGCAGGATCGGAACGCTGAACATCTGCATATGCTTTGCGCCCGACATAAGAACATCGCCGATTTTGGGCTCTATGTACGCAGGAATGTTTTTTTCAACGCAGTATTTTATTATGCCGTTCCGCAAAGTAGCTGAAACGCCTGCTATGAACACCGCTTCGCAATCACCGATTTCTTCAATCAGCGAATGAATTTCCGTAGGGTTCTCAATATATTTTATCACTTCAAATTTATTTGAAAGAGATCTGATTTCCGAAAGCTTCTGCAAGTCGTTTTCGGAGCGATAAATTATAACAGTTTTTTTAGCCTTGTACATCATAAAATAAATTTTATTTGTAAACAATACCCACGTAGTATTCCAAATAAATTCGGCAAAAAACACACCCAAAAGCATAAGCAAATTAGGAATTTTATGAAGAAAAGCAGCCTGAACGATATACACGATTCCCGACGCTACAACGCTTGAAAGGGTAAGAGAATACATCAGCTCATAGACCTTTCTGCCGCCTATTTCAAAGGAATTATAAACGCGCATAAGCCAAATATCGATAACAAGAAATATTAATGCAAATAAAATATACGGAGTTAAATGCCTGTCAATCTGCTGCAAAGCCGGACTTGAAAAATAAAAATACATCATAAAAAGTGCAGTATTTCCAACTATACTGACCGCTTTGAGCAGCCGCATAATCACTTCATTTTTCATATGCTTGTCCATTTTCCTTCCCACACAATCTTTTTTATAATTCCAAACCTGTTTGAATAAGCTTTTTATAAAAAGCCCCCTGCCTTTGACATTTTAAAGCGTTTATTACACAATTTGCCGGCTGCGGATATTTTCCAAATGATACCTATAGAATCAAGTCTTTGGATTAGGCCGCTGTTTATATGAATGCCTAATCTATTACGGTGATTTACTGTCCGCTCGCCGAGTCTAAAACCGCTCCTGCAAACATTGCCGGTACATCAAGATATCTGTGTTCCTCAAAATATGCATTTGCGTGATCAAATCCATTTTTCCAATTGCGGATAGATTTATCATCTCACAGCATACAAATCTCATTACGACGCGCCTTTAAGCTTTCTATCGTTTGATTTTTGATTTTTTGCCGTATAGCACCGAGAAACAAGCTTTGCAAAATTCCCTCTGCTCAATATTAAGATTATCATTTGTATATTCGGTCAATTTTCCCCATAAAACTCAGCGTTTCCGCTCATTTTCAAATCGTTTCAAGATTACATTATCCTATGTTATTATACAGTTTCAATTAATGATTAAATATAGTATAGCTTATTCGGTACTTTTTTCGCAGAATCCTGAATTTTGCTGAAAAATTTACAATACCAAAATAAGTATATATAATATGAATGTATTTAATTTTATCACTTTTTTTTAGGTATGTCAATACACAAAATCTTACAATTTTTGATATACCGGCTGAGATTCTTAAACGATTTAAACAAAATATTGTTAATAAAACTATTATATATGACAATTAATGTCGTTCGGGACAAGTAAAAACACCTTACAGCGTAAGAATTGTGGTATAAAACGGGATGAAACATGGAAATACATGGAGAAAATATCTAAAGGCGCAAGGATGGTCGTTACAAGAATGGGCTTATGGCAAACCCTCCGCGTTTTGCCTTTTATTGGCAGTTCAGAACAGTTTTTTGCATTTTGCTTGTCAAACAACATTTCTCGGGAACAGCATTTCATATTCTTATTTTCTTAGTATTCTCTATGTGTCCGCATCTGCAGGAAAGTTTTGCTTGACAAAATTCTTGAAATGATGTATAATGTATTATACTTGTATTATTAATGGAACAGCTGTCCGACTGATAATATGCGGGTATGGCGGAATTGGCAGACGCGCCAGACTTAGGATCTGGTGTCTTCGACGTGCAGGTTCAAGTCCTGTTACCCGCACCAGTTTTGGACTCTTAATTTTTTCCGGAAAGCTTGGAACGCTCCGTACCGTATGGAGTGTATGTTCAAGCGTATATTGATTTTATTATTGCTAAAAGAAATTTCAGATAAAATTAAATTTCCAGTTCCTGTAAATTGTTTTGGATTTTTATGATTTTTATAATGTGCTGTGTATTAACATATATTTCATGCTTTGACTTGACAAATTGATTATGGCATGGTACAATAAATGTAATTATATTTTGCCGCTGTGGTGAAATCGGCAGACACGAGGGACTTAAAATCCCTTGGTAGCAATACCGTACCGGTTCAAGTCCGGTCAGCGGCACCATTATCATCTCCGCAAAGTCCGTAAAATCGGCGTTTGCGGAGATGTTTTTTTGCTTAAAAACCATTTTGTCCGCTATTTGACCGCTATTTTCAAAACGACCGTCATTGACCGCTGCTTTTAAGACTAATGGCATTTGCAACCGTGTCCATTGCCCTCACCTGCGCAGCTTGAAATGTATGCGCATATATCTGCAAAGTTGTCGTTGGCGTAGAATGCCCTAAACAGCTTTGAACGGTCTTAACGTCAATTCCGTTGGAAATCAGAACTGTGGTGTAGAAATGTCTGAAGCTATGATTGCAAACGTATCGCATACCGGTCCTTTCGCAAAACTGCTTGAAGAAGTACCCGGGAGCAGTTCCGTCCAATGGCAGACCGTTCCATTTGGTGAAAATTCTGTCCGTTTCCTGCCATTTACTCCCGACTTTGTTCCTTTGCTTGTCCTGCAAATCACGCCAATGCAGAACTGTACCGATAACCTCGTCGGGAAGCTTTAAGGTTCGGTAACTTGTTTCTGTTTTTGGCGTTTCCGTGTATGTACCGCCCTGCGACTTTGAGTAAAGCGATGTCCTGTTAATTGTTACCATATTGGTACTGAAATCAATATCTTTCCACTCCAAGCCAAGCAGTTCACCTCTGCGGAAACCTGTATAAATAGCAAGCGTGTAGAATAGAACGTACTTAAAATTTTCCTCTGGCTCTTTTTGAAAAAGGTCAAGCAGTTGCTGGATTTCCTCTAATGTGTAGACCTCACGCTTCTCGCCGTCGGGTTTAGGGAGCGTTACCGCCCGACAAGGATTATGCTGTAACAACTGCATTTTTATCGCATAATCAAAAATTGTCGAAATCATTGAAATATGCAATTTTACAGTTTTTGCGGAAAGCCTGCCGTTTCGCTTGTTGCGACCGTCACAACGTTTTTCCTCGGTCATTTCAAGGATAAATTTCTGAATGTCGCGAGCGGTAATTTTATCGAGCCGTAAATGTCCGATAGTCTTGTAAATTCTCTTGGACATCCAGTGATAACCCTCAATAGTTTTCGGTTTAAGCTTTAATTCAGCGTATTCCTTAAACCATTGCTCCGCGAAATCTTCAAATTTGATTGTAGCTGTTACTTGCCCGCTCATACAGCTTTCCTCAAATTTTACCGCAACACGGTTGAGTTCCTTTTGAATTTGACGTTCAGTCATGCCTTTTTCGGGTTTCCATGTCATAGTTTGTTCTTTGTGGTTGCCTTTTGTATCATAACCGCAGGACACCCTAATCTGGTAGGATTGTCCACGCTTTCTAATGGTTGCCATAAAAATATCTCTCCTTTGATATTATAGATTTTATGACATACTCCTGTATAAATATATTTTAACACATTACCACTTTAATGTCAAATCTTTTTACAGGAATATGTTTCACTTCACCTTGACCTATGCTGAACAGGCTTTAAAAACTCCCTCAGCCTCTCCCTAAGTCCAAGCTGTTCAATAAAATCCATAACTTTTTGGTATTTACTTTTCCACTCCGAAATCTCCCGAAGCGCGGAATTAAGTTTGTCTCGAAGCGAATTAACCGACCTCAATTCATTGTTAAGAGATTTATTTTTATCAGCGAGAACAGCATTATCCTTTTCAAGTACAGCAACCTTTTCAGTAAGCACCTCCACATTATTTTCGGCGGCAATCTGATTTTTGGCAAGCTCGGAGAGATTATTATAATCCTCTTGCGAAACGGTAACATTATCGCCAAACAAGGTTTTCTTAGCCTGAATATCGTCAATATTTTTTATCTTACTGACCTTTTCTGCATTAGCTTCAATCAAAGAATTATTTACGGAAATAACCGAAATTGTTTCGGCAAGAACATTTTCCTTTTCGGTAATCTCATCATCAAGTTGACCGACTGCCGCTTTTTTCTCTTGATATTCCCCGTCCAATTTGTCAATAATTCTTTCGGTATCGTCCAATAATTCACGACGGCTTTTTAAAATATTATCCGTACACTCGATTTTATTTTCAAGGCGAAGAATTTCCTTTTTCCGCTCCTGCTTTTTAAAATCCAAAACAGCAAGATGATTATTATGCGTACCAAGTTTTTTCCACTCGATACCGTACCGCTGCATAATTTCCGAAAGACATTCTTTTTCGCTGTCAATCCACAATTTGGACGACGTATCGAATTTCCCTTTTGCAATAAAGCCCTGCTGCTCCAAAGCTTTTGTAAGTGCGTTTCGCGTAGACAAACCTCGTTTCTGATTTGTAGCGAACGGTACAAAGTCAATATGTAAATGCGGCGTATGCTCGTCCATGTGAAGCACGGAATTGAAAATTCGGACGTGCGGATTTCGCTTCTGAAATTCCTTTTCAAACTCAATCAAAATCTGCGCCGCCAGCTTTCCCTCGTCAGAATTACAAGGAGTATCGTCCTTGTTGCCGACTTGAATTATCAATTCATAAAACGGCTTCTCCTGCTTGCTGTGAAAAATATGGTCGTAATAATCTTTAATAATTCTGTCCTTGCGTTTCTGTTTGGCGTTGTATTCCACAAGAGCAGCACCAAACAATTCTTGGTAAACTTTTTTAATATCTTCCTTATGAAAAATGATATTGTTTTGCGAACGGCTACTGTCAATATTCTCGGCGAAAAAAGCGCGGTTGTTGTGACCGATACTGCCTTTGCCTATGGTTATGCTTAACGTTTTCTGCATAGCAGTTCTCCTTTGTTTTTCTATTATTTTTTGAGGGCGGCAACCTAAGCCTTTGTTACTTTCGCGAAAGTAACGCAAAGACACTTTTGACATTCGTACCTCATATCAAAAGCGTCATTGCGCTCTCCGCGGGGCAGCCGTTCCCTCTGCACTCCCTTAACGCAGCCGCAAAGCGGCTGATTTTACACGTGCCTGCACAGCATACGCACGCTATATAATATAAATTATTTTGACGGCGTGCGGGCGTGCAAATGGCTATATACTGCGATTTAATAACGTGCGTATAGTGTGCTTCGCACGCCTGCACGCCTCAAAGTACAATCGGTACATATTTTGTTTTTACGCCCCGAAATCCGCGAACGTGACCGCCGTCACGGTTTGGAATATGGTACACATATTTTATTTTGTACTTGTCCTCATTGCTTTTCAGCCAGCCGATAAACGTTTCTCTTTTCAGCGGCGTAAGAGCATTTCGACTGCACCATTGAACATATCCGCCATACAAATCATTACTGCTTGATTGCAAACTTTCTCCGAAAACGACAAAAGAATTGTCCTGCAAAAATTCAATAATGTTGCAGTTATCCGCCATAGCCTCTGAAACATTCCGACGCGTCTTTTCGGAAATCGTAAAGCGAAAATTATTATTTATTAACCTTTTTAATCCGTCGAATATCCAGCAAAATATTTTTTCTTTCTCCAAAATAAAACGCTCCGCAAGGTACGGATTATCAATTCTGTTGGTCGGTTTTTGCTTCGTCGTAAGAATTAAAAGCCGCCTTGCAAATCCGTCAGACTTATCATAAAGAGCTTTCGGAGATCCATTTCCGAAACAAAGAAAGCGAGGATAAAGTACAGCTTGCTCCGATTGAAAACCTTTTGCTTCAACATCAACGGGAATTTCGGCGGTAACAAGATTTTTAATTATGCCAGTTGTTGATAATGCGCTCATCTGCATATCATCATCCAACATCAATAATTTATTCTGCAAGTTGTACCGAAAAAATCTGTCCGTTTCAATTCTTTGAAAATTCCCCGTGACCATTGCACCTTTAAAAATCTCCTGCAATATCACTCCGATACGGCTTTTACCCTCGCCGCCGTTGCCGATAATAAAGAGCATAGCCTGTCCTTTTGTGGACGGAATTAAGCAGTAGCCAAGGTATTCCTGCAAGGTTTTAATGTCCTCGAAGTCTAATAATTCATCAAGGAATTTTAGAAAATTATCGGGGCAATAATTTCCGTTTTGCATTTCGGAATTGTAAAAAACATTCAGCCGATTAACACAAAAACGCTTTTCGGAAATCCAAGTACCGTCTGTTTTCAAAATTCCATTAAGCAAATGAATTTCGTTTTCGGAAACGGGAATAGGCTCGCTGTGACAGAATAATTTTAACGCTTCAAGCAATGATTTTACCTTTCGGGAAATACCCGTTGTTACAAATTCGGTGAGCATTACCGAAATATCGTGACATATTTCGCTGTCGGACACTTCTCCGTCAATGCTGTAGAGCTTACCGCCGATACATTTCAGCGGGCGGTTCTGCACAAATTCTGTGCAGAACTCAACCTCGTTTATGGATTTGCCGTTGTACCAATTAGGAGAACTCATCACGCCGCACCTCCCAAATATTTCAGCAACGCCGCACGACTAATAAGGATTTTCCCACGCTTGCCCTGACCTGTCCTTATGTACGGGATTTTCTCCTGCGCCACAAGCTGACGGATAGTGTGTTCGGAAAGTCCTTTGACAGCTTCCGAGCATTCCTTGATTGTGAGCATTTCCACGGGCTTTGCAGGCTGCGGTACTGCTACCGCCGCTTGTTCATCCACTTCGATTACCTCATTGAGTAATGCCGCGATTTGAGCTATAAGCTCCTGCTTGGTTTTCATTGTCAATAGTATCGACCTCCTAAATTTTTTTATAAATAATTTGCTATTTTGGCTTAAAATTATATACCCCCTCACTTATCCCTACAAAAATAGCCATTTTTGTAAGTCTTTTTCGGAAATTTGTTTTCAAAATCTCCTAATTGCATAAATTATGCTGTTTGGTGGTGTAACTTTTTGTAAGATACAGCACCCTCCATAAGTAAGGACATTTTTTCGGACGTTTTCCCATTTTTTAATAGAAAACAGTATCTTGAAAGCAAGATTTGTATCATTGCACAAATTCTATGCCTCTAAAATATGCAATTTTACTTTAAAAACAAACAGAACCTTTGTTGCATTTTGCAGAATTATGTGTTATAATAAAATTGGAACATTATACATAATTGTAAACGGAGGGTACTGCTATGACCGACAAGGAACAGAAAAATGCCGCGAAAAAATTTGCTGAATACTGGAAGGATAAGGGCTACGAAAAGGGCGAGAGCCAACCGTTCTGGCTGTCGCTGCTTCGTGACGTTTTCGGCGTTTCCGAACCCGAAAAGTTTATTGCTTTTGAGGAACAAGCACACATTGATACTCATACAGGATTTATTGACGGTTATATCCATTCCACCAAAGTTATGATTGAACAAAAGGGTTTAGGTAAGGATTTGAAAAAAGCTATACGACAGTCTGATGGATCATTACTTAACCCTTTTCAGCAAGCAAAAAGGTACATAACAGAGTTACCCGTTTCAAGACACCCAAGGTGGGTAATAACCTGCAATTTCGAGGAATTTCTCGTATACGATATGGAAAAGCCGAACTGCGAACCCGAGCAGATTTTCCTAAAGGATTTGCCCAAAGAATACTACCGATTGAATTTTTTGACGGACACGGGCGACGAGAATATCAAAAAGGAAATGGAGGTCTCCCTGCAAGCGGGCGAGCTTGTGGGCAAGCTTTACAATGCCATTTTGAAGCAGTACAAAAACCCCGACAATCCCGAATCGCTGAAAAGTCTTAATATGCTTTGTGTACGGCTAGTGTTCTGTTTGTACGCCGAGGACGCGAGCATTTTCGGACGGCACAATATGTTCCACGATTATCTGAAAGAATTTGATATTAAGGACGTGCGCCGCGCCTTGATTGATTTATTCAAAATTCTTGATACCAAAGCCGAAAACCGCGACCCTTATCTGGAGGGAACGATTTCTGAATTTCCCTATGTAAACGGCGGTTTGTTTGCGGACGAAAACATTGAGATACCGAATTTTGACGAGGAAATAGTTGCTCTGCTTTTGAATAATGCGAGTATGGATTTTGACTGGAGCGCGATTTCTCCGACAATTTTCGGCGCGGTTTTTGAGAGTACCTTAAACCCCGAAACACGCCGCAGCGGCGGTATGCACTATACCTCTATTGAAAATATCCACAAGGTCATTGACCCGCTTTTCCTTGACGATTTAAAAAAAGAACTTGATGAAATCAAGGCATACAAGCAGACGAAAACACAAAATGCCAAGCTTTTGGAGTTTCAGGACAAGCTGTCCTCGCTGAAATTTCTTGACCCAGCCTGCGGCAGCGGAAATTTTCTTACGGAAACGTATATATCCCTGCGGCGTCTTGAAAACGAAGCCATTAAAATGCGGCAAAAGGACGGTCAGATAGAGTTTGACTTGGGCGAAATAATCAAGGTTTCCATAGGTCAGTTTTACGGTATTGAGATAAACGATTTTGCGGTATCGGTTGCGAAAACGGCGTTGTGGATAGCTGAGTCCCAGATGATGCACGAGACGGAGGAGATCGTGCATATGAGCCTTGATTTTCTTCCGCTGAAATCTTATGCTAACATTGTGGAGGGGAACGCTTTGCGTATCCCTTGGGAGAGTGTTGTCCCTAAGAATGAAGTCGATTTTATTATGGGTAATCCGCCGTTTGTTGGGGCAAGAATTATGTCGGGCGAACAGAAAAAGGACGTTACCGATATTTTCGGCAATATTAAAAATGTGGGCAATCTTGATTATGTTTCCTGTTGGTACAAGAAAGCTGCTGATATTATGAAAGGTACTGCAATCCGTTCGGCTCTTGTTTCGACGAATTCTATCACACAGGGCGAACAGGTTGCTATCCTTTGGAAATCTCTTTTTGAAAACAGCGTACATATTGATTTTGCGCACCGTACTTTTCGGTGGGACAGCGAGGCAAGCTTAAAGGCGCACGTCCATTGTGTTATTGTTGGATTTAGTACAGCTCCGAACAGTAATGACAAAATAATTTTTGACAATGGAAATGCAAAGTATGTTAAAAATATAAATGGTTACTTGACTGATATGGATAATATTTTCATTGAAAGCACGAGTGTACCTATTTGTAAAAATGTACCCCCTATGAGAAGCGGTAATAAGCCGATTGATGACGGAAATTATTTATTTACGGAAGATGAGATGAATGATTTCATAAAAAAAGAACCTAAATCAGAAAAGTATTTCAGGAAATGGGTAGGCTCACATGAATTTATAAATGGATATTACCGTTATTGCTTGTGGCTTGGCGATTGTACTCCAAAAGAATTATTTGATATGCCTGAATGCTTAAAAAGGGTAGAAGCTGTAAGGAAATTCAGAATGGAGAGCAAAAGTGAAGGTACTAAAAAACTTGCTGAAAAACCAACACGTTTTCACGTCGAAACAATAATGGACAGCACTTATTTAATTATGCCCCTTACATCTTCCGAACGCAGACGCTATGTTCCTATTGGATTTGTTTCACCTGATATTATGGCAAGCAATCTTGTTAATGTTGTTTCAAATGCTGAAATATATCATTTCGGTGTACTTACATCAAATGTGTTTATGGCGTGGATGAGGGCTGTTGGTGGTAAATTAAAAAGTGATTACAGAATTACAAAAGATAATTTGTATAACACATTTCCTTGGTGCAGTCCTACACCGGAACAGAAAAAACAAATTGAGAAAACAGCGCAGCACATTCTTGATGTTCGTGAAAAGTATTCTGAATACAGTTTTGCCGAACTGTACGGAGATAAAATGTACTTATTCAGCGATTTGGTGACAGCTCATCAGAATAATGACAGGGCGGTTATGCAGGCTTATGGGTTTGATGTGAAAACTATGACGGAGAGCGAGTGCGTGGGGGATTTGATGAAGATGTATCAGAAAATGACGGGAGGTAAGTAAAATGAGCAACAATACCGTTTATCATTATTGCAGTGTCGAAACGCTTTACAAAATTATATCAAATAGAGAACTTTGGCTGACAGATATTACAAAAAGCAATGATTCTAAAGAATTGCAGTTTGCAGTTGAAAATTTCACACGAATATTAAAGCAAAGAATACACAATGAAGAGGATAAGCGTGTTCCATTAATGATGTTTGAACGATTTTGGGAGGGTTTTAATCAGATTGAAAAACTATTTCATATATGTTGTTTTTCAACAGATTCCGATTCATTAAGTCAATGGGCTATGTATGCAAATGATGCAGCAGGAATAGCAATTGGATTTGACAAAAAATATTTTAATAAATTAAAAGAATATAATCAATATATGGATTTTGTGCAGGTAAAATATTCGTTAAAGCAATTTTCTGAAATGATTAATCAAAAGTTGAATGAATTGATAAATATGTATATGAATAATAAAAATGATTATTCTTGGTATTACGGATTTATGCGTTATGTTATTGATGAAGTTATGAGAATGATTTATATTTATAAAAACCATTCTTTTAAACAAGAGAACGAATGTAGATTAGTGCATAATTCTATGCCATGTGTTTGCAATGAACTTTCTGGTAATAATCCAAGTTTTGCACAAACGTTTAATCCGAAAGAAATTGAGATTTTTAGTGGTATTAATCTTGGAGAAATAAAACATTATGTTTCAAGAGGAGGATTAGTATCATATAGACCTTTGCATATAGCAAATATGGGATCAATAATTAATGAAATTGTAATTGGACCTAAATCACCTGTATCAATACACGATTTAAAAATGATTTTAATTGCAAGTGGGATAGATTTATCAATTCACAACATTAATTTATCAGATTCAACATACCGATAAAGGAGATAAAAATATGAAAAGCCACATTGAAATTCCCTCAATATTATTTCATTATTGCACTATACAAGAGTTCATTGACATAATTTCTAACAAACAAATTATGCTGAAAGATTTACAAAAATATGATAAATTTGCAAATCTGAATAAGGTTGTAGATTTGATTAATTATATTTTGCAATACAAAAATAAGGATATTATTAATAAAGGAGATATTTTTAAAACGCTACCAATTTTTGGGCTGGAGCATTTAATGGAAAAGGTTGGCGATAAAATTTTGCCATTCTTCTATGCCTTTATTTTATCATCAAATTGTGATAAATGGTATATGTATCAGAAATATTCTGCTGATTTATGTATAGGATTTAGAACGGACTTATTTACACATTTTGAAAATAATAAACTAATATGTTTAAAAAAAGTTAATTATGATATAGAAGAATTAGAAAATATTATTGATGAAATAATGGATAAATACATAAATGAATATATGCCCAATAAAGATGATGATAAGTCATTGGAAAATATTTGGGAATATATAAATAGTGACCTTATTAGTGAATCGATCGCTTATAAAAATGAATACTTTTCCGATGAAAATGAGTATAGATTAATACTTAATTCTCAAATTAAGAAAGCATTTTTAGAAGATGACAATAGTTATCAGAATTTGAAAGATACAATTAATTTATCGACTTCAAATAACAATTTTTCTTTAAGTGAGCTTAAATTTATGACAGAAAATAATCAGTTAGTATCATATAGATATTTAGGATATATAAGTTTATTAAATTTAATAGATTCTATATATATAAATCCTGTTGGAAATGTTACAGAATCGGATGTTGAGCAGCTTTTATCCGTTAAAAACGTTAAATATAATGATATTAAGATTAAAAAGACATTACTTAATTAATTTTAGGAGCTGTTGCATATACGGCAATAGCTCCTAAAGCTTTTACAGGAGTACATCATAATTTGTCCGCTATTTGACCGCTAACGTTACAAAAAGTTAGCGTAAAACAGCAAAATTTGTTTTTTGTAACTTGCTGTCAAATGGCTGTACACCGCGGTTTGCGGCAAATTACAATAAATTGCCAAAACACAATCTTAAAATTCAAGTCCGGTCAGCGGCACCAGTGCTCTCAAATCCTGTTGTACAAAGGGTTTGAAAGCATTTTTATTGTGCCGATTTTCACTTTGCGGCGTTGTGAATTTTGCTTAAATGACACAAAAACTGCACAAAGAAGGTACTTAACATTATGAAATTTTGCCAAAAAATACGATAAGTTACACCACATTAAGAATTTTGGATATTGTTTCAGCAGATGTGATTTTTGAGGAATAGTCCAAATGACTGTAACAATTTGCCGTATTCCTCACCCCAAAAGGGCACACAATAATAAAGTGGGAGGAATCCGCCTTA
>CAJUHS010000018.1 GCA_910586535.1 uncultured Oscillospiraceae bacterium
ACGAGATGTTAGACGGTGACTGGAGTTCAGACGTGTGCTCTTCCGATCTGGCATTGGATTGCTCGACCGTCATGTCCGCGCCGAAAACGCCCTTGACCGTGGGCACGAGCGCATTGAGCTCGCGAGCGCACTCGTCAAACAGCCGCTGCGCGGGCTCGGGCTTCATAGCCAAACGAAAATCGGGACGGTTGCCGCGCGAAATATCGCCGCAAAGCGTAAAGTTGGACACGAGCAAAACGCTGCCGCCGATATCGCGCACGGAAAGATTAAGCTTGCCATTTTCGTCCTCGAATATACGCATGGCGACGAGCTTTTTGCAAAACTTGTCCACGTCCGACATGGTATCGCTGTCGAATATTCCGAGATAAACCGCCAGCCCGCGCCCGATTGCCGAAACCACCTTCCCGTCGACGGACAGCGTCGCGCCGTTAACTCGCTGAATGACCGCTTTCATACCGACATTTTAACACATAAATCAAACAAATACAAGCAAACCGCTTGACAAAAAAAACAAAATATATTAAACTTAAAAAGCTAACTCAATACGGGCAATTAACTCAGCTGGGAGAGTGTCTTCTTGACGTGGAGAAAGTCGGGGGTTCGAGTCCCTCATTGCCCACCATTGGGGGCGCAGTCGAACACTGGGGGCTGTTTGTGTACAGTACCGGGTTCGTTGCATCCATACCATTACCGACGCCGTAAGGCGCCAAAAAGAAAAGCCCCACCGCGGAAGCGGCAGGGCTTTTTCTTTTGTGTTGATTTAGTAAGCGGTGGCGCCGTCTGCATAGAACACACGCCAGTCGAAGCCGAGCAAGAGCCCGATGCGCTTCGCCATATCAGGTGAAGGGGTTTTCTTCCCGCTGATGATATAAGTGAAGTATGAGCGGTCAACGCCTAAGATGAGCGCCGCCTGATTTTTGTTAAGGTTGCGCTGCGCGAGCCCGTTCTCGACTTCCACGGCCGCGCGGAACTTTACCGCGTCCTCGCTTTCGTAGGGTTCAGCTTTTACGAGAGTCACAAAATCGTCGCCTTCGACTTTAATATCGGAGACTGCGCTCGGGGCGGGTTGCTCTTGCTGTTCATCGTCAAACCATACAAACAGCGCATCGCCCGCCATAACAACAGCTTCCTCGAGTGTATCGGCTTCGGTTACACAGCCGGGCAGATCAGGAAATTCCACCCAGTAACCACCTTCTTCGGCTTTGTGAAAGACTGCAGGGTAAATTATATTTTTCATGTTTTTATCTCCTTATTTTTATTTTGTGCAGGTAGGGCTTATTTCAGCCCTGCCTGCTTGAGTATCGCTTGTTCGGTTCCTTTTTTCAGCTCCTTGCTGTGCATTGGCACCGTTGTCTGTTTTCCCGTTTGTGGGTTTCGCAGTCTCAGGTGCGAGGTTCCCGGTTGTCGAACTTCTTCGAAGCCGTTCGCCTTTAAGTATTTGACCATTTCTTTCGGTGTCATTGGCATCTGTTACCACCTCCTGTTTACATTCTTATTATACTACTTTGTTGACCGAAAGTCAACACTTTTTCGCAAGAAAATTGCGATTTTTTTAATTTTTTTGCAAAAAGAAAAAGCCCGCAGGACGGCGTGTATTTCCGTCTGCGGGCTTTGTTTATTTATTGGGTGTTTGTGCATCGCCGCTGTCCGTTGGCGTTGTGGCGCCGTTCTTGGCGGTCTTTTCGTCGCTTCCGTCCTTTTGTTCGACGGCAGACGATTCCGCCGCCGCTGCGCCGGTCTTTTTCTTGATCGCCGCCTTGAGTTTATCAAATAAGCCGCTTACAAGGTCGCCCGCGGGCGTTGCCTTAATAATTGCGTAAATGGCTTGATCAAGCGTAAAAATAGCAAGTCCGACCGCGAAGAAGTATTCCGCGGAGAACTGCCCCGATGCCGCCAGATAGATCGCCGACGCGATCAGCGAGAAGCCGATCGTGATCGTGAGATATAAGAAGTGGCGCCATTTTTCGGCGAGCTTCCTGAACACATTCCCGTATTTGAGGATGCAGAGTAAAACGACGCCGCCCAGAGCGATGAGCCCGAGCGGCAAGCCGTAGGTTTTGATGAAGTTGATGATCAATTCGTCCATGTGATTGTCTCCTTATTTTTTGCTTTTCTTCCGAGCAACAGGCGGATCGGCATAGATAGCCTGAACGCCCTGCTCCGTCAGGAAGTCCTTCAACTCGTGCTTTACGCGCTGGGCATAATCGAGCGCGGCGTGCATATCGCCGTTACAATGCGCGTCTGGAATGCGCTGAACGGCGCGGGCTGTCGCTTCCCCGAGCGCGATAGATGCGCCGATGGCGCGGATCGTGTTGAGTTCGTTTTTTTCGCGGGCTTCTTCGCGCTGGGCTTCGCGTTCTTCGCGGCGTGCTGCTTCTGCAGCCGCCTCCGCGTCGCGCTTTTCGATCTTGCGTTGTAGTCTCCAAAAGAACAGGCCGACAAGCCCGCCCGTGAATGCTGACGGCAGTCCGATTGCGAGAGCGAACTGCCAGACTGTTAGCGTCATGTGTTTACTTCTCCTTTTTTGAGTATTTGAACTGCGGGCGGCAATTCGGTTCCGAGCGTTGCGTTATAGGTCGTTTGAGCGGCAGCGATCCGCTCGTAAAGATCCACGTCGTCGCGCTCGTTAAGCCTGATTGCCATGTCCCTGATAATTGCGTTCTGGAGATCCACCAGAGCGCAGAGCTTTGCGATGAGTTCCGTATTCATTGAGCCTCCGATTTATTCAACCGTAAACGGCTCGCCGATGAACGTCTCGTATTGCTCGGCGGTAAGTATGCCAGCGGCAACGTCGTCGCGGGCGATCGTCTTAACGTCGGGCTTCAGTTCGGCGGGTATGCTCGCAAAAGTGCGGGCGCCGCGCTGAATGCTGCGCCAGTAACTGTAGGCGATAGTTTTGACTGCCATCTTTTAACCTCCTATAATTTGTTCGTAGATCTCGATCAGGGCTTCGTCCTGCTGCGCTAAACGCTCATAAAGGGCGATCGCCGTCTCATCCGATTGTGCGAGTTCTTCGGCTTGCCGTGCGGTTGTGGCGCGCAGATCCGCGACTTCCCCGCCGCCGTCCGTTTCGATAACGAGAACAGTCTCGGCGCCGTCGATAGCGTTCTGCCCCGCCAGATTGTAAGGGGAGCCTTTGAAAGCTATTCCGACAGCTTCGTCTTTTGTCGCTTCGATAAACGAGCCTTCGGAGCTCAGCTTAATAAAACGGACAGAGTCGGTCATTCCGAGCTCCGTCCCGCTGGTAGTAATGATTTTGAACATCATGCACCTCCTTCGATGACTTTGAGAATATATTGCAACGTCGCAATGTCCGCATTAAAAAATGCGTGATTCCATAACCAGTGGTCGGGATGCTCACGCATTTTGTAAGGCTTCAATTTTTCGTCGTTCCAGATTCGGCTCCACGCTTCGAGGCGTTTCGCTTCGTCTTTCGGGTTGGGTTTCGGTCGGAGTCGGCTCTGGATCTCCTGCGTAAGCCGCCCGCGCTCGATTCCGCTTCCGTCGTCGTTTCGCGCCAAGTATTGGTGGGCGTTTTCGCTTGTCGCGAAAAAGAGTGGCTTGCCGTCTTTTTCGATGATCTCGCCGTTCAGGGTGCAAAGCGTTCCGAACGGAAGGTTGACGGCGCCGCTTAAACTTTTACAGCGTAGTCGTCTGTGAACCACATATTGCATGGCTGGGTGTCCTCCTTAAAATTTTCGATTTTCTCGGCTGAAAAGCCGAACAGCTTGTAGAATAACCGCCGCAACGATAAGATTCGGTTGTGGTCGTCGTAGTTCTCGAAGTATGCCAAAGAGCTCTGCGTGAGCGTGTATAGATCGTCGAGCGTTTTCTCTTTGTTCTCGATCTTCCGTTTGAATGCTTTCAATTTTCTGCGGAACCTGTAAACGCTTTCCCGATTGCCGTGAATGACGACGCGACCGGTTTCGGTAAGCTGGAACTTTGCTTTGCAGAACTTGAAGGGCTTCGTAAGCGGCTGGATGCGCGTTTTCGCGAGGCTGACCTTCAGCCCGATGCTCTCCGCCTTTTTAACGAATTGTGCGAGCACGTCGTTCGGATCGCCGTCGGGCGGAACGAGGATCGCATAGTCGTCCATGTGGTGCCCTGCGCCTTTCAGATGAAGCTGGCATTTCAGAAAATTGTCAACCGGAGACGGCAGCGCGACCATCTCCATCTGGCTGATCTCAACACCGAGCGGCAGTCCCATACCGCCGGGAACGAGAAAACGATCGGCAAGATCTCGAATGTTGGGATGCAGAAGGATTCGCTCGTGTCGTTGATATATTGCCGAATGCGGCGCCGAAGGGAAGAATTTTTTGAAGTCGGTCAAAATGATCCAGCCTTCCCTTCCGTAATGGCGGTAGTGCCACCTGAGTTCGTCGGCAAGCGCATGAAGTGAAAAGTGGAAGCCTTTGCCGGGAAGATTGGCGCCGTTATGGTTGATCATGTCGGGCGTATATAACGGCATCAGAGCGCGCTGATTCAGAGTTTTATGTACTTGACGATCCTGTATTCTCGGCGCGCTTATAATGCGCGTTTTGCCTCGCTCATTCAACGGAAAAACGACGTACTTCCCGGGCTTCCATTTTTTCTCGAACAGCAGTCTGCGGCATTTTGCAGTTTGCGAAAATAGGTGCATCTCGAAGCGTTGGACGCTGTTCTTCCAGCGCACACCGTTGCAACACTTTCGCCCTGCCTTAAACATCGCGTTGTAGGTAAATACGCGAGCTAAACCGCCGACCGCTCGGGCGCGGTCTTTTCGGTGTTGCTCACGCTTTGCTTTGCGTCGTTGGTACCTTGCTTCGTGCCGTTCGTCGCTTGTCATAATTTTCGCTACCTCGCGCGGCTGTGGTGTAGGGTGCGTTCTAAGCCGCTTTGACCGTGCACATGAAACGGGTTACGCACAATAGCCCGCCATGCAAGAAGCGTCCGTGCACGGTCGTCAAAGAGCAGTTTTGGAATTTCTTCCGGGAAATCATCTCTCCTTTCGCATCAGTCGGTTCACATAAAGCTACTTTTTTTGACTTTCTACCCTTACGGGGAGAATGCGAAATCCGGCGCCACCGCCCGCGAATTGTTTGTATTGTTATTGTTCGCGGAACCGCTCGAACCGCCGCCGCAGAAATTATTGTTATTATTGTAAAAGGGCGACCGCGACCACCAGAAAGCCGAGCAGCAAATATACAGAGATGCACCCATAAAAAAGAGCCTACTCTTTTTTATCTGATTTTAACACGCCGGTCAGGAGCGTGTTTTCTTTGTCGATAAGTTCCCCGAGCGCCTGCGCCATTTTATCGAGGCGCTTCAGCGCATCGTTCTTTTCGACCGCCTTCCCTGACGAAGTTTCAAAACACCCTGCGGGGTTCAGGATCATGATCCGATAGCAGAGCGACAGCTTGACGTCGAGCGCCATAAGCGAAGCACGGGCTTCGAGCAGATGCCGCTCACGCAGTTCCCGCCGAACGGCATCCGATGGGAATATACTGTTTGCTTTTTCGGCATTGTCAACCACTTCGGAAGCAAGCCGCGCGACATCCGCCGCCAGCAGGCGCGAATATCTTGCCGATAACCGCGTCAAAAACGTGATCGTCCGCGTGTAGATCTCGTTTGCCGTGTTGATAAATTCCGCTTTACTTTCCGATCGGTTTGATTTTAATACTGACATGATTTTTTTCCTGAAAATTTTCGCCCGCTTCGCGGGCGGAAGGCGCGGGGGCTTTTCATCCCTTTGCGCCCGCTGTCGCGGGCGTGATTGCTTGGATCCTGAGATTAGACGGCGAAAGCCGGCGCCACCGCCCGCGAATAGTTTGTACCGCTACTGTCCGCGGAACCGCTCGAACCGCCGCCGCAGAAACCTACGGTTACTAATGCAAAAGGGCGACCGCGACCACCAGAAAGCCGTCTGAGAGACGTCTAAATGCCTATACTTTAACTTCGGGTTGCCGTTTGCAAAATAAGCATATTGCGCCTGATAGTTCTGCTCCGTGCTGTTCGCGTAAGTTCTGGATCCGAAAATTTCATATTCCGCTAACAGCGGCAGATAATCGACCGAAGTCGTTACATTACTCGCTACATTGCCTGTGCCGCCTCCTATGTTGTCGGTGTATTTTGTGATCGGCTTCATTACCGCACGGAGATCCGCGGGAAGCGCCGCCATCAACGTGTTGGCGACAGGGTTCGTCGCGCAGGTCGCGCTCGCATCATACCCGACATCGCCCGTTTGACGCGATGCGCCATAGTTCTGCGGCGGCGTATCGGTGGAGCCCAGTATATCATAGCGAGCGTCGCAGGCTTTCCAGCCACCGTAATTGTATGGGTTCCAGTGGTTGAGATTGAAACACTTCCGTCCATCAGTATAGTATTTTCCGTACTCATTGTCAATTAAACCGACGTCCGTCCCGCCCGATTGTGCGGTTTTGAAGGTGCCGAAGTGTATTTTGTTGTTGCCTTCGCGAGCCGCGTTATGATTGAAGCCGAGAATATACACCCAGAGCTCCGCGTCGATTGCCTGCGCGCCGACGTTGCCCTGTACTTTGACTTTTTTCGTTGCGCCGACCGACCAGATCGAAGCTGCGATCCCGTTGTCGGATGCATACCGAATCTGCTCCCACGAGTTGTCGTTGAGAACACTCGGGAATATCGTCGCTGAGACGGAGATCCTGCAGGTTGCCGCTTGGTGGTTCGTTCCTGCGGCGACCGTAACCGTTATGACCGCCGATCCAGAGCTCATTCCCTTAATCGTCAAAGTGGAGCCGCTGAGTGTAACGTCGGCGACTTCGGGCGCGCTGCTTGCGGCTATAATCGTTCCATTACCCGAACGGCTGACGCTTACCGTCGTTGTCTTTCCGACTGCGCCTATGACGCTGACGGTCGACGTGCCCACGCTCACGGATCCCGCCGCCTTCGCAATCGTCCACGATTTGGCGATAGAGCCCACATACGCGCCGATTCCCGTGATAATAAGGGTGTAGTTCCCCGCGTTCGTTCCGGTGTTTCCCGAAACGATATAGTCGGTGCCCGCCGTCAGGGTTTTCCCGCCGACAACGACGGAACTGACGGCTTGCGTTTTGACGGATCCGGAATACGTTTGCGAAGCCCCGAGCGTTACCGTCGCGCCTGTGATGGATGTCGTATTCAGCCCGAGAGCTTTGTGCAGGTTTTCCTTCGAGATCTTTTTTGCGGTGCCGTCCGCAACGACTTCGATGGGAATGAAGTCCGCCGCCGCGAGCGCGGTCGCTTCGGTCAGATCGTCGAAAAGCTGTTTTTGCGTTACTTTGTGCGGGTTCTCCTTGTTGCTGGTGTGATCCTCGAAGTCCGCCCGTGTAACGATCGCGCTTTTGTCGACGTTGACAACGAGCTCGCCGTTGTTCGATATTTGGATCGTCGCGTAAAACGTGAATACATAATCGGGCATTTGCTCAAAGGTCGGGACGCTGATTCCCGTGCTGTCTTGGAAGATAGCGATCATTTTTGCGGCGCCGTTGCCGAGCCGCGCCCAGATGCCGATTTGATTGATCGTGTAAGCGTTTGTTACGCCTTCGCTGGTAAGTTGAAGCTGAAGGCGGCGCCCGCCGCCTATATTTTCCGCTTTGACGATGCTCATATTTTGCTTTTGACTTACGAGCTCGGTCTGTCCCATGAGCAGGCTCGCCGCCACGGTGCCCTGACCGGTTGCGGCGCTGTCAATGACAAATTCGCCGCCACCGAGCCATTGCGCGAGCAGTTCTTTGCCCGCGTTCGTTACTACTGCATCATTCCACATAATTGTCTCCTTAAATGTTTATTGCGACGCCTGCCGCCTTAATATCGACGCCGATGCTTGCCGCCGCCGTGAAGGCGCCCGTCGCGCCCGAGTGCGCGAACTCGATGGAATCGAGAACCGCCCGACAGGGTTTTGCGACTGCGACCGCCTTCCTGAATTGTTCGATAATGTCCTGCGTTTCGAGCGGGTAATCGGTGCTTACCCGAAAATGAAACGGCTGACCGTTGTAGTCGTACCATTCCTTTACGGTGCCGCTTCCGAAGGTGTCGATAAGAACCTGCTCGACCGCCCATTTTGTGCCGCGTCGGCTATGAACGAGATCGGCAGACTTTACAAGCGCCCGCTTATTTTCGAGCGGCAGATCTTTGTCGTACCAGTCGATGTCAAGCTCATACGCGAGCTCGTCGAGCTGGGCGCCCGTCAGTCGGTCGATTTGATCCCAGACGCGGGCGGTTTTAATTCTGGCGCCCGGCGCTTTGATGAGCGAATTGACGGCAGCAGCGAGCCCTTGAACCGCCGCGTCGTTCCGCATAAATTCGGGAACGAGTTTGAGAACGTCCACATCGTCGAGCTTAATCATTTGACCACCTCGTGTTTGATCGTTTTTGTTCCGCTGAATTTGGCGATCGTCGTGTCGTTCAGTTCCTTAAAGGTGGGGCTCGTAATAACAACGCGGGAAGCGCCGACGGCGCCGTCGCCGGACGGTGCGAGAATCAACGCACGGAGCTTGTCGGGGTTTATATCGCGCCCGAGCTCCGCGCTTTGCCATTTGTTGAACTGATCAATCGCGCCGCCCGCGCCTTCTACCGTAAGGATGCAGTCGCTTTCTTCTGCTGCGGTCGTGTAGTAAGTCAGGACGACGTCATATTCTTCAACCGTCGGAGCTTCGACTTTTACCCTGTCCGTCAGCGGACGAACTTCCGAAGCGTTGACGGCAGCAAAGACTTTCTCGAGAACGGTGTCGTCGGGGATCTCTCCGTCCGCACACATAGGCACGATTCTGACGACGCCCGCGTTTGTTGTGTCGATCGATATTTTAACGCTGGACGCGCCGGAAAGCGCGCCACCGCTCGTTAGCGTAATAGTGAGAAGCCCGTCGGTATATTCCGCCGTATAATCGCCGTTTTTAGCCGCTGTGGCGCCGTTTGCCTTGTAGACGGTCAATGTATCGAAGAGAAGCGTGTCGCCGCCCTTGAACGCTTTCCCGCCGCACACGGGCAAGTCGCGCGTGATTGTCTCCTGCTCCGATTTGACCGTAACGTCGACGATCTTCGAGTCCGCGCTCATTGCCCAGTATTTATAGCCGTTTATCGGGCCCGCGGTCGAGAGTTTGGAAGGTGCGGCTTTGATTCGTTCCCGATAGCTGTCGTCGGTTTCTTCGTCGCCACCGCCCGACGTTTCCGTCGTATTGCTCACGCGGTCGACGTACACAACGGGATCAACGAGAGAATTGATCCCTCCGATCGGGATCCCGTTATATGCCGCACCGCCGTCGACGCTTTTCGCGTCCACGTCGATAAACGTCTCGCCGACTTCGATAACCGCCGCGGCTGTCGTTTCAAAATAGTGGGTGCTGTCGCTTGTGGCTCTGGTTCCCTGCGGGATCAATACGTTTTCCCCGACGGGTTCCGATAAAGAGAATCGCAGCGTTGTCGTTGCCGACGTCGGTGCGATCCTTGCAACACCGACGCGCTCGCCGAGTGCATCGAGTACGGATCCCCGCGCATATCGGAGCATTTTCTGCCGCGCCGCGTCGTTCAGGGAATTGTACATAGAGACGAACACCGCGACAAGAGCTTCGGCGAACATCCTGCGCTCGTCGCCCGGGTAAAGCGGCCCGCCGACGGATGATTCGAGTTCCGTGATTATTTCGTCGCGGATCAGTTCCGCGTCCGTTGTGATAAATTCGTTCATAGGTCTGTTGCCCCCTGCGTTGATATATTTGCCTTTATCGTGAAGCGACCGTTCTGCGCGTCGTCAGGAATGAGCTGAACGCCGTCAACCTTTGCGCGGGGTTCGTAAATCGAGAGCATCCATTCTATGTCCTCGATCATTTCCTGCCCTGCAGTCGACGCGGGCCCGTCGAGTAATGAAAAGTTGACGCCTTTCAGTCGCTCGTAGGGAACCTCGCCGCGCGAAGTTTTGAGCAGATTATTCACGCAGACGGCTATATCTGAATTGCCTTTGCTTAACATAATAGCCTCCTTATACCGTAACCTGCGATGCGCTTACCCAGCCCGCGACATCCGTCGAGCCGTCGACGCTGACGAGAAAATAAGGGTGCGGGGCGCTTTTTGCAAATTTGGTTACTTTTGCAAGCCCCGCCGCCGAGTTCTTGATAACCGTCGAGCCGGTGCTCGTTGTGTATTGCGCGCCGCCTGTGAAGCGAACGACGTCGCCCAGCGCGATGATGAGCTCGCTGCCCGTCGTCTTTTTCAATAACTTAGCAAGGAACGGGTTCGGCGCTTTCTTGGCGGTTACAAACGCCGCGGGCGGTTGAACGCCGACCGCCGACTTTGCCGCTTCGATTGCCGCTTCCGCTTCTTCGATGTCGTCGACGGTGGTGTCGTCGCTTTCTTCAAAAGTGAACGCCATCTTGAAACTGCGCCACCGCCCGCTCGGATCGGTCTGAATATTTGTAGCTTTCGCGCCGGTAAGGAGCCAGCTATTCGCGCCGAAGCGTTCGCCGCCGAAGCGGAGAATGCCGGCAAGTCCCACCCATGTTTCCCAGCTGTCAAATTCCGCCCGAACGTCAAAGCCGAGAGCGGCGTGGAAGTTGGACGAAAAGCTGATTTGCTTCTTTTTGAGCCCGCGCTCGTTTGTGAGCGGGGATCCTTCGACGGCGCTGTTGTTGTCGGCTTCGAGCTCAAAGCCCGTGCTCAGCCCGTCAATATCGAGAACCTTGCGCGGGGAGACTTCCCACGTCTTGGTTCCCGCGGTTGTTCTGAATGTTGCAGTTACTGCCATGAGTTGCCTCCTTTTAAGAATCGGGCGCGAAGATCTCGCCGTCCGCACGGCTCAGTATAAGTCCCGACCGATCGGAAAACACAACGAACACGACAGCCGTTCCTTTTTTAAGATTGCCGGCGTCGCCGCGAAGCGATGCGTGAATCGTCAGCGGCTTCGTTACGGAACCGTCAACTTGATCGGGCACAACGCGCGCCGTGTTGCCTTCGATTGTGCTGATATAGCCTTTTTGCAATTCCGCCATCAATACACCTCCAGCGTTCGCCTGAAAAATATCTTGCTTTCGCCCGTGATAAAATTGTTGCGCGTCCGAGTAATGAAGATCTTGCCGTTCCAGCTCGGTGCTTTTTCCGTTTGCAGGTTGAGAACGCTACCCGCCGCATATTCCGCTGTGAATTTACGCCGGAAGTGTCCCGTGTAAGCGTTCTTGTTCGCTTGCCGCAGGATCCCGCGCGCAAAACGCTGGGCTTCCGCGTCGCTCATACATTCAACGGGCGTTGCGGGCTTCAGAACACGCGCGGCGGGAGCTGCCGAATCGGTAAACGTACCGCGGAAACTGCCGCTCACAAGTTCGATAGAGCCGTAAGACTGCGAGGAATTGTCGGTGTAACCGAATCGCCCGTCGACGCCGATTTTAACCGTTGCCGACGCCAGACTTCGATCGCGTTGCAGTTCGTCGTATATCACAAGCGCGCCGTCGTAAAATAACATAGCGCAGCCTTCCATTTGGAGCAGACGGTTCAGGAATACGAAGTCCGTCATCCGCGTTTGCTGTATGTACGGATAGAGTTGATCGGTTACGCCGTATATCTTAACCGCGAGCCCGTGCTTTTTTGCTATATCGTTGACGAGCTGAAAGAGCCGCACGTTTTCCCACGATTGGCTGTTGATATTCTCGCCCGTCGGCGGCATAGCGGTCGCACGAAGGGAGAACAGCCCGTTCTCCGGCGTTATGCTCGTTATGAACATTTTGCCGGTGCGGGCCGCTCCGTCGTTTAGTTGAATTGTGTCCCCGCAAACGGGGTGCCATTTGTCCCAGTTTGTCGCCGCGTCGCTGAAACGCAGAAGAAGCTGGTCGGCTTTGTTTTCCGCATAAGTTTCGGCTTCGCAACGGTTGATTGCGACTTTCGTCGTAATATCGACGCCTTCGTATATCAAATTCATGAGCCGCGCCTCCACGGTGCAAGCGTTTCGGGCAGAACGATGTCATCATTCACGGGGATCGTCAATACGGTGCCCGCGTCAAACGTCAGTACGTCGGCATAATCGGGGTTTGCTTCGATTAAAAGGTGCGCCTTTTTTTCGCTGTCGTACACCTGCAGGGCGAGCTCGTCGAACGTGTCGCCCTGCCTTGTGGTGTATTTAATAGACTGTAACGCGGTCATATCTGCCGACCTCCTTCGTCCTGATCCAGTTCTCGAGCCAGTCGAAGAACTCGCTCTCGTTTTCTTTCAATGCTTCGAGGACGTCCTCTTTCTTTTCCGATTTTACGCCGTTGACGGTGGGCGACCATGTAAAGCCGCTGAAGTCGTAATAGATGATCGTCGTCTCGGTAAGTTCGCCGAGGCTGAAGCCGTCCATTTCAATGAGCTGTCCGGCTTGCGCCAGTTGCGGCGATTCTGCTTTGGCGTTTTCTGCGGCGAGAAGTTCGACGGAAGCGGCGGTCGCCGCCTTCGCGCTTTCGCTCACGTCTAAGGTGCCGACCACGCCGAGTAGTTTGCCCGCAGCTTCCCACGTTTCAATGTTCCGCTTCCTGTATGCAGGATCGAACGAGATGACGGCTTCGGTGCCTTCCTCGCCCGCTATGCTTACGCCGTCGGTAAAGCCGCCGGTTGCAAGTCGTGGAAGCGAAAGGAGCGGGATCTCCGGGATCGCCGGAATGCCGAGCCACGTCCACGCTTTACTGAGCCCTTGCGTTAGCCCGTTGATCATTTTGATGAGGAAGTTGATGCCCGTCTCAACGACGGTTATAAGTCCGTTTATCGCGCCCTTGCCGAGTTCTTTGATGCCTTCCCAGACGTTCGCGAACACGTCCTTGATATTTCCCCACGCCGCCGACCAGTTCCCCGCAAATACGTTCTGCACGAACTCCATGAGCCCGCCGAGAATATTCGTGAACATTTCAATAAGCGGACGCAGATACTCCAGCGCGCCGCCGAGAACGCCCGAAAACAGCCCCGCGACCGCTTCGATGATAGGCTTCAGCGGTTCGAGAGCTTTGGTTATAAGCGTTTGGATCAACGAGATGATCGGCTTCAGTATGGTGTTTATGAGCTGAAGCAACGGCGTCAGAATTGCAAGCACGACGTCGAGGATCGGATCCAAAAGCGAGAATACGATGTCGAGGATCGGCATTAGCGTGTCGAGCAAACTGATGAGCAACGGGAGCACCGCCTCGACAATCGACGTTATAATCGGCATAACCGCCGCCAGAACCTTCTCGACGAACGGAAGGATCTTGCTGAGCAGTTTGCTCACTACCTTCATAACCGCCGACAAAAGTTCCGCGATAAGCGGAAGCACCGCGCCGAGCATTTCAAACACGGGCTCGACGATAATCGCGACCGCATCCACCAGCTGAATGACAACGGGAAGAATGTCCGTTATAATTCGCACCAGCGGCGGGATGATTTTCGTCAGAAGCGAGTCCGCGATTTTTACGACCGGCGTCAGCAGCTCGGTCAATAGCGGCGCAATTTCCGTCACAATGTTGTCGATGAGCGGAACGAGCACCTTAACCAGATCGTCGATTATCGGGATCAGGCTCTCCATGAGTTTCCCGACGACGGGCATCAGTTCGTTCAGCGCGTTGAATAGCGTCGCCGCGATAGGTTTCAGCGCGACTTCCGCCTGCTGTTTGAAAATTTGAAGCTGTTCCGCGAAGTCGTAAGTGTCCGCCGCGCAGGCGTTAATCGTTTCTTGATTTTCCTGTAATGCGGCAGTCAGAGCGGCAATGTCAAAAGTCCCGTCGCGTATTGCCGCCGCCATAGTTGACGCGGCTCGGGTTCCGAACGCTTCCGCGGCGAGCGCGGTCGCGGTCGTCATATCTTTCGCGTTCGTTATGGCTTCGACGTATAGATCGAGTCCTTCCGCCGCGCCGATGCCGTGCTGTGCGAGCGTAGCGACCGACTTTTTCATCGCGGCAAGAACTTCGTTTGTATTGACGCCCGCCTTTTCGAGTTGCCCGATCATAGCCGTTGCTTCCTCGAAAGAATAACCCATTGTCTGGAACTGGGCGCCGTACATTTGCAAGTCGCTCATTAGTTCCGAGAAGCCGACGCCCGTCGACTGGCTGGCTTTGAACACGAAGTCCATCGCGCCGCCCATGTCTTTGGCGTCAATGCTCCATTGTTGGAACGCCTTCGACGATTCCGCGACGACGTCGCCGACGTCCTCGTCGAGCATACTCGCGACCTGTATCGCTTGAATAGATAGATCCTGAAGCTCCTCGCCCGTTAAGCCGAGAAGCGTGTTGTAGTCCGCTATAACCGCCGCCGCATCTTCCATCGCGGTAGGGATCGCGGAATATACCGCAGAAAAATCGTTCATAAGGGCATCGAGCGCGTCGCCCGTTGCCCCTGTGCCGATCCTGATAGTGTCCTCGACGTCGTCGAAACGAGTGCCGAGGTTTACGAGATATTTGCCGGCGGAAAATATCGCTTTACAAGCGACCGCGACGCCGCCGGCGACTCCTGCCCCGACAGCGAGCGCCTTCACGTTGAGCTTGTCGAGTTTGCCGATAGTGTCCTGAATAGAGGATGCAAGCGTCGGGCTTACGTTGCCCGCGATTTCAACGACGGCTTGCAGTATTTTGTTTTTAGCCGCCATGTGGTGTTACCTCCTGCGCTTGGCTTTGCTGATTTTTTTCGGCGCGTTCTTTTGACGCCGTTCTGCTTCCCGCGCGAGATCTTCCGCCGCTTCAGCGTAGTCGACCATGAACTCGGTCAGGCGTTTTTTCTCAAGGTCTACTATGCTTGTGTGGTAGACGCGGGCGAAGTCTCGGATGCATTTTCGGATTCCGCGGCTTCCGAGTCGCCCGCCGCCGAGGCGATTATAAAATTTCTTCCGATCTTCATAACGCTCATCACGTCGGGCCCGCTGATCCTTTGCAGATCATTGTAGTCGTACTGCGGGTTCACGGCGATGATCGCCGCAAAGCCGAGATAGAGATGCATCGAGTAGTCGAGTTCGACGGCGCCCGCATTGGGGGCACCTTTGGATCCCGACGCCTGCGACTTTTTGAACTCGGCTTCCGCGAAGCCTGCGGGCGTGATTTCGTTGATGTCGTAGGTCAGTTCTTCGACCTTTGCCCCGTTGATAGTAAGGGGCTTTTTGAGCTTTATGCTTTCCATGTGATTTGTCTCCTTATAAAAAAATTACCCCGGAGGAGAGTGTCCGCCGGGGTTGTTCGCTCTTAGAGCATCGACGCGATTTTCTTGTAATAGTCGACGCCGCGAATGCGGCAGATCTGGCTG
Source organism: uncultured Oscillospiraceae bacterium (assembly GCA_910586535.1). Lineage (GTDB taxonomy): Bacteria > Bacillota > Clostridia > Oscillospirales > Ruminococcaceae > RGIG8773. The sequence continues at coordinate 15,205 of CAJUHS010000018.1, forward strand.
AGCCTGTCAATGCAGAGAAGCTCCTCGCCGTTGACGTAAAGCTGGTAGCGCGAAACCGCAAGCGAGATCTCGCTTTCGATATTGCTGCCGACTTCGATCGCAGTCTGGGGGATGCCTTTCGGAACCGCCGTCAGAAACGCCTTGCAGCCTTCGGGCTTGGCGGTGCCGTCGCCTTTGGTTACGTTCTGGACGTAGCGGAACTCATAGTTGTGTTTTTCGGGCGTGAGCGCGCGGCTCAGTCCTTCGTCCTGTCCGACCTTCGTAATCGACGCTTCCATTGCTTCGAGAAGCCCGACGAGCACGACGTCCATCGAGCCCATCGCCTTTACTTCCGACGTCAAAAAATTGACCGCCGGCAGATTGATGGAGACGTCTTTCGCGACGAGAACATTGTCGCAGTAACAGGTATCTGCGAGTATAGCGTTTGCTTGATCCATTATGCTTCACCTCCGAAGTAGGTCGAGAAGCCTGCGTCGGTATAGCAGACGACTCCCGTCGCCGATTTAAGCGGCGGCGTGTTGGTTGCGGCGATGTCCCAGCGGAAGTTCCCGTTGAGAATTTCGCTCTCTTCGTTATTGCTGTCGAGGAACTCGACCTTCGGGCTTCCGATAAGCGCGCCCTGCGCGACAAGCCCGTCGAGCTTTTCCTGCTCGCGGTTCAAAATCGTATCGCGGAGCGCGGTCGTCATGGGCTGGTCGATAGTCGTTCCCCATTCTTTTTGGAAGCTGTTCGCGATGTAGAACAGCATAATCATGTTGACGTCGAAGATCTCGCGGGCTTTGTGGCTTCCGCCGAAGGTATAGGCTGCCGTGTGATCTCCCCACGTTCTCCAGTTGCCTTCCCAGTAGATCGCCGTCGAGATGCCGTGAGCGGTCAGTTCGTTGGCGTCCTGCTTATCGAAGCCGGGGAGATTTACGCCGTCGCCGAAGTAAAGCCCCGTAACCGCGAGCGTTTTGTTGCCGTCGGTCTCAAAGGGGACGTTCCCGTTTTTCAGATCGCAGCGCAATTTTTCGACGAGCGCCAGCGTGGCGAGATGATAAACGTCGCCGCCGTTCTTCGCCTGCGGCCAGAATACTTTGGAATAGCCCGAGTTGTAGCTGTTGTCGTCTTTCCATTTCTTTGCCGCCGCGATGGTTTTCGTCGCCTCGATAGGAAGATCGGCATAAACGAACGCCGACCAGTGTCCGTTGATATTCTGCGATGCGGCGACCAGCGCGGCGTAAACGGCTTTCTTGTCGCTCCAGCCGGGCGCCGCGAGATAGGTCGGGATGACGTTGCAGGTCTGGTAAAGCAGTTTAAGCGCCGCAATACCCGTGATCTCGCCGTCGGTCGTTTCCCCGCCGATTACGGTCGTTTCCGTGATTTCGTCGTGATCGACCGTGTAATACGAAAGTGCCGCCGTTTCAATAGCCTGCTCGCCGATGTCGGTAATGGTAAGAATACCGGTGCCGAAGTCGAAGCTCAGCGTGTAGTCGGTGCCGAGAACTTTGTCCTCGATCGCGACCGTCGCGAGAATGATGTCGAGCGCGGGAAGCGTTGCTTTGCGGTTCGTGAAAGTGAGCGTTTTCGTCGTTGCCGCGGCGCTTTTGTTCTTGTCGGGATCGAGTACGTTGATAACGTAGATCGGGCCGACATTTCCGTTTGCGTTCGCAAAGTGAGCCGCCACCGCTTCGCATAGCGTGTACTTTGCCCACTTGGTAGAATCGGAGAAGTGTCCGATCTTTTTCACGGCGTCGCTCAAGTTGCTGATTTTAACCGGCACGTTTACCTTGCCGGAATAATCGGAGAGAAAATTAACGGGCGCGGTGCCGATATATACCGGCGCGGTGCCCGCCTCCGAAGCGTTCTTTGCAATATCGTCGCCGATCTTGCCGTAAACGCCATACTTGTAGTTGTCCATGTTATTAGCTCCTTATAAAAATTTTTTATAGAACTCCGCCGTTCGGGCGAGCCCTTTTTCGACGGTTAGAATCGCCCACGCTCCCCAGTAGGGGTAAAGGTCGACCAGCGCGTCATCTTGTTGGAATTGCCCGAAAGTGATGCCGAGCTCTTTGACGACGCGAAGCGCATCGTCAAAATATTCGGCGTTTTCGATTGTCTGAAGCGCATGATCGACGAAGTTCCAGACATCTTTCCAGCCGTCGGCGTTTCGCGTAAATTCTTTTGCGCCTTCCTGCGGGTGCTTTCCGGGGTTCCATACCATAAAGCTGAGCTGGATCTTCATCCGCGTGTTCGATTTAACCATATCGTCGGCGCCGTCGATAAGCTGTACGACGACCGACGGGATCTGGTATTTTGTTTGGGGCGGGGCTTTGCTTTTGCCGGGTTGAAAGAGTGTGTGAGCCACGGGGTTAACTTCTTCGTATATTTTGACGTCCTCGTCGTGCGGGGCTTTGAGCTTGATTTTGTCGCACACGTTGGTTTGGAGCCAGTCGGTTATCTTCTCCAGACTTTGAACGATGGTCATAGCTTGCCTCCTTAACCGAGATTTTGGAATATGAAAATTTTCGCTATTCCGTAGTCGTCGCGCCACGAAGCGATGAGATAGTCCCGCCCGTCCACGTTCAGGCTTTCGCCTGCCGTGCGTTGAGCGGGAAGATCTTCGCATTTCGCAAATAGAACGAGGTCGCCGCGCGTAAGCCCGAGATCTTCCGCCGTTTTGGAATCTGCCAGAACGGCTTCATCCAAAACAGCGGCGATTTCTTTGCCTTCAACGGTGTGCTGTTCTCCGAACTCGCCGAGATTCAGGAACACATCGCGGTCGGCTTTGAGCAATTCCTTAAAGTCAGTCGACGACATCGCCCGCACCGCCGACGGTGGGAAGTTCTTCCCTTGCGGCATCAATCGCGGCAATAATTTCCTTTTTGGTCGTCATTGCGGAAGCATCGACGCCGTATTTTTCGGCGATTTCTTTAAGCTCGGGGAGCTTCATTTTGTCGTTGTATTCGGGAAGCTCGGGAGCTTCCTGTTCGTCGGTTTCGTCGCTCGACGAAGGCGCGGGCGCACCGTCGGAATCGTTTACATATTCCGCGACGCCCAGCTTAACGAGACGGGCTTCCTGTTCGTCGGTAAGTTCCACGGTTTCGCCTGCGCGAACGGGGACGATGACGGAGCCCTTACGGCGTCCGTAAGTACCTTTGATAATCTTGACCATACCGCCCTCCTTAATCTTTGCTCGGGTTGATCGCATTGATTACGATCCACGCGTCCTTGTTGTTGGGAATGCAGAGAGGGCACGACGTGAGATAAAGTTCGCGCGTGTTGCTTCCCGCGCTGCCGACGAATTTCGGGATTCTTTTCCCCGTGTAGGTATGGAACAGGTTATCTTCCTGCTCAACCTGCGAAACGGCGCCGTAAAGAGTACGACCGCATCCGGGCGCGGTAAGGATCGCCTTGCCTGCGGGAATGAAGCTGACGTTTTCATCGTCGTCGTTCGTGTAGGTGTCGCTATACTGAAGAACATCCACGACGTGTCCGTTGCAATTCAGGCGCGCGATTTTCGTCGCGCCGTTGGGAAGTTTCTCGGGATCCACACCGCCGATATTTATGTTCCGATTGTCGAGAAGTTTTTGGATCTCGGCATCGTGCAAAATAGTCGAGCCGACGTCGGGCGCAACGATGAGATCCGTCGCAGGCAGTCCTTTCGCCGCCAGATCGCCGCAGACAACGGCGATATCTTCGAGAATTGTGGCTCCCGCCGCGTTCCAGTCCGTTGCGGGCGTGTACTGCGCGGGGTTGGTTTCTCCGTCGTAAAAACGGATCTCTTTTTCTTCGGGTTTGCTGGGATCGTCGGTAATGTGCTTCATGACGCAGCCGTTCGTAAGAAGCGTTTCCGCCGCCATAGCTTCTTCGCGGCGACTGATCATTTCGTCGAGATCCTCGAAGTCCTGCATCATAAGCGTTGCCTGACGCTGAGCGGGCGTCAGCTTCGTATAGAGCGCCTCGCCGAAGCCGCGCTTGTTAAGGTCGTCGATCGTCATGGTGCGCTTGGGCGCGATATAGGGCGGCGTGTAGCGTTCCATGTGATGACCTTTACGCAATACGGCGACGCCGCCTTTGCGGGGAGCAACGAAAGGCGCGAGTTTTTTGCTTCCGCTGCGATATTGCACGAGCACGTCGTCCGTTGCGAACAGATCCGTCGATTCGTTCGTCGGGAAGTAACGATCGCGAAGGAAGGTGTGCAGAGGGTTGAGCTCCTTAACGAGCAGGAGCATGGTATGCGTTTTGAAAATGTCTAACATGATTTTGTCTCCTTTTTATGCGTTGAGCGCCGTATCGAGAAGAATGCCGACTTTGCGAAGTTCTTCTTCGTCCGAGTGCGCGAGGGTGTAACCTTCCGCAACGATGAGTTTGTTGCGATTAAAGTGTCCGGTGCGATAAGCGACCACGATGCAGTCTTTCGTGCCGACGGTTACATCGTCGGAAAGGATGCAGTTCGCGGTCAGGTTTTCCGTCTTGGTGCTGGCGCCTTCTCCGAAGGTTTTCGCGGACGTGCCGAGCACGACAACCTTGTTGTCGGCGTCCGAAAGAGCGAGCACGGTGCCGCGCTTCAATATCGTTTCCGCCGCCTGAGCTCTGAGCGTTACGTTGAACACGTCCGCTTTGGGTTCCGCGCTGTTGATCAGCTCGTCGTATTCAACCGAGCCGACGTTTTCATTGAGTTTCGTCATCTTCTGGATCCTCCCGTTTGAGATTTGTAAGCGTCAACGATTCCCTTAAGCTCCGCAGCGTCGTCGCTTCCGGTGTCGCCGTTGCCGCCGTTAGGGTTTCCCGAGACGTCTTTCACGCCCGATTTCTCCCCGTCGGATGCGAGCGCGGTAAGGTGCGCCGCGCCCAGTTTTGCCTGTGCCTGCATAGCTTTGAGTGCGAGCTGTTCCGCGGTGCAGGCATTCGCGCCGTATTTGGCGTCTGCGATAAGCGCAGGATCGCCGATTTGCGACTCGATCTCTTCGATCGCTTTCAATCTGGCGCGCTCTCCGTTTACCGCGTCCGTGCGGGCTTTCTCGGTCGCCGCCGTCTCAATAGCGGCAATGATGTCCGGGAACTGTGCCCTGAGTTCTTTTTCCGTCATGGTTGTTTCTCCTTTGCCGCTGACGGGCGGCTCTTTTTTATTTACTGCTGCCGATTCGGCAGAAGCATCGGGTTTGACCGGGATCGTCCCCGGTATGTTGTGGAAGGCTTTCACGTCGTGGCGAACGCCCGCAACGAGAAGCACCTTCTTGTCTGCGCTCAGGCTCATACTCGGGCCCGCGTCCGAAAGCAAAGTATCCGCGAATTTCTTGTCGACGGCATCCTTGCCGACCATCCACGTTTCCGCTTTCATCATAGAGCGGAGGGATTCGATTTCGAGCCCCGTCTTTTGGTGGTAGATCTGCGCGATTGCGCTGTTTGCCGCCTCGAGATTTTTTGCGATTTTCTTGACGTCCTCGGCGGTCATAAAGTCGACCACGCAAACGGCGGCGCCGTGGATCATGATCATACTTCCGGCGTGAACCTGAACTTCGTCGCCGGCACAAGCGATCACGCTGGCGGCGCTTGCCGCAAGCCCTTCGATGATGACCGTCTTGTGTCCTTTTAGCGATTTGAGCGCGTTGTGGATGGCGATGCCGGTGTATAGATCGCCGCCGCCGCTGTTAATTTTCACGACGATTTCCGACTTGTCTTTGATTTGCGCGAGATCGTCGAGGAAGCCCTCGGGCGTTATGTATAAGCCGGGAGCGGGTTCGCCCGTCCACCAGTCCGTCGGTTGCTGACTGCACACGTCGCCGTAAAGCGTGATCTCTGCCGAGTCGCTTCCCGCGCCCGTGATTACGTTCCAGCATTTCCGCGCGGAGGCGGGGTTCGGGCCGTTTGTCAATTTGATCCTGTTCTTCATGTAGGATCTCCTCCTTGTTTGATTTGGTTTAAGATTTTAGGAATAAGCGCCGCGGCAAGCGCATCGAGTGAATCGCCCTGCTCGCTTTTTCCTTTTGTCTTTGAAAGTTGAGCGTTTTCGTCGGCAAGCTGCTCGACGTTGCCCTCGTAACTGCCGCCGTTAAGTTTGACGGTCGACTGTTCGCGTGTGCTGAATCCATTCTCGCAGGCAAGGGCTTCGGCTTGGATCTCTTTGACGGGATCGAGCTGTCCCTGCGACGGGCCGATCCATTCGGAACCGAGCCACGCGGCTCTGATAGCGGGATCGAAGAAGAAGCCGGGAGCGAGAATACGACCGCGAGCGACCGCTTCGGAAAGCCACACCTCGTAAAGCGGGCGGCAGAAGTCGTCAACGAACCATTCGCGCCACATTTTGAACGCTTTCCACGCTTCCAAAAGTGCCGCGCGGCTGGCGCTGTACGACGCATTGAACGCCTTAAGAAGAAGATCGGCAGGTATTTCCAAAGCCGCACCGACCTGCTTGCAGATAGCCTGAACGAATGCATCAAAGCCGCCCGCGGGGCGTTTGGGATCGCCGAATACGACATCCTCGCCGGGCTTCATTACGTTGATCTGACCGGGGCCCATTTCGTATTCGTTTTCGTCCGTGCTGATTCCCTGCTCGCTCTCACCTGTCGTACCGTCCTGAACCTCTCCATCGCCGACCTCATTAAACGGGAACGCGCTCGGATCGGACTCAGTTTTTATAAACGCCGTGAAAAAGCTCTCGACGACCGCCGCCGTAAGTTCGCTGTCGGTATAGCGCCGCAGTTGCAGAAGCGGCTCGATAACCTGTGCCAGATAGGTTACGCCGCGATATTGCTCGGGGCGTTCCGCCTGCATAATGTGGAGCACGTTCGGAAGTCCTGTCTCTTCGCCGTATGCCACGACGCGCACCCACTTCGTCTCTTTCGTCGTTTGCTCGAAGGGGTAAGTGTTGCGTATATGGTAAGCGACGATTTTTCCGTTCTTGTCGGTTTCGACGCCGTCGTAAATCATGTTGCCGTCTTTCGTCGTGCCCTGCGTCAGATAATTGAAAGCCGAAGATCCCGCGACCGTATCAATGGGCGTAGAAAGCCGATCAGCTTCGATTATATGGAAACGCAAGCCGTAGGGGTTGAGCGACGTCGGTTCTTCATGCTGTAACAATACAATGACATCGCCGGAGAGAAGCTGGGAAGAGAACGCGAGCTGTTGCGCCGTGTAAAAATTATTGATCCCGATCGCGTCGCAGTTGACCTTACTCGCCGCCCAGAGCTCGAACTCTTCCTCGGTTCGTTTTTGCCAGTTTTTCGCTTGATCTGCAGAAAGCCCGAGCCGCTCCCTGTTGATCCTGCTTTTGAGTTGCAAGCCGCAGCCGATGACATTCGTGCGATTCGTCTTGATCGCCGACGTCGCGAGCGGCGCCGCCATATAGAGCATACGAGCCCGCTGTCGAAGCGTTCGATTGTTCGCGTCAATATCTTCGTGCGCCGATCCGCTCGACGCAAGGAAGCCCTTCAGGGCTTTTTTGGAATAACTGGCGCCCGCGTCGCCGTAACCTTTGTTAGTAGGTCGACGCGGTCTCGCGCCGAAAGGGGCGAGCCTTTTGTCGTCTGATTTGTTCATATCGTCTCCTTACCAGTCCCGCGGAACCACGCCGACCGCTCGGCGGGGCTTTTGTTTTGTGATCATCGCTTCGAGCTCTTTGATTTCGTCCTCGAGCTCTTTGATTGCTTTCCTGACCGTGCTCAGGTCGGTGTTGTACCGCGCAAGGTTACGCGTTCCGACGCCGTAGCTTTGGACTCCGCCGCAGAGCATTTCCTTTTCGCGGGCAAGATAGCAAGCCAGTCGCTCACGCTTTTCCGTGATCTTTTTTTCAATTTCGGCTTTATTCATACTGCCTCCTTTTACCAGTCGTCGCCGCTTCCGAGATGTTTATTTTTCGGATGTGCGGGTTTCTTTTTTGCCGCAGGCGCGGCGGGTTTTTCTTGGATGCCTTTCAGACGGTTCTCGATCGCGGTCAAATCCGGATTGGCGAGCCTGAACGCCGCGTTCGCATAGTTGCGACAGTCGAGCGGTTCGTTGCGTTCGTGTCCGGGGATCTTTTCCCATACCCATTGATTGCCGCGGCGTGTGCGCGTCAGAACGAGCCGCTCCGATAGAAGCCCTGAGAAGTAAGTCGAATCGTATCCGCGATCGCCGAGCGGAAAGTGCGAATAGTTCCGTCCCGGCGTTTGCGTCGTCAGCTTCTTCATAATCTTTGCTTTGCCCGCGTCGACGCCGAGCGTATAGAGCCAGCAAAAGATCTTTTTGTTGTCTTTCAACGGAACGCGCGACGGGATCCCGACATACGGAATATCGGGCCCGCCTTTGCCTTTTATAGCAAAGACGTGCTTCGCGAGACGTTTGCGGCAAGCCGCATAGACTTCCTGTGTATAGTGCCCGCCTGAATCGACGAAGGTGCAGCTGATTCGGAGTCCTTTACCGTTTGCAAAACGATAGACGTGATCGACAACATCGTCCAGCCGTTCCCAGACTTCCTCATTGTCGGGGCGCCCCATAATAACGCCCTTCGTAATGCCCCAGTCCTCGCCATAGTGCCCGTAACCGACAACTTCGTATTCGAGACGATTGTCCTGCGTATCGACGCCGCAAGTGAGCGCGAGCACACCGTCGGGCAGTTCGGCTTTGTATTCTTCGCGCCGCGCCATCACTTCGTCCTCGTTCTCGATTTCGCCGCGTTCTTCCCAGAGCTTACCGAGTAGTGTGTTATAAACAACTTTCAGCTTTTCGGGATCGTTGCGAGCCTCGAGAAAGCGAAGCACGATAGTCTCCCACGTTACCCACGGCGACGAAAAAGCATTCAACCAGAACGAGCGGATGCCTTTCTTGTATGCATCGGGGTTTTGCGCGATCCATTTCGCGGGCTGATTGCGGACTTCGTCCTCGGTGCTTATAGCCCCGCACGAAGGGCACACCCAGAATATCGAGCTAACCGTGTATGTGATTTTATTGCCGATTTTTTTCTCTTCGGGTAAAAATCTGATATTATCGAAAATTATGTCGTGCCACTCTCCGCAATGGGGGCATTTTATGCACCAGCGCTCTTGGGTGCCGCGTTCATACGCCGCTTCGATATTGCTGCTTCCTTTGATCGTTGGCGTCGAAACTTCGACGGCTTTCTTGTTGTAGAATGTGGTCTGGCGGGCTTTGGCAAGTTCCCACGGATCGCCTTCCGTGCCCGCGCTTAAAGCCCAGCGGTCTCGTTCATCGCCGAATATGTAACGAACAGGCGTCGACGCAAGTGCGGACGCGGTGTTCGAGCCGGTAAGCGTAAGCATACCACCGGGGAACGCTTTCTGCAGGAGCGTGTTGCCGCTGTCTCTCGTTTTAACGTCCGAAACTTTCGACCGTAACGGTTTGCTGTCTCGAATCATCGGCGCGATTCTATGACGTGAGAATTTTCGGGCATCGTCCAGCGTCGGCTGTATATACATGGCGGACGCTGGATCTTGATCGATGACGTAACCGATGCAGTTTAGCAAAAATTCAGATTTGCCGACCTGCGAAGCCGCGACCATGACTATGTTCGTAACTTTCGGATCGTTGAACGCATCCATCGGCTCTTTGAGGTATGGCGTCCGTGCGGTTCTCCACGGGCCAGCCTCGGCTGAAGTTTCGGGCGATAGCCGACGGTGTCGGTCTGCCCATTGTGAAACGGTTAGGTCGTCAGGCGGTGCAAAATTACGGACGGCGGGCGCGATCGCTTTATTGAGACGCGCCTCAGCCTGTGTCGTCGTCATCTTTCAGGAGTTCGCTCCAGCCCTGACGGTCGCGGACGCGCTTCTTATACGCGGCGGCGTCGTACTTGTAGTTCGAGAGCTCCAGCAGGATCGCATAAACTTCCTGCTTGATCCTTTCAGATATTTCCGCGGGCTTTGTGATTTTTGCGAGGTCGATCGCGAGCCGACCGGGAAGCGCGAGCATCATGCTGCGGATGGTAAACACGAGATCCGTCGTCATAGCTTCGACGTCCTCGCTGCGATGCATCTCGCCGCGGAGTTCTTTGAGTTCCATATCGGCGAGCTCTGCCTTCGTAGCGCGATAGTCGGCGTCGGCTTTGATTTTGCGGCTCTCGTTTTCGGCGTCTGCCTTGCTTTCGCCTTTTTTGGCGACCTTTTCCTGCAGATAAGCAATGTATTTTTGAACCGTCAGAAGTAGATCGTAGCGGCGTTTTTTATCGACGAGCTCGGTCGTCAGAATCCCGTCCTGCGTGAGTTGCTGAATGCGCCGAACCGTCAAATTGAACAGCTTCGCGACCATTGCCGCTTCGACCATTGTCCGCTTCGGTTGCGAGGGCTGTGTTGCCATGATTACCTCCTTTTTTGCGTAACGAAACGATTGTAAAAAATTCTCCGGGACTATGCGAGTTCTGGGCTCGCGAGCACCGCAAGAGTAAAATATTACCGACAGTACCTGCTGGAAACTTTGTGGGCGCTCGCTGACGCGCTCCGTGCCTTAGCGGCTTTGCTTTTTTCTCTGAGGTACTGCCGATAATAACAAGATAAGGGGGCGCCGCAGTTGAGCAACGTCGGCGCATAGGGGTGGGCTATTTTTTTGCGTATCGGTCAATGTTATGCTGTAAGCGTTTTAACAGCAGATCGTTGAGCCTGACCTTTATATCGGCGGCGACCTTCTCATTGCCGATCGTCTGCGGTATGCTTACCGTGCGGATCGCGTCAATAGGAAGGCGCGCGTCCGTCGTCCTTTTGAACGGGATCTCCGTCGTGCCCAGAGCCCCCGAGGGGGCAAGGAAAACGGAACTGCCGAGAGCTTTCTTTTTGCCCTTGTATATGGCGGCTTTGACCGTGTATTTCTTACCGCCCGCCGGTCGCGTTCGGGGCGTCATAGAGAAGTGTGTAGGCGTAAGAAGGCGACCGCGATATACGAGCTGTATGTTTTCCATACTCACGCCCTTGATCTTGATCTCCCCGACTGTTTTCGCACCGCCTTTGGCTGCCTTACCCGCCGCCGTCACTTCGCTTGATTTAATCGCATAGACGGCTGTAACTGCTTTGGTTACCTGCGCGGGAGCGCGGGCTTTGCAGTCTTTGACGGTTTGACTGACGGCTTTCTGGATGTCGCTCTGCGTTTTTTTTGCTTTGGAAAGAACGCCGTCCAGTCCGGGGATGCTGATGTTTAATTCCATAGCCGCCTCCGAAGCCCTGTTGATAATTGGAAGCGGCGACCATAAATAGCCGCCGCCCGCCGTCCCGCTCCGATAGCGGGATCTTTCCGTAAAAAGAAAGCCGCGACGAGTTTCCCCGTTGCGGTTCTTTGACAGCATACACTATAACACACCCGTTTACTGCGTTTCAATGTGATTTACTTCTTTTTACTGCGTTTTACTGACCTTTTTTCAGATTTCCGCAGATTTCCGACGGAAGTCGGGCGGAATTTCGGCATTTACGCGGTTTTGTGGGTGTATAATTCGGCAAGGTTGAGTAGAGCGCGCCCGTGGGTTCTGAACATTTTGTCCATGTATTGGTCGGCTTCGAGCTCATAGTCGTCGTGTTTGCCGTAAATTCTTTGGCAGATTTCGCGCCATTCGGCGCCGTAGTAATAGCGGAGATTGATCACGAGCGTTTCGGAGGGGGCAAGGCGTTCGACGAAGGGCTCCAGCTCAGCCCAGTCGGCGGCGATTTCGTTTTCCTTTTGTTTTACTCGTTCTTCGAGAGCGACCTTTCTCAGCACGACGCGCTCCGTTTCGCTCGTTCCGTCGCCGCTTCCGTGTGGCATTCCCGAATAATCAATAGCGCGCGGGCTTCCGTATGCATCCGCCGCATATTCGAGCTCCTGCTTCAAAGTGGCAAGTTTTTCGAGCATTTCCCTGTGCGCGTTTAATCTTTCTTTGATCGCTTGTGTTTTCTTCATAGCCGCCTCCTTAATCGTTACTGTCTATTTTCTCGAAAATTCTCTCGTATTTCTCGGGTGCGACTTCCCTGCCGTCGCGGATGAGTTTGACGTCGCGGCTTCCCGTTATGCGGTGCCAGCGTTTTACTTCGACGTCGGTATATTGCGGCGTCAATTCCATCACGAACGCCTGCTGACCTTTCGCTTCGGCGGCGACAAGCGCCGTCCCGCTTCCTCCGAAGGGATCATACACGCCCGCCGCCCATTCCATATTGTCGAGAATGATCTCGAAAACTTCCTCGGGCTTTTGCGTGGGGTGCAGTTCGTTTCCCGATCGCGAGCATTTTATCACGTTTCCGTAATCTTTGTGATTGTCGAACTTCGTCTTGCTTCGATTGCCGAAAATAATGAGCTCGTGCTGGGATCGCCAGCCGACGCCCATTCCCGGCGTTCCTTTGTCCCAGACGATCATCGACTTTACGCCGAAGCCTGCGCCTTCGATAAGGTCAAACAAATACACCCACATTCGCCAGTCAGTAAAAACATAAGCGTATTGGCACGGAATATCGGCGAGAGCTTTGGCGATAAGGTTCTGATAGCCGCGCGTGGAAAGGATGTCGTTCGCGATTTTCGGAAGCGGGCCGCCGTCGGCGCGCATTGTTCCGATGCTTCCCGTGCTTTTGCCCGTTTCCTGAAAGCCGCCCGAGCAGTACGGCGGATCCGTCAAAAGAGTTTGCGGAGCGGCGCCGTCGAGCAGTTTTTCGCGATCTTCGGGGACGGTTGAATTTCCGCACATAACACGATGACGCCCGCCGAGGATCCAGATGTCGCCGTATTGCGTAACGGGTGCATCGGGAGTTTCGGGAACGTCGTCGAGATCTTCCTCGGTTTCGGTTGCGGCAAGCGTTTCGTTTAAGGACGCGGCTATTTCCGCATATTCGTCTTTTGAGTAGCCCGACAGCCCGAAGTCTAAGTCGGAGGCGTCAATCGTTCCGAAAATTTCGATGAGCATTTTGTTGTCGGTTTCGGCAAGCTCGGCGATGCGGTTGTCTGCCGTCAGATCCGCAAGTTCCGCCGCCTCCGACTCGTAGTCTTGATAATCGACGGGAACTTCGTCAAGTTCTTCGAGCTGAGCCGCCAGAAGCCGCCCGTGTCCTTTCACAACGAGCCCCGAGCGAGTGCTGACCGTGATAGGGTTGCGCCAGCCGCTGCCGCGTATAATGGCGCCCAGAGCTTCGATTTGTGCCTGCGGGTGCTTGTTCGGGTTTTTCGGGTTCGGAATGAGATCCGCCGCCCTGACGATTGCATCGTGAGCGCAGTAGACGGGAATGCCCGCCGCCTGCGCTTTCGGTTTGACTGTTTTCTTCCCGCTCATACGCCGCCTCCGAGCCTGTAATGGCACCCTTCGGCGATTTTCTCGTATTTGACATTCAAAAGGTCGAGGTTTGCGATGATCCCCGCGGGTGTAAGATCGTAGTCACCGAGCACGATCTTCGTCAGTTTGGCATTGATTTCGGGCGACAGGTCGCTGTTGACGGAGACGCTCACGGGTTCGGCTCTGCCGATTGCATAACCGAGCTGAACCTCGCACCATTTGAGCCCGTGCGTGAGTTGCAGGCTTCTGGCGATTTTACGCGCCATATACGCGCCCGAACGGTCGACCTTTGACGGATCCTTGCCGGAGAACGCTCCGCCGCCCACGGGGCAGAAGCCGCCGTACTGGTCGCATACGATTTTTCTGCCCGTCAGCCCCGCGTCTGCAAACGGGCCGCCGATAGTCCACGCGCCTGCGGGGTTGATAATTCTCTCCACGGAAGCGGGAACGCCCAGAGCGTCGAGCTTTGCGTTTATGTATGCGCGGATCCGTTTCTGCCCGCGTTCGGGCTTATGGCAGGCGCTGACGAGGATCTTCTTCACGCTCTGCATAGTGGCGGGTTCGTCGAGATCGACCGTAACCTGACACTTGGCGTCGCCCAGCAAGAGCGCGGAAGGCGTTCCGACGTCTTTCTCGATTGCTTCGATGATTTGATTCACGAGATCGAAGCCGAACGGGAGCCCGCTCGCGGTTTGGTTGCAAGCGTAGCCGTACATTATGCCCTGATCCCCGGCGCCCTGATCTTTGCCGCGTCCGACGCCTGCGGCGATTTCGGGCGACTGCGTTCTGATGAATGTCTCGATCCTGTTGACGGGGTACCCGAGCTTTTGGGCGACGTTGCGGGCGATCTCTCTATAATCGACGCCTGCGCCGCTTGTGATTTCCCCCGCGAGAATGATAACGTCGTCCTTCACGAGCGTTTCGCAGGCGACGCGGCTGTTTTCATCGTTTTCCAGACAGGCGTCCAAAATGGCGTCGCTTATTTGGTCGGCGTATTTGTCGGGGTGGTATTTGCTTACTTGTTCGGTGCTGAAAAGTCTCATTTTTCTTCGATCTCCTTGTTTTTGATTGTAATGCGGTATTTTTCAGGTATGTACGGAGCCGCCACCGTGAATATTTCGGCAAGTTCCGCGTCCGTGAACTTTTGGAACTTAACGCCGCTGCCCGAGAAGTCGTCGACTTTCTTCACGGAGATGACGATCGTCGGGTTTTGCGGGCTGTTGTTGATAAAGAACTGACAGCTTGCAACGTCGGGAAAGCGGTTCATAATCGTTTCCTTGAGATCTTTGCGGGAATAGTCGCCGCTGATCATGTTGCGGGTTATAATTCGCTTTTTGAGCTCGCCCGTCGATTCTCCGGGCTGACGCTCCATTCCGTATTTAGCCGCTTCCGCATCGACGCGCTTCTTTCTTTGGTAATTCCGCACGATTTCCGACGGAAGCCGCAGGAAAACATAAAGAATTATAAGCAGGAGCGGAAGCCCGACGATTATCATGATCGGAAGAAGCACGAGTGCCCAGTGCCACGCGACCGCGCCGCAGAGCTTCAACGTCAGGAATACGATCTGGCAGATGAAGCAAAGAGCGGCGACGGTAAGAATGAGGCACCCGCCGCGATAATCTTTCTTGTTACTCATTGCCGCCACCTCCGACGGGTTCCGCCGCCTCCGCGCTTTCGGGGAAGCGTTCGTTCCCGATTTCGTTATATCTTACCTTCAGGGCATTAAGCGCCGCGTCGTAGGCTTCCCCGCCCTTCAGGCTTTCAAAGCCGAGAGCGGCGTGGATGAGTTGCATCGCGAGCTCAGCGGCGGCGATTTCGACGCCGAGCTGGGAGTTGACGACGATAATCGGAACCGCGTCCGCATCGTCGCCTTCATTCGGGAACGTGATGCAGGAACATATAGGGGTTCCTTTGTCGTCGTACAGTTCGGGCGCGAGCGCCGCTTCGTATTTGGCATCGGGGTAAAGCTCCGCGAATGCTTCCGCGACCATATTCGCGGGATCGTTGGTGTAAACTGATTTGAATTGGTTACTCATGTCGGTCTCCTTATTTGTCGTATTTGATAGGGCACCAGCGCGGCGCTGTCTTGACGGGAAGCTCCGTGCTGTGCCGTTCGGTTCTCGCGATCAGGCGGGCGCCTGCGTTTACGCTTGCCGCCGCCGCAGGATGTGTGCAATAGAAGCGGTTCACACCGCCGTTGCATTGCTCGAATTTGCAGTTTTCGCAGTCTGCACATTTCATTGTTTCCGATTTCCTCCTTGATTTAAGGCGGCGGCTATTCTTGCCGGCACGACGACGCTGTAATTGCAGACGTCGCAGCACGTTCCCGCAGCGATCGGTTGTGCATTGTGTCCGTACTCGGTCTTGATAGCCGCGCCGCATATAACGCATCGCCGCGGGCGGCGGGTGGCGTTAAATTTCAATATGCACCTCCGAACCGTCCCACGTCGCGGATCCTTCGTCGGTATCGACGTGCTCATCGTTGCAGGAAAGCGTCAAAACTATTCCGAAGCTCTGCCCTGCGGGAATGTCGCGCGATAAGCAAACGCTGGCGATTTGATTGACGGCTTCGTCTCTCACGGCTTCGAGATCCTCGCCTTCCGTGAAGTATTCGACGTCGCCGCCGACGTGGTCGCTGGGCGATTCGTCCGCATTTGTCGGGAATAGATTATAGAGCGATATGTCAGCCCGATATTTGCGCGGAGGCGACTCGGGAAGATCATCGGGGATCTTTACCTCGTCGCCGGAAAGAACGCTCTTGAGCACGGTATTCAGCGCCTGCTTGTATTTGCGGCTGTTGAATATCACGACCGACGTATCGGGGATGCAGGTTTTCCAGAGCTCGTCGACAAATAGATCCGTCGCCTTCTCGATTGCCGCGGGCGCAAACTGGGCACCTTCGCGGAAAGCGTGAAGATATGCGTTGCCGACCTTTTCGGAGAGCTTGATCATTTTCTTCATGAGCTTCGCGTCCATTTTGAAGCGAAGCGTGGATAGAACGCGGGTAGACTGCCCGACGTAGTTTTCCGTCAGAATCTCGACGGCGAAGTTTGTCTCTTCGTTGCAGAACTTTTCGAGTGCGGCAGCCGCCGCCTTGTAGTCGCTTTGTGCGCTCATTGGGTATATTCTCCTTTTTCGTTGATTTTGTCGGTCTGGAAGTTCCAGATCCCTTGTTGTCCTTTGGCGGGAATGAAGAACGGGAGCGGGTTCACGCTTTCGAGCTTCCACGCATACCGTCCGAGCGTCCAGTCGCCGAAGGCTCTTTCTTCCGCACTTACGGACGCGGCGAATGCGGGCGTTATTTCAATGCAGTCGGTCAAATTTGCGATCGCGATCACTTTCCCGAGCGGCAGGCATTTCGCCCGCAGGTGCCCGATATTCTCGCTCGTAGAGCCGAGTGGAGCGAGCGCCTTCTCGATCTCCCCGACGACGTCGTTATCGAGTATCTTGTAAACGGCGGCGGGCGACTTGGCGGCGGCGTGGATCAAGAGCGGGCCGCGATATTTCGTCGCCCAGCCCCGCGTTTCATATTGCTTGGCTTTAATCGCTATAAGGCTTGCGTATGGTTGCCATATTGACAGGGTTTTCACGCTTCGGTTCCTCCCAGTAGTGATTATTTTCGCACCAGTCCTTGATCTCGCGGATCTTCTTCGTCCAGCGCAAATAGAACCGTTTGCCGTAGGGGTTTGTCGGGATGTATTCCCCGCGCCAGCCGCCGCAGTTGGCTTTCAGATAGAAAGTGCCGTTTTGTCCGCGGGCTTCCCAGCTTGTGCTCGACGTCTTTTCCCATTTCATCCCGTTGAAAGGTTGTTCTTTTTTCGTTTCCATGCATTACTCCTCGAATTTAATGTCGTCGTCCGACGTAGGCGGCGGATCGGGCTGTTCCGGCTTATGATAGAACTCGCCGAAGTCGAGCGGGTTGCCGCATTTACTGCAATAGTGCCATTCTTCGTGTATTCCGCCGCCGCGGGCGGGATCCGTTTCATAGCAAGCGCAGAGATTTGTGCCGCATTTGGCGCAGTCGAAAACGATCAGCTTGCCGTAGTTGTGAGTCGTAGGCGTTTCGCGCGTCGTCATAACCTTCATTCCTTTCGTGTTGGTCTGGCGTGTAATATTGAGAGAACACTCGACTCCGCCGCGGTAGGGGTTTGTTTGTTTTTTCATACCGTTGCTCCTTGAAAATGTTTTTTTGTTACGGCGATCGGGAACTCTTCGATCTCGCTCGCCCAGATGCAGGTGCCCGCGCCGTTCAGGCGTTCCCAGATGAGCGGGAAGCCGCCGATCCCGTCGAATAAGCTCGCCATAGTGGCATCGCGTTCGTAATTGGCACATAAACGCTTGAGCACCCATTTCCACGGCGGGATCGCGATTGAATTACCCAGCGCCTTATACCTTGCCGCGTCCGTGGTTTGCCGCGTCTTGCCTTTCACATCCACCCATTCGCCGATGTCCGTCCAGCCGTCCGGGAAGCCCTGCAGTCGTTCGCATTCGAGCGGCGTCAGGCGGCGGACTATGTAACCTTCGGCGCCGTCGCTTACCGCCGGGCGGTCGGTGGTGTTCAGGGTGTAACACACGCCTTCCTTGACGCCTTTTCCGTTGCATCCCGATTTTTCCGTGCGGTCGATTCCGTTGCCCTGCAGACAGTATGTAGGCTTTTGCGTTACGACCGCCGTGTAGTCCGTTATGCGGTCATTGTGGTCGCCTGTAATAGTCGGAACTATTTCCCCGTTGCCGTTTCCGCGAGCGTCATATACTTCGGCGCTGTCTTTCACGCACACGGCGCCCGGACCTTTTGAAACAATCGTCTGAATAATTCCGTCATCGGTAATACTCGGATTGTATTGCGCGTTAATTCCCTGATTGAACGATGCGCGGTCTAAGGCGTAACACACGGCGGCGCCGCCGCCACCCGAAGCACGAAGAGCTTCGGCTTTGTCGATTGTCGGGTTTGTTTTCGCCGTGATGCTGTTGGTGTAGTTGAAGCCGATCGGCTTTTGACATACTGCGATATGCGGCTGTATTCGGATTGTTCCGCAGCGTTCGGTTTCGGCACCTATTCCGCGGGATCCTGATCCTTGCAAATAATCAAAGCCGATTGCCGCTCCAGCGCCGCCTTCAATATCGGCGGAAGATCCTTGCCGCGTCGTTCCGCCCGTCTCAGTACGCCCTGACACGCTGTTGCCGACAAATAGTATTTCGGGAGCGGTCGCGCCTCCAAAATCTGCGATAAGTGCGATGCGACGGCGACGCTGGGGGACTCCCCAGAATTGAGCGTCGAGCACCCGCCACGCAACGGAATACCCGTCGCCCACGATCGCTCCGCTTGTTCTCCAGAGCGTACCCCCCCCCCCGCGTGAGGTCGAGGAACATGGGCGCCTTCGTCGACGATTCTGCAGATTTCTTCGAGCACGGTGCGGAAGTCCTCGCCGCCGTTGGAGCTGAAGGCTCCGGGGACGTTCTCCCACACAAAGTATCGAGGTCTAATTTCATTTGCTCCAGCATCTTGGCATCTCCTTCGCATTTGCTTGATTATTCTGATTTGCTCCATAAACAGCCCGGAGCGGGCTCCGTCCAGCCCTGCACGTTTCCCAGCGACGGAAAGATCCTGACAGGGGCTTCCGCCGATTATAACGTCGACGAGAGGGGCGGCGGATCCGTCTATTTTCGTTACGTCGCCGAGATGTATCATTTGCCGATCCTCCGCCACGGAAGCGGATCCTGACGGAACTCGGCACCCATTATCGAGCGAAGGCTTTCCTTCATAAACACGCTGATCTTGTTGCTGTCCGCCTGTTTTACGAGATCGCGCACCCAGTCGGCGGCGGGTTTGACTTTGCCTTTGCGGTTTCCTGTTTCCGCTCCGATAATGATCGCGTGGATCATTTGTGCGCCGTCTTTCAGGTCAATGGGTTCGAGCAACGGCTCTATGCTCAAAAAGTCGATAATTTCATTCTCCGCACGGAAAGCGTCCGCTTGCACCTGCGTCGTGATAGATTTCCCGATATACAGGTCGAAGTCTCCGTCGACTATTGCAAGTGCGGCGCCGATCTTCTTATTGAGTGCGGGCAGGCTCGTCTTTGTCAGGGCGATATAGTCGTGTTGCGGGTTGTTCGCCATTGTCTGAAGAACTTCGACAAGCCATTCATCCCGCCAGCACCCGATGTCGCTCATGCTGTCGATAAATACCGCGCGGGGCTTTTTGCTTCCGAATTTTTTCAAAACGTCGGGCTTGAACTCGGGCTTTTCCCAGTTCTCCACATAATGGAACCGTTTATTTTGCCGCCGTGCATAGCACCATTCGCAGCCGTTAGGGCACCCGACGACGGGGTTCACGGTGCTGTCGCACCAGTCGATTCTTGTCTTGTTCATTCTTCCGTCTCCTTGAAAATGTCTGCAATTTCCGCCGCCGCAAGCTCTGCACCGTTACGGATGCATTTGACGTCCCGCCGCCCTGTAGTCTGAATATATCGGCGAACGATGACGTCGACGTACTTCGGGTTCAGTTCCAGCATAGCGGCGCGGCGCTCTTCATACTCGGCGGCGATCATCGTCGTTCCGCTGCCACCGAATAGATCCAAAACGAGATCGCCGACGGTGCTGCTGTTTGCGATTGCTTTTCTTACGAGATCCACGGGCTTCATCGTAGGGTGTTCTTTCGACCGCTTCGGACGCGGGACTTCCCAGACGTCGTCTAAGTCGCGACGATTGCAAAACGAGCTTTTTCCGCTATTGTGCCAGCCGTACCATATAGGCTCATAGCGGCGGTGGTATTTGCTTCGACCGAGAACGAAGGTGTCCTTTGCCCAGATGATCGTCGCGCTCCAGTGATAGCCGACCGCCCGCAGGCATTTGTCAAGAGTGGGCCACTCGCTGGCGCCGAGTACGCAGTAAAGATCGCCTTCGACGTTGTCAACGAGCTGGCGGGCGAAGCCGCTGACGAATTTCTCAAATTCCGCTTCGGGCATATTGTCGTTGAGCATACCTTCGCGCTGGCGGTGCTTCGGGTTGGAGCTGAGTCCGATCGCGACGTTCCACGGTGGATCCGTGAAGCACATCGCCGCCTTCTCGCCTTGCATAAGCGCCGCGACGTCGCCCGCATTTGTGCTGTCGCCGCAATAGACGCGGTGCTTGCCGCAGATCCATAAGTCGCCCTTGCGCGTTACCGCGTCCTTTTGAACTTCGGGAAGAATTTCGTCGGGATCTTCGGGCAGGCTTTCCGTATGAACCGCGTCCGAGAAGGCGGCGGAAAGTTCGGCGTATTCGTCTTGACTGTAACCAGTCAGATCGAGAGAAGTGTCGGTGCCTTCGATTGACGCGAACACTTCCGCGAGTTTTTGCATATCGGGATCGGAGAGCTCGGCGATGCGGTTGTCTGCGACAAGATCCGCCAGTTCGTCGGCTTCCGTTGCATAGTTCTGATAATCAACCGGCACTTCGTTCAGCCCTGCCATTTGAGCCGCCAGAAGCCGCCCGTGTCCGCGAACGATAAGCCCGGAGCGAGTGCTGACCGTGATCGGGTTGCGCCAGCCTGCGGCGCGAATTATGGCGCCGAGGCGGCGGAGCTGTTCGTCAGGGTGTTGGTTCGGGTTCTTCGGGTTCGGCTTCATATCTGCCGTCTTAACGATCACGTCGTGCGAGCAGTAGACGGGAACGCCGTCGGCGGTGCCTTTGGGTTTTATTTGGTCGTTATTCATTGCCGCCGCCTCCGTTGTTGCTGTTGATCTGCACCTTGTTCTCGACGGTAATCGTTTCTGCCCGATTCCCTTGCACGACGGTGCTGTTGCTGATGTTCTCGGCGTTGCATTCGATATTGACGACTTCGACACATTCGGGCGCGATGCAGAAGGCGCCGTCGCTTTCGTACTCGCCCGCCGCCCAGAGCTTTGCAAATTCTTCGAGCGGCATCTTGCTGTAGAGTTCGTCCGTTTGGTGCATCGTTTTCATAACCGCCTCGTCGGCGTCTTTTTCCCAGTCTAACAAGTGCGGCTGTTTGTGCCCGTCGTAAGCCCAGAAGCCGAAGGTCAGCGTGTGCCCGTCGATAGGAAGCCCTGTGCCTTTGACCTTTGCGCGTTTGATAATCGGATCCTTCGGGGTTGCGTTATTCATTGCCGCCTCCTTCCGCGAAGCTGACAATGCCCGCGATGCATTTGTCGCGATCGTTTTCGGCATCTTCCCGATAATTCTCGGGTGCGTTGCATTCGCGATCGTGAACGCAGATCTTGCAGCAGTCCATTCCGCAATCGTAGAGCTCGGTGGCAAGTCGCTTGACCGCGTCCGAAGCGGGTGCGGGTTTGGGCTGTTCCGCAGCCGCGTCGAGCTTTAAGGTGTCCGAAAGGCGCTTGATAATAGCGTCGGCTCTGGTGGGCCCGATGTCCGCAACGGAGAGGAGCGTGTCGCGGAACGCGTTCAGCAGCGCGTTCGGGGCGGCGGCTTTTTGTCCGGCTTGAAAGCCTTTTATGTAAATATTTGAGACGTAAGCGCTCAGTTGCTCGCGTTCCATGCGTTTGATCGCTTTGTAGGTTTCGCGCTTTAATAAGTTGCTGGTGGGTTGTTGGTTGTTCATAGCTTTCTCCTTAATTTTTCGATTTTCTCGCCCAGACGGCGACGTTCTTCCCCGTGCGGGGGCTTTTGCGTTTCCCGATTACTTCGACCGCGCCCGCTTCCTTGAGCTCGGTAAGCCGAGGAGCGACGAAGTTGCGGTCAAAGTGCAGGATCTCGCGGCGTTCGATAAGCTCGTACACGATTTCGTCGACGGTCATCTGCCTATTGCCGAGAACGTCGAGTATAAGCGCGCCGCGCTTGCTGGCTTCCGTCGTGATCGCTTCGTAACTTTCGCGGCGGGTTTCCGTGGTTGTGTTGTTGCTCATTTGGATTTCCTCCTTTTTAGATTTCGGTGTTATTTTGCGGGGCTTCATTTCCCCAGCAGTCCCAGCCTTCCGCTGCCGAACGGGCGAATAGCTCGATCCGCGGCAGATCGCCCATAAGCTCCACGATGCGATCGCGAACTTCGTCGGGCTTTTGGCTGTGTTTTTGTAAAGGCGTCATAACAACGCTGTGAACGGATGCGCTGACGCGCTTAGGTTTGCCCTTGATTGCAAGCAAGCATATTTCCGAATTACTTCTCGTCCAGTTCCCGAGCCCCCAAAAAAGCCCGTTGCCTCGCTTGTTTTGCTTTACCCAGTTGAAGGCGATCGTTTTATACTTGAAACCCCACGCGGCTATTAAATCGAGAGCTTCTCGCAGCATCGGGAAAGTTGCCCATAAAAACAGCGCACAGTCGTCAGCTGCTAAGCACCCCCCCCCGTTGCCGATGGGCATATTTTTGAGATCCTCGATCGACATCGTTCCGTAATGTTTGTCGGCGGCGGCACGGGTAGCCTTATTCTGATAGCCCCACGGAGGATCGGCGTAGATGATGCTGTATTTTTTTGACGGGAAGGGGATCATTGCGGCGCCGCCTCCTTCGATTGCTTCTCGATGCTGTCAACGATGCGGACTATATTCCCCGCCGCCTGTTCGAGTGTCGCGACTTCTTTGCGGCGTTCTGCGAGTTCGCCCTGAATATCGCCTGCATAGAACAGGAGAGCTTCGCGCACAAGCGGGGCGTCTGCCATAGGGATGAGAACGGCGGACGCGGCGGGTTCCGCAGTTGTTTCTTCGGCTTTTTTCTCGCCGGGCTGTTTTCTTTTTCGCGGAAGAGTGCGGGGATCGATTCCGCCCTTGACGAGTTCTTCCCTGATTTCTTCCGGGGTGCAGAGGTTCATCTGCGAAAGTATGACGATTTGCTTCTTTTTGTCGGCGGCTTCTTTGTACATCCGCACGATCTCGTGAGTTTGCATTTCCATGTGGTTGATCTCCTTGATTGTTTACTTACTTGCTATTTGATCCTTGAATTTGTGCCCTTCTTGGTTGCCGCAATTCGGGCACTTGCCTGTTGTAATGAGCGGCGCCCACTCATGACCGCATTTTCCGCAAATCATAGGGCGGCAAGCGACTTGATCTTCTCGAATAAGCCCCAGCTCAACACACGACATTCGACCGAATCGACCGTTGCGCCTTCTCTGATTAAATCGTGCCATTATTGCCTCCTTTGTTTATTTCGTTGACGTCGAGAATCCCGTGCAGGATCTTCACGACGCCGGACGCGGAGGGGATCCTATACTCGGCAATGTCGGGCTCTTTTACATATTGCCGACCGTAGACGGCTTTCATGTTCTCCCAGACGTTCCACGGCACCCTGTAGAAGCGGTCGACGCCGAAGCAAAGCAGGACGAAGCAGAGAGCACCGAGTTTTTCGTGTCCGCGCAGGTCGTCCATTTGCTCATCGGTCAGGCGATTCCGCGTGAAGCGGTCGGTGTCGGTTTGCTTCGCCTCGAAGCGTACCGATCGCCCGCCGTGCATCGTTCCGCAAAAATCAACCTGCGCCTTCTTGGTGTAGCAAGCAAGGAACTGACCGTTCTTGTTCGGCTTATGTAGCGGCTTCATCGGCTCGGGCGTTTTATCGGCTTTCAGAAGCCCGCGGGCTTCGTGCCACGCAAGCGAAGCGCTGATCGTATCTTCAAAAAACGCACCAGCTTCGCGGGATCGCGTTCCTGCCGTCATTCGGCGGTATTCTTCGAGCGTCATATTCACGGCTTGCCTCCTTGACCGCCGCCCGCCGCCTTGATTGCGTTCACGATCGGCGTGAGCGAGTTAGCCAGCAGGTCGATCGCGGGGTTGAGCATCGAAACGAGCATATCGTGATAGACTGCCCGCGCCGCTTCGGTCATCTCGGGGTGGCGGTTCGTTCTGATCTCGCCGTCGTAGATGCGGATGCCGTTCCTGACCGCGAGCGCGATTTCTTCCTGCATACCCTTGCTGGGTTTATCGAGCCCGAACACCCAGATCTCCGAGCAGAGAAGCAAAAGCTGTTTGCCCGCCGCCATACCTTCGGCGCGTTCCTTTTTGTTGCTGTCGTCCGACCAGCGCGTGAAGTAGACGTGCGGGGCGATCGGTATGTAGCCCGCGGCGAACGCGGCGGCGCAGTAAGTGAGCGCGTTTTTCGTGTTCGTCTCGGTATCTCCCTTGTAGGGGGAGCAGATATAAACGAGTTTTTTCTTTTTCACGGTTTACCTCCTTATTTCGTGCGCCAGCTCTCGCCTGTCGTAACGATTACGCCGCACATTTCGCGGAGACGGTCAATGGTCGCGTCCGCAGTTGTGGGATCGCCTGTTTCCTTTGGCGTCAGGCGTTTGATTAGATCCGCCTCTGAGTAGTTGGTTGTGATAATCGTCGGCATCAGGGCTTCGTATCGGGCGTTGATAATCGCGTATATTTTGGCGATCGCCCATTCGGTAGCCTGTTCTTTGCCGAGATCGTCGATTATGAGCAACGAGGCGGCGGTGTAGGCGTCGAGCACGTCGGATGCGTCGTAATAGCTTCCGAATCGCTGGCGCGCGTCCGTATAGGTGGACTTGATCCTTTCCAGCAGGTCGATCATCGTCATGCAGATGACGGGGACGCATTTATTCATGAGCTTGTTCGCAATCGCGGCGACGAGGTGCGTCTTGCCCGTTCCTTTCGGGCCCGTAATGAATAGCCCGTTCCTGCCGGGGTTCTTTCCGTCCGTTGGGAGCTTCTCCTTGAAGGTGTCGGCGTACTTTTGGCAGATAAACGCCGCTTTTTTGTTTTCTTCGGTAAGCTCGAAGGTCTCGAAGGTTCTGAGACGGAAGCGGGCGCCGATCCCGCTCGCGCCGACGATGCGGTTCACACGTTCTCGGATCTGACGGTTGCGTTCTTCTTCCTGCTTGCGACGTTCTTCGGCTTGCCGCTCTTCTTCTTCGCGTTTCGCCTTCTCGATCGCTTTCGCGCAGCCGCAGGGTTCGGGCGATTTCATCCAGTGAATCGTCGCGCCGAGCGTGAAGCCGTAAGCGTAGAGCGTCTTGCCGCAAAATTCGCATTTTACAGGCGGAGGCGGCGGATCTGCTTTCGGGAACTGTTTCAGGCGGTCGGTTTGGTCGCCGTAAACGGTGTAGTCGTTAATCTGCCTCATGGAAGCCTGTTGTTGCGGGTTGGTCTTGGCTTGTTCTTCCATTTTGCCCTCCTTCTTGATGCCTTACCTCGGGAACCTCGTCATCCCAGCGTCCTTGATTGAGCCACGTCGTCGGATGGGGTATGTAAGCGCCGCCGTCTTTTTGCCATTGCGCGGTTTGCTTCTGAGCCATGACCGCCGCCATGATCTTCTCGACGAGCTCTGCCGACGGCTTGAGCTTTTTCCAGACGTCGAAGCATTTCGTTTTTCCGACCTTCCGCGGATATTCGTTCCAAAACGCCGCAAAGGTTTGTTCGAGTGATTCAGCTGGTGCGGCGGACGGTTTGGTTTGGTTAGGTAAGGTAGGGTTATGTTGGTTAGGTTTTGTTTGGTTATGTTGGTTAGGTTGGGTTAGGTTAGGTAACGACGGAGTCCGTCCGCGTTCCGTTGGCTTTCCGTCGGAATTGTTCGGAGTTCCACGCTCGCGCTTCGCTTCTTCGGCGGCGGTGCGCTTTCGCTCGCGGTCTTTGGCGCGCCGTTCGAGCAGTTTGCCCGCGTATTCGTCCCAGTCGTGAAGAGTGAGATCGTCGCCCTTCCTGTCGATAAAGCCCGCCTCGATTAAAGCGTCGAGAAACGCCTGCGCGTCGCCGTTCCATTGAGCCGCCTCCGCGATTTCGTAAGCGTCATACCGTGCGAGACTGCCGTCCTGCGCGAAGTCCATCGCCCACCACCAGAGAAAGTGCAAATA
The DNA here is from genome assembly GCA_910586535.1 of uncultured Oscillospiraceae bacterium. Lineage (GTDB taxonomy): Bacteria > Bacillota > Clostridia > Oscillospirales > Ruminococcaceae > RGIG8773. Next base: position 41,146 of record CAJUHS010000018.1, read on the forward strand.
CCCGACGACCGCGGGGAGCGCCGTCCCCGGTTGTTCGGCTTTCAGGAGCCGCGTCAGTTTGAGCGCTTTCGGATGCCTTCCGAGCTCTTGGTGGCTTTCGATCCATGCCATGTTGTTTCCTCCTTCCCCGCGTCAGCGCGGGAGACTGATGTCGATATACGGCGCGATGCCGTTCGACCGTTTGCCGTTCTTTTCGCCGCCCGCGGTGGGCGGTCTCTTGTTTTTATCGGGTGCATCGTTTTATCTCCCGATCGGTTGCTTGAGCGAGTCGTAATAGCCGCAGATTTCGTCGTATTCCTGCCGCGTCATAAGCGCGGGATTCGTTTTGTCGTACTTCTCGAGAATACGCGCAACGGCGTCTTGTTCCGTGTAACCCGCCGCCTCGGCTTTCCTGTAAAGTCGCTTCATTTGCGCGTCGGAAAGCGGGCGCGGCTCTTCCTTGCCGCCCTGACCGCCTGTTTGCGGGCTGTTTGCCGCGTTTTGGGCGTCGGCGGGTATTTCCCCGATTCCGTCGGTTGAAGCCGTGTGCGCGATTTTAGGGGCGTCAAAACGGCTGGCGAAGAAGCTAAGCAAACAGCTCCGCCACGCGGCGGCTCTGGCTTCGTTTGCGGTGCTTTTGCTGGTGCCGATTGCGTGGATCTCCGTGTGCTCGGTTTCGGCGGCGTTGTCCGCGTTGATAAGCAGGAGCTCGAGCGTCGATTCATACACCCAGAGCGCGACGTTCGATTGCGTGAGCTTGTGCACCCTGCAGAACTCGTCGGATCCGTTCGCGTCTTTCCGTGTCGCCTTTTCCGAAACGATCCGCCAGTCAATGCCGACGTCGGTCAGGAGCGCGAGAAGCGCATCGGAAGGGGTTACGGTCAGTTCCGCCGCCTCCGCCCTGATTTCGGAGAGAGGGGCGATTGCCAGCAGCTCGTTAAGTTCCGCTTCCGTGAGCTCTTTGGCAGCTATGCGAATCATCGGAACGCCCGCCACCTGTTTCTTGATTTCGAGGATCTTCTGCGTGAGGTTCAGCTTCTTTGTGGCGGGACGCGCTTTTGAGCCCGTGTTTTGCGCTCTGTGCGGTTTTTCCGCCGCCGCGTTCGTTTCCCTGACCGCAGGCGGTGTGAGCGATTGTACCGCGTCCGGCGCGGTATTTTCGGCGATATTGTTCATTGGTTCGTTCTCCCCGTGTAGATTTCGACGACTTCCGTGCTCGGAAGCGTGATTTTGATCGTTTCGCCCACCGTTTCAAAGGTGGCGTCGCCCGCGCCGAATACGACGCGCCCGCAGTTGATTTTGTCGCCCGTTGCTGTTACAAGTTCGAGCGGAACGAGTGAGAAGGTATTGCTGAACACGTCGAATCTGTCGCCGTTCTTTGCGTAGTACGATCCGCGCAGGTATGAAGAGTCGACGTGAACGCCGACAATTTCGGCGCCGCGCTCGGGGTCTTTCCATTTCCCGCCGCCCGCGCAATGAATGCGAGCATCGTGCTTCAGTCTTTTCGGGATGATTTTCTGCGCGTCGCCGATATAGAAGCCGAGACGGCTCTGTATGGTTTCCTTGATAGATTTCACTTTTTTGTTGCCTCCTTTTTGGCTTGATTTCTTCGGCTTTGCCATTCCGCGAACTCTTGCTGGATCTTCGGATCCTCGAAAGCGTTCCGGACGCTGGCTATGAGCACCGTCGCCAGCCGTTCGCGCTGGTGCTTCGGTATTTTGTCTGCGATTACGGTCGGCGCGTCGTTCATGTGCACCTCCCGCCGAGCAACGTCTGCATCCTTCGGTTGAGACGGTTCTCGTACTTTTGGCGGGTGCGCCTTCGCTGTGCGTGGTGCATCAGGTGCCACTCTTTTGGTGTTGCGATTTCGCGAAGCGTCGCCGTGTAGTGGTATCTGATAGATCCGCAGGCTTCGCGCACCAGATCGGCAACATACGCGATCGCCCGCGCCGCCGATTCGATTGCCGACTTAAGCGTTTCGAGATCGATGCCGTTCGCGTTCGCAACGTCTGCCAGCCGCGCGGCGTCCGCCTGTTTGATGATGGGAAAGGCTTCCCTGATTTCCTGCTCTGTGATCATTTCGTTTGCTTCCCGTTATAATTTACGCAACACCGTTCCCAAAAAAAAGAGACGGATCCAAATGGAAAGTTTCGCAGAGCTTGACCTGTTCGGTTATGTAAAAATCGCTCCCACCGTTGAGCTTCTGCTGTACCGTTGCTTCGGTCACACCTAATACGTTAGCAACATCTTTATACGTCAGCCCTTTACCCGCAAGGGCATTCTTAACTGCCGTGTAAGGGGGATGTTGCTGTTTTGTGGTCTTGGTTCCTGTTTTCATGGTTGTTCTCCTTTAATTTTTATTCGCTGATCGCCTTTTGGCGGATCCGCGTCGTTTCTGAATTTTAGCCGTACACGATCTCGTCAAAGAGCGCAAATTGCAAAGCTGCGTCCGCATCTTCCTCAATTTCGTCGAGCGTCATGCCGTTCTCTGATATATCGCGGGCAATTCCTTTGATGAGCTTCTCGAGCGTGAGATCCCACGTTTCGCCGTCATCCTCTATATCGTAGAGCTTCACGGTATTGCCTGCCAGAAGGAGCGCCACGCAGTATTGCGAAGCGGGGAGATCCTTCGGCGCATCAGCCCATTCAGGCGTCGTATTGTCTAATCCCACCCAATATGTACTGCAACATTCGAGTGCGGAAACGACCACATTCTCAATGTTCTCAGCCGTAATTTTCACGATTACCTGCGCTTCGTAGGTTAGCTTTGCCACATCGGGTTTAAGTTTATGTGTGCACCCGTCCGGTATAAAAATATCGCAGGGGGATGTTTCTCTGAATTTTGTGCCGTCCATGATTTATCTCCTTAACCAGTCGCGAATATATTCGATATTGCCTGCAGTTTCCTCGAGATCGTTGGGAGATTCAGGCTCATAGCCTATACACGCACCATAGCACGGGTAGCAATAGCCGTATGTTCTGCATTCTTCGAGTGTGAGCTCGTAGATGGGTGTTCCGTTTTCGTATTCGATAACTCTCATTGTTTTTCTCCTACACTGTTTTACTCGCGAACCGCGGCAGGAACCTGTTGTCGAAGGTTTTATTTATGCGGTCGATATGATTCTGAATACCCACGAAGTCGTGAATAAAATCGAAGTCAGGCGCGGCAAGCCATTCTTGAAGGCGTAAATGCCAGTGCTTATCGGCAAGGTTTAAGTCGAGCATGGCGGTCATTCTGGTTCCTTTGCTAATTCCGAGCTTCTCGGCTCTCGTGCATATTTTCGCAAGGGTATTGAACCGATCCCAGTCCTCGCCTTTTTCTTCGCCCACCCGCTCGGCGCATATTTTTCCGTCGGCTTCGTAGACGTTAACCTCGAAAGGGTTCGCATCGCTTTCCGTATAGTCGCCATCTATGGCGTACCCGATCCTGATGACGATCTGCTTCCACGTTTCTCTGCCTTTATCGTCGCGGATGGGGCCCGTACCTTCCATAAGGGCGACGGTTCTCACGCCGCCCTTACTTGCCTTGTTGAATACCTGAATCGCTTTATTGATTGCCTGTGCCGTTGTCATGATTTCCTCCTATTAGTCTATAAATTGGCGAAGCTCGCCGTTTTTCATTTCGTAGAACCAGCCGCAGACATTGAAGCGGATGTAGTTCCAGTCAGTCGCATTGTAGAGGGCTTCGCGTTTAAGCTCGCCGACCTTTCTGAGCCGCCTATGGCGATTTATTTCGTAAGTGTTGACGGTGCGAACGATTTCGATTTTGTTAATATCGAAGCCGAACTCCTGATGGATGAGTTCCGCCGCCTCCGCATCGTTGAGAACCTTCGTATCGCCCACTTTTGCAAGATCCTGATATTCGGCTTCGGAGACGTTGCGGTCGTCCTCGTAGGGCTTCCATTCTTGTTCGCGTTCGACTTGAGCGGCAAGGCGCTTGTTTTCGGCTTCGAGCCGAGCGATTTCTGCGCGGGCTTCATTTGCGGCAGCCTTCTCGGTTTCGTAGTGTTGTTCGGCATATTGCCAGCGATCGTACATACTCAGAGCCCAGTCGTTTTCAATATTCTGCTCGGCGTCAGAGAAGCATTCCCGCAGGGCGGTTCCGACGTAGCTGTTCTCACCGAGTCCGGCGACGATTTCTTTGATCTTTGCAAGGGCTTCGCGTTCTTGTTGTTTTGTTGCGTTCATGGTTTCCTCCTCAATCTCCGATTTCAATGCTGTAGATGTTTACCGACTCCTGATCGTCGTCGGCGGGTTCCGTACAAATTTGAACCTTATGCCCGTTGAGCTTTCCCGAAAAGAAGAAGTTGCCTTCATGCTTTACGCTTCCCTCGTCGAGATGCAGGGCTTTTTCGATTTCCGTGGTGTGGTTAGTTACCTTCATAATTACCTCCGTGTTGACGCTTTGTTGTCGTCTTGTTATATTTTACGCTATGATTATAGCTCTTCCTTTTTCCTTTGTCAATAGTTTTTTCTATGTTTTCCATAGATTTTTCTTTGAATTTCATTGATTTTTTTATATTCTCGTTATATAATAGTAGGCGGAGGTTATAACATGAAGCAAAAACGAGTTATCGACAACAAGTTCGGTCAACGTCTCCGCGAGCTTAGAACCGAGCATTGCCTTACTATGGAGCAGTTTTGCGAACGATTTAATCGGCAATTTGGGACTAAGATCAGCAAGTGCACGATTTCCCGTTATGAAAATAGCGTACAGGAGCCGATGCTGAATACGGTAGAACTTATTGCAAAATTTTTTAATGTTTCCCCCGTTTATTTAATCGGGCAGACTGACGTCCGTAATATTGCCGAAAATATTCAGAACAGCGCCGTCGTACAGGGCAACACCGCGACGACGCTCATCGTTCGGAACGGCGGCATCGTAAAGCGCGAACTGAACGACAACGAAGTCGAGCTTCTCCGCATCCTTGAGATTTTGGACGTTAAGGGGCGCACGGCACTTATGGCTTACGCCTTCGAGCTCGAAGAAAAACAAAAACAGCGCACGGGGAACTGAGAGATGCCGACAAACGAAAAAAGGGCTCCCGCAGGTCGAAGCCTGACGGAAGCTATAAAAGAAAACTGCGGCGCGACTACCCTGCCCAGCCGCCGAGGTGCGCTATGATGCGGGCGGCTTTTTACGGGCGCTATTCCAGCCACGCGCAAAAGGACACTTCTATTGAGCAGCAGCTTCGGGAATGCCGCGAATGGGCGCAACGAAACGACGTGCAGATCGTCGCCGAATATAGTGACCGCGCTCTGACGGGAACGACCGACCGTCGCGAGCAGTTCCAGAAGATGATCCGTGACGCCGCGAAAGGACGGTGGCAGCTCGTTCTCTGCTATAAGGTTGACCGCTTCGCGCGTAACCGTTACGACAGCGCGACCTATAAGGCGAAGCTGAAGAAGTACGGCATCCGCGTCGTGTACGCGATGGAATCAATTCCCGAAGGGCCCGAGGGGATCCTGCTTGAATCGGTTCTGGAAGGATCCGCCGAATACTACAGCGCGAACTTATCGCAGAACATAAGGCGCGGGATGCACGAAAACGCGCTCGAGTGCAAAGTCAATAACGGCGCGATGCCGCTCGGGCTTATGAAAGGCGCCGACGGGCGCTATACGATTGAGCCTGCGGGCGCGACCGTCGTGCGCGATATTTTCGAGATGTACGCCGCCGGCTCGAACGTCATCCAGATAATCACGGCGCTGAATGCGCGGGGCTTGAAAACGAGCACCGGCGGGCGCTGGAATAAAAACAGCTTGCACCGCATACTTCGGAACGAGAAGTACGTCGGCATTTATAATTGGGGCGGCGTCCGTATCGAGGGCGGCATCCCGGCAATACTTTCAAAGGAGCTATTCAACGAAGTGCAGGAACGCATGAAAAAAGTCGCCCGCGCACCGGGCGCGAGCAGAACGGAAGTCGACTATATTCTGACCGGCAAGCTCTTCTGCGGTCATTGCGGCAGTCCGATGATCGGCGAAAGCGGAACGAGCCGCAGCGGCAAAAAATTCTACTACTACTCTTGCGCCGAACGCAAACACCGGCGCGCTTGCAAAAAGAAGCCCGTCCGAAAGGAATGGATCGAGGAAACGCTCGTCAGGCTCCTGCGCGAGCGGTGTCTGACCGACGACGTCATCCGCGTGATCGTCGACGCGGCGATGGATCTGCAGGAACGCGAAAAGGACGACAGCGTTCTCCGCGGATTCGAGACGGAGCTCGTCGAAGTTAAGCGCGCGATCGCGAACTTGATCTCTGCCATCGAGCAAGGCATTATTACGCCCAGCACGAAGCAACGGCTCGACGATCTCGAAGCGCGGCGCGTAGATCTGGAAGTCGCGATCGAGGATGAAAAGGTTCAGCAGCCGCAGTTGACGCGCGACCAGCTCACGTTCTGGCTCGAACGGTTCCGCGACGGAGATCCTTCGGATCCGAAGTTCCGCGAATCGTTTATTGAGATCTTTGTGTCTAAGGTCTACCTTTATGACGACCATTTCCGCGCGGTTTGCAATTATACCGGCGACAGCGAAGGCATAACATACGACTTTGTCAACGATATAGAGAGCTGGGGCGACGCTGGCGAAGTGTTCGACTTTGAAGCCCCGAGCTCCACCATAAAGGACTGGGGCGAACACCTTAATAGGGGTTCGCTCTTTTTTTGTTGCAAAAAAGCCATGCATTAGCGTCCGAATTTTCGCCTTTCGGCTGTTTTGGTTGGCACAGATAAAAACCATAAGTCAACGGCAAAAAATATTGCTTAAACCATTTATTGTAGCATCGAGTCAAGTTCGTAAAAGAGCTTGACTTTTTCTTTTGACACAATATTTTGTTGCTGTTCGTTGACTTATGGACCAACTGGTCTTTGAGTGTTCCTTCATTGTATTTTTACTGTGCCGTTTTTGTTGTTGCCGAAAGGCGAAAAAATTCGGAGGTAAATCCAAAATGAAAGAAACAAGTGCAAATATTGAGAATGAAGTAAGAAAATTCTATCTCTCGGAATTCTCTTACGACGACGGCGAATACGAGATCACCTTTAACATTCTCGATGTCAGCTTCGTTTACGAAACTATCACCATAGCTATTACACGAGCCGGTCGTATAAGCCAAGATACGTTCCCACTGCTCCGCGACAAAGACGGTCAACTGTATTTCGAGTTCGGATTGTTCTATGAAAACAAAATCAAGCTCGACGACTTTGTAAACATAGGTGAAGACGATGACTAACGAAGAATACATAGCTATCTTAAAACAAGACTTCCCCAAAGACTATGCCGAAGACGACAAGTTCACTGCGGCATTATTGGATTGGTGCGAGAATCGAGGTGCAGATAATGACTGACTACAAAACCGAAACCGTATTCGTCAGCGGGTCGTTAAGCGTAACGGAATTAAGAGAGTTCGCAAAGGCGCATGTTCGCAGTATAGCAACAAGCCGTATAAACGTACTCATAGGCGACGCTTACGGTGCGGACAAACTGATTCAGCAAGAGCTTAAAAACGTATACGACTACCCGTTCGTTACGGTATACGCAAGCAACGGTAAAGCACGCAATAACATAGGCAACTACAAAGTAAAAGCAATCGACGTACCGACAGGCATTTACGGTCGGGAGTTCTATACATACAAAGACGTCGCCATGTCGAACGACTGCGATTTCGGATTTATGCTATGGGACAGCAAAAGCAACGGCACGCTAAACAACATTAGACGGCTAATCGGCATGAACAAGCTCAGTATAGTTTGTTTGAGTTATACCCGTAAATCTTACAAGATTGAAACCGAACAACAGCTTGACAAAATGTTGAGAGACATTAAAGGAGAATAACTACTATGGATAGACAAATCAAGAAAGACAAAGCAATCGAGCTTATGAAAGCTCTCGACATCTACAAGCCGTATATAGACGGCTTCGAGCAGTCCGACAAAGTATGCTTCTATGAAATGTTCGGCGGGTATTGGGTAGAACAAGAACCCGAAATACAAAAGAAACTGAACGAACTCGAAAAGCAATACAACTGCGTCGTATATGCGATTACGCACGAGTTCACGGACTTCGGCGAGTGTTGGGATTTCCTGCTCGTTACCGACTACCCCGAAGAGCACGACACGCTCTTATACAAGCAGAGCAACGACAATTACATAGTATTCGCGTATGTATGGAACAAGACGGACGATTATTGCAGCGAGTTCGGGAGCATAGGCGTTAAGTCGTTCGGCGGCGGCATTCGGAGGGTTGCGTAATGGGAACGGTATACATAGTTCAGTTCGATTGGGCTACACCCGACGCGAGCGGTATAGACCTATATGTGTTCGGAGATTACGGCAGAGCCTACGACAAATTCAAAGAGCTTATTTGCAACGAGCGCAATCCCGAAATGTCTTGGGTCGGAGATATTGAGTTCGACGACGACGGCTACCCCGTTGACGAAAGATACGAATTTTCGTTCGAGGACAACAATTCGGGCGAATCGGAAGTATGGTGGCATATTCGAGATAACAGCGATTGGTTTATGCACTCGTACATCGACTTGCTTGTTATGGAGGTGATGTGAAATGACATTACCGCATAAGACAACGGCGCTTATTAAATCCATACGCGGCTGGGATTGGATAACCGTTCTCGAACAGACCGGCGACCATTCGTACATAGTCGAGTACAACGGCAAACGACTCAACGCAATATTCAGCACTTGGATAGACGCGTTCGTTATTTACGACGATTAAGGAGATTTATTATGACGTTCAAAACACAAGCATACATACAATCGCTTAACAAAGGTTTAATTATGCCGACGTACAAAGACGAGATAACCGTTATTGAAAAAGTCGGAGACAACGACTACATAGTTGACTACAAGGGCGTGAAATGTCACGTTCTTTTCAATTGGTTCGTCGGAGCATACTTTGCCGACGACGTTTACGGGAAGGTTTAATTATTATGGGTCAGTATTACAGAGCAATGGTAAAAAAACAGAACGGACGTATAGTCATATACAACCGCGACGTAATTCGGAACGGTAAGCCCGAATACATGGTAGCCAAGCTGATGGAACATTCGTGGTGGCTTAACGATTTCGTAAACGCCGTTTGTCTTGACATTTATAACAGCAAAGAAAAACGACGTGTAGCGTGGATCGGAGATTATGCAAGTACATATCTCGACTGCTTCGACTTAAAGGAACTTAACGGGCTTAACAAGCGTCAAATCGATCGTATGACGAAGCGATGTTGGGATTGCGACGGTATTGCCGTACCGACTACGGACTTCACTCTCGACAGGCTGTTTCTAATTAATCACACGAAAAGACAATACGTAGATTGTTCGGAATACTACGCCGACAGCGTATCTTCCGACGAGTGGTGCTTGCATCCTTTACCGTTATTGACGTGCATAGGAAACGGGCTCGGCGGCGGCGATTACTGCCCTACCGACGATTCGACCGAAGATTACGTCGGCGCGTGGGCGTGGGACGAGATAAGCATAACAGACAAGCCCGTATCTAACTACGTTAAGATTTGCCCTATATTCAAAGAAAAACGTTGGGACTAAACAAGGAGTAACTACTATGCGAAATACGAAAGAAGCGCAAGCCATACTCACGGCTATATTCTGTCTTAATCGCACGGGCGAACGAAACAAACAGATAGACCTTATCTGCGATTACGCGTTCCGTAGATTTTTCGGCGCGAATACCAATATACTCGCGCTCGATTGTATAGGACAAAGCAAGGAAGCTATGGAACAGCAAATAACCAAACTGCTCGAACAAGAAACCGAGTTTAAGAAATACATGGAGGAATACAAATCATGAGCAACATACAAAGACTTGCGGAAAACGGCAATAAAAACCATCGACTGTTCGCATCGACCATTATTGAGCTTATGAACTCGCAAGGCTTTTACGGCAGGTTGTTTAGAGCCGTAAACAGTTTAAGCGAGGACGGTTACGAAACGCTGTACGAGCAGTTAGAACAGCAAAACTTTAACGATTCGCTTGACGTCGTACTGTGGTTGGAGTGTTAGATGAAGCATTACGGCTACAAGATATGCTATTCCGAG
>CAJUHS010000019.1 GCA_910586535.1 uncultured Oscillospiraceae bacterium
TCTTCGGAAACGCGGTTGAATCTGCGCTGGGTCGCGATCCTGTTTTCGCTCTGCAGACGGCGGGTCAGCAGGCGGTTGTTATTTGACAGGAACTGCCTTGTGGATATATTATTTGTAACTCTCATTGGAATTCATCCTTTCCCGTGTTTAAAGATTATCTCAGACCGACTACACCGGTGCCGTTGATAAGCTTTTCAAGCGCCTCGTCCATGGTGGTTATCATTCTTGAGATAGCGTTGTACCACTTCTGATAGTTCATCATGTTGACGCCCTCTTCGTCCATGCTTACGTCCATGATCTCGCTTCTTGCAGTCTCTTCAGCTGTGAGCGAAATATCGGTAGCGTTATAAAGACTCTTCAAGGTGCTGAGGTTAACGCCCAAATCGTCGCAAATCTCTGTAACAAACTTTTCAAGAGCAATTTTTTCATTCGACGGATTTGTTATTACACCGTCGCCGTACTGATGCTCTACCGTAAGCACACCGAGCATTTTGTTGATATAAACGTTGTCCAGCTCTTCAAACTCGTTGTCGCCCGTAGGATTTGATATGAACTCGGGATTGTCGTTCCATGTGTCCGCAACTCTGAAGTTCTCAGCAGCTGTTCTGAAATCGGAAACGCCGTCCTTGTTCTTAAAGGTAAATATTGTATCCTTGTATACCGGATTGCCGTCCGCGTCAAGTATCTCGTTGCCGTTCGCGTCGACTTCCTTTTCGGCAAAATCCTTGAAAACAGCGTTGAACTGCTCGGTAGCTGTTTTAACGAAAGAATTGAGCATATCGCGGTAATATTCGATACCCTTTTCCTGATTGCTGATATCGGCGTCGGGAACAACGTCTGCGCCCGTATGCACTTCATCGTGAGCAAAAGCTCCTCTTCCGTTGTAAACGTCAAGATAACCCCTGAGCGAGCCGCTGTCAAGGTAATATGAACCGTCAGGCTTCTTGCCGGTAATATTAACGGTATCGCCCGCATTTCCTCCTCTTATCAGAAGGGCGGCGGAACCGCCGGTCTTATTTTCCATGTGCAGGTCGTACCAATCGCCGCTGTCAAGAAGTGTTTCCGTGATCTCAAATTCAAGCTCGGTCGGGATCGGGCTTTCCTTTGTAATAGCCATCTGAGCAAATTTCTTGCCCTCGACCACAGTCTGATCCGCAAACTTGACCGTGAACGTACCGTCAGGCTCTTCTTTTACGTCGATGTTTCCGTACTGGGAAAGCTCGTCAAGGAGGCTGTTCATGCTGTCCTTGAGTTCGAGCGGGCCGTAGTCGCTCATTACCTCGTAGTTGGTCATTGTGGGGGTAATGTATCCCATGGATATGTAGGATTCCTTGATCTGCTTGTTAAGGTTGCCCATTTCCATGAAGATCTCATTGATCCTGTCGACCGTTTTATCAGCGTCGCCGAAAGTCTGCTCGGAAATGTCATTGAGCTTGGAATTATATGTTAAGATGCACTTTACAAGGCTGTCCGCAGTATTTTTCGCAACGTTTGCAAGCTCCGTCCTGTCGGCGTTGTCTGCCGAGAAGCCCTGGAGAGCCGCCTTGAACTGGCTTACTATCGAAGCAAAGCTTGCGCCGAGATCATCGGCCTCAATGCTGTCAAAAACGTCCTCCACATCGGAAAGGGTCTCCAGCTTTATGCCGACTTTGCAGAGATCGCCGCTGTATACTCTGACCTTCCTGTCAACAAGCCTGTCGCGTATCTGCGCCACGCCGATAGCTTCCGAACCGCGTCCGGCAAGGGAAACTCCCGTATTATAGCCCAGAGTGCCCTTCTTGTTCGCAACGGAGCATATATCGAGCCTCTGCCTTGTATAACCCGGAGTATTAATGTTTGAAATATTGTTTCCTGTGATATCCAGCGCTTTCTGAGCAAGAAGAATAGCCTCCCGCTGAACATAAAGACCCATAAAACTTGATGCCATATTATATCAATCCTTTCATCAGACATTTTTTGATATCGCGGACTTTGAAGCGTGTTCGCGCCTTACAGCGCCCTTGCCGTCATAAACGTCGAGCTCGGCAGTCCTGCGCTGAATTTTTTTAAGCCGTTCCGACACTATGATATTTGCCGTGTCATTAATTTCTTTGATCTTGAAGATCAAAGCGGAAAGCTCCTCGTGCTGAGCGGAAAGCTTTTCCCTGAATTCTTCGGGAGCGTTTTCGGTAAGCTCCGCAAAGGTTTTTCCGTCCGTATCCGCAAGAAGCCTTTCCCGTTTTCCCTCCAGAGAATTGGTTTTCATTATCAGAGCCTGCTCTACCGAAAGCGAATCGCTGAGCTTTTCGATCTGATTTTTATTGAGCATATCAGCTTTTTGATATTCAAAGCTCAGAAATTCTCTGTAGTGAGCAATATACTCGTCAAAGAAAACGATCAGTTTTTTGTAGTCGGGCATAATATATTCCTTTCGTATAGTTATACAAAATTATTACCATTTGTATAATCGCTTGCGTTTCGCTTTACCATGTGCGGATCACGTACGCGGGCTTCAACCTTCAAATATTGAGGCAGCCACAGTTTCAGCGGAAATGTTATAGGAGCCGTCGGAGATCATAGCTTTAAGCGCGGCTATTCTTTCCGGAGAAGCAAAGCTTTCAACCGATCTTGCCGCCGAAGCCTTCAAACCGCTGAGCGCTCCCGAAGAGGAAGAAAACACGGCTTTATCGACATTTTTTTCAGCGGAAACACGCTGTTTTTTACCCGCAGGCTCATAGGTATTCTTCAAGTAAGCGGACATTACCGAGCCGTATTTTTCGATTTTCATAAAAGCGATCCCGTCCTTTCCGACCCGCCGTTTAAGCGCGGGCATAATTACTCTGTAAAAATCTCTCTATATATCTTATCGGCAGATACTCAAAAAACTTTAACAAAAACACAAAAAAATTTTTTAACGGCATAAAAATTTTTTGACGTTACTAATATTTCGACTCGGTTATACAAAATGTATATTTATTGAGCAAAGCCTGTTGAAACTTAATTTTATTTTGTTTGTTTTGCGCCGCTTGACAAATGTTAAATTTTATATTATAATAGTGTAAAATATTTTTGCCTTCGGAGAAAGGATATTTTAAATTTATGGAACAATTTTACACAGCGCCTCCCCGGTCCGTCCCGCCTCAGCCTGTATCGGTCCCTGTAAAGCCCGATAAGGAAGAACGCAGGCAGATACGTAAAAAATACAATATTGCCGCCGCCGTTCTGCTCGTCAATATTATCATTTTTAACGGACTGGCTGTGGGAAGCGCGCTTTTCAAAGATTCTCCCGTATGGAACAGCGAGTTCTTCAGCACCGCGTTTTCCTGCTGCGTACCGATAATCAGCGAGATAACGGCAATAATTATCGGCATAAAAGTTATCGGTATCGACTTCAAGCCGCTGATTACGAGAAACGGCTTTAACGGCGGAACGGTGCTCAAGCTGATGACCCTTGCCCTCGGTTTGCAGACCGCCGCCTCGATACTTGCGTCGCTTATCGGAGCAATGCTCAAAGCATTCGGTCTTGAACCCCGTCCGGTGGATCTTTCAGCGACCGAGTCCCTGCCCGCCAATCTGCTCATGTATTTCTATGCCTGCCTTCTGGGGCCTGTTCTTGAGGAACTCCTATACCGCGGAGTTCTCTTGCAGTCAATGAGGAAGTACAACGAAAGATTCGCGGTCTTTCTTTCAGCGGCGATATTCGGTCTTATGCACCAGAATTATCAGCAGTTCATACTCGGGTTTCTGATAGGCATACCCCTTGCTGTGGTCACGATAAAGAGCGGTTCCATAATTCCGGCGATTTTTACTCATATCGTAGTTAACACCAGCGGAATGTTTTTCAATTGCTGGATACAGTATTCCGATCCGGATTTCTTCCAAGCTGCTCTTGAAGGCGCTGAAGAAACCATGGCAATGACGGATTTTTCTGCCGCATTCGTTTGTACTCTGCTTTTCAGGATAGCCATCATGCTTGCGGCGCTGGTGGTGGGGATAGTCGTTCTTGTCAAGGGAGGGAATATGACCCGTCCCACTCCCGCGGGAAAAGCCCGCACCATGCCTGTCTTTGCTACTGCCGCGGCATGGTGGGTCGTCTTTCTTGTGTATGCATTCCTGAATTTTGTACTGCCCTTTCTGGTTTAAGATTAAAAATATTATAACGGGCACAGAGCCGCCTTGGTTCTGTGCCCGTTATATTTTTCGGGGATTTGCGGCGATCCGTAAAAACAGCCTTTTTGCATTTGCATTTGCAGGGAGGCGCGGTTCCTCCGCCGCAGGATAAATGCCGCGCTTTGAAGCCCCGTGAATGGATAACCGTATTCTGCAAATTTTGCCGTAACATTTTTACATGCCGGCATATATCCGGTACTGCTGAATAATTCGTTGAAAATAACGGCAAAAGCGGGAAAGATATATCCCGCTTTTACACGCCCTATACCCCTATACTTTATATATAGTACTGCGCCTGCGCCTTGAACATCTCGGCATACAGACCGTCCTGCCTGCGGAGCAGTTCGTCATGAGTGCCGAATTCCTTTATCGTACCCTCGGAGAAAACCGCGATATGATCGCAGAACTTGCAGCTTGAAAGCCTGTGGGAAATATAGACCGCCGTTTTCCCGCCTACAAGCTCGTCGAACTGCTTGTATATTTCATACTCCGCAACGGGATCAAGAGCGGCCGTTGGCTCGTCAAGAATTACCACGGGAGCGTCCTTGTAGAGAGCGCGTGCAATGGCAAGCTTCTGCTGTTCGCCTCCAGAAAGCTCCACGCCCTCCTTGTCGAACATCTTGAACATCATGGTATCCCGGCCATTTGGCAGGCTTTTGACTTTTTCGTCAAGACCAACCTTTTCAAGCAGGGAATCCACCACCTCCGGCGGCTCCTCTTTTCCCAGAAGAACGTTTTCGTCCACGGAAAAAGCCAGCAGACGGAAGTCCTGAAACACCACTGCGAACAGCTTCATATAATCCTCATAGTTGTAGCTTTTGATGTTAACACCGTCAAGGAGTATCTCTCCGCTGTCGGTATCGTAAAGACGGCACAGAAGCTTGATAAAGGTAGTTTTTCCCGCGCCGTTCAGTCCCACAACTGACAGTTTTTCTCCGCTGCGCAGGGTAATGGAAACGTTGTCCAGAACCTTTACCCCCGTGTTCGGATAGGAAAAGCTCACGTTCTTAAATTCAATGGTGTGACCATTTTCGGAGCTTTGTATCTTTTTGTCGCCCTTTTCCATATAGGGCGGATACTCCATGAACTTCACTACCTCGTAGGCGTAGCCGCTTGCCTTTTCCACCTCCTGAAGTCCGAAAATAACTCCCTGCAGGGCGTTGCCGAGCATTCCCGCCGCGTTCACAAGCAGAGTAAACGTGCCTATGGTTATTTTCCCTATTATTGCCAGAATACCCAGATACAGATATGTGCCGAAGTCCCTTGCAGCCGAGGTGAATGAATCGGTGACAATATAGGGACGCTTCATACGGTATATCTTTTCCCAATAGGCGTTCAAGCGGCTTATCTGCTGGGACGCCTTTTCCGTCATCATTCCGCCCGCGCTGTAGAGACGTACGTCCTTGCCGCCGCGGTAGTCCTCCATTTCCCATAGAATGTGCCCGAAAATACGGTTTATTCCTGACAGCTCGGAGAACTGCTTAACGTCGATCTCGTTCTTTTTCTTGTTTATCACCGCGCTTACTGTAAGCAGAACGCCCACGGGAAGCAGCAGAAGCGGAGCGTTTGCTATCATTATTGCCGCTGCTCCGAAGATTTTCAGCGCGTTGGCTATGGTACTGAAAAATGCCTTTGCGATATTGTGCACTCCTCCGGAGTAGCCCATTCCGTCGCGGGCTTTTCTTATCTGTTCGAGAGCCTCCTTGTTTTCGGTCAGCGCAAAGTCTATTTCCATGCACCTGCTTGAAATATCCACCGAGGTAGCGTTAAGGAAAAAGTCCGCGTATTTTTCAAGATGTGTTGTCAGCGCACTGTATGAGGCGTTCAGAATAATACTGATCGTTACCATAAGTCCGCCGTAAAGGCATATCAGAGGAATGTCCTTTTCCGGAGCTATAAGCGCGTCCACCAGCAGGGGCGTGAAGATGATGTCCGACATGGGAGCAGCCACCGTGAGCAGCACGTTTATTACCGACAGAATGAAGTATGTCTTTGATTTTTTCCACGCGTCGGGAAATAAATATTTCAGCACGGGAAGTACCTTGCTTTTTTCCTTTGCGTCTTTTGCGTTTGATTTTTTATCAGCCATTTGCCTCGCCTCCCTCCGCAAGCTCTGCGTACTCAGCTAAAATAACGTCCTTGTCCTCTACATAGTACTGTGCCTGAACGCGGAACATCTCCGCATATTCGCCGCCCAGAGCAATAAGCTCTTCATGGGTACCGGTCTCCACCATTTCTCCCTTGGCGAACATTGCCACTCTGTCACAAAAGCGGGTGGAGGACAGCCTGTGGGAAATATAGACCGCCGTTTTTTTGCCTATCATGCTGTCGAAGCTTTGGTACAGGCTGTACTCCGCCAATGCGTCCAGAGCCGCCGTCGGCTCGTCGAGGACAATAATCTTCGACTCCTTATAGAGGGCGCGGGCAAGAGCAAGCTTCTGCTTTTCGCCGCCGGAAAGGTCTATTCCGTCGTCGTATAAAACCTTTAAAAGCTCGGTGTCAACGCCCTTTTCCAGAGAGTCTATCTTCTCTCCCAGACCCGCGCTGCGGAGGACGCTTTCCGCTCTGTCCTTATCGGTATTGAACGGCTCGCTCATGGATACGTTTTCGCTCATTGGGAACGCGAATACCGTAACGTCCTGAAAGGCGGGGGAGAACATTTTGAAATATTCCGCTCTGTCGAAACTTCGGATATCTGTGCCGTTCAGCAGGATACGTCCCTCTGTAACGTCGTAAAGCCTCAGCAGAAGCTTGATAAAGGTAGTCTTTCCCGCGCCGTTGAGTCCCACCACCGCAAGCTTTTCGCCGGGGGAAAGGGTGATGTTGATGTTTTTCAGAGCGTACTTTTCCTGTCCCTTGTAGCGGAAAGAAACGTTTTCAAAGGTAAACGCATAGTCCTCCGCTTCCGGAATTGGAACTGTCTCCGCCGCTTCGTCCCCGCTCGGGATATCCATATAGCTGCGGAAATCGTCCGTGTGGGCGGAACGCTCCTTAAGTCCTGAAATAGCTATCAGAAGCTGGTTCACAGCCTCGGAGAAAGCCATTGAACCTGCAAAATACAGCGTAAAGTTACCAATGGAAAGTCCGCCCTTGACCACGCTCCAGATCAGCCAGCCCACAACGATAATGTTGCGGATAAACGCTATGCCGTGGGAAAAAAGCGTGTTCCACACCCAGTACTGACGGGATCTCCACCAATGCTCAAGCTCCTTGTCGTATACTTTTTTCTGCCGCAGGGACAGAAATTTTTTCATTCCGAAAAGCCTGATATCCTTTGCGTAGGAAAAATCCGTCGTAACGTTTTCCATGTATTCAAGCTTGCGCCAGTGGGGCATCATGGCGTCCCACATTTCCTTTTTGTCCTTTTTGCGTATGTAGTCGAAAAACAGGAACTGGATCACCGACAGCACGCCGACCACAAGGATTATCCACGGGTTAAAGGAAGTCATAATGACCGTAGCGGTAATTACCGAAACAACGTAGATCATCATGGTCTGCATATAGCTCATCATGCCCTGAACGCCCTGCCAGTCGCCGCTTGTGGCTCGCTTTGCCTTTTGCAGGCGGTCCAGCATTTCGGGAGTTTCGAGTGTTTCGTACTCCATTGACAAAGTTTTTGCGATGCGTTCCTTTACCAGCATCATGCGGATATAGGTAAAGCCGACGCTCAGCTTCTGCGCGGAAATATTGTTCACGCACAGGAAAAACAGCTCTACTGCTGCTGCGGCAGCCACAAGCATCAGCAGCGGTTTAACGTCCTTGTCCGGAGATGCCGCCTGCTGTTCGATCATGTCGATGACAAGCTTTCCGATAAAGCTCCATATATAGGACATGGACGCTCCTGCTATTCCCCCTGCGACAAGCAGGAAAAACAAAGATTTCCTGTACTTCATGAACGCTTTCAGAATATACCACACATTGCTGAAAACGCCGTAATCCCTGTGAAATTCGTCGGTGTTTTCCTCTTTTTGGGATTTGATGAATATGCCCATATTGAGCCTCCTCTTCGTATACTAATGTCCGGTTTGTTCTGGAGACAGCCGTTACCGTCCCGGCAGGGAGTATCACCCTTTCCTGCCGTTCGTGGCTGCAAAAGGTTTGCTCCAAATCTTTTTAAAGCGATTCAGCATGATTTTTTTGATTACCCCCTTAATTAATTTGCCGTTCGGTTGTCCTGTTACAGGACAATATTTCTCCCGAAAAAGTATATCATAATAATTGTCCTATGTCAAGACAAATACTTCAAAGGAGAGTATAAAATGGCGCGAATAATCGACGGTGAAAGAAAAAACATGGTCGGAAACAGAGTGCGGGAGTTCCGCATTGCCAGAAAAATGAGTCAGCAGCGGCTTTCGGACAAGCTTGAAACCATTGCAGTGTACATCTGCCGCGGTTCTGTTTCCCGCATTGAGGACGGCACGAGGACTGTCTCCGACATTGAGCTTTACGGACTTTCCAAAATCCTCGGCGTACCTGTGGGTGATTTTTTTGAAGAATAAAACAAAAGCGCCCCCTTCGGACAAACCGAAAGAGCGCACACATACTCCTATAAAAGCACTATAATATTACGATAGGCTTAATAAAGTGTGAACAGCTTCATAACGGCTCGTACCGATTTTTTCAAAGACATTTCTTGTTGTCATAGCTGTTCACCCCCTTCTTTATAATAACTTTTTACAGTTTAGCACAACTTTTAAAACTTGTCAAGAGTTTTTATCAATATCAGGAACAGTTTTTTATAAATTTTCCCCGCGGTTTTCATACAGTTTTCACAAAGCGGGTGTATACTTTAGCCATAGTCAAAAACAAAATTTCATGTTTATAAAAATATGCGCGCAGGGAAGCGGACATATTATCAGGCGCTCGGAAACAATAACGGGCTGCTCCGACTTTGACTGTTTTTCTGCCGTCCTCGTCTCATCGGGCGGATTCCATTCGCTTATGTATATGCAGTGGAATCCGCGGTTTCCGACAGAAAGCGGGCGGCGCCCACCGACAGTCTGCGGGATTCCCCCCTCCCGCAGTTATCCATATAGATCCCCATAATACCGAAAGTCCCCTGTCTCATAAAAGGCAGGGGGCTTTCGGTATTATCCGATGAAAAAAAGACTCGTTCCGAAAGCGCCGGGACGAGTCTTAAAGTTTATGTTCTGTCGTTGAAGATACCAAGCAGTGCGCTGTAATCGTCTATTGCCGACGACGGAGCGGGAGCCGCGTCTTCGGAAGCCGTATCCACCGGAGAATCCGCTTTTACGACGTTTCCTGCGCCGAAATCCTTGAAGCCCGAAGCAATAACGGTGAGGTTGATCTCGTCCTCCATTTTCTCGTCAAAGCTTGCGCCGAAGATAAGCTCAACATCGGGATCGGCAGCCTCGGTGATAAGCTTTGTAGCCGTATCAATATCGGTTGAAAGCGCGTCCTCGGACATAACGATATTTACCAGAAGCCTTGTAGCACCGCTGATAGAGGTCTCAAGCAGAGGACTTGTGATAACGGCGTTTGCAGCCTCGGCAGCCTTGTCCTTGCCCGAACCGTGGCCGATAGCCATATGCGCATAGCCCGCGTTCTTCATAGTGGTCTCAACGTCCGCAAAGTCAAGATTGATAAAGCCGTCTACTGTGATAAGCTCGGCAATGGACTTAACGCCCGTTTTAAGTATATTATCCGCCATAGCGAAGCTTTCCTTCATAGTAAGGGGCTTGTCGCTGGTGGAGATAAGTCTCTCATTGGGGATCACCACAAGGGAATCCACGTTTTTCATAAGCTCGCCTATGCCGCGCTCCGCCTGCACCATTTTGGCTTTCTGCTCAAAATTGAAAGGCTTCGTTACAACGGCAACGGTAAGGATATCCATTTCCTTGGCTACCTCGGCAACGACGGGAGCCGCGCCTGTACCCGTACCTCCGCCCATACCCGCGGCAATAAACACCATAGTCGCGCCTTTGAGAGCGGCAGCGATCTCGTCCCGGTTTTCCTGAGCGGAACGCTCGCCTATTTCGGGCTTGTTTCCTGCGCCGCGTCCTCTCGTAAGCTTTTCGCCGATCTGCACCTTTGTGGAAGCTTTGGAGGAACGCAATGCGGCGGCGTCGGTATTCACGGCGATGAACTCAACGTCGAAAATACCCTCCGTAGCCATGCAGTTAAGCGCGTTTCCGCCGCCTCCGCCGACGCCAACGACTTTTATATTAATATCGGAAAAGACTTCCTCGTTATCGACAGAAAATCCCATTTACAATGTCCTCCTAATTTAAATTCCATAAAAAGCCGTATTCTGCGGCGGCAAACCGTAAAACGCCGCCCTCCCTTTGTTCCGCAGTACCTAAAATACCGTCAGGCTGCCGAAAGGGACACTTTCCAGATATACAACATTTATTTTAACATACTTTAAAAATTTTTTCAAGGGTTTTATAAAAAAAACATTGAATTTAGAAAAAATTACTAAATCGCATTATTCAAAATTAAGTTTTGTTGACGTGTTTGTAGCTTCCTGAGACCCTGCGGAAGTTTCGGAAGAGGTTTCCTCTGTAACGGTTTCCGTGGCGGCCTCGGAATTATGCAGGAATATCTCGTCTATCTGTTCCAAATCGGCTTTGCTGAGGAACTGACCGCCGTTTTCAAGCATTTTTAGCCTGCCCTCCGCGCCGGGGGATATCCTTGTGGAGATTATTTCGTCAGCAAGTCTGAATTTGTATTCCGCGTCGGTAATAACTCCCAGCTCTATGTCTATTCTGTTATCGTAAAGACAGTTTATATTGAGGCGGTCGTTAACGTCAAAGCTTGTTATCTTCGACACAAATCTGTTTTCCAAAAGAGCTATAAGCTCGTAGATCACTTCGGTCTTGGTCTCGTCCTCCGACTTGAAAGTATCGCCGGGCTTCAGCTCCTCTGCGGGATTTACGCCGTAGAATACCGGCGTGTCCTCTGCGGGTTCTTCCGAAAGGCTGAGTATTTTACCGGTTTCGCTGATTATCATGTAGCCGCCCTCGTTCTGCAGGCTTGCAGTCTCAATGCACGGCACTATCAGTATTTCCACCGACGACGGCAGTTTTCTGCTGATATGCGCTTCCTCGATATAGATAAGCTCCGCGGTAATGGCTTTTTCCGCCCTGCCCAGATTTTTGCGTATCATGTTGTCGCCGCCCTGTATGCCGCTCACCCTTATTATCTCGTCGGCGGTATAGATCGACGAACCGCTTACAACTGCGGTGTCAATGTTGAAGAAGACCGTTACCGAAAGTACGGAAAAAATTATCAGGACTATCAGCACTATCGCGCTGTAATGGAGCGACATATTGCGTTTGCGCTTCTGCTGCCCGTTTTGTCCCTTTCTTCCGTTCTGCATTTTTATCATTCCTTTCGGTACGGACGGTCTGCTGCAAACCGCCTAAACTCTTTTTATATCCGCGCCCAGAGAGGACAGCACGCTTTCTATGTCCTCATATCCTCTGTCGATGTAGTGTATATTTGATATTTCGCTGGTACCCTCCGCTGCAAGGGCGGCAGTGACCAGTCCCGCGCCGCCTCTCAGGTCCGGGGCTTCGGTCTTTACACCGTAAAGCCTGTTCACACCCTCAATGACCGCAACCTTTCCCTCCACGAGGATATCCGCGCCCATTCGGGTGAGTCCCGCCACGTGTTTGTAGCGGCTCTCGAAAATGTTTTCCACGAACACCGACGTTCCCTTAGCCCTGCACAGGGAAGCCATAACAGGAGCCTGCGCGTCCGTGGGGAAACCGGGATACACCATTGTGCGTATGGGATTGACCGCTTTTAGAGGACGGTTCGCGCTGAAATAAATCTTGTCGTCCAAAGTATAGACCGAGCAGCCCATCTGCTCGAAAACAGGCAGTATACTTTCAACGTCCCAGGGACGGCAGCCCGTGATAACGGTCTCCCCTCCCGCCGAGGCAGTGCAGGCAAGGTATGTGGCGCAGGCTATCCTGTCTGGCATTACGGTGTAGTCGCAGCCGTGAAGCTCCTTAACGCCGTTTATGATTATCTTCCCTCCGCCGGCGCCGCTTATTTTAGCTCCGCATCGGTTGAGAAATTCCGCAAGGTCGGCAATTTCAGGTTCGCGGGCGGCGTTGCCTATTACTGTAGTACCTTCCGCAAGGGCAGCCGCCATCATAATGTTTTCTGTAGTTCCCACCGAGGGGAATGACAGGGATATCTTTGCTCCCGTAAGACCCTTTTCCGCGCGGCAGTCAAGCGCGCCGTACTCCTCTTTAATGGTAACGCCCATTTTTCTCAGGGCGGAAATGTGCATATCAATAGGCCGCGGACCAAGGTCGCAGCCGCCCGGAAGAGTTATCCTGCACCTGCCCGTTCTGCCGAGAATGGCTCCGAGAAAAAATATGGAGGAGCGCATCTCCCGCATGAGTTCATCGGAAATTTCAGGACGGGAAACGCTTTCTGGTACAATAGTGACCGTACCGTCGTCGAACTGCGCCTTACAGCCGAGATATGTAAGTATTCTCATTGCGGAATAAACGTCGGATATCCGCGGACAGTTCCGCAGCACTATTTTTTCGCCGCTTTTCCCGCACAGTACAGCAGCCGCCATTATAGGCAGCGCAGCGTTTTTTGCTCCCTGGATACGGATCTCTCCGTTCAGCTTTTTACCTCCGTTTATAACAAGCTTCTGCAAATGCATATCGGCAGCTCCCTTACCGCTTTTTGTTTCATATTATGCGGTACCGCCTGAAGCGGTGCGGGATATTTTTGCCAAAGAAAAGCCTTAACGGCGCTTTTTTATTGATTTTCGGGACATTGCTCCCCGAAAGCCTTGCTTTTCCCGTTTATTTTTCGGAACAGCTTTTGTTCGCCAGTCTGTCAACGACTGCGTATATCCTGTCTGGAGTATTGCTGACATAGGTCTCCGCGGCGCGTCTTGCAAGCGCGTCAAGCTTCCGGGGATTTTCGATAAGCTCGCGAACCTTTTCGATAAGTACTTCATCTGTGAGGTTTTTTTCCTCGATAACGACCGCCGCACCCGCACGTCCGAGAACCATTGCGTTGTGGTACTGGTGATTGGCGGTAACGTTTGGGGACGGTATCAGTACCGAAGCCCTGCCCATTGCCTGGAGCTCCGATATTGTGGACGCTCCGCTGCGGCAGATAATAAGATCGGCGGCGGCTGTGCATATGTCCATATTATGGAAGTATTCCTTTACTATAAAGCTTTTATCGTTTTCATAGTCTATGCCAAGCTCCTTTAGCTTTGGCAGAAAAGTCTCGTGACCCATTTTACCGAAGCCGTGGATATGGTTAACAGGAACGTTTTCATCCTTTTCCCACTTCAGGAGAGCCGCCGCGCCGTTATTTATTGCCCCCGCGCCCAAGCTTCCTCCGAAGCTGAAAATGCAGAGTTTATCGTCAAGACCCAGTTCCTTTTTGGCTTCCGCGCGGCTTATCGCTCCTGCGGAAAATCCTGCTCTTACGGGAAGACCCGTTACGGTATATTGAGCGCAGGCGTCAAGGTGAGCCGCAGCCTCCTCAACGGTGAGCATTACCTCGTCAACTTTTTTTGAAAGAAGACGGTTGGTTATTCCGGGAAAAGCGTTCTGCTCGTGTATAGCCGCAGGTATACCCATTTGCACGGCTTTTGCCAGAATGGGATAGCTGACGTATCCTCCGGTACCGATAACAATATCCGGCTTAAAGCTGTCGATTATCTGCTTTGAGCGGTGTCCCGAAGCGGTCAGATAAGCCGCCGCGCGGGCATTCCGCACAAGGTTCTTGGGGGTCATCCTGCGCTGAAAGCCGCTGATCTTTATAGGAGCAAACTCATATCCCGCCTTTGGTATCAGATTTGCCTCCATGCCGTTGGGAGTGCCCGCAAAGAGAAATTCCGCGTCGGGACGGCGTTCCTTTATTATCGAAGCAATGGCAAGAGCGGGATTTATATGTCCCCCTGTGCCGCCTCCTGCCATAAGAACCTTTAACATAATTTTGCCCTCACTCTGTAGGGGACGGTTCTCCCGTCCCCGCATTTACGTTTCTGTTATGGACTGCTTTGAAATGTTGAGAATAATACCCATTTGTACAAGCTACATGATAAGAGCCGCTTTTCGACATCTTCTACGTTTCTATTATTGACTGTCTCGAAATGTTGAGTATGATACCCATTTGTACAAGCTGCATAATAAGAGCTGTTCCGCCGTAGCTGAAAAACGGCAGGGACACGCCCGTGTTGGGTATGGTGTTGGTTACAACGGCAATATTCAGCAGCGCCTGCAAGCCTATCTGCACCGTAAGTCCCACCGCAAGCATCATGCCGTATTTGTCGGGAGCCTTTGAAGCTATATACATTCCGCGGCAGATAAAAAGCAGGAACAGGATTATTACCATAAGCGCGCCCACAAAGCCAAGCTCCTCGCAGACTACGGCGAAAACAAAGTCGTTTTTTGCTTCGGGAAGATACAGGAACTTCTGTCGGGAATTTCCAAGTCCCAAACCGAAAAGTCCTCCGGAACCGATAGCGATAAGACTGTTTTTCGTCTGCCATGTGGCGTTGGAGGCTTCCGCTCCAAAAGGGTCTGTCCAGGACATCATCCGCTTTTCAAAGTAGCTGAAATCCTTTAGCTCTATCAGTATGAACAGCGCGGCGGCAAGAGCGACAACGCCAAAAACTCCCAGAACAAGCAGGTGCTTTACCCTTGAGCCGCCCACAAACATCATGATGATCCCGATAGCGCAGATAATGATAGTTCCCGAAAGGTGGGGCTGGAGCATCATCAGCAGAACTACTATTCCGAGACAGCCCAGAAACGGCACTATCCCGTACTTAAAGTATTTCATTTTGGAATAGTTTACCGATATAAGGTACGCAAAAAGCATTATGATAGCAAGCTTCATAAGCTCCGAGGGCTGGAACGAAGGCAGTCCGGGAAACTTTACCCAGCGGTACGAGTCATTGTGCGGGTCGGTAAAGGGCCCCACCCTGCACATTATCAGCAGTACAACGCACATACCGTAAAAGCCGTAAGCGATTATGGGCTTTCTGAACCAGTGGTAATCGAAAAAGGACGCGAAGAACATTCCCACCAGGCCTATTCCCGCCATTCCCAGCTGACTGCGGACGTATGCGGTGCCGTCTCCGCCCTCTTCCTTTATCGCCCATGCATAGCCCGCCGAGAACATCATGATGATGCCCATTACCAGCAGTATCATTACGATGAGCAGAAACGGATAGTCTATAGGTCCGGTCGCTATTTTTTCTCGGTACCCCGCAGAGGTGCCGCCGGACGTTATTCTTTTTTTCCGCGCGCTGTTTCCGTTGGGCGCGCTTCTTCTTTTGCCGTTCGGAACGGCGCTTGACGCGTTCTGCACCGGTATTCCTCCTTTGGGATAAATTCATAATTGCTTGAATTATAAGAGATTGTAGATCAGATTTGCCGCAATGCCCGCGATAAGGGCGGCTGTCGTAAACAGGATAACTATTTTGTATTCGGAATATCCGCAAAGCTCAAAATGATGATGTACCGGGGACATCTTGAAAAGCCTTTTGCCCTTTGTGAGCTTGAAGTAGGTAACCTGAACCACCACCGAAAGCGCGTCAAGAACGTACACTATTGCTATCAGCGCAAGCAGCAGGTGCTTGTGCATGGCAAAGCCCATTGCGCAGACCGCTCCCCCAAGGAACATTGAGCCTGTGTCTCCCATAAAGACCTTTGCGGGGTGCAGGTTCCAGACGAGAAAGCCAAGGCAGGCTCCCGCAAGAGCCATGGCAAATATGGAGTACTCCCACTCGCCCATTGCCGCGCAGAGCATTACAAAAGAAAGTCCCGCTATAACCGTAACAGAGCCGCAGAGTCCGTCCACACCGTCGGTGAGGTTCACCGCGTTGGTGAGGAAGATAAGGTACAGCACCATTACCGGGTAATAAAATATACCGAAATCCACGTCGCCGAAAAAGGGAAAAGCGATAGCCGTGGAACGGTCTCCCAGCAGCCAAAGCGCGTACAGGAACGCCGCGCTTAAAATGAACTGCATGACCATTTTCTGCTTTGCTTTAAGACCTAAATTCTGCTTTTTTACCGCTTTTATATAGTCGTCGGTAAAGCCTATGCAGCCGTTCAGAAGCGCAAAGGCAAGTCCTGCAAGCAGACGATAAAGTCCCGTATTGTCGGGAACTGCCGTTCCGCCGCTTTGTCTGAAGCGGAATATTGCATACCCTGCGGCAGCAGCGGCAACAGTACCTATAATAAACATAAAGCCGCCCATCATTGGAGTGCCCTGCTTGCTTTTGTGCCATGCGGGACCTTTCTCATATATAGTCTGACCGAAATGCAGCTTTTTAAGCAGCGGAATGAGAAAAATTCCCGTTACCGCCGATACGCCGAAAGCTATCAGCGCAACCACCGTGTTTACCCAGAACGGCATTTAACGCACCACCATAACCAAAATTTTATTCTGTCAGCAATATTTTGCCAATAGTATACTTTAAGTAATCAACAATCCTTGTAGAAGTCCTCGATAAGCTCCTCCAGATGCATACCGCGGCTCGCTTTAAAGAGCACGATATCGTTTGGCTTGAGCTTGTATTTCATAAAGTTCAGCACCGTTTTCGGATCCTCGGAGCTGCCCGCGTGCATTCCCAGCTCGTCGGCTCTTGCGGCAATGGCGGCGGCGTTTTTGCCGTAGCAGACCATTAAGTCAACGCCCTTGCTGACAACGTACTCGCCAACCTGTCTGTGAAGCTCCTCGGAGCTTTCGCCCAGTTCAAGCATATCTCCCAGTACCGCGACCCGTCTGCCGCCCTCCTTGGGCTTCATTTCGCAGAGCACGTCTATCGCCGCCTTTACCGAATCGGGGGAGGCGTTGTAGCAGTCCGCGATTATCATCTGCTCGCCGCGCTTCTGGACGTGCTGTCTCAGGGAATCGGGCTGGAAGCCGCTAAGCATTTCCGCGGCGGCAACAGGGTCGCAGCCTGCGTTTACTGCGGTACATATTGCCGCAAGCGCGTTGTAGATATGGTGACGTCCCGGACAGAACAGCGCCACGTCGCATATCATCTCTCCGTCATGTCTGACGTTGAAGTACATTCTGTCGGGATATGTGCATATCTCCGTAGCTCTGTAATCGACCTTTTCGTTGTCTATTCCGTATGTGATGACCTTACGGTATCCGTCGTATTCCTCTTTAAGAGGGAAAAGCAGGCGGTCGTCGCCGTTTACTATCAGCGGAGCCTTTCTGTCCGCGCCCTTGAGTATTTCAAGCTTCGCGTCAAGGATACCCTCCTGCGAGCCGAGATTTTCCATATGGGAATATCCTATATTGGTTATCACGCAGATATTGGGCTTTGAAGCTCTTGAAAGCTTTTCTATTTCTCCGAAGTCGGACATACCCATTTCCAGAACTGCCGCCGAACAGCTTCTGTTCAGCTTGAATATTGTAAAGGGCAGACCTATCTCGTTGTTGTGGTTTCCCTCTGTCTTATAGACGCTGTGCCCGCAGGACAGAGCAAGGGCTATCATGT
This sequence comes from uncultured Oscillospiraceae bacterium, assembly GCA_910586535.1. Classification (GTDB taxonomy): domain Bacteria; phylum Bacillota; class Clostridia; order Oscillospirales; family Ruminococcaceae; genus RGIG8773. The sequence continues at coordinate 17,630 of CAJUHS010000019.1, forward strand.
CTTTTGTGGAGGTCTTTCCCACGCTTCCCGTAACGCCCACAACAACGGGGTCGAACCGCATTCTGTGGTGGCGTGCAAGATCCAGCAGAGCCTTGCGGCAGCTTTTTACCACGATACTGGGAACGTTCGCGATAGTTCGCTCGGTAATAGCCAGCACCGCGCCCTTGTCAACAGCCTGACGGGCAAAGTCGTGACCGTCGAAGCGTTCGCCTTTAAGGGCTATGAAAACGCCGCCCTGAATAACGTCCCGCGTATCGGAAAAGAACCAGCACATAGGCACGCGCCTGTCGAAATTCCTTACAGAGAAAGGCTTGCCGCCAGTGATGTCCATTATCTCGTTAATGGTTATCATGTCGTACATTTCCGGGTCGTATCTCCTGCGGACATAGCTCTGCATTATCTCTTTTACTATCTCCCGCTCGTCGAAGCGAACATGAACGTCGTCCTTTAGTATCTGATAGTCCTCGTGACCCTTGCCCGCGAGGACTATTATGTCGTCCTTTTCGGCAATGGTTATCGCCCTGCGGATAGCGGCTTTACGGTCGGTTATCCTCATGTACGGCTTGGTATGTTCAAGTCCCGCCACGATATCGTCTATAATTGCTTCGGGGTCTTCGTTTCTCGGATTGTCCGAGGTGATTATGAGCATATCCGCGTACTTCTCCGCAGCCCGCGCCATAAGCGGACGCTTTGTCTTGTCCCTGTCCCCGCCGCAGCCGAACAGGCATATGAGCCGTCCCGAACAGTTTTCCTTTATATTGGGGAGCATATTTTCCAGCGCGTCGGGGGAATGGGCATAATCGCAGATCACCATAAAGTCCCTGCCGGTAGGAATAAACTCGCATCTGCCCTTTACTCCCGGAAAACCGCCCATTGCGGATGCTATGGCGTTTATGGGGAGACTTAGCTTTATGCAGACAGCTATAGCTTCCACTGCGTTCAGAACGTTATAGAGTCCCATCATAGGCAGAGCAAAGGGATAATTTTTATTTGACGCGCTTACCCAGAAACGGGTAACGCCGCTTTCAAACTTAACGTTATTTCCTTTAAGGTCGGCATTCTGACCGCTTACCGAGCAGGATATCCTTTCAACGCCGCTGTCCGCAAGCTCCTGCCAGAGCCGCATACCGTAGCGGTCGTCGATATTGATAACGGCGGTCTCGCAGTGCTCGGTGAAAAGCTTTTTCTTTGCTTCGTAGTAGCTTTCCATATCGCCGTGATAGTCAAGATGATCGCGGGAAAGATTTGTGAATACCGCAAGCCTGAACTTTGCGGGACCTATCCTGTTCTGGGCAAGGGCAAAGGAGGATACCTCCATTACCACGCAGTCGCAGCCGCCTTTCGCCATGTCGTACCAAAGCTTATAGAGCTCGAACACACGGGGCGTTGTGGGGGTTGAACCGTCGGTCTGAACAGGCTTTCCGTTTATCAGACAGCCTGTAGTGCCGATAAAGCCGACGCGGTGTCCCTTTGCCGCCAGTACTTCCTTTATCATAGTGGCGAGAGTGGTCTTTCCGTTTGTGCCCGTAACGCCGATAAGCTTCATTCTGCGCTCGGGGTGGTTGAACCATACCGCGCAGAGATGTCCGTAAAATTCGCGGGTATCAGAGACCACTACCTGATTGTCAAGTCCCATATCATATTCGGCGACAACGCACAGAGCACCCTTTTCAAGCGCTTCTTCCGCAAAATCGTGACCGTCAAAGCGCGCTCCTCTGATACATACGAAAATATATCCGGCGGCGACCTCTTCGGTATTGTCGGTAATTCCCTCTACCGCCGCCCGCTTGTCTGAAACGGTTATATCCACAGTCATAGCTTTTCTCGCTTCGTCAATAAGCTCGTCAAGTCTCATTCAAATCATCCTCTTTCCGTATGTATCCTTATCGGTACAGGAACAGCACGCTATCCCTCGTCCTTGATAACAAATATAACTTCTATTATCGTACCCTTGGGAACGACGTTTCCCTCGGCGTAGTTCTGGCTGTAGGCTATTGCTCCCGAATGGTTGGCGGCTCCGTCTCCTACCTTGAAGTTAAGATCAGCGTTGGTAAGTATGGAGTTTACGTCGGACAGTCCGTAGCCGATTATGTTGGGGACTGTGGTATATTCCGTCTCATAGTTTTCCTCGGTATAGAGCACCACCCTGCCGTTTCGCGGTATGGAGCTTGCCCTCGCGGGTACCTGCGCCACAACGGTTTCTCCGCTTCCCACAACCGTTACCGACAGGCTGAGAGCTTCAAGAGTCTCCTTGGCGATGCTTACCGCCTGACCCTCGACCGCGGGAAGAGTAACGCCCAAAGCTTCAAGCTCCTCCTCGGTGTATTCAGGATAGTATCCCATATAGGGCAGAGCCTCTTTCAGAACGTTTACCACAGCAGGCACGGCAACGATGCTTCCGTAGTACATAAGCGAACCGTTCGCGTCCTTGGCTGTAGGCTCGTCTACCATAACAAGCATGATTATTTCGGGATCGTCGGCGGGAGCGAACGCACAGTATGAGGAAACGTACAGATCGTCGTTTCCCGTTTCGCGGCTCTTGTCGATCTTTTGGGACGTACCGGATTTTCCTCCGATAGCGTAGCCCTTGATGTAGGCGTTTGAACCGTCCTTTCTGTTTACAACGCTTTCCAGTACCTGCCGCATTTCTGCGGAGGTCTCCTCGGAGATGACCTGTCTCTTGATAGACGGTTCGGTAGTTTTTATAACGTTTCCGTTGTGGTCGACTATTTTACTTACAACATACGGGGTAACGAGATATCCTCCGTTAACGACCGCGGCGTACGCTGTTATCATCTGGAGCGGGGTCACCTTGTTGGTCTGTCCGAAAGAACAGGACGCAAGCTCAACGGGACCTTTCTCGCTGGTGTTGACGTAAATGCTGTTCGCCTCGCCGGGCAGGTCTATGCCCGTAGGCTCGGTGAAGCCGTATGCCTTGAAGTAGTCGAAAAATTTATCCTTGCCCAGAAGCTGTCCTATCTGGATAAAGGCAGGGTTGCAGGAGTTTGTCATAGCCGTGGTGAAGTCCTGCGAACCGTGGGAATAGGTCGCCCAGCAGTGGATATCGGTGTCCGCAACGGTTATTACCTGTCCGCAGTTAAACGTGGAGTTAAGGCTTATGGCTTTTTCCTCCAGAGCCGCCGAACCCGTTACTACCTTGAATACGGAGCCGGGGTAGTACAGCTCGGTGATAGCCTTGTTTTTCCACTGCTGTTCCCGAAGAGTCGCATAAAGCTCGTTGTACTCGTCCTCTTCGGCAACGCCCGAAAGCTTTGCGGTATCAGCAGGATTATACAGAGAATTTCTGTCGTTCAGGTCGAAGCCGGGAGTACTCGCCATAGCCTTGACCGCTCCGGTTTTAGCCTCCATGATTATGGCGCAGGCGCGGTTCTGAACGTCGTGAGCCTCCACCTGCTGCTCAAGGTATTTTTCCGCGTAGTACTGCAAGGTCATGTCCAGCGTAAGGTAAAGGGAATTGCCGTCCTGCGCGTCGTATATCTTGTCGTTCTTGTAGGGCATTTCGTTCTGGAAAGCGTCCACAGCGGAGATAACCTTTCCGTCCACGCCCTTCAGGTAATCGTTGTATTTGGATTCAACGCCGTAAATGCCGTCTCCGTCATAGTTCGTAAAGCCTATTACCGCCGCGGCAAGCTCTCCCTGAGGGTAGTACCGCTTGGTGTCAAGCTCATGGAAAATAAGGTTGCCAAGCTTTTCCTCGCTTGCGCGGGCAAATATCTTGTCGTGCACAGGTTTTTCCACGGATTTGGCTATAAGGGACCAGTGGGTGTCGGTTCTTTCCGTAAGCTTTTTTACAACGTAATCGTAGGTAACGTCGCCGCCCAGCTCCTCGCTGAGTATTGTCGCCGCCGCGTCTATCATGCGTTCCGATTCAAGCTTTTCGGGTACGTCGCCGTCGTCCTCCGCCTTTTTTTCCTTTTTCTTCTGATCGCTGAGCACGATAGGGTCAACGCAGATAGAGTACACCGTAGCCGACTGGGCAAGTATCTTGCCGTTGGAATCGTAAATGCTTCCACGGTTTGCCTTGACCGTCTTGCTCTTAAACTGGGTGTCGTTGGCGAGGGTCTGATATTTCAGATTATCGGTTATGGAGGTCTCGAACAGGCTTACCAGTATCCAGCACGTAAACGCCAGAAAAAGCGGCAGTACGACCAGATTAAGCTTGAATCTCATTTTATTTGTAGGCTGATAAGACAAAACGTCCTCTCCTTTCGGAAAAAATTTCCCCCGTTATCCGATGTTATCACGTTCAAAATAGGGCGTGCCGCTTTCAGAACGGTGCCGCCCTAAAATATACTATTTCGTCAGCCGCGGATATATTCCAGAAAATCGCCGAACGCATTCTTTATTTTCAGGAAAACATTATCCTCGCCTTCGGGAATATCCGCAACGCTGCCGTTGGAAATACTCACGTATTCTATCTGAGACTTGTCCAGCTTCTGCATTCCGAGGATATTCTCCACATAGCTCTCCACGGATTTCAGCGCGGTTTTTTCCTCTATCTCCGACTGCATTCTGACATTTTCGCTGGCAAGCATTTCAACAGTCTTGTTCTGAGTTGTTATCTCAGCGTGGATAGCGGCGTTTTCTACCTTTCCGTAAATGACCGCGCCGAGGATAAGTCCCGCCGCCGCCGTAAAGGCGATCATCTTCGGCGCAGACCCCACGTTCGCCGCTTTCTGCCTGCGGACGCGTATTTTGGGCGCCTTTTCCGGAGCTGCGTCCTCATACTTTGTAAGGTCGTAGGCAAGATTATTTTTACTCATTTTTATTCCTTTCTTTTGTCCGTCCTTGTCTTACACATCTTTTTCTTTTCTTATATTTAATACGAAAAATGCTTCGGTAAATTTATATCTTTTCTATAACTCTGAGCTTTGCGCTCCTGCTTCTTGGATTTTTTTCCAGTTCCTCCGGCGAAGCCTCCGCAGGCTTGCGGTTAACGAGCTTTCCCCTCGGAGTTTTTCCGCAAACGCACTGTGGAAAGTCCGGCGGACATACGCAGCCCTTGCAGAATGACGCAAATCTTTGCTTGACTATCCTGTCCTCAACGGAATGAAAGGTTATAACGCACAGCCTTCCTCCCGGCTTCAGAAGCTCAAAGGCTTCGTCCAAACCTCTGTCAAGATGCTCAAATTCGCAGTTTACCGCGATCCTAAGCGCCTGAAAGGTCTTTCGGCAGGGATTTTTATCTCTTTTGAACTTTGCGGGGACCGAATCCCCGATAATATCCGCAAGCTCGCCCGTGGTTTCAATGAGCTTTTCTGTTCGCCGCCTGACTATTTCTCCCGCAATGCGGCGGCTGAACTTTTCCTCGCCGTACTGGAACAGTATCCTTGCAAGCTCGCTTTCTGCAAGGGTATTCACCAGATCTGCGGCGGTCTGTCCCTCCCTTGACATTCTCATATCCAGCGGAGCGTTTCCGTGGTATGAAAAACCTCTTTCCTCGGTATCGAGCTGGTGGGAGGACACCCCAAGATCAAGAAGTATTCCGTCCGCGGCTTCGATACCGTTTTCACGTGCGATATTCCTTATATCGGAATAGTTTCCTCTTGCCGCCCTGAAACCGTAGGGAGCAAGTCTTTCCGAAGCGGCGAGAACCGCGTCGGGGTCTCTGTCGATACCGAGCAGCGTTCCTCCCGACAGCTTTTTTGCTATTTCGCGGGAATGACCCGCTCCGCCGCAGGTGCCGTCGATGTACACTCCTGCGGGCTTTATGTCAAGTCCCGCCAGAACCTCCTCAAGAAGCACGGGCAGGTGATAAAAATTACTATTCATAATTATCCTTTATCGTTATCAGAACGAAATGTCGGATAAAGCGTCCGAGAGCATTTCGCCTGTTATCTCGGAGCTGAACTCCTTGAAGCGTGCGCTGTCCCATATCTCGGCGCGGTCTATAACTCCGAGAACTGTTATATCGTGGTCGAGACCCGCGTAATCCCTGAGATTCTGTGGGATAAGTATACGTCCCTGCTTGTCCGGTTCCACGGTGCAGGCGTTTATGATTATCATTTTGGCGGCTTTGGCTTTAGTGCCGGTAAGGGTGCGGAGCTTCTCTGTAAATATATCCCAGTCCTCTGCGGAATATACATACAGACAGCCGTCCAGACCGATAGTTACGATAAAGCTGACGCCGAGGCGCTCGCGGAGCTTTGTGGGGAACGCCATTCTTCCCTTAGCGTCCATAGTATGCTCGTAGGTGCCCATTAAGGAATTGCCCGCCATGCTTTATCACCGCCCTTTACTGTAAGTCATAGACTGAAATAAGTGGAAATTTTACTGCTGTTCGGAGGAAGTTTTCCACCGTGTGTGGAAAACCGGGTGGAAAATTCACCACTTTTCACCTCAAATCAGTAATTGTTCACCACTGTAATGATATTATACACCAACGTCAGCCAAATTGCAAGAACTGAGAGAATTTGTCCCGAAAATTAACAATGAAATTTCAGGTAAGATTTTATGCAATTTGACTACAGTCACATTACTTAAAGATAATAAAATTTAAAAATAAACTTTAAGTATATTCAGGTCGTCAAGGTGCACAAAAAAGCTTGTGGAATTTGTACGCTGAATTTTATAAGCTTATTGCAAATGCCGAATCGGTGTTGTATAATAAGTATAACGAATGTCCCAAAAAGGACAAAAAGGAGTTGATCGGCAAAAAATGCTTAACGCTATCGGTTCAAAGGTGGATCTGAGCGACGGAGAAGCCTCCGACTACCACTACCTTGTGGCAGACCTGCTTGAAAGCAAGACTGTTCAGCAGATGAGGGAATACACTCACCACGGAGACACCACCTGTTTCCAGCACTGCCTGAACGTTTCATACTATAATTATAAGGTGTGCAGATTTTTCTCTCTTAACGAGCGAGCGGGCGCAAGAGCGGGACTGCTCCACGACCTGTTTCTGTACGACTGGCATACTTACAGGCGCAGCAAGGGGGAACGTCTCCACGGCTTCACCCATGCGAAAACCGCTCTGAAAAACGTAAGGGAGAATTTTTACGTTTCCGATCTGGAAAGCGACATGATCGAAAAGCATATGTTTCCTCTCAATATCACCGCTCTTCCCAAGTACCGCGAGACCCTCGTGATAGTTCTTGTGGACAAATACTGCGGTCTGCTGGAAACAGTTATCCCGCGGCTTAAAAAGCTGTCGTCGCCTTTCCTGAAGCTTATGGCAAAGCGCAGCAGGACTGCCGCAAAAGCCGCAAAATAATAAAAGCAAAACGGATACCGGGCTTAAACGCTTAAACGGTATCCGTTTTGCTTTGCAAATATGTGACCTTTAGGAGGTCATCAAAAAATTACTGACCGAGGAACATTACCGTGCAGAGACCCTTGCGCTGCTCCTCTGTGGGGAGTTTCAAAACGCCCTTGTTGAGCAGGTACTCCATAATATGCGTATGCAGAAGGCAGGCGGCGTTTTGGCCGTAGTAACGTATCTGTTCGTGCATATGCTCGGGCTGGTTGAGGATATCGGCTTCCGCCGCCTTTTCCGCGTACTCCTTGGAGAGAGCCAGCACCTCGTCGCTTGCCTTGGGGAAAAGTTCAAACCATTTGTTCATGCTGTCGGAAAGAATAATGCTTACCTTGTAGCCGCTGTCGGTTTTCACCAGATAGCCGCGGTCAAGCAGACGCTTGTAGGCGTACATGTTCGCTTCGTTTTCCGCAAGCTCGCCTTTCATAAAGTAGTACAGCTTTTCATAGTCCTCGGTAAGATTTTCGCGCCAGCCCTCGCGGCTGCCCCAGTACACGTCGATCCTCCAGCTTCTCCACGAAGAGGGTTTGTCCCATGTAAACGAATTGACTGAATCCTGCGAATTACGCCACATACTTCCGCAAGCCCAGTAAATTTCCGCGCTTTTGTCTTTTTTTACCGGCACGTCCAAACGGGCATATGCCACAAAATCGCCGCCGTCCTTGCGCTTTACGGAGTATTTCCAGTCGCTGATCTCGGCTGTGGCAAGCCTGTCCGTAAGCTGCGGGATCATGCTCCATTTAAGCAGATTAAGATCATTGTCGGGAACGGTGAGAAAATCGGGTATTTCATTGATACTTTCAAGATAGGGAATTATAAATTTTTCCGCAAAAAGCTCGGTATACTTTTTTTGTATATCCTTGTAAATCGCGTTCGCTTCGTCGCTTGGTATATCTATATTGATATTGGTGCGGTACTTTCCGTCCGCAAGCTTATCCATGTAGCCGTACTCCTCAAGGGTTGCTACCTCGTCCTCAACAAAAATAGGATTTATGCCAAGTTCGTCCGCAATTTCATTAACAGTGCGGGGCTTATGGTACGCTGCATAAGCGATATTCTGCGTAATTGTTTTTGCAAGAAAATCCTCCGTATCGCCCTTTGTGCCCGGGTGACCGTTATGTCCCATGCTTGTAAAGCGTATTGGCTGCAAACCGAGATTTCCTATTGTTCTTATTTTTTCCATATTCATCATTAACTCCTTTCGCGTGCATGACAGATGCCACTTGACTGTACCGTCCGGCAGTCCCATCGCAGCGGCAATGTTTTTTACCTTTTCCTGACGGTAATAATAGCGGACGACGATCTCACGCTGGGTTTTTGAGAGATAGGCTATTTCGCGGCGTATCAGTCCGTACTGCTCCGACCGCTGAAATTCCTCCGCAAAGTCCCTTTCATCCGGAATATTATCAAAAGCGTTTGTGCCTTCCGTACCGCTCAAGTCCGCAAAGCTGCGGGACTTGCTCTTGGCGGCGACGTACCTCGTCCAGACGTTGTGGGCTATTTTGTAAATGTAGCCGTTTACGTTGACGATATTTTCACGCTTTACAAGCACCTCGTATACCTCGGCGATAATTCTTGCGGAAAGCTCCTCCGCTTCGTCGGGATTTCCGAGCTTGTTCAGCGCAAAACCGTACAGCTTTTGGACATACTCGCCTATGATATTATCGGCGTCCTGCTTTTTCATTTAAGGTACCTCCTTTTTGAACGTTCACTAATATAGTGCTCCGTAAAGAAAAACGGTTGGAAGATTTTCAAAAAAATTTGATTTTACATAAAGTAACATAACTGTAATATTTTGCTAACAAAGTTATGGTACTATTTTAATGTCTTAAAAATGTATGAAAGGAAGATAATCATGGCTGACGAAAAGAAAAAGGGAATAATCTCAGAGTTTAAAGAATTTATAGCGCGGGGAAACGTTGTTGACATGGCTGTCGGCATAATCATGGGCGGAGCGTTTACTCCTATCGTCAATTCTCTGGTAAACGACATAGTTATGCCGGGAATAGGCCTTGTGGTTGGAAAAATGAATTTCTCCGACCTGAAAATAGTACTCCAGCAGGGAGCAGCTGCCGACGAAGCCGCAGGGATCGAAGAAATAACAGAGGTCGCGGTTGCCTACGGAAACTTCATTCAGGTAATACTTAACTTCATTATAGTGGCGTTCTGCGTGTTTATGCTTATCAAGGGCATCAACAAGCTGAAACGCAAGGAAGAACCCGCTCCCGAGCCGGAGCCGCAGGAGCCTGTGCCGACTGCCGAAGAACTGCTTTTATCGGAGATACGCGATCTTTTAAAGGAAAAGAACGGAGCAGACCCGGCTGACGGCGCCGACGCGGACGCTTCCGAAAATATTTGATCCGCAAAAGCGAGCGCAGATGTGAAATCACGGTCAGAAGCCTGACCTGCGGGTATGCTTCGGGACGTCCGCCGCTTTGATTATAGCTTAAATGTAAGCGTTTGTAAACCGCGGCTTGCTCATGTATGAGTACTGTTAATATACGGAAAACGGTTTACAGACCGGAAATCGGGCAAACGCGTCCCTGCCTTTTCTAGTTGAAAAGCAATAGTATTACAAAACAGTTAAAATTTTAAAGGATACAAGTTAAATTAAACCAATTTTTCCATGCGGATTGTGCATAATGCACTAAAGATGTAAAATATTTCCCTAAAAAATGTGATAAAAAACATTGAAAAAAGCTTTTATTTTGTCCGCGGTTATGGTATAATATTAATGCTGTAAAAATAGGTTTGCTTTGTACAGCGCATACCTCCGCGCAATATCACGGTCAGGGTATGCGCAAATTGTTTGCGAATATCTGTATTAACGCGGTCGATTACCGCTTTGGGAGAGAATATTAGTTGGAAAAATTTATTATAAAAGGCGGCCGCCGCCTTGAAGGGGAAGTTGAGATCAGCGGTGCAAAAAATGCCGTGGCTGCCATAATCCCCGCCGTTATCCTGTCCGATGAACCGTGCGTACTTGAAAATATACCCGACATCAGCGACGTTTCGATAAGTCTGCGTATACTTTACGAAATGGGCGCAAAAGTCGTTTTTCTAAATAAAACTACAGTCAGAATAGACGCGACCGGTATTGCCGACCCGATCGTACCTTACGAAATGGCAAAGCATATGCGCGCTTCCTATTACTTTCTGGGAACGCTTCTCGGAAAATTCGGCAGAGCAAGAGTTTCAATGCCCGGCGGCTGCTATCTGGGCGACCGTCCCATAGACCAGCACCTTAAAGCCTTTGCCGCTCTTGGAGCCACCTGTTCGATAGACCACGGAATGATAGACGTGCAGTCCGAGGGGCTGTACGGTACCCAAATATATTTTGACATGGTAACTGTGGGCGCGACCATAAACGCCATGCTTGCGGCTGTAAAAGCCACGGGAATGACCGTTATAGAAAATGCAGCCAAGGAGCCTCATATCGTGGATCTGGCGAACTTTCTCAACTCCATGGGCGCGGACATTATGGGCGCGGGCACTGACGTTATCAAGGTGCGCGGCGTAAAGCGCCTTAAAGGTACGACATATGCGATAATACCAGACCAGATAGAGGCGGGCACGTTTATGGTCGCCGCCGCCGCAACGCGGGGCAACGTGCTCATCAAGAACGTTATTCCCAAGCATTTGGAGAGCATTACCGCCAAGCTTGAAAAGATCGGCGTAAACGTTGAGGAATTTGACGAAAGCATTCGTATTTCCGTGGACGGCCCGCTGGTAAAGACAAGCGTAAAAACTATGCCTCACCCCGGATTCCCCACGGATATGCAGCCTCAGATATCCACGCTGCTGTGTCTTGCGGAGGGTACGAGCATTGTTACGGAGGGTATTTTCGATAACCGGTTCAGATACGTTGACGAGCTTCGCAGAATGGGCGCGGATATTTCCGTGGACGGAAAGGTAGCAGTCATTGAGGGAGTAGGCTCTTTTATGGGCGCGCCTGTAACGGCTCCCGACCTGAGAGCGGGAGCGGCTTTAGTCATTGCTGGACTTGCGGCTAAAGGCGTTACCGAAATAGAGGATATCTACCACATCGAACGCGGCTATGAGAATTTTGAGGAAAAGCTCCGCGGACTGGGCGCGGATATTACCAAGAAAAGCGTTCCTGGCGCGGCTGTGAGAAAAGCCGCTATCTGAGCTTGCGAAAAATACAGCGTCTCCTGTCTTTTGTACGGGAGACGCTTTATACTGCCGCAGCATACGGAATTTTTGGAGTTACCCTATTGACAAATCAGCAAAAACATGGTAATATACACTTGTAGTATTGTCTTAGTACAATGTTAAGGGGGATTTTTATGATATCAAAAAATGTAATAACAGCGGCTCTTATAGGTATGGCGGTAACAGGACTTATCCCTGTTATCGGCGGACTTGTTCTGCTCGCGGTACATAAGATAAAAGCGTCCAGCTTCTGGGCGGGTGTGCTGGCGTATGTGATCGCCTTTGTGGTTTACAGTATTCTTACCGGAATCATTTCCACGGCAGTGGTTATGTCGTCGTCAGGCGGCGATATGTCAGGCATGATGAGCAGCCTTACAAAGGAAAACAGTACATTTACCGTTATTGTTTCAGTATGCCTTGGAGTTGCATTCGCACTTGCCATGAGTATCTGCATAGGCGGCTGCATGAAGACCCGTACATTCAACGCCGCGCTTTCCTGCGGACTGGGCTTCGGCATAAGCTATCTTGTCATGACTGCACTGAATTTTTTCTCGGCATATTCGGTATTCGGTCAGATCAACAGCGGCGCGTTTGACAAGCTGTACGCTCCGATTGTGTCTCAGGGTATTATGGACAAGGAGACCGTCAATCAGCTGAAAGAAACATACGTGAGCCAGACTGTCGGAGGAATACTGATTTCGGTCGTTTCTGCGGTTGCTGCAGCATTGCTCATGACTGCCGCGGCAGTGATTATTATGAGGAGTGTATGCGCTAAAAAAGCTTTTGCGGGAATCGGAGCCGCTCTGGCACTGTTTGCCGTTCAGTTCGGAATCTCAGGGCTTACCGCCAACGCAGGAGCAGCCGCAATAATCGCCGCCGCTATCGGAGCGGCCGCGCTTATCTTTGCACTGCGTATGCGCAGGGACGTCGTTCCTCCCGAAAAGCCGTCATACGCGGGAGACAGCTTTATGCAGTCAATTGAAAATGTAAAAAGCGAGACCGGCGGATCAAATAACAATTGATTTTGTATAACGCCTATAAACGCCGTAAACTTTATAATAAGAAGTTAAAAACAGTCTTTTTCGGTGCAAATTAAAATGTTCCGAAAAAGACTATTTTTTTGTATTTGAAGCTGCGTATTTGTCCCGTTCCATAACCGCAAGCTCGTCGCAGCGTTCGTTTTCGGGATGTCCCGCGTGTCCCTTTACCCAGACGAATTTTACATTGTGGATATCCAGCAGATCAAGAAGCTTTTCCCACAGGTCGGCATTAAGAGCGGGTTTTTTGTCGGACTTGACCCAGCCCCGCGCTTTCCAGCTGCGCGCCCAGCCTTTGGTAACGCTGTCAACCACATATTTGCTGTCTGTGGTAAGGACAACGTCGCAGGGAAATTTCAGAGCGGAGAGTGCGGATATCACTCCCATAAGCTCCATTCGGTTGTTTGTGGTGCCGGCGGAACCACCAGAAATTTCTTTGGTGTGACCGCCTGCCCTTAGTATCGCGCCGTATCCTCCGGGTCCGGGATTTCCGGAGCAGGCGCCGTCGGTAAAAATTTCTACAGTCATAATATTCTCCGATTTTTATTTTTAGAATATTTAAAGTATAGCACATTTGCAGAAGCTTTTCAATATATTTTATTAATATAAATGTATGTTTTTCGGCGGAGGAGCCCCCGCGGACTGAATCCCCCACTCTACGCAGACTTGTTTGAATCTTTACATAACAATGCCCCCTTAAGGGGGCGGGAAAGACTTTCGGAATTTTAAATTTATGTTTAGCGCTCTAAACATAAATAATTATCACAATAAGACTGATTTTCGTGAGCGCAAAAGTTTTCATTGACAACATATCCGAAATTGTGTATAATAATAATGTATTAATGCAATAAAAGGAGTGAACTGTATGGACGCCGGTAACAGTAATGGCATAAAACCGCGAAGTTGCTGCTTTGATATCGGCGCATACGGTGCGCTTGTTTCATAGCTTTGCTGCCGTCAGCCGCACGGAAGTTCCCTCAGGCTGGGCTCGGCAGAGTAGTTTTTAGTTTTGTGCCTTCTGTTCATTTTTGAATTAGGAGGTTTTTTTATGGAAAAAGAGCTTGCTATCGAGCTTATAGGCGGCAAGCAATTCGTTAAGCTCAAATCCGAGCTTCAGGAAATGAATCCTGCGGATATAGCTTTCCTCGTGGAGGAACTTAACAGCGACGGCGAGATCGGCGAAAAAGAGCTTATCCTGATGTACCGCATTCTTCCCAAGGAGCTTGCGGCAGAGGCTTTCACCTACATGGACAGCGACACCCAGATAACGCTGATAAACGCTTTCTCCGACCGCGAACTGCGGTACGTTTTGGACGAGCTTTACATCGACGATACCGTTGACATCATCGAAGAAATGCCTGCCAACGTTGTTTCCCGTATACTCAGGAACACCGACAGCGACACGAGAAAACAGATAAATCAGCTTCTCAATTATCCCAAGGACAGCGCCGGTTCGGTCATGACTACCGAATTTGTTTATTTGAAAAAAGAATTGACCGTCAGCGAAGCCTTTGAGCAGATACGGAAGATAGGTCTTGTAAAGGAAACAGTCTATACCTGCTACGTTACGGAAAACCGAAGGCTTCTGGGAATAGTTACCGTTCTGGATATGCTTGTCGCAGACAGTGATACGGCCGTTGAGGACATCATGGAGACCAACGTTATCTCAGTAAACACTCACGACGACCGTGAATATGTTGCAAGGACAATGTCAAAGTACGACTTTGCGGCAATTCCAGTTGTGGACAACGAAAACCGCATTGTAGGCATAGTAACGTTCGACGACGCTATGGACGTCCTGCAGGAGGAAAACACAGAGGACTTCGCAAAAATGGCGGCGGTAGTTCCCGCCGAGGACAGCTACTTCAAAACATCGGTATGGTCTCACGCCAAAAGCCGTATCCCGTGGCTGCTGATACTTATGCTGTCGGCCACTCTCACGGGTATGATATCCGCAAGCTTCGAGCCGCAGATAGCGGTTATACCCATGCTTGTTTCGTTTATGCCGATGGTGATGGGTACGGGAGGTAACTGCGGCTCCCAAAGCTCCACGCTGATAATACGCGGAATGGCTATTGATGAAATACGTCTCCGCGACTTTTTCAAGGTGGTTTTCAAGGAGTTCAGAATCGCGCTTATATGCGCCGCCGTACTTTCGGTGGTAAACAGCCTGAGAGTGCTTATTACCTATAAAGACCCCGCTCTTGCGCTGGTGATAGGTCTGTCCCTCATAGGAACAGTGGTCATCGCCAAGCTTGTGGGAGCTATGCTTCCCATGGGCGCAAAGGCTCTGCGGCTCGACCCTGCCATAATGGCAAATCCGCTTATCACAACTGTGGTGGACTCCTGCTCGCTGCTGATATATTTTACAGTTGCCACAAATATCCTCAGCGGCAGACTGTAAAAACAGCGGCCCTGATGATGTAAAACTCTGTAAAACGCTGAGGCGCGCAGGTTATAAAATTTTCCCCAAACCCCTTGAAATCTATAGTAAAATAGTGTATAATGTTTTTGTATTATCGTATATTTTTTATACTATATAAAATTGTTAGGAGTTGTATTGGAATGAGACTTGTTACCCGTTCGGATTTTGACGGACTTGCCTGCGGCGCACTGCTTAAAGACGTTGGGATCATAGACCACTGGAAATTTGCTCACCCCAAGGACTTACAGGACGGTCTTATCGAGATCACCGAGGACGACTGCCTCGCCAACGTTCCCTTTGTGGAGGGCTGCGGACTCTGGTTCGATCACCATTCCAGCGAATTTGAAAGAAATCAGCTTGAGGGAAAGTATAAGGGAGAAAGCCGTATAGCGCCTTCCTGTGCAAGAATTATCTATGATTATTACGGAGGAGAGGAACGCTTCGGCCACTACGACGATATGATGACCGCCGTTGACAAGGTGGACAGCGGAAATCTTACAAAAGACGAGATTCTTAATCCTACGGGCTGGATACTTGTGGGCTTCCTTATGGATCCCAGAACCGGTCTGGGACGGTGGAGGAACTTTACTATTTCCAATTATCAGCTCATGGAAAAGCTTATCGACTGCTGCCGCACAATGAATACGGACGAGATACTTGCTATGCCCGACGTAAGGGAGCGTATCGACGTTTACTTCGAGCAGGCTGAAAAATTCAAGGAAATGGTAAAAGCTCACACCCGCGTGGAAAAGGACGTTATCATCAGCGACCTCCGCGGCGTAGACCCCATATATTCGGGAAACCGTTTCCTTATCTACAGTCTGTACCCGGAGCAGAATATTTCCGCATGGATAGTAAACGGCAAGGGAGGCAAGGGCTGCAGCGCAGCTGTGGGATACTCCATACTTAACCGCACCTCAAACGTGAACGTTGGCAGACTTATGCTCAAGTACGGCGGCGGCGGACACAAGGCTGTGGGCACCTGCCAGTTCTCCGACGAAAACATGGATACCGATCTGCCGAAAATGCTTGATGAGCTTATCAATTACAAAGAGTAAAATTACATATAAAATATACAAAAAGAAAAGCTTTCGGAGCAAAATCCGAAAGCTTTTTAGTATTTAATTTCTTACAGTTCCCTGATTGTTTGCCGAAGCTTTTTTCTGATTTCTGTAGTGGGACAGCACAATGTAGTAGAGAGGTATGGTAAGTCCGATAGGCGCCCACATGAACGCAAACCATCTCTCGCTTATCCACCATGAGAGTCCGCTGAGCAGGATACCCATGCCGATATAAACAATAACGCAAAGAACGGGGTAGCAGAATATAAGCGGATTGCGCTTTTTAATTGCCGGGTATATCGTGTAGTACAGCGGAATAGTCAGGAAAAGCAGCCACATAAGCGAGTACCATGCTTCCGCCAAGCCGTTCCAGAGATGATCCAGGAATCCGCCTATGGTGAAGTACACAAACGCGCATAAAACGGGATAGCAGAATATCATGGGATTGCGTTTCCTCAAAGCCTCCTTGCCCGTATAGTAAAGGGGTATGAGCAGGAAAACCGTCCAGCCCGGGTGCGCGAGACCGATAGTGCACGTAAGGAAAAAGAAGCCTGTAACAAATATCGGCAGAGTCTTATCAAGCAGAGTCATTGGTCTGCCGTTTCCGGCGGCTTTTTTCGCTTTTTTGGATTTTCCGGCACTTTGACTGCCGGTACTGCTATAGTTGCAGCTGTAATTATAGTTGTACTTATTGTCACTTTCGTCTATTTTCTTTTCAAGCTTATCAATGGACTTTTCGATAGCGCGTCCCGCTTTATCAATGCCCTTGTTAAGTCCCTCGCAGAAGTTTTCCACATTGGTCTCCCAATCCTTGCCGTTTGCCGAGCCTGCCTTTTTCAGACCGTCCTCGATCTTTTTGCCTGCGGAATTTAATATGTCCCCTATAGCAATACCTGCTTTTCCCATGGTGTCTCCTAAGCCGCCGGAAGCCTTTTGCTCGTCCTCCTCTATGTCTGCTCCGAAAGGCGAGCCCTGAGGAATAGAAGTGCTTTCCTGCGCCGCGGCGCCGGGATAAATTTCTTTATCGGTATAGTTTTCGGGTACGGCTTCTCTTATGGGTTCGCTTTGATAACCGTAATCGTCCTTTTTAAGGGATACACCGGAGCTTGATGTTTGGGGACTGCCTGAACTGCCCGAGCTGTCTGTGTTCAGCAGTTCGTCAATGGAAATCCCGTACAGCTTTGCAAGCAGGATAAGATTTTCAGTATCGGGTGAAGCCTCCGCCCGTTCCCACTTTGATACTGCCTGACGTGACACGCCCATTTTTGCGGCAAGCTCTTCCTGCGAAAGACCGTTTTTATTTCTCATCTGGCGAAGTCTGTTTGCGATCTCAATATTCATACGTATCATCCTTTCTTTGGCTTGGTTTATCTTATGGCAATATTATACCACATATATTATTATAATGCAAGCGATTTTTGGTTGCATTATAAAAAATTTTTTGTGCAACCTATAGTTGCGCAAGCTGTGCAACTATTACTATCCCTATAGGGAAATGAACGCTAAACAACTATAGTTTGTCGTGCTAAAAACAGTCCGCAGGACTGTTTTTAAGGTATGCTCAGCTTAAACAGAAAAAATGGGGAGCGGTCGTGTTCGCTCCCCTCGGAATGGCTGTTGCCATTCCTCATCCCTTTCTCAGTTTTGAACGAAAAAGGATGTCGCGCTCTGCGGGTCTCCATTCTAAGAATGGAGTTGCGGCAAAGGGACTCTGCCCCCTTGACCCTCGCGAACTGTGCTCAGCCCGACCAGCTGAAGTCCTGACGAAACAATAACATTAGTGCGATAAACATTATTTTATATCGGCAAAATTTTGCTGATAATACAACGCCCAAAAATGTTTACAAACCTCACACTGCGCACATTGAACGGCGCAAAATTCTCAGCCATGAAGTTTTAATACAATTATTTTAAGACATACTATGACCATAGCACAGAGTTTTATATCTTTATATTTTGAGGGGCTTTGCGGTAAAAAATTTTTTTCGGGTATCTATTGACAAAACTATACTAAATTGGTATAATTAAATCACAGTAAAACCTGTCCTGCGGAACGTGACTTCGCTTTGCCATAATGAAAGGAAGATGTGATATGGATATAATCGTAAAAAACGGAACTATCTCCGAGGAAGAGAAAAACAACTACGTCAAATACCTTGAGGACAAGTTCCCCGGCAAGACTCTGTCAAGCCTGGAAATAGGTCTTGACGGCGAGTATGTAAACCTTAACTACAAGTTTGAGGACGTTCCCTTTGAACGTATACGCCGCGTTACCGGATATCTGACAGGCACTCTCGACCGCTGGAACGACGCAAAGCGCGCAGAAGAGCACGACAGGGTAAAGCACGGCGTTTGAACTCGGAACGTAATATCAGGCTGAGGACGGGATACCCGAAAGGAAGTTCCGTCCTTTAATATTTTAGTTTGTTAATATTTTTGCTATTGACAAAACGAAGCATTGGTGTATAATTAATATCGGCAATACAGAACCGAAGGAGTGACTCTGCATGATACTTACCGTTGACGCAGGAAACACAAATATCGTTCTCGGAGGGATCGAGAACGACAAGCTGCTGTTTCTTTCCCGCATAGCAACCCAAACCGCTCTCATGGCGGATGAGTATGCTGTCAAATTCAGCGAGATACTTGCGCTTTACGGTTACTGCGCCGCGGATATAAACGGCGCGGCTATTTCAAGCGTTGTTACCCCTCTTACGCCGGTTTTCAAACAGGCGGTAAAACGTCTTACAAGCAGTAAGATCGTTACTGTGGGCCCCGGCATCAAGACCGGTGTGAACATCAAGATCGACGATCCCGCCGCTCTCGGCGCAGACCTCGTCTGCGGAGCCGTAGGTGCAATGGAAAAGTACGATCCCCCGTGCGTCATTTTCGATCTTGGTACGGCTACCACCATTTCCGCTATCGACAGAAACAGGTTTTTCCTTGGCGGCTCGATAATCCCCGGGGTAAAGGTGTCCCTTAAGGCCCTTTCGTCAACGGCTGCGGCTCTTCCGGATATCAACACCGAGCTTTCGGGCGACGTGCTTATCGGTACCAACACCGTGGACTGCATGAAATCCGGAAGCATTATCGGTACTGCGAGCATGATGGACGGTATGGCTTTGCGCTACAAGGAAGCCATAGGTCAGGACGCCGCCGTTATCGCTACCGGAGGACTTGCGTCAACCATACTGCCGTTCTGCCGCGAAAAGTTCATACTTGACGAGACCCTGCTCATAGACGGTCTGTACGTACTGTATAAGAAAAACGCGTAAAAATTTTGCATTGCCGAATTACGCTGTATCCCACAAAACCGGGAACAGCAGTAGGAGGAATTTTTATGTCAAAAACAAAAGAAAAGACCCTTATGCTTGCGGTAATGGGAGTCCTTACCGCTGTGGTCATCGTGCTTCAGGCTCTGGCAATAGGCATCAGGTTCGGAACGTTCAGCATTACGCTGGTGCTTATCCCTATCGTGGTGGGCGCTGCTCTCTACGGCTGGAAAGCGGGAGCGTGGCTGGGACTGGTTTTCGGAGCAGTCGTACTTATGACCGACGCGGCGGCGTTTCTTGCGGTCAGCGTGCCGGGAACAGCCGTTACCTGTCTGCTTAAAGGCATTCTGGCGGGAATTGCGGCGGCGGTCGTTTACAGGCTGCTGGAGAACAAAAGCCGTTGGTTAGCGATACTTGCGGCGGCGATAGTTTGTCCTGTAGTGAACACAGGCGTGTTCCTGCTGGGGTGTTTGATATTTTTCTACGATACTATCAGCGAATGGGCTGCGGGAGCCGGCTTCGCAAATGTGGGAGCTTACCTCATAGTCGGCTTTGTAGGGATCAATTTCCTTGTGGAAACGGCAATAAACCTTTGTCTCAGTACTGTTATTGTACGGGTGCTGAGCATTGTAAAAAAGCCTGCCGCTGAAGCTTAAGCTTAAATCAATACTTAAATAACTGCGGCGTATTCCGTTATGGGAATACGCCGTTTTACTTTATACTGAAGCAGCTGAAAAAACGTGAATCGCCGAACATATGCGGGAAACCGCTCTCTTTAACTGTTGGGATAGCGGTACTGCTTTACAATAAAATCGTCCCCGCCGCTCACTTCAATAACGAAATCTCCGCCGTCAACATAGCCGTCCATAATATAATCGCTGTTGTACTTTTCCTGCTTTGTGTGATATGTTACTGTACTTCCGTCTATTTTCCAGTCGGTTATGGTAAGTTTGCCCAGTTCATCGTTAATGCCGCCGTCGCCGAGAATGGTGTAAAGCTCTCCGCCGATATCGCGGTACTGCTGGGGAGCTTTCAAAAACATCTCGCTGACTATCTTCTCGTCAAAGTATTTAAGCACGTAGTTCCTCAGCTCAGCAACATTGGAAAACCTCGGGTCGTCAACCTTAAAGAAATATCTGCTGTCGCTGTTGTCAGCAGCTCCGACCTCAACATAATTCTCATAGTCGCTTACATTCAGACTTGTTGAAATAAAGTACTGATACACATTCCCCGCTATCGCATGAGCGGCGTATCCGTAATAAAGAGGATTATCCGAAACGTCCGTCCATGTTTCGCGTGCTCGGCGCATGGTCATGTCGCTGGGATTCAGGGTGTAGGTTATTATTTCTGTAGAAAGGCTTCCGTCCTCGTTCACTGTAACAATCGGCTCGGGCATGAATTTGAGGTCTTCAGTGCGGTACAGGCTGCTTTCGGGAATATAGCTCATACGGTCAAGAATCATGGAATCAACGCTTGAAACAAGGGCGCCGGCGCTCTTCACCGCAGTAACTCCGGCAGACTGCACGGAGCTGTCAGCAGCGTCCGTTCCGCCGTTCTCCTGAAATTCGGTGTTATAGACCTCGACCTCCGCAAGACGGCCGTTCAGAATGGAGTACAGTCTGCTCACACTGTACGGAAGGTTCTCGTCGTCAAAATTCATGAGAAAGAAGTCTATTTTCAGCAGGTCGGGTATGCCGCCGCTTTCCTCGGAGGAGCCTTTTATAACGGTGCAGACCTGGCTTGCGTACTGTTGTGAGTACGGAAAATTCACCATATAGTTGTCGGGGGGGACAACGCTGAATTTTGTGAATCCGAACTGATTGTCCTCAACGGTAAGCGTGAGACCTGTTCCCTTTTCATCGGGAGTTGCCGTTATCATATAGTTGTTTCCGTATGCCGAAAAATCGTATGTGTAGTATGTGAAAGGTTCGTCGTCTGCTTCAATGCCGTTGTCGACAGAGTAAGCGGCGGGGGCGTTTCTTACAAGAAGCTCCGAAGCCTCCGCAGGAGCTGTTTCATCGGATATTCCGCTGATCTTACTGTCGGTCCCGGCGCCGCAGGAGCTTAGCGAAACCGCTGCTGTCAGCACCGAAAGAGCCATAACAGCGGCACAAAGCTTATATCTCAATATATTCTCACGCTCCTTTCCGACCAATATCAGCACTCTTAAACGGGATAAATTTCCGCAGTTATCTTTTTATTCCTGTAGTAATTATATCATTTTTCCGTTGTGAAATCAATTACATTTCGTTTACAGTTTTATTACTTGCAGGGTACAAAATCCGTTTGAGGACACAGTTTGTTAATTTTCGGTGAACTATTTGCGGAGAATATTGTATTCAAAGAAGCGATGATTTATAATTGAAATTATAGTATGCAAAAAATCCGCGTAAAAATCATATATGCAAATTTTTACTCGATTCTTTGCACGTCTTTTATTCGTAAATTAGTATTACAGAAACTGAAAACGGAGGAATACCAAATGACGATAAACGAATACCAGAAGCTTGCAATGACAACGCTGAGTCCTACAGTAAGCACCAAAAAGGACGCTCTTATCAACGGCGTTATGGGACTCTGCGGCGAATCCGGAGAAGCCATTGACATCGTTAAGAAATGGTTTGCCCAAGGCCACGAGCTTGACAAGGATCACCTTATAAAGGAGCTTGGAGACGTAGCGTGGTATCTTGCGGAGACAGCCTATGCGCTGGACGTTTCCCTTGAAGACGTATTGCAGCTCAACATTGACAAGCTGAAAAAAAGATATCCCGACGGCTTCGAGACCGAACGCTCTCAGGTTCGTCTCAGCGGGGATATCTGATGTTGTTTTGATCTTGATATTTTGCGGCGGAACCTGCGGTACATAAAAATTCCCATGCAAAAAGTGCCAATGCTTATTTGCAGAGGACGGTTTTCCGGTTCCGCAGCTGCAAAACATATTATTTTATGATTTGCTATAGTATTATACGGTAAGAAAGGAACGGTCGGTATGAACGGAAGAAAATTATATTTTGCGGCAGGTCTGATACTGCTTGTTTTATCCCTGCTGACCTTTGCGTCCTGCGGGATGTCGGGGGACAAAACAGCCGCCGAGGGTAAAAAGCTCTACACGGCGGGCAGCTATGCGGAGGCTTTGGAGAAGTTTACCGAAGCCGAGGAAGCGGGCTTAAAAAATTTCAGGGCCGCGGAGCTTTACTACTGCATGGGCAACTGCTTCTATCACCTTGAAAACTACGGAAAATGCGTTGATTACCAGCTCAAATGCGTTGAAGCGGAGCCTGAGTATTTCAGCGGCTGGGTAAGCCTCGGGGTAGCCTACAGAAAAATAGGCGAACGCGACAAGGCTATGGAGTGCTACCAGACTGCTTTGAAGTACGATCCACACAACTCGGATTCCGCCGCTCTCTATATAAGTCTGGGTTCTCTCTCAATAGAACTTGGCAAGCCGATGTCTGCTATAGATTATCTTGAATCGGCGCAGGAAATTTTCCCCGAAAGCGCAGACGTTTACGCTTATCTTGCAATAGCCTATAAAATGGCCCTGGAGCCTGAAAAGTCCGCTGACGCGCTGGCTAAAGCACAGGCGCTGGGTTACTCCAAAATTGACGAGATAAACGACCGTCTTGCAAAGCTGGATAAATAAAGACCGCACATGGCTATCATTTCCGGTACAGCGTTACAGAGATAAAATAAAACAGTCCCGGCTTGCAGGACGTTCCTTGCAGCCGGGACTGTTTTTTCTTACCGCTCAGAATTTATTACTCTGCGGTGTTTTCGTCGGAAGAATCTCCGTCTACTACGACAATGTTGGGAACTTCCTCTTCTGCCGCTTCGTCGATCTCCTCAAATTCCTCAACCTCTTCTTCCTCGGCAGGCTCGGGCTTTTCCAGCTCCGCGCCGCACTTGCCGCAGAACGTGTCCTCAAAAGGACACTCGCTGCCGCACTTCTGGCACTTTACCAGACCCTTGATCGCCAGAAGCTCGCTTTTAAGCTCGGCAATGGTCTCGATGGAAGCGGTTACAGCGTTAACTGTATCAGCAATCTCCTCGGCCGGGTTATCCTTGTAAGTATCGTAATAGTACTTGCCCAGGATAGCATAGTTCTCGCTGATCGAATGCTCGCAGGAAATGATCTTGGCATTCATTTTTGCCACGCTTCCAACCTGCTTGGTCTTTTCGCCCACAGTCTTGCCCGCGTCGGTAAGGGTATCGCCGATCTTCTTTAAAATATCGCTCATTTGAAATACCTCCGTTCAAAATTTGTACATTTGTTGGTTTGTGTGCGTATGCTTTGCTTGACATTTAATATTATACTATATATAATATTAAATGTCAATACCCTTTTATAATTTTTATTATATTTTTTTTCGGAAAATTTTCCTGTACCCCGCTTCCCTCTTCGATTCGGAAAACTCCTTTAAATTCTTCTGCGATATTGTCAAGACCGTCCTTCGTTGAAGACATCAGCGCCGCGAGCCGTTCTCCCTTGCAGACACGTTCTCCGACAGCCTTGTCGAAAACTATTCCCGCGGAAGAGTCAATATCAGATTCCTTCGTGAGACGTCCTGCGCCCAGCCGCAGTGACGCAAGACCTGTCTGCTCGCAGGCAATACCGTTCAGGACACCGTCCCTGTCCGCAAAAATCTCGCGGCGGAAGGGAGCTTTTCCGAACAGACTGTAATCGTCAATAACGTGCGGGTCTCCGCCCTGAAGCTCTATCATAAGTCTTAACCGTTCCAGAGCGGCTCCCGAATCCAAGGCTTTTTCCGCCATGGCAAGGCATTGTTCCGAACTGCCTTTTCCCGCAGTAACAAGCATTTCCGCCGCAAGGGTCAGGGAAATCTCCCGAAGCGGCGAATCCTTTGGCGTGTTTCCTTTCAATGTCTCGATCGCTTCAATTACCTCAAGGGAATTTCCAACGGCTTTTCCCAGAGGCTTGCTCATGTCGGTGAGGACTGCCGAGCATTTCCGTCCCGCAAGCCGTCCCACCCGAACCATTGCCTCCGCAAGCTTTTCCGCTTCGGCAGCTGTTTTCATGAACGCACCGTCGCCGACCTTTACGTCCAGAACGATACCGTCCGCGCCTGTGGCAAGCTTTTTGCTCATTATCGACGAACAAATCAGGGGAATGCTGTCAACGGTTGCGGTAGCGTTTCTCAAAGCGTATATTTTTTTGTCCGCAGGGACAAGAGAACCGGTCTGACTTGCAACGGCAAAACCCGCCTTTTTGACCGTTCCTATAAATTTTTCATAGGGAAGATCGGTGCGGAATCCGGGGATAGCTTCAAGCTTGTCGATAGTGCCGCCTGTGTGCCCAAGACCGCGTCCTGACATTTTGGGAACAAACACTCCGCAAGCCGCTGCGATCGGAGCGGTAATAAGGGTAGTTTTGTCTCCCACGCCGCCGGTGCTGTGCTTGTCTGCGTTAAAACCGCCTGTTTCGGGCCTGAGCATATCTCCCGAATGAGCCATAGCCATGGTTAAGTCGGCAGTTTCCCTGTCCGATAAAGAATTAAAGCATATCGCCATTAACAGCGCGGACATCTGATAATCGGGGATATCGCCGCGGCTAAAGCCTGCGACGACCCGGTTTATCTCCTCCGTACTGAGCTCGGCGTTATGCTTTTTTTTGGTAATTATTTCATACAGCGTCATATTACTTCAATTCCCGTAAAATAAAATGTAAGTATGTCATAGTAGCTCCAGCCCTGCTTTGCAAGAATATTTGCACCGTTCTGACTCATTCCCACGCCGTGACCGTAGCCATATGTAGTAAAGATAAATTCTCCGTCGCTGTACCGGACGTCGAACGCCGCGCTTTTCAGCTTGTGACCCATAACGGTCTCGCGGAGCTTTTTACCCGAAATTGTTTTCTGTCCGTCGATGGAAATTTCATGTACGTAGTTGCCGTCTATGTAATTCTGAATTGCAAGCCAGTTATAGGGATTGTTTGAAAGGGAAATCCCCAGCGAGTTTTCAAGCATACTTCTCATACTGCTTTCGCTTACTTTCAGCGTGGAACCGTAGTTAGGGTCTTCGCCGACGTCAAAGGGACAGTACACGCTTTTCAGATACGGAACGCTTCCTCCCCACACATTTTTCGCGTCGGCGGTGTAGCCGGATGATGAAGCCATATAGACTGTCTGGGCAACGTTTCCGTTGTAGTAGCAGCATACTCCCCAGACGTCGGAAACAAGCTCCTTGATCCTGTCCGAGGGATTTTTCCTGACCAGCACCGACGGGGTAAGACCGTTTACATTGTGGTACTTAACATATGAGTACGCCGCAACAGCCTGCGCCTTTATGGCTTCGTCGGAAAAGCTGGGAGACATTTCGTTGTTGACGATCTGGCAAATAAGGTCGTAAGCATTGACAGTGTGTGTAGAGCCGTTATATTTTGCGGTAAAGGTCTCGCTTGTGGAAATATCTCCTCCTGCGGGTCCTGCGGGAATATCAACTGAAACAGCTGTGTCCGTAATTGTTTCTTCCGTTTCCGCAGTGCTTGTTAAAAGCGCAAGGAAATCCTCGTCATCATCGGCAAACGGTTTAAATTCCGTTTCCGTGATCAATTTTGTTACGGATTCCGTTTCCGTATCTTCGGCTGCCGCCTCAAGATCGTCCGTATCCTCTATTTCGTCCGAGTCCTCATCGGGAAGCTCATCGTACAGAGCGTCTCCGTAAACATGATCGGATACGGCGTTTTCCTCTTTTTCAGCAGGAGCTGTTTCGGAAATTTCCGTTTCCGGCCGGAAAGCTTCCGACGTCACATCGGCTTCTTCCGTTTTGGATTCAGAGCTTTTCTCACCGTTAAAGCTGCCGCCCGTGTTTCCGCCCGCGTAGTTTTTTTCCGAAACGTCAGCGGAGGCAACGTCGGTGGAGTCTCTTTTGTCAGTGCTTTCCGTCTCTGTTGTCTCAGGCTTCCGGGTTTGCGGGAAATATTCCCTGTCTGCGGAAGCGCCGCCGGTATTTGTATTATCGGATATGCCTTCTTCGGGAGCCTCCGCCGGTTCCGAATCCAAATAATAGTATTCGGCGGAAATTAAGCTTGCGTCCACGTCCTCAACCATGCACAGCGCAAAAGTATAGAAAACGCCCACGGCAAGCATTGCCGCGATCCCTCCCAGAGTACCTTTAAGCTTCATGTTATCCCCTTCCTTTGGCTGAACGTCCTTAACGCCTTAGCGATTTAGCGATTTAGCGCAGTTTTACCCGTTGTTTTCCACATATGTGCCGCCGTTGTATTTATAGTATACGGCAGGCCATTTGGGATTTGGATTTACCGCAAAATTTGTGGTGTCGATATTTTCCGTAGTTTCTCCCGGGCGGAGCTTCCTGCCTATAATTACATGACGGGCAGGCTCCCACTCGTAGGAACAGGTGGAAAGCGTAATGAATTTGTCGTTTTCGTTGACGTCGATCCCGGTGCGGAAATGGCTTCTTTCGTCAATTTCCTTTTTAAAGGACTCAAAAGAGTGTACTTCATCAAAATTGATGTAGTTCTGGTAGTCGAACACATAGCCGTTGTCATGCTCAGGCTCGGTGTTTATTATGAATGATGCAACGATGACATAGGCGTTCTGCTCATACTTGTTGTCGAAATAGATAAACGGGTTCTGGAGCCAGTATTTGTAGTCCCACTTGTAGTAGTCAAGCTGACCGAACATAGTTCCGTCCCGCTGATTGTGACCGTAGAGAATGATGTTGTCCGACTGGAGGTCGGGGTAGTCGCTCACCACGTTGCGGCAGTCGGCAAAGACAGTTCCGCACTGGCGTTTCTGACCGTAGATGTTGGTTTTCAGGTACAGCTCGTTGTCCTTGCTCTGGACAACAGCTTCGTTTACCACTCCGGGAATGGAAACGTATCCTACATAATCGCTGTTAATGGCAAGCATTTCGTCTGCAAAGGGCAGATTTACCAGCGGATCTCTGACTATTTCGCCGTCTCCGTCCGTTTCCGCAGGAGCAGGATCTGCGTTTGAAGAACCCACCTGAGTCAGGTTGTTGTAGACCTTGTAGCGTTCGCTGAGGTTTTTCTGATTCTGCTTTGCTTCAAATATGTGATAGAAATAAAGTCCCAGTACGACCGCGCAGACGGCAAGCGCGGCAATTGAAACAAGCGCAATAAGCTTGCTGACCACTTCGCCCGCCGAGTCTCCCTTCATGGGGATAAAGCTTTCGGCAAAACTCTTTTTCTTTTTTTTCTTAGGAGTTTTGTACCTCGGGTTTGCGCGGACCTCGTCCGACATAGCCATTTAGGATCATCCTTTCCGTTTTGAGTTTTTAAGTTCATACACATAATTTATATTTATTTATGTATCCGCCAAAGAGTTTTATCCGGCTGTCACTGTTTCGGAGGAACCGTCTTCCGGCTCAGTGGGAGGGGCTGTTTCGGCAGGCGGCGTATCCGTACCGGCAGGTTTTTTCTTTTTCGGTTTTGCCTGCCGCGTGACAGTTTCGCCGTTTTCGGAAATGTCCTCCGTTTCGGAAGTGACCGAAGTTTCGGTATTCTTGGATTTTTTCCGTGTGACCGCTTCAAGTCCCGACGTTTCGGAATCGCCGTTCTGCGTTGTTTCCTCCGTTTCCGTTTCGGTTTTCTTTTTCTTTTTGGACGTGCTTTCCGCTGTTTCTTCTCCGGGATTTTCGGGTACTGTTGTCACTTCCGTTTCCGCCGGTTCGGAAGTCTCCGCAGTTTCGGCGGGTCTGCGTGTGCTGTGAACGGCGGTTTCCAGAAAACCGTTTCCGGTTATTTCTCCGCTGTCATCGTCCTCGTCAAGAAATTCATCCTCCGCTGCGGAGGTCTCCCCTGACATGATCGCCTCCCAGTCCACTCCTCTGGCGTATGGATTAAGATAGGTCTCGGAGAAATCGTAATCGTCAGCAGTTTCGCCCTCGCGGAGCATTCTTGCAAATACCACAAATCTTGAATTGGAAAACTCATTTGAACAGGTTGACAGGCACAAAAGCTTGTCGCCGTATTCCACGTCCACGGGAGAGATTATCTGGTTTCTTTCATACACCATATCCATATACCAGTCGAAAGTGGCTTCGTCCGCCATTGTCTCAATGTAGTCCTGATAGTGGAACACCACGCCGTTGCTGTCCTGTTTTTCGAGAGCGTTGGTAACGAAAAAACCGTAAATAAGATATTCATATGAAGCACTTTCGGTACTGAACCGAACCAAGGGGTTTTCCCTGTAAAACTCCACGTTTTGTTTGTAGTTTTTCAGACTGCCGAACATTGTGAGGTCTTCCTGATTGTGTCCGTATAACACAATGTTCGGGGAAATGTAGTCGTCGCTGAAAGTGCATCTGTAGTCCATGAAGACAGCGCCGGCTTTATTTGTGCCGCCGCGGACGGAGTGAGTCAGATAGTATTCGTTGTCCTCGCCCTTTACCACCGGATCTGCGATATCGCAGCCGTTCAGCTCAAGATAACCCACATAGTCCTTGTTGATATTTTTATAGTACTCCGCAACGCTGAAGCGGTGCTCGGCTTTTTCTTCCTCGGTGGGAGCGACTTCAACAATGTTTCCGTCGCTGTCAATAATAGTCTGAGCCGTGGTTACGATTATTTCCTTGTCCTTTTCCTTTTCCTCAACCGCCTGTTTCGACTGAACCAAAGTGCTGACGAGCATACAGCCCGCGCCTATGAAAACTAAAACTGCGGCAATGAAAATTATCTTTCTTATGACCTCCCCGGCCGAATCGCCTTTCCATGGCAGTATCGCTTTGAGAAGTCTTTTGAAAAAGCCTTCGCTGAATTCATTATCAATATCGTTGACGCCGTCCGTTTCCGGATCGTTTCCGTTATTTGCATTTACTTCAGCTTCCGCTTCGGAAATTCGGGAAATTTCTGTTTCTTTTTGCATTTCCGCTTCATTTCCGGCATTTTCACCTGTTTTTCCCGAATCCCCGCAAATTGTGCCGCTGTCAGGGAAATCGGCTTCTGTTGCTTCGGAAATACGGCTGCTGTCAAATATCTCCGACACGGTTTCCGCAACTTCAAGTGATTCCCATTCGGACTTGCCCGCAATGGTTATATCCGCGCCGTAAGCCTCCGACGGATCGTCCTCAAGAGTATCGGTTTCCATTTCAGCGCCGTCCGGAAGTTCCCCGTACGCGGAAATTTCCTCCGTTTCTATATCGGCACTGTCCGCCTTATCCGGTTTATCGGACGGAAAATATTCTCCCATCAGATCGTTCACCGTATAATTTTTTTTATTGGTATCAGACATAAAAGCAAACCTCAGTTTCAATATGGTTCCGGTGTTTCGGTACCTCCGGTTTACCTGCTGTAAATGTAGCTGTAGTCGGGTTCGAGCATATCCTCGTTGATAGCTGCCTTTGAAACGTCCACCTCAGGGCTTTCGCCGTCGCGGACGCGTCTGCCGATAACCACAAATCGGGATGGCTCAAACTCGTTTGAACAGGTGGACAGCGTGACGTACTTGTCGTCCTCGTTAAAATCCACTCCGGTATTTACAGCAGTCCTTGCAAGGATATTTTCCTTAAAATCGGAAAAAGTCCTGTTTTTGTTGAAATTCACGTAGTTGTGATAGTCAAAAACAACCCCGTCTCTGGTCTGGTAGGGTTCTACTTCAACGACAAACATTGCGACGATCTTGTATGTATACTCTTCGTATAAATTGCTGAATTTAAACGTAGGGTGATCGAGATAAAAGTCAAAATTCTTTGTGTTGTCCTTTTTTATCTTGTATTTTTTCAGGGTGCCGAACATAGTCTGATCCGCCTGATTGTGACCGTAAATAATGAGGTTGTCGCTCTGGTTCTTGTCGTAATCGTTTGCAACGCACCTGTAGTCTATGTATATCTGACCCGCGATATTTCTGTTTCCGTAAAAATCCTTGTCAAGGTAGTACTCGTTGTTGTCCGTCTGGAGCACAACATTGTCGATCTTTGTATCGTCAACGGTTATCCAGCCTGCTACATCGGGGTTTTCGTTAAGAAGCTCCGTCATGCTGTCAAGCACCACAAGCGGAGGCGGTTCTGTCTCGGTAGTGGTCTCCTCCGTCTCGGGAGGGGGCGTTGTGGACTGGGTTATAACCGATATGGACGTGTGCATTTCCTGCTGTTTTTTGATATCGGCTTTGATCTTAGCCTGCTGAACGAAGTACCATGCAAGAATTATCAGTGCAACGACAAGTACGGCGACCGAAACGTCCGTAACGATCTTGCGCGTGATATCCGCGCTTGAATCGCCTTTGCGCGGGATAAAGCTGTCCAGAAAGCTTTTTTTGTTCTTTTTGTATCCTGCCATGACCAACAACCCCTATTAGAAGATAGTAATAAGTAAAACAGAAATCAGAATAAGAAAACAGATGATATGATGATATAAATATTGAATATTACCGTCCGTAAATAACATTCCACTCGGGTTCTTTTGCACCGGCATTCAGGTACGCCTGTGAAACGTCCACGGAAGGATCTTCGTCCTCGCGGACGCGTCTTGCGAACACCACAAAGCGTGACGGCTCAAATTCGTTTGAACAGGTTGACAGTGTAAGGAACTTGTCTCCGTATTCCACGTCCACAGGGGTAATTATCTGCGTCCTAAGCATTATATTATCCATAAACGCGTTATAGTCCGCTTCGCTTTTGAAATCCAGATAATTGTGGTAATCAAAAACAACCCCGTCGCTTGTCTGGGACTCCAGCACAGGAGTAACGAAAAACGCGAATATCTTATAGGTGTCAGTCCTGTAATTGGAGCTGAACTGAATTACCGGATGTTCCGAGTAGTACTGCAAGTCTTTTTTGTAGTATCCCAAATCGCCGAACATGGTTTTGTCACGCTGGTTGTGACCGTACAGAACGATGTTGTCGGAACGGTTATGAGCGTCCATGACGTTTCGGCTGTCCATAAAAATTGTGCCTGCTTTGTTGGAGCTTCCGTCGAAAGCCACTTTAAGATAGTATTCGTTTCCGTCGCTGCCCGAGCGGTGAACAACGGGCATGGAAATATTTGTATTGTCGATATGCACCCAGCCAACGGTATCCGGATTAATGGCAAGCAGCTCTTTGGCGCTGTCGAGTATTTCTCCGCCGTTATCGCCGGGGCTGATGTAGGTGTAGTAAAGGTCTTTAAGGGAACTGTTAAGGAACTTCGCGCTGAGCGATAGCCGCAGCTCGTTTCCGAGAATGGCAATGCAGCCGATGAGAACGAGTACCGCAAGCTGAGTAAACAGCTTGCTTGCGACTTCCCTTGCGCCGTCTCCCTTTTGGATAAGCAGCCAGTGACCGCGTATCTTTTTTTTCTTCGCCTTGACAGCTTTTTTATAAGCCTTCTTGGCGCCGCCTGAAAGTGCCATAGCAATAGTGATTCCTTCCTGTTGACTATGCCTGTTAGTATACGACTTGTAATATCTTTCCGTGTGTCCTTATGTACTGTAAGGGACAGATTTTTCGCCCCAAGTTATACAATCTGTAATATCTGTACAGCATATCATTTACGGTATATGAAAAACGGTACAGAAACACACGCCGCCGCAGTGCAGACATAGAAATCTACACTACTATAATACACTATTTAATGCAATTCGTCAAGGAATTTCGACATATTTTACTGCAAACCTCAAAACATTTCATCTTATTTACACAAAGTTATCAAAATGCCCTGCGGAATGTTTGACGTTTGGGAATTTTTGTTTTTCACACCGCACTAATATAATTACCCTGCCAAAGCTCAGCTGGTCAAGCTGAGCACAGCTTGCGGGGGTCAAGGGGGCAGAGCCCCTTGTCGCCGTCCGCAGACGGCGAAACTCTTTTCCCGCGCCCGCAGGCGCATATCCTCAAAAAACGGAGCAGGGGGTGAGGAATGGCGAG
>CAJUHS010000020.1 GCA_910586535.1 uncultured Oscillospiraceae bacterium
CTTTTTTACGATCTCAAAAGTCATATAAAACACTCCTTTCAGTTAATGCCGAGTTTAAGACAAGCTAAGGTTGATATAGCGCAGCAAACGGCGGACAATGCTGCTACGGCGGCTGCAAATGCTCAGAAAGCCGCAGACGGGGCGCTTGAGCAGCTTACAAAAATTGCAAATACCTTGGGCGCGGTTCCAACGCAGAAGAGGACGCTGACCTATACTGGTTCAGCGCAGACGGTAAGTCTGAACGGTTACGACGCCAACAAAATGACGCTCGGCGGTACAACATCTGCTACGAATGCCGGAACCTATACAGCGACCGTTAAACCCAAAGGGAATTATGTGTGGGCTGACGACACACAGAATACGGTCAATGTTACTTGGAGCATTGGCAGAGCTACTATCTCTGTTCCCGCGCAGAGCGGGACTTTGACCTACACCGGTAGCGCACTTACGCCCGGTTGGAGCAATTATGACAGTAACAAGATAACTATTGGCGGTACGACATCTGGCACAAATGCTGGAAGTTACAACGCTTCGTTCACTCCGAAAGTCAACTATCGTTGGAGCGATGGAACTATTACCGCAAAGACCGTTTCTTGGAGTATTGGTAAGGCGGCGGGGAGTTTGAGCATCAGTCCCACGACCGCAGCGCTCACATCGGTAAATGCCACAAAAGCTATTACGGTAACAAGAAGCGGTAACGGAGCAATTTCTGCTACTTCCAGCAAAACCAGTGTTGCTACGGTAAGCGTCAGCGGAAACACTGTAACCGTAACCGCAAAAGCTGATGGCACGGCTACTATTACTGTGAAGGTTGCAGCAGGAACAAACCATAACATTCCAGCAGACAAGACCTGTTCTGTGACTGTAGAAATATCGAAAATCTACGGTGCAAGTTGGGACGGCACAAGCACAACAAAATGGACACGTACTGATGCGGCTGCGAGTTTTACCGACCCTGTGCCGGCTGTCAATAACAGCGGCGGCAGTTCCCCTTTTAACACCATTCAGCCGTGGGCAGGTATGGTAAAGAGCATCCGCACAGGCGGCGTGATGGTTGCCATTCCGAAGTTCTGGTATAAGATTACCCAGAATGGCGCAGGTATAAAAATCCAAATCGCGAACAAAGCAATATCAGGGTTCTCAGTTTCTCCTGCTCACATGAACAGAGGTGATGGCAAAGGCGAGCGCGATGTGGTCTATGTCGGACGCCATCACTGTGGAGCAACTGCTTATAAAAGTGCTTCGGGACAAAAACCAAAAGTCAGCATCACACGCTCTGCGGCTCGCACCGCAATCCATAATCTTGGCACGAATATCTGGCAGATGGATTTCGCCATGCGCTTCACCATTTGGCTGCTCTACATCGTAGAGTTTGCCGATTGGAACTCTCAGGCGAAAATCGGATATGGATGTGGTAACAGCAAAGGAACCGAAAATATGGGCTACACTGACGGTATGACCTACCACACCGGTACCACACAACCCAGCCGCACCACCTACGGCTATGGTACGCAGTATAGGTGGATTGAGGGGCTGTGGGACAATGTGTATGACTGGTGTGACGGCTGCTATAACAACAGCAACGGTTTGAACATTATTCTCAACCCGAACAACTTTAGTGATAGCGCGAATGGTACGAGTGTCGGCACGCCATCAAACGGCTGGCCGAGCACGTTTAGCGTGAAGACTACGGGAGGTTTCCCGTTATTTATTCCTACTGCTACAGGCGGCAGTGCCTCTACTTATTCGTGCGATGGCTGGTACTTCAGCGCGTCCAGCCCGTGCGTCTGCGTCGGTGGTTACTGCGGCCAAGGCACCTACCTAGGCTTGTTCTACGTCCACCACGGCAGCGCGTCGTACACCGACGCGGACATTGGCTGCCGCCTCCAAGAACTCCCCTGACGGGGGGTGTGATGGGGCTATCTGTGCAGTGCGGATGTAACTGTGCTTGGAACGTGCGATAACTGGAACTTCAACGCGTCCAACCAGTACGTCTGCGTTGGTGGCAAGCGTAAAGAAAAACGCATTATGGAAGGAGCGACGTCAAGCCTCATCTCCCACCTTGGGCAACTGAAACACTGCAATAATCACAACATCTATCGAATTTTATTCGACGGTGAGCGCCTTATGCGGTCGATCAAGAAGATTATCCGGCAGAAATAGCGAAAGGAGGAGCTATCTTGGAGTATGTATTTGGAACGCAGGGCGATGCAGAGGTCCTCAAAACAAAAGGAGATGCCCACACCGACCTAACGGGGTTTCATTCCATCGAACGCGCTTACCCTGACCAGACCATTACAGACAATTTCCGTATTGTCCGCAAGCTGGACAGCCAAGAAGATTCAGAGGGGAACTGCTACGATTGGTATGAAATCGACCATCATTATCGTATAACCGATAAAACTGGTCCCGTTGCGGAGCAGGTTGAAGCAATCGAAGCGGCTATTGAAAGGGGGCTAAATCTGTGAACGATAAAATGTTGAATGCGTTATCAAGCGCAATTTTTGTTTCTCGTATCACATTGGCGGGAAAGACGGTGGACACTGATGATAAAAAAATCCGGGCGTCTGGTCTTTATCCTGAATGGAGTATCGGAAAGCACTCGGCAGGCGACATCTATAACGCAAACGGTCAGACATGGGAATGTTATCAGGCATATGATAACTCAGTCTATCCGGATATTTGCCCTGACAATTCTGCGTGGTATACTTTTAATCGTCCGCTCCACGGCACTACACCGGAAACCGCCCGCCTATTTGTACCTGTACAAGGTTCGCATGATATTTACCGAAATGGAGAATACATGGTGTGGACTGACGAGAAAATCTATCGGTGCAAGGCTGATACAAACTTCTCCCCAGATGAATATGCAGCCGCTTGGGAGAGAATAGAAGAATGAAAGCTGTAGAACTTATCAAGGAACTAACCAATATTTGCGTCAAACAGGCTGAAATCATAAAGACACAGGCTTTTGTGATTGAACAGCTTGGGACGCAGTCAAAATAAGATGAAGCTCTCGCCGCCCGACTTCGGGAACTGGTCGGAGAGCGAATCGGAGAGGCGTGAGAACGCCTCTCTTATTATTTGTTGCAGGAGGAAAGCTATATGAACGAATTACTGCTTTGCCTCCTGAGCGGCGGCGTAGCCGCAGCTTGCGTTAAAGCTGCGGAGAGTATCATCACATGGAAACTGAACCGCAAAGCCGCACAGGAGGATAAAGAAGAAGCCAAGCAGGAAACCGAACAGAAGGACATTCAAGCCGTTATTGAGCAGCTTGAAAAGGACATCACCTCACTCCGTATCGGTGAGAAGGTTATCCTGTATGACCGTATTAAGTATCTTGGCAAGAGCTTTATCGACGACGGCGAGGTCGATTTTGATGACCGGCAAGATCTCGTAGATATGCACAGCGTCTACCATAACGAGCTTGGCGGGAACGGAAACCTCGACAGTCTGATGAAAAAGGTTATGGAGCTGCCAATCAAGTAAAGGAGGGTGCGATGAAGATTGTACTGATTATCGTGGCCTCCGTCCTTGCGGGGGCGTTCTTTGCCCTCCTTTTTGTCAGGTGCGTTAATAGCCGTTTGCGTCGTAAGAAACGCGGTGCAGACGGCAAGCACTTCAAGAAAGAAAAAATGGAGACCACAAAAAAGGCGATTTGGATTTGCCTCATAAACGGCTTTGCGTGGGTATGGTGCAGCTACGTCCTCGCATATCTCAACAAGGTGCAAATCGCGGAGAGCCTTTCGCAAGTAGCCGTTACTGAGATTATCGGCGTGGTGCTGGCATACTGCATTAAGTCAGTCGTAGAAAATCTGAGCAAAAATAACCACTGGCCGGACAAGCAGCTCCCGTCTCCCGATGCAGAGCCGCCTAAGTCCGAACAATAGAAAGGAACAAAAATGCTTAAAGGAACAGCTAATGAGGAGAGGATTTGGAACTACCTCATCGGAAAAGGGTTGAGCAAAGCTGGTGCTGCCGGTCTGATGGGAAACCTTTACGCTGAAAGCGGGCTGAGTCCGACAAACCTACAGAACACCTACGAGCGCAAGCTGGGGTTTACAGACACCAGCTATACTGCTGCTGTGGACAACAGCTCTTACACCAATTTCGTCCACGACAGCGTTGGGTATGGCCTCGCACAGTGGACCTATTGGAGCCGAAAACAGAATATGCTTGAGTTTGCACAGGCTGCGGGCAAGTCTATCGGTGACTTGGAAACGCAGCTCGATTGTCTTATTCAAGGAGCTGTCGGAAGGCTACAAGAGCGTTCTGAACACTCTCAAGACCACGACCAGCGTAAAGGCTGCCAGCGACAGTGTTCTTCTGAATTTTGAACGTCCCGCAGACCAGAGTGACACAGCAAAAACTCGCAGGGCTGGCTACGGCCAGACCTACTATGACAAGTATGCGAAGACCCTAAGCGGGTCTGGAAACGGAGGAACCAAAATGAGCAACAGCAGCCTCATAACCTATGCGAGAATTTCAAAGAACAAGACAAGCCCGCGTAAAAAAGACGTGGACACCATCACCCCCCACTGTATCGTCGGGCAGTGGACCGCAAAGCAAGGTTGCGATTACTTCGCTACCACCGACCGCTCTGCAAACTATGTCATCGGCAAAGACGGCAGTAAAGGTTTGAGCGTGGAGGAAAAAGACCGCGCTTGGACTACTGGCGGGGATAAGAACATCAACGGTTTCACCGGCAGTATGAACGACCAGCAAGCCATCACAATCGAAATTGCCAGCGATACGAAAGCACCTTACGCTATGACCGATGCGGCGATTGCGGCAACGATTGATTTGATGACGGATATTTGCCGACGTTACGGCAAGAAGAAACTGCTGTGGCTTGGAGATGCCAAAAAGACCGTGGCGTATCAGCCGAAAGCTGACGATATGAAGATTACCGTTCACTGCTGGTTTGCCAGCAAAGCCTGTCCCGTTGATTTCCTCTACAACAAGCTAGGTGAAATTGCTGCGGAGGTTACGCGCAGATTGGGCGGTCAATCTGCCACGCCGATTACTCCTACACCTACTCCTACGCGGACCGGAGGCGCATACAAGGTCGGAGACATCGTGGATTTCACCGGCAGCAAGCATTACACCAACGCAAACGCCACGAGCTGTCCGTCCTGCAAGCCCGGCAAAGCAAAGGTGACGAACGTTTATCCGAGCGGCAAGCACCCGTATCACCTCGTTGCGGAAAAGGGCGTTGGCTCTACGGTGTACGGCTGGGTAGACGCTACGGACATCGGTAAGGCAGCGTCCGCGACAAAATCTGTTGAGGAGCTTGCCAGAGAGGTTATCAACGGCAAGTGGGGCAACGGAGCCGACCGCAAAAACCGTCTGCAAGCGGTGGGGTATGATTACTCTGCTGTGCAGCGCAGAGTCAACGAGCTTTTGAAATAAGGAGGAGAACACCATGTCTGAATTTCTTTCTGAACTTTTAGTAGCAGTAATCACTGCTGCCGTTCCCGTGCTGTCGGCTTACGCCATCACGCTTATTCGCAAGGTGCGAGATAAGGTTGCTGCACAGATTGACAGCATCAAGCAGCAGGACTAAGATGATGTGTTTTCTATGCTTTGAGTATCCGCAAACCAGCCGCTCTCTTTTGCGTAATGAGTACACTTTACTCTGTAATAATACCCGCCTTTTACTGATACGGAATGTTTTGCAAGACTATATGAACTTGCAGATTTTTTCAGCTTGTCGCCTACGCTGACTTCGTTTGTCCAGTTAACTTTATCTGAACTTCTCTGCACAACAATATCTTTAAATCCAATATCTTCCATTTTTTCCGACGCTGAAGTCCTCGAATTTATGTATATTGCTTTTAATGAGCCTGAACAAGACAGTGAATAATATGTAATCAGTCCTGCTGCAAGCGGCTCTGCGCTCTCAGATAAAGCAATAGTATTTTTTCCCTTTTCAATTTCAGCGCCATACGCTTTAATAGGAAATCCTAAGCATAATACTCCTGTCATTCCCATTGCCAATAGCTTGTTTTTCAATGTTTCCTCCTGTCGCTAATTAATTGACTCCACTATTTTCTGACATTCATCATAATCCAATCCGTCTGAAAATATCACATACACTACGTTATTACTTAAATAAGTTGCGGTAAACGGATTATCTTCTTATTTTAAGTTTGTATATATTACCAACTTAAGACATTAAATATTGTCAGTTTTGTACATAGATTCTTCAATTTTTCTTTTTATTCTCTGTAACCGTTTATATATTGCTCCTTCATTTTTTCCAAACATTTTTGACAAGGTTATTATATCAATTCCGTCGATATAATAAGCTGTTATCAGTTTTCGTTCGTCTGAATTTAATACATTTTCAAAAGGAACATCCTCGTTATATTTATCCGTAATTGACAAATCATTTGTCTCGTCATTATCAATAGAAATATCTTTACTTTGATTTTTACGGTAATTTTTTATAATTCTGTCCGCTGTTCTGTAAAGCCATGCACGTATATTTTCCGAAAGTTTAAGTTTATTCATCTTACGGTAAAGCAGCAGAAACACGTCTTGTGTACAGTCCTCGGCTGCATATCCGTCTTTAAGCCTCACCTGACAGTAGTTATAGATTGCCTGATAATACCGCCTTGTAATTTCTTCGTATGTATTTTCATAGTTCAATTTTGCCACTTCCTTGTTTCTATTTGCTGAATGATAATTTGCTGAAATTATGTTTTTACTACATTTTACCATATTAAAGCTTCAAAATAAAGTTTCATTTGTTAATTTTAATTTATTTATCAAATAAGTAAAAATGCACAGCTGCTTCAAAAGGCAGTTGTGCATTTTTCTAAGATTTAGAAAACAGCCATTAGGAGTCCTGTATTGATGAGAGCGTATAAACTGTATAAAACCTATAAAGGATTTTGCAAGCCGTTTATGCAGTTTTACAAATTTTCATAACGCTTCGGAGGATTGGAATGCCTTGTTAAACGTAAACGACCCGCGGGTCACTCCGGTGAAAACATTTTTCCGCAGCGCGTATTCATCAACGGAAAAGCTGTCCGCGATAATTTTCTGACCGCCGATCGGAACAATAAGAAGCTTGCCCTCATAAATCAGCTTTGAATACGCCTCTTTCCAAAATTCCGTAGCCGATTGGTTGACGTTGGGGCGAATGTTGAGATTGTGCCACTCCAAGCCCTTGAAAGGCTTTCCGTCCCTGTAGGTTTTCAGTTCTGCCGCCGCGCAAAGAGAAGCGACCATATCAATTACCGCGAAAACCGCAAAGGCGTTTATCGCTCCCGTGTAAAGCTCCTCATAGCTTCTGCTTTCAGACGTGACGTCCCCCGACACGGATTTTGAGGGCTTTTTAAAGAAATTTCCGAGAAATTCTCTGAATGTCATTTTTTCACCAACTCAAAAATTTTATATTTGTATTGACATTGTAAATACTATGTGATATAATATTATTGAAAGGAGCTGATATTATGGCAAACAGTAATATCAATATTCGCATTGATTCTGAGGTTAAAGCAGAGGCACAAGCTTTATTTTCACAGCTTGGAATGGACCTCAGTACCGCCGTGAATATCTTTATCCGTCAGGCTATTGATTTTGGCGGAATACCTTTTACCATTCAGCAGCGGAGGTACAACGCCGAAACCGAGGCAGCAATGCAGGAAGCAAGAGATATTATCTCCGGAAAAATTCCTGCAAAGCGGTACAGCTCAGCAAAAGAACTGTTTGACGAGCTTGACAAGGAGCTTGAAGAGGAGCTGAAAAATGAATGCTGAAACTGGTTACTACCTCGAATTTCCGCAAGGAATATAAGCTTGCCAAAAGGCGCGGAATGGATATTGAGCTTTTGGATTCGGTAATTCAAACACTTCTTGAAGAAAAACAGCTGGCTTCAAAATTTTGCGACCACGATCTGCATGATAATTATGAGGGCTTCCGAGAGTGTCACTTAAATCCTGATTGGCTGCTGATCTATCGTATAGAAAAATACCGCAATATTGGTTGCCTCCCGAACAGGAACACACAGCGATTTATTTTAGTTTAACGCCGTCCTTTGGGACGGTATTTTTGTGTCAAATCAATAAATATTTATTTTAAACGGAATAGCTGCAAGCTGCTGCTGC
This sequence comes from uncultured Oscillospiraceae bacterium, assembly GCA_910586535.1. Lineage (GTDB taxonomy): Bacteria > Bacillota > Clostridia > Oscillospirales > Ruminococcaceae > RGIG8773. The sequence goes on from CAJUHS010000020.1 coordinate 8,118, forward strand.
GCCTTGTCGTATTTCTCCAGTTCGTCAGAAAAGCACATACCCGCTACAAACGCCTTGAATGGGTCTGTCTTGCGGCTTTTAGGTTCTATCTTGCCGTAAGTTATATTACCGTTAGAGGACATTACAAAAGTACTATCTTGGATGCGATTAAAACGGTTCTGAATCAACAATATAGAAATGTGGATAAATCTGTGCTACGAGATTTGTTCAACACTCAGATTGTTGCTACATTTCAAGATAATCCAAGTGTCAAAATGTTACATCGCATTCTAATCGAGGTAGAGTTGGCTCTTGATCCAAGACAGAAAAATGCTGATTACTTTTATGGAGAGGTATATGGTAAGCGAAAGAAACAGGACGAGAGGTTTGGTATGCCAAAGCTGCGGTAACAGGTGGAAAGCCTGACAGTCAGAACGGAAACAGCCGCAGTATGAACAGTACACCTGATACGGATACTTGTTCATACTGCGGCTGCTGTTTTTTATAGCGGAGGGAACAACGTCAAGCGCCTTGTATGCATAACTGGCGCATCTCTTTTTTTGCGGAAGCTATAAAGCTGCTGAACAGCTTAAAATAATCGGAATCCGATGTTCTGCCGTTAACGGTCATGCTTTCATAACCGTCTGCAGTTATTTCAGTGAGAACATTTTTGCTTTTTTCGTCCACAACGAGAACGTACAGTTTTTTATTTTTGGAAATAGTATGTATTATCGGCGGCATAAGCTTATTTATATTTCCGGACGGAACAATAATGATCGAGCAAAGGGACGAGTTTATAAGCTTGCGAAGACCGCGCATATCGCGTTCATAGCCGTCGTCCGTGTTTTTCGTACCCCACAGATCGGCTTTAACGTTATAAACCGTGGAAATTTTATCAACAGCTTCTTTAACTTTAATAATGTCGGTTCCTTCAAGCATTCCGATGTCATTGTTTTTTTCTTCGGAATGAACCATAATATAAGCGTCGTAATTTTTCATAACACACCCCGTATCTTTATGATTTTTACGAAATGATATTAATTTAATCCCTAAAGCTTTCTTTTATTATTCGACAATATCGTATATAAATCAATAAATATCTTACAATTGGTATAAAATTCGGGATAACCGGCACAATTGTGTGCTGCAGCTGCCGTAGCTGTGGCAGCTGCAGAAGCAAATAGAACCTTATTAAAAATGTCGCTGTAAAAAATAACGGCTGATGGGTTACTTCTTTTGAAAGGATCCCTGAGTCAAATGAGGATTTTGGGTACAAAAATTTTTAATATAAAATTGAATTGAATTTTATTGACATAAATATTGGAGATATGCTATAATTTACACGTTTAAGCGCTTTTTGACGGATTATTTTACCAATAACAGAAAAAATATTTTTGGAGGAATATTCGTATGAGATCTATCAAATCAAAAATTCTTTTTCGTATGCTCTCGGTCGTGCTTATAGGTTCGGTCGTGATAGGGATCATCACCGCGCTGCTGAACGCTACGGGAATTGACAGGCTGATGGAAAAAACAGTAGGTCCCGCAACGACTATGGCGGCTAACGCTGTAAAGTGGAAAATGGATAATTACTGGGCTCCGCTGAAGGAAGCGGCTGCCATGGACGTGTTTAAAAATGAAGAGCCTACGTCGGAAGCTCTTGCAAAGGTAACCGCGGATATGGCGGCAAGGAACGGTTTTATTTACATAGGAAAAATGGACGCGAACGGTACTGCTTCAACAGGCGCAAATTACGGGAGCGAGGATTACTTTACGGCTTGCCGTGACAGCAAACAGCCGTATATTACGGATATAATGAACGACGGAAGTCAGATGGTGTTTATTCTCGAAGTGCCTATTATTGAGGACGGACAGTTTGACGGCGTTGTTTACGGCGCGGTAAACGCGGACTTTCTCACAGGGATAATGGCAAGCCTGCGTATGGGAGACGCCGGATTCGCTTATGTTATCGACAGGCACGGAAGCGTTATCGGCCATGAAAACAGCATTTACGTCGAGGAAGGCTCCAACATGATCGCGGATGCTGAGCAGGACGCGAGCCTTGCCGATATTGCCGACGTTCACAAGCACATGATAAACGGTGAAACGGGCTTCGGCGCGTATAATTTTTACGGCGACAATAAAATGGTCGGATACGCTCCTATCGGCGGCGAACAGGACTGGAGCATTTGTATAGAGGTAAGCCAGCACGAGTTTAAATCCTCGCTCGACACAAGTATCCTGCTGACGTTTATTGTAATAATGGTCGTTGTGGCAACGTCGCTGATAGTTACGGTAAGACTTGCAAAATCTATTGCAGACCCTATCAAGGCGTGCGTTTCGCGTCTGGAGCTGCTTGCGGAGGGCGATCTTAAAGCTCCGGTGCCAAGCTTTAACTTCAAGGACGAGACTTCAAGCCTTACAAAGGCGCTGGATACTACGGTCACCGAGCTGTCGGAGATAGTAAGCGACGTTTCCTACCACCTCGGGAAAATGGCTGACGGAGATTTCACCGAGAACTTTGCAAGCGCATATAAGGGGGATTTTGTCAGCATAGCTCAGTCCATTGATTCGATCTACGGTTCTCTGAGCGATACTCTCAGTCAGATAAATCAGACGGTTGAAATGGTTACTGCAAGCGCGGAGCAGGTGGCAATCGGTTCCCAGTCTCTCAGTCAGGGGGCGTCGGAGCAGGCAAGCTCAGTTCAGGAACTTGCTGATACTATAGTGAGCATTTCCGACAATGTCAAATACAATGCGGAAAAAGCTACCAATGCCAACAGCAATGCCCGCAAAGCAAGCAATGATATGGAAGAAAGCAACCTTAAAATGCAGGAGCTTATCGGGGCTATCAAGGACATCAGCGATACTTCGGATAAGATCGGCGTGATAATTAAAACTATTGAGGACATAGCGTTCCAGACGAATATCCTTGCGCTTAACGCCGCGGTTGAGGCGGCAAGAGCGGGAGCGGCGGGAAAAGGCTTTGCAGTTGTTGCAGACGAAGTCCGCAATCTTGCCACTAAGTCGGCGGAGGCTTCAAAGAACACCTCCGCTCTGATAGAAGAATCAGGCAAGGCTGTACACAGGGGAATGAAGCTTGTTGACGATACTGCACAGTCGCTTGTGCGCACTGTCGAAAGCGTTAACGGAGTTATGGAAATGCTTGAGCAGATATCCGAAGCCTCCGCGCAGCAGGCGGAGTCGATCATGCAGGTAAGCCTCAGCGTAGAGCAGATATCCGCTGTTGTAAGGACTACATCGTCAACGTCCGAGGAAAGCGCGGCTACTGCCGAGGATCTTTCGGGCAGGTCTCAGCTTATGCATTCGTTGGTGACAAAATTCCGTCTCGAATAACGGAAACCTTGTGCGGCGGAGCTGCGCTTTCAGCTGCTTGATATTAAAAAATTTAAGGTGTGTAAGGGGAAATGTACGCCAAAACAATGGCTGACATTTCCCCTTTCGGTTATAATAAGCTCGGGAACACAGCTATTTTTACGGATTGCTGTAAATCAATAAGGCAGACAGTAAAAACGCTTGCAAATTCCGCAACTTAAATCAAGATTTTCTCCCCGCATTTGTGTTATAGTTATTCTCGAGGGAGGCGAACGGCTTGTACGAATGGAATGAATCAATACAGAAAATGATCGACTGGATAGAGGAAAATATCTGCGGCGATCCGACGCTTATGCAGATGGCTAAGCATATCGGCTATTCTCCTTATTACTGTTCGACGCGTTTTCATGAGGTCACGGGAATGACTGTGAAGCGCTATGTTTCCGGCAGACGGCTAAGGCTTGCGGCTTTGGCTCTGCGGGACACGGACGAGCGTATAATAGACATTGCCGTGAGGTGCGGCTATTCCTCTCAGGAGGCTCTGACGAGAGCTTTTCAGGCGGCGTTTGGGTGCACACCTGCGTCCTACCGGAGAGAACCTGTGCCTATTCCGCTTTCCGTACGGCAGGTGGTTCTGAGTCCCGAATATTACCAAAATTTGAAAGGAGAAAAAACTATGAGCAAAACTATCCTTACCGAAGCCCACGTAAAGATCGAATTTATTCCCGCCCACAAGTATCTCGGAGTATGGGAGCCCAAGGCTAAGCACTACGGCGATATGTGGGAGTACCACGACTGCGATACGGTCTGCGGCATCGTTGACAGTCTGAGCAATGTGAGCGATATCATTGTATCGGGACACACGGCAGGCTGGTATATGACAAACGGCGAGCGCAGGTATTTTTACGGTACAGGCGTGCCTCTTGACTACAGCGGAAAAATTCCCGAGGGCTTTGAATTAAAGGAATTTCCCGGAAGCTACTACCTTGTTTTCTACCACCCGACCTTCGACTATCTGAAAGACAACGGCGAGGTAATGGGCAGAGTGGAAGGTCTCGCATGGAATTACGACATAAGCAAATTCGGCGGCGGGAAATATGAATGGAATGAAGATGTCTGCCAGTGTTACCAAAGGCATTATCCCGAGGTACTGGGGTATCAGGTGCTCAGACCTATAAAGCTCAAATAGCCTCTGCCATATTTGCTGGAATACCCTTGTCTGAGACAAGGGTATTCCGATAATTTTTTTGTACCCGGCAAACCCTTTCGATTTTCCCGCGACTTTATAAGTGAAAGCTTTCAATTTCAAAGAGAGGTACTTCTTATGAATAAAACCGATCTTACGGAATACGCCGACCTTCTGCTGAATGCGGCGCTGTGCAAATGCAATAATATCGCGGACGCCCAGGACTTGGTTCAGGATACGCTGTTAGCTGCTCTTACGGCTAAAAAGGCCCTAAACGACCCCAAAGCGTGGCTTATGACTGTCCTGAATAGAAAATACTACGATATGCTTCGCAGGAAATACAATAAGCCAACGGTGTCATTTGACGTAACGGAGGACATTCCCGACAGCGGCGAGCTGTACGAGGCTGTGGAAAAGTCCGAGGAAGCCGAGGCTATACGGAGGTGTCTTGCATATCTTACAAAGCTGTACCGCGAGGTAACGGTGCGGTACTATATGCACGGCGAAAAGGTGAAAGACATCGCCGCCTCGTTAGGCATATCGGAGAACACCGTAAAAAGCCGTCTTGACGCGGGAAGAAAGCGTATCGGAAAGGAGTTTGCTATGGAAAACTACACGACACAAAGCTATGAACCTGAAAATCTTTTTATGTCATGTTCCGGACGAAACAGTATTAACGGCGAACCGTTCACGCTTGTGGGGGACGACAAAATTGCCCAAAACCTGCTTATCCTCGCCTACGACAAGCCTGTTACCGTTACGGAGCTTGCAAAGGCGATAGGTATAGCCGCGGCATATATCGAGCCTGTTATTGACAAGCTGGTAAGCGGGGAGCTTCTGAAGCGCGTCGGGGACAAGGTCTATACCGATTTTATTATTTACTCCCCCGATGACCGTACAGTCAGTGTCCCTCTTGAAAAACAGCTTGCGGATAAGCTCTACAGAGACGTGTGGGAAATTATGGACAAGGGTTTGGAGAAGCTTCACCGCTGCGATTTCTACAAACGGCAGACAGAATCCAAACGGACGAAGCTTGACAGCTTCTGGACTGTCCGTACTCTGAACAACGTGGTAAATCAGGTACGGGATGAATTTTGCAAAGACTATATGCGCTTTGAGAAATATCCCGACCGTCCCAACGGCGGCAAGTGGATAGCAATGGGGAGCCGTTATCCCGTAAATTACGATTGGGACAACCCGGCATATGAACGCGGAAAATACTATATAAGCGGAGAGTCGCAAACACGTCATTTAGTTGATTGTGTTGGAATGAAAAAGCTTGACCTTGTCCTCTGCGAATACAGCACACTGCTTGGCGATACACAGCTCGGTATGCGGGATATCCTTAAACGCCGCATGACGGACGTGGAGATAGTGCAGATGCTTTACGCCATTCACAGCGGCAAGGAGGAAAATCTTTCCCTGATAAACGCGGGCTGCTTTGAAAATTTCGATAAATTTATCGAACTGCGGTACCTTGCCAGGGAGGACGACAAGGTTGTCTGCGACGTTCCCGTTATCGCAGAAAAGGAACGGTATGAGCTGTATAATTTGAGCAAGGACTACCACGACATAATTGCGGAAAAATTCCATGACGATTTTGTAAAGCTTATGGTAAATCCGGTAAATCTTCCCCCCCATTTAAAGTCCGTTCCCGAATTTCAAAGGTATATGTACTGCTGCTCCACGGTATCAATGCGGATAGTGAAAAACGCGCTGGATAACGGTCTGTTTCCTAAATGCACGGACTATCCTGCTCCCGCGGTGCTGATCTCTGTTCAGGAGGATTAGTATGTGCAATATCGAATATAAAGCCGGCGGTCACAAGCTGGTATTTTCATACAACCCGACGGTAAACCTGTTTTTCCATACGCTCAATCTTTACGGACTTTTAGGCAATCACGGAAGAGCATGATCTGTACGGCATTGCATATCCTGCCGTCAAGGATTATTACGAAAGCGGCTGCAAGGCTTCCCTTGAAGATGTTATGCTCGGTATTATTCTTGCAGCCGGCGTCTAAAAACAGATTTTTCAATTTAACCTCTGAAGTCATATATTTGCGGAGTTTCCCCGTGTTTTCGCGGGGAAACTTTTTTTGCATCACTAAGCGAACGCCCCGAAGACACAAGCTCTGTCTTCGGGGACATATTATAAATTCAATATTTTCATTTTTAATTTTTATATTATTTAATTTACAATTTTGACATATTATTTTTTATTTATTTTTCTCTATTATTTATAAAATATATATTTTACTTGACCGCTTTTTCCTTTTCCTTTCTTTTGCCCGTAAGTCTGAACCGCAGACGGAGGTTGTCCGTAATAAGGGCGATAAATTCCGAGTTTGTTGGCTTTCCTTTGCCAACGCTCACGGTATAGCCGAACATTCCGTTAAGTACGTCGATATCGCCTCTGTCCCAGGCGGTCTCGATAGCGTGGCGTATAGCTCTTTCAACGCGGGACGCCGTGGTGTCAAACCGTTCCGCAATGGTCGGGTACAGCAGCTTTGTAATGCTTTCAAGCATTTCTTCATCCGCAAGGGAAAGGATTATAGCTTCTCTGAGATAGTGATATCCTTTTATGTGCGCGGGTATGCCCATTTGGTGAAGCACGTCGGTCACAACTATTTCGATCTGGGCGCCGCTGTCTGCCGAAGGCGCGGCAAGAGAGTCCACAGATGTGGAGGATATTCTGCCGACCAATCCGAGAAAGCTATCCGCGTCAAAGGGCTTAAGCATAAAATATGCGTTGTAAAATGACATTATCTCTTTTTCCATAAAGGCGTTTTTATAAAGTGAGGAAACTATGAAAAATGGTTTTCTTATCTGTTCGGAATTTATCTGATTGATAACTCCGACGGCGTCCGTTCCTGTCATTACCATATCGCAGAGAACAATATCGGGTTCGTAGTCTCTTATTTCTTCTGCAAGAGCGCCGCCGTCTGAACGGCATATTTTGAATTTGTACCCTGCCATTTCAATATTTTTGTAGAATGCCTCTCCGTAGTCGCAGCTTGTGTCACAGATTAAAATTTTGGTGTTGTTTGCCATGCTGAAGTACCTCCTGTTATTTTTACTTACCATATTTTACCATAAAACTCTTTGAAAATCAATAGCTTTTGACAAAAATTTCCTATAAAAAATTCTCCTGTAAAAGATAAAAAAACTTAAAAATCGTCTGATTTTCATATTTTTCCCGTAAAACAGACAATTCGGAAAACAAATTATCGAAAAAAGGGATTAAAGAGCTTACGGATATTACTATGAGTTGCAGGGAAAGGGACATCATTTTAACATTCTGCTGATAAGGTTCAGAACAAACCGCAGATCGCTGTCGTCAAGCTTTTTCAATTCATTTAAAGCTTTTTGGACAAGCTCTGGGTTTGGATTCTCATCGTCAAAGAATTCGGCGGGAGTAATTCCGAAATATTCGCATATCGCAAAGAACTCGGACATGGGAGGCAGCGACTTTCCGGATGAAATGTTATAGACATATCCTCTGCTGTGACCTAAGTCGTAGCCCATTTGATATTCCGACACGCCTTTCTGAAGCCTGAGCTGAGTTATTCTGTTTTTTACGAACTCCTCATACAAATAAACCACCTCAATATCATGATACACCATTAAAGTATACTGCTATTCAAAAAATATATGTTATTTTTATATTTTAATCAATAAAATTATGTTAAATGTTAATTTTATGCAAATTTTATATAGGTAAAAGGTATAAACCGCAAAATTCGATTAATTTTTACCATATTTTATTGACAAATGTGAGCATACGAAAAATCCGCCGGGCACTTTAAAAAGCGCACAGCGGATTATTCTATCTCCTGTTCAAGATCGTCAAAAACATGGGAGGTAAAAAATTCTATTAATGATATCTCAAGACCGTCGCAAAGCATTTTAATAGTAGCGACGCCCGGATTTTTGCTTACACCGTAAATAATATTTTTAATGGTTGAGGGCGGCACTCCTGATATATACGCAAGAGCGTTCACTGTTATGCCGCGTTCTTCGCAAAGCTCGGCTATTCTTGCGGCTACGGCAGGCTGTATTTTCATACTTGCGTGCATTTTCCATGGCGGGGAAAATGCCTCCTCCTCTCCCGTTTTTATTGTTTGGAATGACAGGAATAACAGGTATTGGCGCGGGAAACAAAAGCGGTAAGTCCGAAAAACGGTTTCCAGCTCAAACGGTCCGAATTTCGACTATATATAAACTTTTTTATAATTATAACGCGGAGAAAAAATGTTGTTCGCCCATATATAGATTTCGGAAAAAATATACACATATACATATCAAATGAATATTTCACAAAAGCGTACAAATTATTGACAGTAATTTAAAACTGTACAAAACTGTATAAAAGTGTTACGCAGTACTTGAAAAAACAAAAAATATAATGTATAATATAAGTTATTGTAAATTTTAAAGGAGAGATTAAAATGAAATTAGGCAAAATTTTCTGCGGCGTTCTTGCCGCTGTTATGACCCTGTCCATTGCAGGCTGCGGAGAGGAAAAGAAAACCACTCTCGTTATGGCTACAAATGCGGAGTTCCCTCCATATGAGTACCGCGAGGGAGACCAGATCGTAGGTATCGACGCCGAAATAGCTCAGGCTATCGCAGACGACCTCGGTCTCGAGCTTGTTATTGAGGACATGGCTTTCGATTCCCTTATCGCCGCTGTACAGTCCGGCAAAGCGGATATGGTTCTTGCGGGAATGACCGTAAGAGAGGACAGGCTCGAAAACGTTAACTTTTCCGACCCGTACACCCTGACGGCTCAGGTCGTTATCGTAAAGGACGGTTCCGCAATCGCTTCCCCTGCCGATCTCGCAGGCAAAAAGGTAGGCGTTCAGCTGGGCACAACGGGCGATATCTACGCAGAGGACATTGAAAATGTTACCGTGGAGCGTTTCAACAAGGGCTTTGAGGCTGTTCAGTCCCTTCTTCAGGACAAGGTTGACGCTGTTATTATCGACCGCGAACCCGCAAAGGTTTTCGTTTCCGAGAATGAGGGCCTTATCATTCTCGATGAGGAATACACCATTGAGGAGTATGCAATAGCTATTGCCAAGGAAAACACAGAGCTTCTCGAACAGGTGAATGCTTCCCTTGCAAAGCTTAAGGATTCAGGCAAGATCGGTTCTATAATAAACAAGTACATCACCGCAGAATGATCGCTTCGGGAACGTGAAAGGATAAGCTTATGTCGGATTGGCTGAAAGACTTCGCGCACGACTTCTATCTTAATTTTATCAAGGACGACCGCTGGCTCTATATCACCCGCGGTCTCCGGACAACGGTGCTGATAACAGTGTTCGCGCTGATACTGGGCGTTGTACTGGGCTTTATCGTGGCAATAATCCGCTCTGCCCACGACAAAACGGGCAAGCTGAAGATCGCGAACTTTATCTGCCGCGTTTATCTTACGGTTATCCGCGGCACGCCTGTAGTTGTGCAGCTCCTTATCATTTATTACGGCATCTTTGCTTCGGTGACGATAAACAAAATGATAGTGGCGGTAATTGCTTTCGGAGTAAACTCCGGGGCATATGTCGCCGAAATTGTACGGAGCGGAATAATGTCCATAGACAAGGGGCAGCTTGAAGCGGGACGCAGTCTCGGCTTCAGTTACGCCCAGACTATGGTGTACATAATTCTCCCGCAGGCGTTCAAGAACGTCCTGCCCGCGCTTGGAAACGAGTTTATCGTGCTTTTAAAGGAGACCTCCATTTCGGGTTACATAGCTATGGAAGACCTTACCAAGGGCGGAGACATTATCCGAAGCCGTACCTTTGACGCAATGATGCCGCTGCTCGCGGTGGCTGCAATTTACCTTACCATGGTAATATTGCTGGAATTCCTTGTGGGAAAGCTTGAAAGGAGGCTGAGGAACAGTGACCACTAAGTCTCTTGACAGCGAAGTCCTTATAAGCGTGGACGGTCTGAAAAAGAAGTTCGACGGTATGGAAAACCACGCTCTGTGCGGTGTTTCAACGGAAATACGCCGCGGAGAGGTAGTATTTGTGGTAGGTCCCTCGGGTTCGGGCAAAAGCACGTTCCTGCGCTGCCTTAATCTGCTTGAAGAGCCTACGGAGGGTACTATCCTTTTCGAGGGTGTGGATATTACCGATAAAAAGAACGATATAAATCTGCACCGCCGTAAGATCGGAATGGTTTTCCAGCAGTTCAATCTGTTCCCCCATATGACGGTAATGAGGAATCTCACTATCGCTCCCATGAAGCTTCTGGGTCTTTCCGGAGAGGAAGCCGAGAAAAACGCCTCCGAGCTGCTTGAAAGGGTAGGTCTTGCCGACCGTGCAAACGCGTACCCAAACCAGCTTTCGGGAGGTCAGAAGCAGCGTATAGCCATAGTCCGCGCGCTCTGCATGAAGCCTGACGTTATGCTTTTCGACGAGCCGACGTCCGCTCTCGACCCCGAAATGGTGGGCGAGGTTCTGTCGGTAATGCGGGAGCTTGCGGAGGAGAACATGACCATGGTCGTGGTAACTCACGAAATGGCTTTTGCAAAGGAAGTGGCGAGCCGTATCCTGTTCATGGCTGACGGGCTTATCGTAGAGGAAAACTCTCCCAAGGAGTTTTTTGACAATCCTAAAAGCGAACGTCTGAAAAGCTTTCTGAGCAAGATCATCTGATAAGGAACTTTATCAAGATTTAAGCCACGTGCAAAAAATCAGTACGGTACATAAAACAGACGGTTCGGGAAAACCTAAATATTAAGTTATTCGGGCGGCGTATTGCCGCCCTTGTTTATTGATCTATTGGAATCGGAGGCATAAAAATGGAGTCCGCACAAATCGTTCTTTACCAGATAGCTGTAATGTTTATACTTATCCTGCTCGGATTTTTTCTTTACAAAAAAAATATTTTTACAAGGAGGGGCTGCAACCAGCTTTCGGAGCTTGTTCTGACCGTGGTGTGTCCCGTACTTATATTCACCTCGTTCCAAAAAGACCTTGAGCCGCGGCTTATTAAGGGACTGCTCATATCCTTCGGGCTGTCGGTAGTTTCCCATGCTGTTTCAATTGTACTGGGTACGGTGCTGTGCGGCAAAAGGCGGGGCGCGGACGGTGCTGTGGAACGCTTTGCGGCGGCGTACTCAAACTGTGCGTTTATGGGTATACCCCTTATTGAAGCGGTCTACGGCACGGACGGAATATTCTATCTGACCGCCTACATCGCCGTGTTCAATCTGCTGTCCTGGACTCACGGAGTCATGGCGATGACGGAGAAAACTAACTTCAAGTCGGCGGTGAACGCGTTGAAAGCTCCCACGGTGATAGCTACCGCTCTGGGACTTGCTCTGTTTTTCCTGCAAATAAGACTTCCCGATATCATAATGCAGCCGCTGAATTATATTTCCTCGCTGAATACGCCTCTTGCCATGCTCATTTCGGGCATCACAATTGCCCGTTCTGACATTCTCTCCGCGCTGAAAAAGCCCGGGATATATCTTACGGGATTTATAAAGCTTATAGCCGCACCGCTCTTAGCGGCTCTGATAATTGCTCCCATGGATATCGAACCTGTTATCAGGGACACGATAATTATTTCCACTGCCTGTCCCACAGCTACGATGACAATAATGTTTGCGGCGCGGTACGGAAAAAACTCCGTTTACGCGGCGGAGATATTTGCGGTGTCGACAATCGCTTCGGCGTTCACTATACCGCTTACGCTGCTGACCGCCTCGCTACTTGGGTAATTACGGAAGAATGCTCGCCGTTTCTTCCGTAAATCTGCTCATAAAATTTGATTTTTTATACGGCAAATCGGTCATTTTAACGTATTTTCGCGGTTTGCTTGACACTGCTGTATTTTTTTGATATGATTACAAGGTTAGATATTTCACGGAATATAGTAAATACAAGCGCATTAAATTATTACAAAGCGAATACAATTTACCTACAAATTGTATAAAACAATTGACTTTTGGCTTGTTTGCTGTTATTATTACTTTCAGAAGATAACTTATATACGGCGGCTTTGCAGATATGCATATTTTAAGACGGATATATGTTCGGTATGCGTGCCGCACCGCATGGAAAGGAGCAAGAGACTATGGAGCGTTTTAATATATGCTACGGCTGCATGAATCCGCTCGAAGAGGGTGCAGAGATATGTCCTGACTGCGGATACCGCGTCGGAGCGCCCCACCTTCCGTCTTATCTTGCACCCGGAATCACGCTTAACGACAGGTACATTGTCGGAAAGCTGAAATCCTATAACGGCGAAAGCGCGTGCTATATCGCGTTTGATAAGATAACCGAAAGCAAAGTTCTTATAAAAGAATATATGCCCGACACCCTTTGTACTCGCGAAAAGGGCTCGTCCGTGATAAAGGTCAATCCCGACAGTATGCCCCAGTACAAGACGTTCCTGTCCGAATTTGTGGAGCTTAACAAGGTGCTCTCCAAAATGCGAACCCTTAACCACATAAATGCGGCGATAGATATGTTCGGGGACAACAATACCGCATACGTGGTGTTCAGCTGGCTGGACGGCATGACCATGAGCGAGTACCTGAGAATGAACGCGGGCGAACTGACCTGGGAGGAAGTCAAAAAGCTGTTTCCTCCTATTTTCACGACACTTTCTCTCGTTCACAACGCGGGACTTGTCCACAGAGGCATTTCTCCCGAAAATATCATCGTTACCGAAAAAGGCGAGTTGAAGCTTACAGGCTTCTGCATTGCGGACGCAAGGACTGCAAACACCGACCTCGCCTCCGAGCTTTATAACGGCTACGCCGCTCCCGAGCAGTACAACTCAAATAACTGGCAGGGTACATGGACGGACGTTTACGGAATCTCCGCTCTGCTTTACCGCATACTTACGGGAGTGGTTCCCGCGGAAGCAACAGGCAGGGTCTCAAACGACAATCTTATTGAGCCCGCAAAGCTTAACCGCAATATCCCCGCAAACGTTTCAAAGGTGATTATGAACGGTCTCAACCTCAGCGGGGAAATGCGTATCCAGACAATTACCGAGCTTGTTACGCAGCTTTTCGAGGAGCCCGAATACGGCTCGAAGAGGCTGTCCTCATCAAGCACCCAGACCATTTCCATACCGAGACAAAGCAGCGCGGCTGTACGCAAAAGCAGCCAAAGCGGACACGGAAGACCGGCTGCCGAGCCTATAAGCAGGCATCGCCTGTTCGTACTTATAATGGCTGTTATTCTTTTTGTGGGACTGTTTTTCCTTGTTATGATAATGATACTGTCGCTTGACGACAACAGCAGTCCTTTCGGTACTCCCGATTCCAGCCTTGCTTCGATTTCCGAAACGGGCGGACTGAGCGAGGAGACCACTACAATGTCAGCTCCCGAGCCAATGGTGGAGACCACAACGGCGGCGACTACCCCCGCGGACAACGGCATTGTGTACGTTATGAACGATCTGACGGGACGCAGCTACGACCTTGTGAGCAAGTCCGATACTTACAGCAGCCTTATATTCAAGCCTGAGTACGAGTACAACGACGAGATGGGCAAGGGACTTATTTTCTACCAGTCCATACCCAAGACCGAGACCTATAAGGACGGCACGGAAATATTGGTAAAGGTAAGCCTCGGACCTAAATATATCGAGATACCCGATTATCTTGCCCTGTCCAAAAAGGACTACTTTGCAAAGCTGAATGAGCTGGGAATAAAGTACGAGGAGCAGGAGCTTGAGACGGAGGATACCCTTGAGGGGTACGTTGCCAAAACAAGCAAGGAACCCGGCGAAAAGATAGACGTTGAGGCGGGAGAAACGCTTACCGTTTTTGTGGCGAAGAATCCTCCCAAGCCCGAGACTACCGAGACCGAGACCGAACCTCCGTTTATGGAGGATCCTTTCGAAGGCTTTGTCACGCCTTTCCCTGATGACGCGGACATCGTCATAACAATTTACGACTGATCGGGTGAACTGAATGAACGAGCTTATTACAAGGCTTGCTGTAATTACGGTGTGCGTAATTGTTTTGGCGGCGGCGGTAATATTTATAATTGCAGGTATAAACGGCGACGGCAGTTCCGTTCCCGACGGGGGAGATATCTCCGAAAGCTTCTTTTCGGAGGACAGCGGCGAAGTCCTGCCTGCGGATGTTTCTGTAACTGTTTCCGAGCCGCAGACCGAAGTCACGTCTTCGGCTGCCGTTAAGACAGATTCGGAGACCGTTCCCGGCGGCGCCGATGACACCGCAGATTCTGAGGACGCCTCTGTGAGCAGAACTATTATTACAAGCAGAGTGCGTAAGGAGTACGACAGTAATTCCGTCTATATAGACATGGAAAACGTTCTTCAGCTTCCCGAACTGCCTGTCGGCTGCGAAATAACCGCCCTGACCATACTTCTCAGACACTGCGGCTTTGACGCTGACAAGACCGATCTTGCCAAAAATTATCTTCCCCAAAGCTGGGGCAATCCCCGCTATGAGGACGGAAAAACCTACAAGGACAGCTTTTTCGATTACTTTATCGGAGACCCGTTCAGCCGCGGCTACGGCTGTTTTGCCTCCGCTATCGAAAAGGCTGCCAATTCGTACATAGCCGACCACGGCGGAGGTTTTACAGTAAAGAATATTTCCGGCTCCCACCCCGACGTGCTGTATGATTATCTTGCAGAGGGCGTTCCCGTGCTGTGCTGGGCTACCGACGGAATGATCGAGCCTGAATACTACGAAACATGGTATGACAACGTCACGGGAGAGCAGCTTGACTGGTACCTTAACGAACACTGCTTCGTACTGGCGGGCTTCAATATGAGCGCCGATCTTGTCACTCTCAACGACCCCATGAAAGGCATCATAGACTACAATATAAACAAGTTTGAAACGCGGTACGACCAGATGTACCGTCAGGCGATAGTGATAATCCCCGAGGACGGTAATACTCATGTAAAGGCTTCGGTAACTGCGGAAACTCAGGTACCCGAAACAAAAGCCTCCGAGGCAGAACCCGAGATTGAGACCGGGACCGGGGCGGCTGCAGAAGCTTCCGAAACAGAAGCGGAAGTGTCTTTCGTGAACGTAACGTCCGTTAATGATACGGAAGCTGAAAGCGGACGGACATGGGACGACTCCGGAGAGCTTGATGACGCCGAGGAGCTTGGAGAATAAAACGGTGTAAAATTTACCGCCGAGGACGGGATATAAAATTCCGGCTGAGAACGCCGCGCGGGAGATTGTGATAAAATGATATTACAATAAAGATGCGAAAGGAAGTATCTCTATGAACTCATCCAAACTTGCAGCTCTTACCTTTGACGACGGACCCAACACCGTCACCACTCCGCAGGTGCTTGACGTTCTTGAAAAGCACAATGTTACCGCCACCTTTTTCGTGATCGGAAACAACATTACTCCCGAAAGCTCCGAGGTCATGCTCCGCGCTGTAAAAATGGGGTGCGGGATAGAAAACCATTCCCGCACCCATTCGGATATGACTAAAATGTCCGCAGGGGAAATTTCGGCTGAAATAAGCTTTACCTCCGGTGCGATCGAAAAAGTTGCTGGCAGACGTCCCGAATTTTTTCGTCCGCCTTACATAGCCTGCGGTCAGCAGATGTTCGATACAATAGACCTGACCTTTATCTGCGGCATTGGCGCTGACGACTGGAACGAAGAAATATCCGCAGACGAGCGTTTCCGCCGCATAACGGAGCAGGTCAGCGACGGCTCGGTAATACTGCTCCACGACATGGAGGGAAATTTCCGCACCGTTGAAGCCATAGACAGGATAATTCCCGCAATGAAAGCAGACGGGTACGAGTTTGTTACCGTGTCGGAGCTGTTCTCGCGTAAAGGAATCGTACCAAAGAAAAACATCATTTACACAAACGTATTTCAGGACAAATAGTCCGCCGCGATAATTCCGCCCGTAAAGCCGAAGCTCTTGCTGAGCGCGCGGCAGTCGGCAGTACCCCTGCCTCCCCATGAAGAAAAAGTAAGTACCCCGCCTTTGGAAATGCCCGTTACGGTAATGTAGTGCCAGCTCATTTTACCCGTGCGGACTTTTCCCGAAGCGGGGTACTTTATTTTATAAGGCAGTCCCTTAAAGGAAAATCCCACGCGGACGATAACGGGCGCGCCGCTGTTCAGCGAACGGAAAATAATTTCTTCAAGCTTTTTTTCGTGAAGTTTCTGCTCGGGAATATACGAAAATTTTCTTCCGCTTTTTTCGGTAAGTATCTTTGCGAGCCTGCGGGGGAATATGCCGAGAAAATTCCTCCTGCCCTTATAGAAAGTTTCGTCCCGAAGCTTTTCCGCAAAGGCCGCATACTCAGGAAATGGTATCTCTCCACAGGCTTTTCCCGAAAGCCAAAGCAGTACGTCGCAGGCGGCGATCATTCCGCAGCCGCTTGACGAAACGGCCTTGCCGAAAAGCTTTTGGTCGCCTCCGTAAAGATATCCGCTGCCGGTTTTTATTTTTAAGTAGCCGAGCTCCAAAACCGTCCCTCCTTTTAGGATAAGATTATAGCACATTTTTCTTACTGGTTCAACCGTAATTTTGCACCTAAATATGACAGAATATATTTGTTTGTCTGTGGTACAATTATTCCAAAAATCGGAAGGAATGTGACGGCAAATGAAGTTAAAAGAGAAAAAAATACCTGTTTCCGAAGAATCGGAGCGCATTTCAAAAGCGGCAGTGAATCCTGTTGCCGCGCTTTTTTTATCGGCATTTTTCGGATTTCTCGCCGCGGGGACAAGACTCGGGGGAAACGGAGCGCCCCTCTGTACCGCAATAACGGCGGTTGTTCCGACGTTCAGCGGCTTTGCGGCTTTTATAGGTGCTATGGCTTCGTTTTTCGTAAGCGGTACTTTTTCCGCGCATGTGACAGAGATGATAGCTATGCCGGCGGTGATTTTTGCCAGAGCGACGCTGTCCTCGGTTTTCGGCAGGAAAATCGGTTACGCGGCTTCGGCGGGGCTTGCCGCGGCAGGGTACATAATATGCGGACTTGCCGCGTCTATGGCGTACAAGATCACGGCGGCACTGATACTGGCGATAATTTTTCGGGGAGCAGTATGCGGTGCGGCGGCGTACTTTTTTTCAAAGCTTCTTAGGGCGGCTGAGGATGGTTCGGTATTTGCCTCGGAAACAAAGATCGCTCTTGCGGCGGTTTACGTTCTTGCGGTATGTATGCTGGGAGGGATAGGCTTCGGAGCTTTTAACGCGGGCAGGATCGCTGGCGCGTTTGCAATTCTGGCTGCCTCGTTCAGGTACGGTTTTGCGGGAGGCGCGGCGGTCGGGGCGCTGTCTGCTTTTGCGTTCGGAACGATAACTCCCTCCATGACTTCCACGGCGGCGATAGCTGTCTGCGCTGGAACTGCGGCGGGATATGTTTCTGGAAAAAGCAAGCTTTACTCTGCGGCTGCGTTTTTGGGAACTGTTTTTGCAGGCTCTCTGATATACGGTATGCCCTCCGATTCGGCAAAGCTCATAGCTGACGCGACCGTAGCTGCGGCTGCATTTTACGTTGTACCGGAAAAGCTCTACAGCAAGCCTTTCGGCAGGACTTCCGCGCCTGTTTCCGCCGCCGCTGTTCAGTCTTCGGACAAACTTAAATTCGCCGCGGCGGCTGTTGCGGACGTTCGGGAAAGCTTCTCAAAGGCTGCCGAGGTGCTTGAAAGAGGAGACTTTGAAAATGATATTTCAGCGTCGGTGTGCGGAAAGGTCTGCGCCGCGTGCAGGAACGGCGCGTTCTGCGGAGACAGTCCGGAACACCGCACGGAAGCTTTTTTCCGTCCCGCGGAGGCTGTGCTCAGGAAAAAAGGCTTTATCACCGAAAGGGAGCTTCCCGATACTTTGGATCACTGTCCGCGGCGGTCTGCGCTTGCCGAGGCTTTCAACGAAATGTACAGGCTGACCCGAATGGAAAAGCGGTCGGGCGATCTGAACGGCAGTATGAGGGAGCTTACTCTCGAGCAGCTTTCCGAGACAGAGGATATGCTGAGATATCTGAGCTCAGGTTCGGAAACTTTCCTTTCCTGCGATGAAAACCTTTCGGAGAGGTTCTGCGCGGTACTTAAAGAATACGGCGCGAAGAAGCCCTCGGCTGCGGCTCTTTTTGACAGCGGAGGCAGGCTGTACGCCGAATGCTTTTACAGCGGACGGCTTTCCGAAAAGCCGGAGACCTTAGCTGAGCGTTTCTGCGAGGTTTCCGACAGAGAGCTTGACAAGCCCTTATCCGTTACGCTGGATGGAATAACGCACCTGAGCTTCCACGAGACAACGGTTTATGAGGCGGAAATAGGCAGGGCGGGAGTAAGCGGCAGGGAAAAGATCAGCGGCGATTCGGACGCGGTCTTCCGCGACGGTTCGGGAAATCTGTGCGTGCTGCTTTCGGACGGTATGGGCAGCGGTATGAGGGCGGCTGTGGAAAGCCGTATGACGGTATCCGTAATGACGAGAATGATACGTGCCGGACTTGGCTCTGACGCGGCGGTCAGAATGCTGAACGGACTGCTGATAACAAAGTCCCCGGAAGAGATTTTTGCAACTGTGGACTTTCTTAAAATAAATCTTTTCACCGGAAAAGCCGAGCTTGTCAAGCTTGGAGCGGCTCAGACCTTTATCAAGACCCACGGTACGGTCAAGACCGTTGAAAGCCGCACTACCCCCTTGGGTATTGTGGGAAGCTGCGAGATAGACAAGCGTACGGCTCTGCTGTCGGACGGAGACGAGGTGGTGATGATAACCGACGGCATATGCGAGGAGTGCTTTCCGAGGGTGCGGGAGCTTATGCTGAGTCTTGGAGTCACCGCTCAGGACTGCGCCGAAAGAATAGTCGCCGAGGCAGAAAAAGGAAAAGAGGACGACCCCTCCAGACAGGACGATAAGACCGTGTATGTTGTTAAAATCCACAAAATCTGACCTGTAAAATTTTTAATTATGTTGTTGGTTTTTCACATTTTTAATGTAGTTTTATCCCAAAAATTACAATCTAATACAAAAAATGGCTTTTTTATCCTTGTTGCTTGCAAAAATTATGTGCAATTTGCACCAATTTAGTATAATTTTTACATCAATGTTATAAAAATTTACTAAAAGGCTTGCTTTTTGATACATAATCTGTTAAAATATAAACATAAAGAAGCATGACCGTGGCATAATGTCCGCCGTATTGGAAACGACAGGACGTATCCCGGTTTTTCGGCGCGGAATATTGTCTTCCGAACGGACAAAACGGGGCTGACGCCCGGGGCGTTTGTTAAATTACGGGGCTGCGGAGTTTTGCCCCCTTGTTGAAGGAGCTTTTAATATGGCAAAAAACGGCAAAATATTTGCGGAGGGCTATGAGTTTCCCCTCCACGTCTTTCATGAAGGTACCAACTATACCGCGTTCGATTTTTTCGGAGCGCACAAGGGTAAAAAGGACGGAAAGGACGGGGTGTTCTTCAGGGTGTGGGCTCCCCACGCAAAATCCGTTTCAATTGTCGGCGATTTCAACAGCTGGGACCGCAGTAAAAATCCCATGGAACAGCTCGCAGACCCTACGGTGTGGGAAATATTCCTGCCGGATGTGGAACAGTATTTTGCCTATAAATACAGCGTTGAGACCGCCCACAGAAGCGTTGTGATGAAAGCCGATCCGTTCGGTGCGCACATGGAGACCCGCCCGAACACGGCTACCAAATATTTTGATATCGACAGCTATAAATGGGAGGACGAAAAGTGGTTTAAGGAAAGAGATTCCAAGAATATCTACCGCAGTCCCATGAACATTTACGAGGCTCATCTGGGCTCGTGGAGAACTTACGAAAACGGCAAACCCTTCAGCTATGTTAAATTTGCCGAGGAGATGATACCCTATCTTCAGGATATGGGGTACACTCACCTTGAACTTATGCCTTTGGCGGAGTACCCCTTTGACGGTTCATGGGGCTATCAGATAATCGGTTACTTTGCGCCCACGTCGCGCTACGGAACACCCGAAGACATGATGAAGATGGTGGATATGTTCCACCAGGCGGGGATCGGAGTTATCCTTGACTGGGTGCCCGCTCACTTCCCCAAGGACGCTGCGGGGCTTTTCGAGTTCGACGGAGACTGCTGCTACGAATACAGCGACCCCCTCAAAAAAGAGCACGCTTCATGGGGTACGAGAGTGTTTGATTTCGGCAAGCCCGAAGTACAGTCTTTCCTTATTTCCAACGCCGTTTACTGGCTGGAAAAATTTCATATAGATGGTCTTCGCGTTGACGCGGTGGCTTCAATGCTGTATCTTGACTACGACCGCAGAGAATGGCGTCCCAATAAGGACGGCGGCAACGAGAACTATGAGGCTATAGAATTTTTGAGAAAGCTTAACACAGCCGTTTTCGGCAGGTGCGGGAACATACTTATGATCGCGGAGGAGTCAACTGCATGGCCTCTGGTAACAAAACCTGCGGACGTTGGAGGTCTTGGCTTCAACTTTAAGTGGAACATGGGCTGGATGAACGACATGATGGACTACATGAAAATGGATCCGATCTTCCGCGCAAACAACCACGGAAAGCTTACGTTCTCATTCTTCTACAGCTTCAGCGAAAACTATATACTCCCCATTTCCCACGACGAGGTAGTACACGGAAAGGCTTCGCTGTTTAACAAGATGAGCGGCAGGAGCATGGAGGAGAAGTTTGCTTCCCTGCGCGCTTTCCTCGGATATATGTTCGCGCACCCCGGCAAAAAGCTGAACTTCATGGGAAGCGAGTTCGCTCAGGTGATCGAGTGGAACTTCAAGCAGGGTCTGGATTGGCTGCTGCTTGACTATGACAGCCATAAAAAGATACAGGATTTCAGCAGAGACCTTAACAAGTTCTATCTCAGCGCGTCTCCGCTGTGGGAAAACGACGAGTCATGGGAGGGCTTCTCCTGGATATGCCACGACGACTATATGCAGAGCGTTATCTCGTTTAGGCGTATAGACAGAAACGGTAAGGAGATAGTCGCTGTCTGCAACTTCGTTCCCGTCGCGCGGGACGGCTACCGCATAGGCGTTCCATACGAGGGCGTGTACGAGCAGGCTTTTTCCAGCGACGATGTGAAATATGGCGGAACAGGACTTGTCCAAAACGGAAAGCTTAAATCCGAGGACTATGCTATGCACGGATACGAGCAGTCCATAGTTATGGATATACCCGCAATGAGCGTAATGTATTTCACGGTTACGCCAAAGAAAAAACGTACCGAAAAGGCTAAAACGGACGCAAACGCGTCTGCCGATAAAACAAAATCAACCGCAAAGGAGGCGAAGACCCAAACAGCAGCCAAGGCTTCCAAGCCTGCGGCAAAAAAGCCGGCGGGCAAGGCAGGAAAATCGGGAAAAACAGCTCCCAAAAGCAAAAAATAATCCCAACATGAAACATGAGGAGGATATAACTAATGTATACAACTAAGAAAGAATGCGTTGCGATGCTGCTTGCCGGCGGTCAGGGAAGCCGTCTGTACGCTCTTACCCACGATATGGCAAAGCCTGCGGTTCCATATGGAGGAAAATACCGCATTATCGACTTTCCGCTTTCAAACTGTGTAAATTCGGGTATTGACACCGTAGGCGTACTTACCCAGTACCAGCCCTTGGTACTCAACGACTATATCGGCAACGGTCAGCCGTGGGATCTTGACAAGCAGTACGGCGGAGCACACTGTCTGCCTCCTTACCAGACCGCTCTGGGCGCGGAATGGTATAAGGGTACCGCAAACGCTATCTATCAGAATATCGCTTTTGTTGAACGCTACGCTCCCGAATATGTTATCATTCTTTCGGGCGACCACATCTACAAGATGGACTACAACAAAATGCTTGAATTTCACAAGAAAAAGGGAGCGGACGCTACCATTGCCGTTCAGACAGTTACGCTTGAGGAAGCTACCCGTCTCGGAATCATGACCGCCAACGAGGACGATATTATCACCGAGTTCGAGGAAAAGCCGAAGCACCCCAAGTCCACGCTGGCTTCAATGGGTATCTACATCTTCACATGGAGCAAGCTGAAGCAGTATCTTATCGAAAACGAAAACAACCCCAACGAAGACAAGGACTTCGGTAAGGCGATTATTCCGAATATGCTCAATGCCGGTGAAAAAATGGTTGCTTATCCGTTTGAGGGATACTGGAGAGACGTTGGTACTCTCGATTCCCTTTGGGAGGCAAACATGGATCTCCTGAACCCCAATATCCCTATAGACCTTTACGATCCCGACTGGAAGATGTACTCCAGAAATCCGATCATGCCTCCTCAGTATATCGGTGCAGATGCTGTTATTGAGAACTCCATGGTTACGGACGGCTGCTCCGTTAACGGAACTGTTGACTTCTCCATTCTGTTCGAGGGTGTTACCGTCGAGGCGGGAGCCACAGTTACCGACTCCATTATCATGCCCGGCTCCGTTATCAAGTCGGGAGCTATCGTTGAATACGCTATCGTCGGCGAGAACTGCGTTGTCGAAGCGGGAGCCCAAATAGGCGCAAGACCCGAAACTATAGAGAACCGCGACGACTGGGGCATTGCCGTAGTGGGACACAACATCACTATTTCCGCAGACGCAAAGGTTCTTCCCAAGCAGATAATTTCGGAAAACATCTGACACAGGGCGCGTATTTTCCACGAACAAAACCATTTTAAACATTAGGTGAAAGGAGTTATGCTCTCTTTCGGGAGCATGGAAAATAATTATGAGCAGCAACAGAAGTGTTTTAGGTTTGATTTTTTCAAATATGCACGACAGCACGATCCCAGACCTGACCAAGGAAAGAACTATGGGTTCGGTGCTTTTCGGCGGACGCTACCGTTTGATTGATTTCCCGCTCTCCAATATGGTGAACAGCGGTATCGACGAGGTGGGCGTTATCACAAAGTCCAACTACCAGTCACTGCTTGACCACCTGGGAAGCGGCAGGGAATGGGATTTGGCAAGAAAGATCGGCGGCCTCCACTTGCTTCCGCCTTTCAGCCACGTTCAGAGCGGTATGTACCGCGGCAGACTGGAGGCTCTCTACGGAGTATGGAACTTCATCAAGACCTCTAATGCCGACTATGTGGTGCTGTCCGACTGCGACGCGGTAACAAGCATCGACTTCTCAAAGGTGGTTGACTACCACATCGAAAACGGTGCGGACATTACTGCCGTCTACGCAAAGGACGTTATTACCTCCGAGCAGGCTCAGAACGCCACGGTGTTCAGCATAAACGACGACGACAGAGTTGTGGACGTACTGCTTAATCCTCATATCAGCGGAGCCTGCAATATCTCCCTGAATATGTTCGTGCTTTCAAAGGAATTTCTTAAAAATATTGTTCTCGAAGCGGCTTCAAAGAGCCTGTACAGCTTTGAGCAGGCAATTTTGCAGGGCAGAACCCACGAGTACAAGATCATGGCGTACCGTCACGATGGTTTTTTCTGCAAGATCACTTCCATGGAGACTTTCTACAAGGCGAATATGTCTCTGCTTAACAGCGATAACCGCTCCAAGCTGTTCCCCGAAAACAGACCCGTTTACACAAAGGTACGCGACAACCCGCCCACAAAATTCGGTATCGGAGCAAGCGTTAAAAATTCCCTTATCGGCGACGGCTGTATTATCGAGGGTACTGTTGAAAACTGCGTGCTCTTCCGCGGAGTAAAGGTAGGCAAGGGTGCGGCAGTCAAGAATTCAATCCTAATGCAGGATACTGCAATCGGAGCAAAATGCGATATCAACAACGTTATTACCGATAAAAATGTTAAGATCAGCGATATGAGAATGCTCACCGGCTCTCAGAACTACCCGCTGTTCCTTGGCAAGGGAGCGGTTATCTGATCCTTGCTTCCTGCCTCTAAACCCTCTTGCATCTAATAGGAAAGGACTTGTTAAGCTATGATCAACATTTTATATGCGGCGTCGGAAGCTGTTCCTTATGCCGCTTCGGGCGGACTTGCCGACGTTGCGGGTTCTCTTCCCCGCGCTCTCAATAATGCCGGACAGGACTGCCGCGTGGTTCTTCCCCTGTACAAAAACGTTAAGCCGGAGCTTCGTTCGTCCCTCGAATTTATCACCAACTTTACCGTTGACGTGGGCTGGCGCAGACAGTACTGCGGCGTGTTCAAGGGCGAGGTGAACGGTGTTATATACTATCTGCTGGACAACGAATACTACTTCGGCAGAGACGGTCTCTACGGCTTTTATGATGACTGTGAGCGCTTTGTGTTCCTGTCCCGTGCTATAATGGAAATGCTTAAGCACATCGGCTGGAAGCCCGAGGTAATCAACTGCAACGACTGGCAGACCGCGCTTGTTCCCGTTTACTATAACGTGTTCTATAAATATCAGTACGGTTACGACAACATCAAAACCGTATTCACTATCCATAATATCCAGTATCAGGGCAAATACGGCATGGAAGTACTCAATGAGGTATTGGGCATACCTATGTATCACACAAAGCTGCTGGAATACGACGGCTGCGTGAACCTGATGAAAGGCGCGTTTGAATGCGCCGATAAGATCACAACAGTATCCCCCAGCTACGCATGGGAAATCCTCGACCCATGGTACTCCCACGGTCTGGACAGAGCTCTCGTTAACAAGCAGTATAAGCTCTGCGGTTTCCTTAACGGTATCGACGTTGACACGTTCAATCCTGAAAAGGATCCGCTGCTGACAAAGAATTTTTCCGTAAAGAATCTGAAGGGCAAGGCGGAGTGCAAAAAGGCTCTGCTGAACGAGCTTCACCTCCAGGAGGGCGACGAGCCTGTTATCGGCATCATTACAAGATTTGTTTCCCACAAGGGTATAGACCTTATCAAGTATGTCTTTGAGGACATGGTGAACATGGGCTGCAAATTTGCGATACTGGGTTCTGGCGAGAAGATATACGAGGACTTCTTCAAGGAAATGGCTTGGAGGCACCCCGACAAGGTAAGCGCCACTATCGGCTTCATACCCGATCTGGCAAGACGTATCTACTCGTCGGCGGATATGTTCCTTATGCCGTCCCAGAGTGAGCCCTGCGGACTTGCTCAAATGATATCGCTTCGTTACGGTACTATTCCTATCGTCCGTGAAACAGGCGGTCTGCGCGACAGTATCCGCGACGCGGGAGGCGAAAACGGCAACGGCTTTACTTTCAAGACCTATAACGCTCACGATATGTTTGACGCTGTACGCCGTGCAAAGGAGTACTACGACAACAAGTCCGAGTGGAAAAATCTCATGATTGCCGCTATGAAGAACGACTACAGCTGGGCGGTTTCCGCAGAGCTGTACATGGGACTTTACAGAGAGCTTGCGGGGCACGAATAATATCGGGAATTAAAAATCAAAAGCGTACCGTTTTAAGGCGGTGCGCTTTTATTTGGATTATTCACCGCTTATCATAGCAATGCGTTTGGTTATATATTCCGTGGTATCGCCTATTGCAGACACAAGCTTGTCCGTATCGTATTTCATATTTTCCGCAAAGGCATAATATCCCCCCTTGATTGAATACGTCAGCAGTACGTTTATTTCAGCCACGTTCTCGTATTCCGGGTGCTTTTCAAATAAAAATTTTTTAAGCTCTTTTTCTATTCTGTCTACAAGAATACTGCGCCGTTCGTTTGAAAATATGATATCAATAAGCGTTTGATTTGCGGTAAATCCCTCGATCAGTTCCTTAACAAACGTTCTTGGGTCGGACACGACTGCGTCGGGGTGTTCTATGCTGTTGAAAACATTTTCAAACAGCTCGTTTTCAAGAGCTTCGGACAGATCGTATATGTCCTTATAGTGCAGATAAAATGTTGCTTTATTTATCTGAGCAACATTCGACAGTTCCTTGACGGTTATACGTTCAAGGGGCTTTTTTGAGCGCAGGGTCAAAAATGAGTTTATAATACTTTTCTTTGTTTTTTGTATACGGAGATCCATTGTTTCCTCCCGATAATAATTGACTGTTTTTTTACTGTAGTCGCATAATCGACATAAAACGATAATTGCCGATTGAATATGCCGAAATATTTTTATATAATTGATTATAGCACAATAAGCGACAACAGTCAAATAAAACGGAGGATAAAAATGGATCTGTACGGATTTTACACAGGAACTGTATTTGACGCCTACGAGTACTTAGGCGCGCACAGACAAAGCAAGGGATATGTTTTCAGAGTGTTTGCTCCCGGAGCGCAGAGGGTGGCCTTGCTGGGGGACTTCACCGGCTGGCAGGAATGGGAAATGAACCGCGTGAACGACGGAAACTTTTTTGAACTGTACGCCGAAAAAGCCGAAAAGGGAATGAAATATCTGCACAGGATATATGACAAGCGGGGAGGCTTTACTGACCATTGCGATATTTACGGTTTCGGTATGGAGCTTCGTCCCGATTTTAAGTCGGTGCTTACAGACCTGAACTCCTATAGCTTTGGGGACGAAAAATGGCTGAGCGGCAGGACGGACTGCAAAAACAAGCCTCTAAATATTTATGAAATGCATATGGGGTCGTGGCGCAGGAAAGAGGACGGCTCATGGTACAGCTACAGCGAGCTTGCGGATATACTTATTCCCTATGTTAAGGGAATGGGGTACAACTATATCGAGTTTATGCCGCTGAGCGAGCACCCGTGCGACGAATCATGGGGATATCAGAATACCGGCTTTTTCAGTCCCACGTCGCGGTACGGCAGCGCCGAACAGCTTATGGAGCTTGTGGATAAGTGTCACCGAAACGGTATCGGCGTTATTATGGATTTTGTTCCTGTACACTTCGCTGTTGACAGCTACGGTATAGGGAATTATGACGGCACAGCGTTGTACGAATACCCGCACAGCGACGTTGGGGTAAGCGAATGGGGCAGCAGCAATTTTATGCACTCCCGCGGAGAGGTGCGCAGCTTTTTGCAGTCATGCGCGTATTACTGGCTTAAAGAATTTCACTTCGACGGTATAAGAATGGACGCCATAAGCAGGATACTGTACTGGCAGGGCGAAGAAAAACGCGGCGTTAACGGCCGCGGCGTTGAATTTATCAGAGTCATGAACAAGGGCCTCAAGGAGCGCATTCCGAACTGTATACTGATAGCGGAGGATTCCACCAATTACCCCGGCGTGACAAAGCCTGCGGACAGCGGCGGTCTGGGTTTCGACTATAAGTGGGACATGGGCTTTATGAACGATACGCTGAATTATTTCAGAACGGCTCCCGAATACAGAATCAGGGACTACCATAAGCTTACATTTTCCATGATGTACTATTACGGAGAAAATTATCTTCTGCCCTTTTCCCACGACGAGAATGTCCACGGAAAGGCTACGGTACTGCAAAAGATGAACGGTCAGTATGAGGATAAATTTCCGCAGGCAAGGGCTTTGTATCTGTATATGTATATGCACCCCGGCAAGAAGCTGAACTTTATGGGCGGGGAAATAGGTCAGCTCCGCGAGTGGGACGAAAGCCGCGAACAGGACTGGAACATACTGAAATATCCCAATCACGACAGCTTCTGTGAGTTCATGAAAAGCCTGAACAAGCTGTACCTTTCGCACTCCGCTATGTATGAGGGTGACTATGACCGAAACGGTTTCAGGTGGATAGACTGCAATAATACCGAAAACTGCCTGTACGCCGTTGAACGGAAAAGCGGAAATGAAACGCTTGCGGCAGTATTCAATTTCAGCGATACAGAAAAAAGCTATTCTTTATGTACCGAAAACGAAGACGTTTCTGCCGAAGTATTGATACATACCGACTGGTACAGGTTCGGGGGGGACTCTGAAGAGAAAAATTCCGTTGATTTGCAAAATATTGTTTTGCCGCGGTTTTCGGGTATTCTGTTCAGGCTTTAATCGGTTTGAACTAACGGAAAAACCAGATGTTGGCTTTTAGGAAACCGCGTTGGGGTTTTTAGTGCTGAATTGGCTGCCTATGGGATTAAAAAACTGCGCGGACACAGGTCTGCGCAGTTTTTTAATCAATTTAAATACTTATGATATCAGGCGCCGGGTTCGTGCTGTTTGGCACACTTTTCAGCGGTTGCGGTGCGGTTATATTTTATCAAACGCCTGCTTAAGGTCTGCAAGAATATCCTCAATGTTTTCAAGTCCCACGGAGAACCTTATCAGACCGCCGTCGATTCCCGCCGCGGCAAGCTGTTCGTCGGTAAGCTGACGGTGTGTTGCGGAGGCGGGGTGAAGCACGCAGGTGCGGATATCCGCAACGTGCACTTCATTTGAAGCAAGTGTAAGGCTGTCCATAAACTTGACTGCCGTATCCCTGCCTCCCTTTATGGAGAAGGAAATTACGCCGCTTGTACCGAGAGGAAGATATTTATCCGCTAAAGCTTTGTACTTATTTCCTTCCAGCGCAGGGTAGGAAACAAAGTTCACCTTTCCTGTGCTTTCGATAAACTTGGCGGCGGTTATCGCGTTTTCGCAGTAACGTTTCATTCTTACGTGAAGGGTTTCCAGACCCAGATTGAGCAGGAACGAGCTGTTTGCTGCGGGATAGCAGCCGAAGTCCCTCATAAGCTGCATTCTTGCCTTTACGATGTAAGGGGCAAAGGAGTACTGTTCAGTGTAGACGATACCGTGATAGCTGTCGTCAGGCTCGGTCATGCAGGGGAATTTTCCGCTCGTCCAGTCGAATCTGCCCGAGTCAACAATAACTCCGCCTACCTGAACGGCGTGTCCGTCCATGTACTTGGATGTGGAGTGCATAACGATATCAGCGCCCCACTCGATAGGACGGCACAGTATCGGCGTTGCAAAGGTATTGTCCACAATAAGCGGTACGCCGTGTGCGTGAGCAGCTTTCGCCCATTTTTCAATATCGAGAACAGTCAGCGCGGGGTTAGCTATAGTCTCACCGAAAACAGCCTTTGTGTTTGGCTTGAAAGCGGCGCTAAGCTCTTCCTCGGTAGCGTCAATGTCAACCCAGATGCATTCTATGCCCATTTTTTTCAGGGTAACTCCGAAAAGGTTTATGGTTCCGCCGTAAATGGACGATGAAGCAATAAAGCTGTCGCCGGCTTCGCAGATGTTAAGTATGGACAGCAGGGAAGCCGCCTGTCCGCTGGAGGTGCACATTGCCGCGACTCCGCCCTCTAAAGCGGCGATCTTCTTCTCAACCGCGTCGGTGGTGGGGTTCTCAAACCGCGAGTATATAAGGCTTTTGGTAGGATCGTCAAAAACTGCGGCAACGTCGTCTGTGGAGTCGTAAACATAGGTAGTGCTCTGCACAATGGGTACTACGCGGGGCTCGCCGTTTTTGGGGGTATAGCCCGCGTGAAGGCATTTGGTCTCGATTTTGGCGTTTGGATTAAGTTCTTTCATTTTATATTCTCCTTTAACAAATTACAGAATTTCTAATAAATTATAGCATATTTTTCCGCGGATTGCAAGGTTTATCCCAGCGTATTTTTTGGGGACGATCAGCGGTCGTTTTCAAGTCCGTATTTACGGTAAAATTCTTCAATATCGGCGTTGGTGCGGACAAGCTCGGCGGAATGCAGCTTTTTGTCGGCTGCGCTGTAAAATCCGATAGTTTTCTCGCCGGTGCATATGCTTGATTCGATCTTGATATCTTCCGGCGTGAAGCCGTCGGGGATAGGCAGTATCTTCTTTTTCACCGCAAACAAATCCTTTCGCAAATCGCAGTAATTCAGAAACATTATAACGCTTTCGGGGGATTTTTGCAAGACCTATGCTCTTCTTTCAGTATTGCGTAAAAGCTAATGTCGAGAAGCTCGCCCGACGTTGCACGGAAAAACTGCCTAAATGTTCCCTCGTATGTCAGACCGCATTTCTGCATTACCCGTCCGGAAGCAGGATTTTTCACTGCGTGGGCTGCCGTGATCCGGTTGAAGCCGACGTTAAAAAGATATGGAATTACCGCAGAAAAAGCTTCGGTCATAATCCCGTTTCCCCACCAGTTCTTTCCGATACAGTAACCTATCTCCGCCGCGTCGGTATTATCATGTATACGGACAACGCCTATGCTGCCTATGGGTTCGCTGATGTCTTTCAGAACTATCGCCCAGTTATAGCAGGAATTTTCGTTGTACTCCGCTGCCCACATATTTACAACGAACTCGCTGTCCGAAACGCTTCGGTGAGCGTTCCATGTAAGAAATCTCGTAACATCCCTGTCTCCTGCCCAGTTTTTGTACATCAGCGGAGCGTCCCTGCTTCTGAACGGCCGGAGGATAAGCCTGTCTGTCTCGATGATTTTTGTGCCTTTATGGTTTAACATTGTTTATCAGTCCTTTGTAACAAAGTGTTTATCGGAATATTTAACCATGCGACGAGAGGACTGCAAAACATTGCAATATGTATAATTATCCTATAAATTACAATGAGTATTATATTCTTGCAGCCATGGGAGTGTACTGAATGCCGTCGGCAAGAAGCTGTATGTTCGTTTGGCGGAAGCCCATAGCATGGTAGAACGGTATGCCGCAGTCGCTTGCGTTTACCGTTATTCTTTTTGTACCGTGGGACAAGGCTTCGGCTTTTGCCGCGGCGTAAAGCATTCGTCCTATCCCCTGACGGTGAAAGTCGGAGCGTACAAACGCAAGGCTGATATGCTCGCAGTCCCGCAGAGCGATCATGCCGGCAAGCTCATTTCCGCAGTAACAGCTCCATACTGCGAAGCTGCCGTTCTTAAACATTTCTTTAACTTTTTTTCCCCACAGGAACGACAGGAAGCTCTCCGCTCCGCGTTTGGTAAAGGTAGGAGCTTCAAACTGCATGAACACGTTTTCCGCAAGCGTAAAAGCGGCGTGAAGCTCGTCCTCCGCTGTAATTCTTTTTATTGCAGTATCGTTTGGGGTATGTATTTTATTAGTTTTGACCGTCACAAATATCGTCCCCTTTAAAAGTTATATAAAAATAAAAGCGGCTTAAAGGCAATGCTTTAAGCCGCACTATACACAATTCGCAGAAAAAGAACCGCTTCAGCGTCCGGAGCGTTTTGGGTACAGCAGCCTAAAGCCATGGCACATCACGTACATGACTTCTTTTCCCATTGCTGTATTTGCTCTGTATTCTGTAAAAGCGGCAGTTCTCATTTCGGAAAATCCTTTCAATGTTTTTTGTAAGTATACACCATGTTACTGCGTTTGTCAATAGGAAACCGAAAAATAATAAATAAATTTAAGGGTATCAGTGATTTACCGAAAAGCTGAAGTTGCCCGCGTCGTCAACGGTAAGCTTTATGGTTTTGATATATTTATTATAAAAGTTAGTTATCTCGTTTTCGTCCGCTTCAATACGGGCGCGTTCAAACAGCATTTTTGCAAGCTCCTTTCCGTTGTAGCTTAACAGGTCGGGCAGCAGTGAGTTCAGTTCGCTTAACAGCACAGCCCGTTTGAGTTCCTCTATGTTTCCGGTGCAGAAATCGTCCAGGGAACAGTAATAGGTACCGTTCGCGTCAAGTGTATCTCTTATGGCGTGTCCGCATTTTGAGTATTCTATAACAACTAAAAATTCCGCTTCGGGGAGGGACGATATCAGCGCCCAGTAATCCGAATCGCTGGATAAAAGTATAAATGAAGAAACGTCGTTCTTGTAAAATTCCCTGCAAATTCCCGTAGCCATTCTCATATCCACTATTGACTTGTGATCCACAACTCTCTGCACTTCTATATGCTCTACGGGTATTCCGATAAATTTTTCAAGGTAATCCCAGCCGTTGTTGGTGTTCCTGTCATCGTAGAGGATTATCTTTTCGATTTTTTCTATCTCGTCCCTGTTGAGATTTTTAAGCATTCCGTAGAGCTTATAAACGTCGGAATTTTCGCAGTCCACGGCCAGTACTGTTTTAAAGCTGTTGTCGATAAAGCTGTATATATTGTTTTTAACGTCGTCCACGGCGTTTTTGTATTTGCTTTTGTCTCCGAAATAGTCGTTATTCATCTGGTATAGGATTTCAAGAAATTTACCGTCGGTATAAAGCAAATTTCCATAGTCTTTCGGTTTCCAATGTATATAGACTTGGAACGGATAATTGTCAATGTGCTCCATATATTTGGCAAACTCAAATTTCTGTACGCTTTCGTTTGTGAACTTCGGGATAACAAAAAGATCCTTTATGTAGTCCCAAACGATCCAGTCGGGGAAAAGCTCGCGGCACTTGTCGATGTTGTCCCGTATAAGCGTGTTGAAATGCAGGGAATAATCCGAGGCGCGCTTGTTTGCAAGGAGTATGGTATATCCCCATTTTTCAAGCAGCCTGATATTCTCCGCGTCGTACCATTCAATGCGGTCGATATTCTTGAAATCGTACATTATTGCCGAGTCGGTTTTTTTGAATCTCTGCATTAGTGTAGTCCTGAGCTTGCAGAGATATCTTATTGCCGTGGCGTCAGTATTGTTTTCAAGGTCTGCAAGCAATTCAGGATATTCGTTCCCGTAGGTCGATATCCATGCGCTTTTTCTTATGCCGATAAGATATGCAATCGTTGCTACTATATTTCTGGTATCCGTTCTCATAAAAATTTATTCATCCTTTTCGTTTTTGCCCAATACCCCTATTATACTAAATACATTATATCAGAAAAAGAAGAAAAAAGCAACCCTAATTACATTTTAGGATTTTCTGACACGGTATTGACAAATTTGTAAATATGCAGTATAATGCTTATATAGGAAATATATTGCTTAATTGGAGGGTTATTGTGTACGATTTTGAAAATATGGATAAACGCCTGATAGCTTACGTAAATATTTTTATCTGTGCAAACCGTTTGCAGGCAATAATGGATAAGGGCATGAGGGATATTACGGCAAAGCAATGGCTTGCTCTGACAATGACCGGAGCGTTTCCCGAGCCGCCGACTCTCAAGGATATATCCGAGATTTCGGGCGTAACGCATCAGAGTATGCGGCAGATAGTTGACAGGCTTGAGGAAAAGGGGCTGATAGAGGTCATTCCCGATAAAAAGGATAAACGTGCTGTTCGTCTGGTCAGGACAAATGCTGCGGAGGAGATCGGAGCGCGGGATACGGAACGGAATTACGGTTTTGTGTTCGAGCTTTTTTCCTGTCTTGGCAGGGAAGAGGCTGGGACGTTCTGCGCCGCTTTGGAGAAGCTGTGCAATAAACTGAACGAGTTAAAGGAGGAGCAAAAATGAAAACTATCGTTGTTTACAAATCAAAAGGCGGTTATACAAAAAAGTACGCTGAATGGCTTGCGGAAAGTCTTGACTGCGATATAAAGGAAAACGCTTCGTTCGGAGATATAGCTGATTACGACATAATAATCTGCGGCGGAGGCATTTACGCGGGCAGGATAAACGGAGCAAAGCTCATTACCAAAAACTTAGCGAAGCTGTCGGGTAAAAAGTTTGTCCTGTTCGCCGTTGGGGCGAGCGTCGGACGCCCCGAGGAGCTTGAGGAATTTTGGACAAAGGCTTTGGAGGATACAGTCAGAGACAGGATACCGCATTTTTATCTGCGCGGCGGCTTTGATTACGGCAGGCTTGGCGGCGTTGACAGGTTAATGATGAATATGCTGAAAAAAATGCTGCTGAAAAAAGAGTCTCTTACCGATGATGACAAGGGTCTGCTGGCGGCGTATGATACTCCAATAGATTTTACAGACAGAGATAATCTTGCGGATATTATTAAATTTTTAGCCGAATAGGTTGGTTTGTCTAAACAAACCAAAAATACCGCACAAATTTTGTGCGGTATTTTTATTGACACAGGAGGTTTGTTGTGATAAACTAATATTAAAGAGGAGGTTTATTGGAACAAACCTCAAAGAAAGGAATTGCTGTTATGGAAGAATATAAGCTTTTTGACGCGGAATACCGCTTGCTTGACATTTTATGGGAGAACGAGCCGGTTAATTCCACGGAGCTTTCGCTGATATGTCTGGAAAAACTGGGATGGAAAAAATCCACAACCTATAATATGATACGCAAGCTTTCGGAAAGAGGCTTTGTGAAAAACGAGAACGCAACGGTGTCCTCGGTCGTCAGGAGGGAGCAGGTCGCCAGATACGAGGGGGAAGCAATTGCGGAAAAGTACTACGGCGGATCTCTCCCCGCGTTTATAGCCGCTTTTCTGGACGGAAGGAAAATATCTGATGAGGAAGCCGAGGAACTGAAAAAAATGATCGACAAAGCGAAAGGAAAGTGAGCGTATGCTTTTGGTTACAGCCGAGAGGCTTTTGGAAGTCCTGCTTAAAGCGAGCTTTACCGCCGGCGTAGCTTTTCTGGTGGTGGCGGCGGCAAGACTGACGCTGAAAAGGGTTTCAAAGCGGTGGTCTTACATAATGTGGGCTGTGGTGTTCTTTAGGTGCGTTTGTCCTTTTTCGGCAGAAAGCGGGATAAGCGTTTTCAATATTTTTCGTTTGGAATCGGCTGACGAAACGGACGGCCCTGCGGCTGTTGTTTATGAACTTGCCGAAAGTCCCTCAGCTGTTCCGGAGGAGGCAATGCAGAATATTTTATTTTCAGGGGAAGAAAATGCGGAGCGCAACGAACGGTCAGGCCGGGATTTTCCGGTGACGCAAACGGTACAAAATGTACCGCCAAAATCCGACCGGTACGATAAGAGCGCGGAACAGGGAGCAGTTTACAACGGCGCTGAAAACCGCGGGCAGCTTCGGCAGGATATGCAAACGGACGGGAACATAATCCAACAGGAGACAGCAGCTAACGTTGGCGCAAGTACTGTTTTTATTATAGTATGGCTTTGCGGAGCGGCAGCCATGGCTCTGTACGGGACTGTTTCTGCGGTTCGTCTGACTTTGCGCGTAAAGACTGCGGTCAGGACGGAGGATGGCGTTTATGAAAGCGACAGGGTAGCAACGGCGTTCGCGGCGGGAATACTGCGTCCGAGAATCTATATCCCCTGCGGAATACCCGAAAATGAGCGTAGGCTTATAATTATGCACGAAAGGGTACATATCCGCAGGAGGGATTATTTAGTCAAGCTTCTGGCATTTACGGGATTTGTTCTGCACTGGTTCAATCCGCTGATATGGGCGGCTTTCGGTTTGATGACAAGGGATATGGAGATGTCCTGCGATGAAGCCGTGCTGAAAAAATGCGGAAGCGGAGACAGGATACTGTACGCGGAGGCTTTGCTGAGAGTTTCCGTAAAGGGCTTCGGAGCTGCCGCGGCGGTGGGCTTCTGGGAAACGGGAATAAAGGAAAGGGTGAAAAACGTGCTTAACTATAAAAAACCGAGCAGACTTGCCGCTGTTCTTGCGGCGGCGTTAATGTTCGCGTCCTGCGCTGCTGCGGGTACGGACGCGGTTACGGATAATGAGGAAATGCTCAAAACCGAGGAGAGCCGTCTGAAAAAAGAAGAGGGAAAAAATGTACCGCAAACGGCTGACGGAAAGATTATCAACGGCACGGAACAGGATACAATTGAAATAAAAGGCAAGATATACTATCTTATTTCCAATGAGGAGCAGCTTCGGGCGATTTCAGCGGGCGAGTACGGTATGGACAAAAATTTTTTGCAGAATGGAAATATACAGCTTTCAAGCGATGAGTGGCAGCCTATAGGTACAAAAGAAGCTCCGTTTAAGGGAAGCTACAACGGCAACGGATTTGAAATAAGCGGACTGACCATGAAAGACCCCGACGCTGCGAGAGTGGGTATGTTCGGGTATGCGGAAAATGCTCACATTTATAATATCACATTGCGGGATTATGATATTGCAAGCGCCGGAAGAAATGCTCTTCAGAGGTCGGTAGCGCCTATACTGCCTGTCGTTACAAATGGTACGCGCTGTTACGATAATCGCGTGTACCCCGCTGAAAAAGTTTTGATAAAGCCATGCCCTGCGGACGCGGAGATATCCGAGCAGTACAATGCCGAGTCTGCGGACGGAATGCATAAACATAATGGAATTGATTACCGCGTTGTTCAGGGTACGGAAATATATGCCGCCGCAGACGGAAAGATCATTTCCTGCGATAATAAGCAAAGCGGATACGGCGCGTGCATTATTATCGACCACGGCGATGGTCTGACCACTGTATACGCGCACCTGAGCAAATCTCTTGTTTCCTTGGAGGACGAGGTTTCCGCAGGCGGCCTTATAGGCTATTCGGGAAGTACGGGCTATGCTTTCGGAAATAATCTGCATTTTGAAGTGCGGCAGGACGGACAGTGTGTTGATCCTTTGCTCTATTTTAAAGATTGAGGAAAAATTTTTCGGTAATATTTTTTTTCGCAGAGGGGAAATTATTAGCGTAAACCGTGTTTGCGGCGCTTTAAGCGTTGTAGCCCATAAACGTTTGAATGCCGCAAATGCGTTTATTATAAAGGTTTCGCGGGATCTTAAAGTCCCGCGAAAAAATTTTTTCGATAAATTTTGCAAAAATGCTTGACAAATGATTATAATTGTGGTAATATAACTAAGTCGCTTAACCGAGGCGTTCGGAGCTGATAAAAAATTTGAAAGAAATTTTGAAAAACCTCTTGACAAATCCAAAGTTATGTGATATACTTTAAAAGTTCCACAAAATGCGGAACTGCTCCAAATAATGGAGCGCGGAATCTTGAAAATTGAACAACAAACGAACCTGAAAGAATGGAAGAAGAACCCTG
>CAJUHS010000021.1 GCA_910586535.1 uncultured Oscillospiraceae bacterium
TTGACTGATGTTGATCTATATTTCGGAAGCGACTGTGAAAACGCAACAGAAATGACCGCCGATAAATTAATAGTTAAATATGGGGACAAGCAAATTTCAAGCTTTGACGTAAGTGCAATTTCAATAACAATATAAACATAAAAACTAACAATGCTGATTTTTAAAAACTGGAGGAAAATATTATGGATAACAATGAAATCAAGGTACAGGGCAAATACGCAGAACAGCGCAGGGAGGTACTTGAAAACCACGCTCCCGATATGTATAAGGCTATGGTTGAGAACGGTACCCTTGAAGAACATCTTGAAACCGTTCAGAAATCTGCGGAACAGTATGTCGAGAATTACATTGCTCGGTATACCAACTCGGACGAATATCTGAAAGCTGAAAAGAAAGACCCTGCCGAGGCTATGCGTATGCTGAATATGACCGCTCTTGAAGCGGAGGACACGGCATACAGAATATGGGTAGCCAATATTGAAAGTGACGAAGATGACGAGGAGGATTTAGAATGAGTATTTATATCAAATGTGAAAATCCGTTTCAGCACCTTGCACTTCTGCACATAGAAGAAAAATTTCTTGAAGACGGCGTGAAAGAGCTTGCGTTAATAAAGAACGGAATACGTCTGACAGATGTAACAGGGGCGGTTGCAGACTTCGTGTATAACGGTGATACGGGCAATATTGATTTTCACGAGGTTGACAGCAAGCAGCTCCAAAAAGAAGCAAGGCGCAAAAAGAATATTGAGCTTATACAGCGAGATTTGCTTAGATCGTTAAAAAATAAATAACAGGAGGACACTAAAATGAGTAAAAAAATAATTGCAGTAGCCAACCAAAAGGGCGGAGTAGGAAAAACAACCACAACGGTCAATCTCGGAGCGGCTCTTGCTCTTATCGGCAAAAAGGTTTGCCTTATCGACCTTGACCCGCAGGCTAATATGTCGGCGTACCTCGGCTATGAGGACAACGGCAGCCCCAACATCAACGATATGATGATGACAGCCGTTCGCGGCGGAGAAGTCCCCAACGGGATTCTGCACAACGAGAAGAATAACGTTGATTACGTCCCCTCGGATATTAACCTTTCCTCAGCAGACTTTTATCTGTCACAGGCTCTTGCGAGGGAAAGTGTATTAAAGCGTATTCTTTCCGCTGACCGTTTTGCGGAGTACGACTACATAATAATTGACTGTCTCCCCTCTCTCGGCGTACTGCTGATGAACGCTCTTACGGCGGCTGACGGTGTGGTGATACCCGTCCAGACACAGAAGTTTGCGCTTAACGGCTTGCAGGGCTTGACGGACGTTATAGAACAAATCAAGGGTACGGTAAATCCACAACTTGAAATTATAGGCATACTGCCCACAATGCTTGACGGTACGAATATGACAAGGGATACTATGGAGGCTCTTACGGAGCAGTACAGCGACAATCTTATGAAAACACGCATAAGCCGCTCCGTTGAAGCCGCATACTCGGCGCAGAAGTGCAGCAGCTTGTGTCTGAATAACACTAAGCTCGGCGAGGAATACAAGGCTCTTGCTACAGAGGTGCTTATGAGGTATGGGGGATAAAATTTCCCCACTGGGGAATGGAGGTGCAGAAAATGCAGACATACATATGTAAGTGCGGCAAGACGTTTGAAAAGTCCTCAAAAGCCGAAACAACAGGATATGTTCTGAATGACTATTCGCCGCAGCACAGATGTTACGGTTGTCCGTTTATTGTGACAGAACAGGATTGGATAACCAAGGAGGTCGTTAAACGCGAGTGCAGGGCAACGCAGAAAATCACATATCTGACAAGATGTTGTATCGGAACAGAAAAAGGCGATTTTTCGTCCTGCAAGCTGTATTCCCTTGACCTTTCTTTTGTAAGACGGGTTATGAATTACGTCAATTCGCTTGACGGTATAGAGAAAACGGAGTTTGGAAACCGTATTCCCGATAACTGGAGAGCTTCGGATTTTGGTCAATGCTATTCCTTTAACGACTGCTTTGGACTTGCGATTTTCGATTTGAATTTTCAGAAAAACAAAAAAGGAACGGAAGCACGCAGACTTGTTAAAGATCGGTTCTTTTGGAGTAACGGTACACGCAAGGATATGACCGAGGAAAAAGAACGGGAAATTGTTTTAATGCGTATTCAAATCGCAAAGGAAAACGCATTAAATAAAACGATTGGCATTGAAACTAAAAAAACTATTTGTGATGACTGCATAAATAATGACGAGAATTGTATTAAGCCGTCGGAGGATATGTGCAGCGGTTACACAAGTAAAAATGATACTATACTTAATTCTGCGGCGGCAGATTCCAAGGAGGAAAACGCTATGGGAAAATTCAATATTAACGCATTTATTACACAGCAGGCACAGCTAAAGGAAATTTCCGTTGACCTGCTTATCCCTTACCATAATCACAAATTCAAGCTGTACGAGGGCGAACGGCTTGAAGATATGGTGAACAGTATCAAGGCGAACGGAATTTTAATGCCGATAATTGTCCGTCCTGCTCCCAACGACACGGGCAGGTATGAAATTCTTGCGGGACACAACCGCTGCAACGCCGCCAAATTGGCAGGACTGAAAACTGTTCCGGGGATAATTAAAGAGGGTTTGTCCAATGATGAAGCGGAAATGTACGTTATCGAGACAAATACAATGCAGCGTGGTTTTAACGATCTGTCCGTTTCGGAACAGGCTGCGGTTATTGCAATGCGTCATTCGCGTATGTTCGACCCTGCGAAGCGTGAGGAAATTGCAAAGGAGCTTATCGAATTTGAGAATACTGACGGCGGCGAGGATACGGAGAAGAAAAGCAAGCTTGCCATTACGGGCGAGGAATATTCCTTGTCAAAAAATACGGTTGCGCGGCTTATTCGCGTGAATGCGCTGCTTAAAGCTTGCGATAAATTTACTTTTGCGGTAAATACCAAAAAAGATTTATCAATACGTGCGGCTGTTGAACTTTCATATATTTCTAAGAATGCGTTAGAAGTTATTTTTGAGAAATATAAAACCCACGTTCTTGAAAATCAAGTTTGTCAACTTAGTGTTGCAATAAGTATGAGTACAGCTGAATGGCTGCGCGAGATTTTTACGGATTTTCATGGCACTAAAGCTCAAGCTGAAAAATTACTTGATAAAGAAAATATAGAAAAGACACGGCAGAATATTGATAATATTACCGTGAAGCATATTAAAATATCTATTCCATCGGACACTTTCCGTAAGTATTTTAACGATGAAACCAAACCCGATGAAGCCGCCGACATCATTGACAAGGCTTTGCAGATGTATTTTTCTCAAAAGCCCAAAGATGACAAGTCATGTGATTTGAACATAGAGCAGCTTGACCTTTCGGAACGTACTTTAAAGGCATTGAAAGCACAGCGGATAAATACCGTTTCGGAGCTTAGAGAGTTGATGAACGACAGATCTACCGCCGAAAATATACTTGGTATAAAGGCTGTTGATGAAATACTTGAAAAAGTGGATTTGAAGGAATATTGAATATGAGAATATTGTGGTTGATAGCTTTAGCAATGTGTTTCAGTTATATTAGTAATATGCTGCCAAAGGTAATCAAGGCGGTTAAGGATTCTTACGGAGAATGTTACTTTAAATGTAAAAACACTATGGACTGTCATAAGAGGTGCAGGCAATTCTGCCGAACCTTTGGGGAGTGCGATATGTGCGAAGCTGATTCCGATAATTGCTTAAAGTGTGTGTTCAATGAACGCAGAAAGTAAAATTCCCCAATGGGGAACCGCTTGACACAAACGCGCATTTGTGGTACAATAAACTCATTAAATTTAAGGAGGTTTTTCAATATGAAAAACAAAAAAATTAAACTTGTTTTTATAGCGTTATGCTGCACGCTGATAATGTCGGCTTGTGAAAAAAAGCAGGATAATACG
Organism: uncultured Oscillospiraceae bacterium; assembly: GCA_910586535.1. GTDB lineage: Bacteria > Bacillota > Clostridia > Oscillospirales > Ruminococcaceae > RGIG8773. The sequence continues at coordinate 3,927 of CAJUHS010000021.1, forward strand.
AATATTCCAAGTAGCACTACCGCTTCTAAATTCGAGGAAAAGAGCGGTAAAAATGATATTATTGATGTATTCAGCGAGATTAACGTTACCTTTGATGGGGAAAACGGCTCAGGAAAGGTAGTATGCGAATATACGGGAGATAACGACTTTATAAAATATGATGTTGAATTTAAAGGCGATAGAAACGGCAGATACAAAAACGGAGATACAGCAGTCGTAAAACTTGATTATAGTGATCTAAGAGCAGAAAATGCAAATGTTTATTTCAAGGAAAAAGAGCATGAATATACGGTTGACGGTTTGTGGGGAGTTATACTATCCCCTGACGGATATGACTTTACAGAGTGCAACAAAGTTTTAGAGGAAAGAATGTTTGATAAAGAACGCTCTGATTCTAAGTTCAATATTAAAGAATTGGATATTGGTAATACTTTTTTTACAACATTTATTGATGGAGAGATTGATTCAACTTGTTGGAAAATTCTTTCTGTTGAATATGAGCCTATACGTGGTAAATTTTTAATACCTGAATATTCGTCAAAAATTAGCAATTATTACTATTTGTTTTATCAAGCTACAGTGAAATGTGAAAAAATAGAAGGTGATTTTGTGATTAATCCTAATTCTAAATATGCTGTCGGAGATACCAAAGAATGGAATTTTGTAATTTGCGAAGAAACGCATAATGTGTTTGTTGAAAAAGGTTCTAAAATTATTAAAATTGATCCCCAAGCTCACCGTGTAGTATCTTATGAGGTAGGAGCAGCAATAGATGTAATGTCAATTGAAAGCATATATGGCAAGGATTCAGAAATAGAATATAACAATAATTTTGACGAGTTTTTTGATAAGGAAATCTGTCGTTATTTAGAGAACGGAACATTTTACGACATAGAAATACAATAAGAGAATATTATATTTATTAAAGCTGCTGTGCATTTTATACTGCATGGCAGCTTTTTTATGGTTTTTGTTCACACAAAGTTTAGAAAGAATTTAAGTACATTTAACATTTAAAAGTTATACCATAATTTACCAGAAAACCATTGAAAAATGTGTAATTTTATTGAAAAATATTGAAAACTGTGTAAAACCATTGAATTTTATGAAATTTTATTCAAAGCATTTTTGAAATTCTTCAAAAATCGAATATGGTATAATATAAGTAACAAAACAGAAAGGAAAGTACGTCCTATGAAAAATAAAAAAATCAGTATTCTTGCAGCCGCGGCAATTATGCTTACGGTAACAGGCTGTCAGCATAAATCTCCTGTTTCGGAAGATGTTACATCTGTATTAAGCGAGGGAGAACCCGTTGTATCAGAAAGTGAAACAACGGTTGTTACAGAACCTCCTGCTCCAGAGATTGAATATTCGGACAGCGACAAAATGGCTATTGAATGGTTCATTGAAGATATGACGGACAGCGAAACATTTGCGGACTTAGCGGATTATCAGTATTACGCAAGGACATTAGGTCTTGACAAAGACTACTTTCTCATCCCCGAAATGTGGGAAGTCTTTTATAATGATGAAATCAACATCAATAAAGATATTGACGATAAAGAATATTACCTCATACGACTGAATCCGTATATGCTGCTTGATGTTTTTGCAGAGAATAATAATACCGATGTAGAAAAGCTTTGCGACAAGCTTTCGGTGAGTCCTGCACAGCTTTACTATAATTGGGGGTACAATCCTAACTCGGTCGATTACAGCTCTAAGCACGAAAAAAATACCGCAACATATTCCGATGACGAGCAAAAAATTTTCGGAGCGTATAACGGAGAAAAAAGAAATGTTATTATGAATACTCATTTGCTTATTGTGGATAATGCAGAGGGTATTTGCACATATCAAAGCACAGTTACAAGCAGCTTGTCAATACTCCGCAGAGATAATCTGAAAGCGTTTACAGAAATATCCCCTCTTTACAGCGCATATACCGAAGCGGAAAAATCTCCTGCATTTTCCGTAAACGGCATAGGTATCAGAGCTGTAATTCCTCTCACTCTTCCGAATGCTTGGAGTGAAGCTGCGGAAACGGATGTAAGCATAACTGCAATGATAAACGTATCTCCATATGCTTACGGCTGTACAGATAAAGATATTATCGACATAATGCCGTATATTAAAGAGAAATCGGAAAATAAAAAATGATTCCCCATTGGGGACAGAAAGGAACGATTTAAATGATCGGTGAAGACGCAGTAAATTCCACCACGGCAATGATGAATAAGTTGTTGCAGATAATTCTTGAAATTATCAGAATGAGAAACGAATATCTTAGATACGGAAACAGGAATGTACCGCAAAACGGTTCAAAAACGCCCAAAATCAGATACGGAGAAATGAAAACGGCAGAATACAACAATCTGCTGAAAACGGGAGAAAAAATGCGTACCGTCTCCGTACCCACAGATAAGCTTGAAAATATTAACGACTATGCAAAAAAGCTCGGCGCAAAATACTGGGTTATGGAGGACGAGGGAAAAACGGCAACCATTGTAGTCCCCGAAAGCTATTATAATCAGTTCAACGACGCATTGCAACAGTCTATAAAGGAGCAGCTTAACAATAATATATCATCTCTGACTGTTAAGGACGGAACGGAGCTTGTCCCCGAAAGCGACATAGATTTGGTAAAGAATGTTTTGGATCATCACGATATACCCGTTTATGCGTTTCAGACCAAAGACGGAAGCTATATGAATATAGTACCCAGCGAGTATGACGGACAGTACCGCGAGGCAATGCAGGAAGCCGCGCAACTCAAAGAAAAAATGCAGAGTATTGATATAGAGACCTTTAATCAAACGCTGCCTTTTGCGTATATTGATAAACTTAATGATAAAATACAGGCGGTTACTCCCGAACAGGCTGAATATCTTGCCTCTGCATTGTCCGATGAAAAAATATCCTTTGTAAAAGACGAAAACGGAAATACGGCGATACGTTTTCCGCAAGAGCTGACAGAAAAAATAAATGAATGTATCGGCAAGCAGAGTGAAATGCTGAAATCCGTTGAGGATTATATGATAACCGTTGTTGACAGCGGTATTACCGTCAACAAGGATAAACTTCTTGTGAATGAAAATGAAACCGAATATTTCACAAAAGTACCTAATACGGGAGGACAGGATTACATAAAAATCCCGAAATCCGAAGCGCAGCTTTTGGACGGTGGTAAAACGATCGGTACAAAGCTTGACTTTGAAAAGACATATCAGATATATGACCAAAACGGTATGATGAAGTCAATGCGTTCGGGCAGGGAGCTTGCGGCGGCGTACAACACAAAAAGTAAAAATGCCGATAAGGGTACGGCTATATCGCATTATCACAATGATTCTCTTGAACGCATAGAGCTGTTTAATTCAAAACAAAACAAGCTCATAAGCATAGGTATTGAAAATGCTGAAACCATACGCAGAGATTTAGCGGAGCAAGGCATTTCGGGATATGCCGCCGAAAAAATGCTTGCTGATATTGACAAGTCGCTTCCGCAGGAATATAGGAACGTATTTAATTATGTTCCCGAAAAATCCGCCATGGAATTTACCGATATAAAAAGCGATGTAATCAAGCAGTACCAGCTTGCGGAAAAAATCAGCGGCAGCGAAATGTCAGCAGGATTAAAAGATACTCTCGGTCAGAAGTGCTGCGTACTTGATAAAAATACCAATCAATATGTAATGGTGACGGCAAACGAAAACAGGCTTAAAGAAGCCTTGGAGACTATGGGATATGACAAGCTGCAAATAGCCGCCGTTGTCTCCGAGGTGCAGAAATCCTATGACAAAAGCGGCGCAAAACTTGAACGTGAAAGTGTACAAGTACAGAACTTAGAGACTACAAATGCGGAAGCTGCACAATGTCAGTATGTTGCGGATAATAACGGTATTACTCTCATAAAACCCGAAATAAACGGAAATGAAGCCGCTTTTAAATATCTTGAAATAGAAAACGGCACAAACCGCAGCGAGATAGAAACTGTATTAAAAAAGAATTTCGGCATAAAGGACGCTGCTTCTGCGGCTGAAATAATAAACTGCATAGAAAATAAAGGCGTTATCTCCCCTGCTCCGTCAGTAACAACAAAAGACGGATTTGAAGTATCACGAATTACGTCCAACTACATATCTATCAGCAGGAGCGGCGAGAAAATAACGGTGGACAAAAATAATCTTGATACGCAAAAAATATGCGATAAATTTGGAGTAACCGAAAAGCAGGCGGAGAGGCTTAAAAACAGTCTTGAGAAATCTCTTAAAGCCGCAGACAGAAAGTCAGAAACGGGACAAACATTTTCCGAAATCAAGGCAGCCGCCAAAAAGGTTATTGAGAAAATCAACGCCGATAAAAAGGACAAGGCTGAAAAGACTGCTCCAGCAGTTACTTCAGAAAGGAGCAAATAATGGCTAAGAATAATGGTATGCCGCAAAAAAAGAGTATGACATCATTTATAATTTATATTGTGATCGCCATTATCCTGTTGCTTTTCGGTATGTGGGGCGGTTACGTCTTGCAGGAGACCGCACATAAAAATGGCAAGGCAAATTTTCAGAGAGCTTTGGATAAGGCTGGAGATTACGCAAATATTGAAAGCTTTTTTTACGCCGCGAAATCAGCGTTAAGCGATAAGGGAATGGCGCAAACAGGAGCAATGTACGGCGGCATGGCAGGACTGCTCATATTTGCTTATCAGATATCCAAAACTCCGAAGCGTTTTCATCGTAAGGGCGAGGAACACGGGTCGGCACGTTGGGGAACGGATAAAGAAAAACAGTCCGTGGGAGACGTAAACGATTTTTACAACAACGCTATTTTAGCTTCGGACGTTTTCCTCGTTCTCGACCGCAAGAAGCGTGATAAAAACACTATGACTGACAAGGAGAAAAAGTCAAGGGAACGCAGCGACAGAATAAAGGAAAATAATGAAAAAAATCGTATTGACAAGCTGATAAAAAAAGCGCAGGAAAATTCCCCAATGGGGAATACGGAAAAGTCAGAAATATTTGTAACGAAGAAAAATACCCTTGTAAAATACAACGGCAGCGATACGGACGTAACCTTACCAGACAGTATAAATAAAATCGGTAAATTTGCATTTGCATTGTCAAAAGTAAAATCTGTTACAGCTTCTTCTGTTACTGTTGTTGAAAACGGCGCGTTTTTCGGATGTGAAAAGCTGAAACATATAGAGATGTCAAACGTTGAAATTATAGGTATATCGGCTTTTGAAAGGTGTTATGAACTCTCGGATATTTATGTAGGAGATAAATTCCGAAAAGCCGATACAACGTCATTTATGCAATGCCTAAATGTAGTAATTCATTCATCGGCAGGCGGATATGTAGAGCCGTATGCGAATCAGAATGATATAACTTTTGAAATAAGCGGCAGCTGTGTAGATAACGAGGTTATTTCAATTCGTAAAATAGCCGAAAAGACGAAAAAAGTGCAAAAAATTCAAGCAATGCTTAATCTGAATATGCTTATACTCGGCGGTTCGGGTACGGGTAAATCACGATTTTTTGTTAAGCCAAACCTAATGCAGTGCAACACTTCTTTTGTCGTGACAGATCCTTCGGGCGAGCTGATACAGTCCTGCGGAAAAATGCTTGAAAGAATGGGGTACACAATAAAGGTTTTCAACATTGACAATATGGATTACAGCTGCAATTACAATCCGTTTCATTATATGAATGATACGGACGGTAAGTATGATGAGAACGCTGTTATTAAAATGATAAATACTTTTATGCTAAATACCAAAGGCGAGGGACAGGGCGGCGATCCATTTTGGGAGGACTGTACGCGTCTGCTGTTGTCGGCTGTATGTTTCCTGCTTGTTGAGACTGCCCCAGAGGAAGAACGAAATTTCGCAAATGTACTCGATATTATTCATAAGGCAAAGGTAATCGAGGGCAAGGAAGAAGAAAAATCGGAGTTTGACGCTATGTTTGACGCGCGGAAAGGTGACAATCCGAACGCATTATCAGTACAGTATTATGACGAATTTAAACAGGCAGCAGGAAAAACAATGCAATCTATACTTATAAGCACTACCACACGTCTCCAAAGCTTCAAGCTTGCAAAGATACGCAATTTGACTTGTATGGATAATATCGGACTTGATACCCTCGGAGACAAAAAAACAGCTTTATTTATCATAATACCGTCAACGGACAGTACGTATAATTTCCTTGCGGCTATGATGTATTCGCAGCTTTTTGACAGTCTGTACAGAGCGGCAATATCAAAATATCACGGCAGACTTCCCGTTCACGTCCGTTTTATCTGCGATGAATTTGCGAACACGGGTAAAATTCCTGAATTTGAAAAGATATTGGCAACGTGCCGAAAGTTTGAGATTTCCGTACAAGTAATCTTGCAAAATTTATCGCAGCTTAAACGGCTTTATGAAAAGTCATGGGAAGAAATCCCCGGAAACTGCGATACTACAATATTCCTCGGCGGTAAAGACCAAACCAATAACGAGTACATTATGAAAGAACTCGGAAAAGAAACTATCGACACAATGAACGTCAATAAAACAAAATCGAAGCAGGGTTCTACATCGTATAACGATGGTATTCTCGGGCGTGAGCTTATGCAGCTTGACGAGCTTGCCACAATGCCGAACAATGAATGCCTTGTACTTATAAGAGGTATGCGACCGTTCAGAACGGACAAGTTTGATATTGCCAATCACCCGCGCTACGGTATGCTTGACGAAGTAAATAAAATCAAAAATACATACTATCTTTCTGAAAATATTCATACAAAAGAGGAAGAAGAAATTCTTAATTTAGGCGAAGTTTATGACACGGGCGAAACGGTTGGAATGAATAATATAGGCACAATTACCGTTAACTTTGTTTCTTCCGATAATAGCGTTATTGTACCGTTGTCAGAACTTAATAAAAACATCAAACCTGAAATCAATGCTATTTTCGCGGAAGTCGGAGAAGCTTATTCTGCTGAAATTGCTTGATTCCCCAGTGGGGATTTTAAGGAGGTGGAAAAGGTGAAGTTTGAGGAGAAATCAAAAGATGAAATGTATAACTCAATTATGGACATAATAAAAAACGGTGGAGAAGCCGTTGTCAGAAAACGTTCTAAAAACGGAGAAAAATACATAGAAATCGTTGAACAGAAATATGGAGCAAGTCAAAAGTTTGCTGTAGTCACAAGTAAATAAGGCGTATCTGAATGGGGATACGGAACAGCTGATGGAGCTAAACGATATAGTGATATATCGTTTAGCTCCTTTTTATTTTCAGGTATCAGCGGAGTGATCCGATTGGTATATATAAAAATTTTTATATTAAAGGAGGTCGTTCAAAATGAACGAAAAAAACGAACTCACGGTAATGGAGCGTATTTCCGATACCGTGACCGAAACAGGGGCGAGATTGGCAGTAAAGGCTACAAATGGTCTCGGCATACTTATGACAAAGAGAATAGGAAAAGTTCTTGTTACTTTGCCGCTTGTTTTGTCAATGTGTACAGTTACTGCATATGCGGCAGACGCAGACGAAATGATCAATAAAATCATCGAGCTTTTAAAGCTTTGGATACCGAGATTGGGTGGTTTGCTTGTAATTGTCGGCGGAATACAGTTAGGAATCGGTTTTAAAGATGATGATGCAACAGGTAAGACAAGAGGTATGCAGTGTATGATTGGCGGCGCAATAGTTGCAGCCATTGGCTTAATGGTATCTCTTTAAGTGACCGTCATGCGGCGGGCGGCGTTGGATTGTCCGCCGCTAAATTTGGAGGTGAATAACTTTGGAAGATTTTTTTAAAGCTGGATCAGAGGAAATCGCACTGACGATCGCCTCAACGGTTACAAGTTTTAAAATTTTAATCATAAAAATTCTTCAAAACAACTCAATATCAGAATCTGATGTTGTAACAAGTGCAGTAACATCGGCAGGGGTGTCACTTACAACTTTGTTTTTGCTCATGGAATTTTTTTCACAGATGACGTCAAAATGGTTTGAGAGAATGGAGGATGCTATACAGCTTGGCATAAAAATGATTGTAGCAAAAATAATTATTGAAAACTCATCTACAATAGTTGGTGGAATAAGCGGATACTTCAAAGACCTTGGGACAGCAAATATTGAAAGCGGATTTGATTCCATTACGAGTAATATAATAGGTTTAACTGTTCCCGGTGACGCAGGACCTTTTGGTATTGGATATATTCTTCTAACGTTGTTTTTATATATTATTTGGGCTGTTGTAATAATTATGTTGATTATGCTTACGATAGAAATTCTTGGCATTGTTTTTGAAATAGGAATACATATGGCTGTAGGACCAATCGCACTTTCAACGCTTTGCAACAGCACGTTTCGTTCAACAGGTCTAAGTTTCATAAAATCATATACTGCCGTATGTTTGCAAACTACTGTTATAGGTGCTATATGTAAAGTATATACAAAATTTGCGACAAATCTGAATTTAACCAACATTACCGCGACAGGAATGGCGGCTAATATGGTTGCATATTGTATGCCATTACTTGGACTTGCAGTGTTATGCGTAACCATAAAAAAATCAAGCGATATTACAAAGCGAATGTTTGGTGCATAAGGAGGAATACAAAATGGGCGTAATGAGAAGAAGCATTCCTGCCGAAATAAAGTCATTTAAAGAAAAATTTTTCTTTGGATTAACAGTAAGGCAGCTTGTTTGCGGCGCAGGAATCCTTGCACTTGCAGTACCTACGGGGATTTGGGGAAATAAAATAATGTCGCAGGACACAGTAGGGTGGTTAATAATACTTGAAGTTGCTCCGCTTGCCGCTATAGGTTGGGCAAGCTACAATGATATGCCAATTGAGATGATAGGCAAAAAGGCTCTTGCATACTATTTCGGCATACAAAAACGGAAATTAAAATACACGCCTCCAGAAGCGACTGTACACAAAGAATTGATAAAACTTAACCTTGAAGCCGTAACAACCGAACGCCATGAAGAACTGCGACTTGAAAAGGAACATTTAAAGCTTAAGAAAAAAGCTGCAAAGAAAAATAAAAAACATAAAATGTCCAAAAAGAAAGAAGATGAAAATATATGACCGAGACAACTGTTGTTACAACTCCTGCGGAAAGTACCGTCAGCTCTGCTGTATCGGAAACAGCAGTCAGTACAGCAGGAACGGGTATTACAACCTCCAACGCACAGGAAACCAATATTGACACGTCCGAAAATATTTCCGAAATCAATATCAATGAAGCACAGGAAACAAGTCTCACAGAATCATTACCAGTCGGAACAGACGTTGCCGATATTTCGGGAGAGAACGTTTCGGAAGAATCAGAAGTTCCCGTGTCGGAAATATCCGTGTCCGAACCTATTACAATAACGACGGAAATTGCCGAAACCGTCACGGAAGTATCGGCAGAAATAGTTACACTGCCAAAAGAAACTATAGTGGCGGAAACAACTACCGTTACAGTTACGGAAGCCGCTGCACAGCCTTCCCCGTCATTTTCACTTGATAATCTTAACATTGACCCCAATGTTATTATAATTGCCGTAATAATTATCTTGGCATTTGCAGCAAGCTTTGTTATCAAGAAAATGAATCTTAATAAGGACTTGGGGGACAGAGAGCCAAGAAACGCCAAAGAACGCGACAAGGCACGTCTCGATGAACAGCGTGCTATTAAAAAAGCAAAAGAAAAAAGGGAAAAGGTTCAATCGGGCGGAAAAAAGAAAATCAAGATTTCGCGGACTGTTGCAGATACGCTGCCGTACAAGAAAATTCTTAATAAGGATATTTGGCTTATCGGTAATCAGACTTATTCAAAGGTCTATGTTGTGGACGATATTAACTATAATCTCGGCGATGATGTTCAGCAGAATGAAATGCTTGAAAATTACTGTACGTTTCTGAACACTCTTGATGATACGGTAGATTGCCAAATATGCGTGAGAAACAGCGAAATAAATATTAAGGATTTTGAAAATAAAATACTTGTTAAACCGTCCCGTGACGGCTATGACGATATACGAAACGAATATAACGACAAGGTTTTGCGCGAAAATTTGTCAAAAGGGCAGAACGCTATACGAAAAAATATTTATATCACAATGACAATAAAGGCTCCCGATGAAGAAACAGCGCAGAGAAAATTTAACACTATCGACCTTGAGATAAAGAACAGCTTTGACCGTATCGGAAATACGCAGCTCCGTCCTCTTTCCAATCAGGAACGGCTTGAAATGCTTAAGGATATTTTTATAGGTGTTGATACGCCAATTCCTGAACTTACAAAGGCGGATATCGAAAAGGGACTTGATAAGGTTTACTGCGCTCCCGATTATTTTGAATTCAAATCCGATTATTTCCTTTTCGGCGAGTATTACGCAAAGTGTATTTTCATAAAGGAATACCCCTCATCGGCAGGAGATGATATTTTAAACGACCTTATGTCCTCAAATATACAGCTTATTGTAACCACAAATGTATTTGCTTATGACACAGCTGCAGCGCGTAAGCTTGTGCAGCGGCAGATTACAGCGGTAGAGACAAATATGGCGCAGCGTGAGAGCAAGGCAGCAAAGGTGGGAAATTTTTCGTCCACAATGCCTGTAGCGGTTCGTAATCAGGTTGACAGTTATAAAATTTTATACGATATGATAACTACCGAAGATCAGAAGCTGTATTCTGTCGCGACGATAATCATGATAACGGCAAAAAGCTTTGACGAACTGAAAACAAATACCGAAATCGTTGTAAACGCCTTGAAGCGTAACGGTTGTATGCATTCCGAAATGAAATGGCAGCAGGAGGACGGTATGTGCGATGTTTTGCCTGTTGGAACACAGCGTAAATTTGAATGGAATCGTACCCTGCCTACCGAAAGTATTGGTATTTTCGTACCCTTTAACGTTAAGGAAGTTCAACAGTCGGGCGGTATTTACTATGGCTTGAATAAACTTTCCAACAACATAATTTCCTATCAGAGAATAAAATCCCTTATAAATCCCGCAGGATTTATTTTAGGTACTTCCGGTTCTGGAAAGTCCTTTGCTGCAAAGCGAGAAATGGTGTCGGTATTTCTTACAGATTCACGCGCGGATATTATTATTATCGATCCTGAAAGAGAGTACCCCGCTATTGTAAATATGTTCGGCGGCACTTCAATAAAAGTCAGCACTGGCTCAAAATATTATGTAAATCCGTTTGATTTTGATCTTGCACTGCTTGAAGATGAGGGCGTGGACGTAATTGCAGATAAGTGCCAGCTTATCGAATCATTTATCTCGGTAATGAATCCAAACAGACCGCTGACGCCACAGGAAGTGTCTTTTATCGACAGATGTGTAAATAAGACGTATCTTGAATCTCATTACCTTGAAACTTTTGACAAAAATGATATTCCCACTCTCGGCGATTTCTATAACATTATGGAAGCTGAAACAGAAAACGTTGACCCCAAAATCAAACAGGATTTGCTTATAACTCTTGAAATGTACGTTAAGGGTTCTGCAAAATACTTTAACAATAAAACTAATGTTGAAGTAAATAACCGTCTTGTTTCTTATGATATTAAAGACCTTTCGGGCGTAATGAAAACACAAGCAATGCTGCTTGTTCTCGACAACGTCTGGAACAGGCTTTCCGCAAACCGCGAGAAAGGCGTACCCACTTGGATATATATTGACGAAATCCATGTGTTGTTCCGTGATCCGTATTGTCTGTCATTTATACGCGATCTCTATAAAAGAGCAAGAAAATACGGCGGCATACTTACGGGCATTACGCAGAATGTTGAGGATTTGCTCCGTGACGATGATTGTCGATCAATGCTTTCAAATTCTGAATTTCTTATGCTTTTAAAGCAGTCTCCTCCTGACAGTATAAAATTGCAGGAAACATTGCATTTTACTGATTCCGAGCTTATTTATGTAAATAATATCGGCGCAGGCGAGGGTCTTATGGTTTTAGGCGGCAAAGACAAGATACCGTTCTATGACCGTTTCCCGAAGGATACGGGCTTGTACAAGGCAATGTCTACATCATTCTCGGAAACGCAGGCAATTATGGAAAACAAAAAAACCTCATAATGAAAGGATTTTGTTTGTATGCGTGATAACAAAGCTAACAGAAATAAATCCCTAAATACATCGGCTCACACTCCTGCTGCAAGACATACTTCTGCCTTGCGGCAGGGTGCGGCAAAGCAGACGTCGCTTGTGGAACGCAGGGAAAAAGCCGTAATACGTCTTCCAGAGGAGCGGCGCAGGGGTACAAAGTATCAGGTTATACGGGGACAGTATCTTAGGCAAGCCAATAAAAAAGAAAATCTTGATAACTCAGAGGCTGAAGCAATAAAAAAGGCTGCCGCAAAGCAGGAAGAAAAGCAGGCAAAAGCAAAACATCAGACCGCAGCAGCGACAACGGTAAAAACTGAAAAAGAAAAAAGCCAAACGTCCTCTGCGCAAATTGATTCACATAATTACAATGACAAAAGCGCAGCCAATGAAACAAGTGCAGCAAGTGATGTAAAAGAAAATTATTCAAAATCTGAGAAAGCGGCGGCGTTTACCGAGAGGCTGCAAGCTAATATTGAATTAAGCAAAGCCGCCTATACACCGACTAACGATACTTTGGGTTCGACGCATGAGGATTCCTTTTATTTGCAAAACGGAACAACAAGTCATAAAGAAAAAGCAGGTCTAAGCGAAGCTGGTTATATTCCTCCTAATGTTACTTGCGATCAGGCGCTTGACCACTCTGTAAAAAAGGGTTCTGTTTATGCTCAAGGCGGCACAGCAAGCGAACGAGCGGCAAGCTATAAAGAAAAAGCGAATTTTTATCTTAGTAAGATGAAAAAAAGCACTGAAACGGGACAAAAAGTGGTAAATGCCGATTGTAATAAAAATATTGGAACGCTTTACAAAGAAGCGTATGGTGCCGCACATAAGGAAGAATTACTTGAAAAGAATAACAATACATTATTTGACAAAGCACAATCGGCGGTTCAGTTAAAATCGGAAGTCGATAATGCTTTAAATAAGGACAGCACAGGTGAAGCCGTTGTTGCAGCCGCCGCTATCCCAATTACACACGCGGCAACAAAAGCGGTTCGCAAATTAGCTGATAAAAACCACACTGTAAATGTAGGCAAAACAGGTTTTGAACTTGCGGCTAAGGTTACGGCAGAGGTATCTTCTGCTGACAGTGTTGGAGAAGCAACAGTAAACGCGGCAGCTGCCATACCAAAATATATTATTGAAAAAGAAGCGGAGAAAACTGTCCGGCAAGTAATTCAGGCACAGCATGACAGAAAAATAGAAGCGCAAAAGGAAAGACTCAGAGAGCAGCAGGAAAAAGCCGAAAAGCGTGCACAGCAGATGAAAAAAGAAAATATGCAGCGCAAGATGAAAGCTGATTTATATAAATCGGAGCATGGAATGGGATCAAAAGGGAATGTCCTGCAGCGAATGAAATCGGCAGTTAAAGCTGCAATAGATGATACGAAAAAAGCTATAAAATCTGCAAAATCTTTAAAAATATTACTTTTTGCAGGAGGCAGTATACTCCCAATCATTTTCATTGTTATAATTGTAGTTATTTTGGTTATGCTTGTTCTTTTCCCTTTTTTCTATACATCAAAGGACGGAAAAGAGGAAGAAATAGAAGACAGTACATTTGATGAAACCGTTTTACATTACTATGACGTAATGGACGGTGTTGTTGACGATTTTAATGCAGAAATTGATGAATTTCTTAATTCGAGCAGCGACTATGATAATACAGGTGTAGAAAATCCCGAAAAGAAAGCCCAATATGATTCAGACTATACAGAATATCAGACACAGTATGATTCATATATGGCAGACTATGATAACTATTGTGCGACATATCCAGATAATTTTGGTGCAGCTCCCGAAGCTCCCGAACAGAATTATTGGTATTCGTTTGATGAGTTGGGCAGTATGGGTATGGAGCGAGGTCCTATATTTGAGGGCTTTGTAATGAGTGATGAATCCGACGCAGCAAGAGTACCTAAAGGTGAACTTTACGATGAAATGCTTTGTACAATTGCTACATATAACGCTAAGCTGATGACACGTACCGAAGCGGCAGACAGTTCGGGTGACGAGAACGAAGAAAATAGCGAAAGCGGAGGAAGCAGCGAGATAATTTTCATGAATGACGAAAATGTTGCAGGAGTATACGGCGGTTCGGATTTTTGGGAATTCAATCATTGGGAGGAAGGCGTGGACTGTCCAAGCGGTGGCAATTGCTGTTCCAAAACAGTTACTGTTGCCCACTATGACGAGGATGGAAATATCACAAGTGTGACAACGGAGAACGAGGATTATTGTCCCACACATTATATAATAAAGTGGGAAGTAAAGCTTGATTTTGACCTTGACAAAGTATGGGAATCATACCAATTTGACGATGAAGACGAGAATAATTATAACGAGACAAAAAAGAATTTCGATGATGAAAAGGAAAAAGCGGAAGAATTGGGAATATCATTTAACCGCTCGGAGAATTGAAAATGAAACTATTTAAAAAAGTGTCCGATTATTGGGACAGCCATAAAAACATACCTCTTTTCAAAGGAAAAGCTTTAGCTGTCATTGTACTTATAGCTGCAATAATTATAAATTTTGCAATCGGTACAGACGATACGGCTGACAAGAATACTTCAAAAAGTGATACAAGCGTATCGGAAGAAGAAAAAGCTCCGAAACGCGAACTGCACATAGGAACTTCAAATGTTATCGCATTGGGAATCTGTATCGCCGCTCTTGGCGCAGTAAAAATAAAACGTGAAAAAGACCTTAACGGCAGGCACGATAAGGTTGAAAAAAATCACAGGGAGGAATAAAAAATGTCTCGGAAATTGATACTTGCAGAAAAGCCCAGCGTTGCCGAAAACATAGCTCACAGTTTGGGAGCGAGGGAGAAAATTTACGGCAGCGAAGGAAAAAACTATTGCTATGCAAATGACGAATACTATGTTGTGAACGCAGTGGGACACCTTTATGGAGTTGGTATGCCTGCGGATTACGGATTTAAGGAATGGAAGCTTGACACCTTGCCTATTTTTCCCGACTTCAAGATTTGTCCCACAGACCCGTCAAAGGACGGCGTTCGCAATCTTATTTCGGAGCTTATGAACAATCACGACGTTTCGGAGATAATATGCGCTACTGACGCGGGGCGCGAGGGAGAGCTTATTTTCCGCCACATCTACAATGCAAATAACTGTACAAAGCCTGTTAAGCGGTTATGGATAAACAGTGTTACGGACGAGGCTATCCGGGAGGGCATGAAAAACTTGAAGCCTATGTCGGACTATGACAATATGTACGCCGCAGCCTTTACCCGTGAAAAGCTTGACTGGATAATCGGTATGAACTTGTCACGTCTTTACGGTATAAAGGACGAATATCCCCATAAGATCGGACGTGTAAAAACTCCGCTTTTAAGTATTATCGCAGACCGCGACAAGGAAATAGAGAATTTTGTTTCTCAGACCTCGTACAAGCTTGTGCTTGGCAACGGCGCGGAAAGTACGGAGGATTTCCCCAGTGGGGACGCGGCTGAAGAAAAAAAGTCCCAAAGCGTTGGAAAGCTTGTAAATGTGACCGCTGCCGAAAAGGTTGAAAAATCCGAAAACCGTCCTCTTTTGTACAGTTTGACAAGTCTGCAAATGGACGCTAACGATTTGTACGGTTTTACCGCTGACGAAACGCTTTCTATGGCGCAAAGCCTTTACGAAAAAAAGCTTCTTACATACCCCCGTACCGACAGCGAATATATCTCTGAGGACATGAAGCCGCTTATCGAAGGTATTGTGAAAATGCTTTCCGAATCCCCGGTGGGGAATGGGGAACGCGCGAAAAATCTTTTAAATCAAGGGTTAAACCTTGATAAGCGCGTAGTTGACAACGGCAAAATTGACGATCACCACGCAATTATTATTACAAACCAATCTCTCGGCAGTATTTCTGTTTCGGAGAACGAAGTAAAGCTCTATAATTTGGTTTTAAACCGCCTGCTTATGGCTCTTGACAAGCCGCACGTTTATATGCAGTACAATTATGAATTTTGGTGCGAGGATATTACATACACGCTTTCCTGCAAAAAGACCGTTCAAGAGGGTTGGAAAGCGTACCGCCCCAAATATGAGGGTGAAACGGAAGAAAAAAGCGATATTCCCGAATACAGCGAGGGCGGCAGCTTTACATCGGAAATTATTACCGTTAAGGAAGTAAAAACGCAGCCTAAAAAGCATTTTACCGACAAGTCTCTGCTTTCCGTTATGAAAAATATTGATAACAGAATTGAGGACAAGTCATTGAAGTCTGCCGTAAGCGAACGTGGTATCGGAACGTCTGCGACAAGGGCAGAAATAATTAAACAGCTTATCGAGGCTGAATATGTGGAGCGTAAGGGCAAGCAGCTCATTGCAACGGAATTTGGGCGCGCATTCATTGATTCCTTACCCGACAATGTTAAATCCGTTGAACGTACAGCGGAATGGGAACAGTATTTTGACAATATTCAGAAAAAGGGCATTTCTCCTGATGAACTGACAAATGATGTGAAAACCTTTATCCGTACCACTATTTCTTATGAAAACAGCAGAGAGCGAACTCCCGTACATCACGAAAATAAGAATGCTCCGAAGCGTGAAGCAGTCGGAATTTGTCCTCGCTGCGGCAAGCAGATTTTTGAGGGCAAGAGCAATTTTTACTGCGAGAGCGGCAAGGGCGGCTGCGGTTTTGCGATATGGAAAGAAAACAAATTCTATCTCACAAAAATTACTGCCGAAATGGCTAAAAAGCTGCTTGACGGTAAGACTGTCTCCCTTAAAGCAAAAAGTAAGGATGATGAAGTTTACACGGCGGACTATCAGCTCGACGATACGAGGGAGCATGTAAATTTCAAGCGCGTCAAGGCTGAGAAAACGCCCATTGGGAAATGTCCGCGCTGCGGCAAACATATTTTTGAAGGAAAGAGTAATTTTTACTGTGAGAGCGGCAAGGACGGCTGCGGTTTTGCTTTATGGAAAGAGGATAAGTACAACGGCGTGACTGTTACCGCCAAGAACGCGGCGGAACTGCTTTCCAAAGGCAAGGCAACCATATCGAAAAAGACCTTGAACGGTACGGAAAATGCCGTTTACAATCTTGTCGATACAGGCAAGTATATTAACCTGAAAAAGGAGGAGTAATTTATGGGCGCATACCGTGATTACATATCAGAGGACGCAGATATGCAGACCATGTTATTCCGCTACTCCATAATGGTGGACGTGTTCAACGCACGTCTGCCGCAGGAGCTTGTATGTAAAAACAAGCTTGATGACGAGCTGAAAAAGAAAATACTTCGCAAGCCTTATACAGAACAGATTGACCGCCTTATATTCCTTTACGGAGTTGGAGTTTTAAATACGGAAGCTCTTAAAAGCCTTGTACTGCACAACGATTCCGATTTTATTTCCGATGTTCTTGCGTTTGAAAATGAAGTCAGAAAAAACGAGGGGGCTGACAAAGCCGACATTTTGTCCTATGAGCAGCTTCAAAAGATTATCCTGTTATGCGCCAATTCCAAAAAGTATGATGATTTAACGGCAGTAAGCTTTGATACGGCTCTTGATTTGGTATCGTCAAGCCATATTTTCCTTACTGAAAACGGCTTTATACGGTGCGACAGCGAATTGACGGGATTCCTTAACGATATAGGAGAAGCGTTCGGGTTTTATGACGAGGACGGTGATTCAATTCACATTGAAGAACCACAGTATATTTCCGCAGCAGTCGTAAGTGAATATGATATTAAATCAGAACAAGCTCCCATTGCAGTAAACTGTCAGCATTTAAGCTGTTTTTTAAAGGTTTACGACAAGCTGTACGGCAAGGATTTTATAATATATGCCGCCGAAAACGGACTTCCCTTTGACGAAAATTATGGGGGCGAATACGAAAAATATATAAGCAGCGTAAAGCTTTGTTTTGACTTTAAAGCTTATCCAAGAAAGCGTGAGATTTGCGGAAATAAGGTCAATTATTATGATTATGCCGTAAACAACATTGAGGAAAACAAACTGGTAAGCTCCGAGCTTAACGCCGCGGATGATTATACCGTTTCAATACGTCTTGATGTGGGCGAGCCTTTACAGGACAGCGAGCTGACCGAAAAGGCTTTGCGTAAATACCGCAGCTCACGTCAGCTTATTGAGGATATGGTTATAGAGGTTACTCACGGAGGGAAAACGGATATTTACATATACAGAAATGGAGATATTTCTCCAGTTGACACAGCGGAATTCCGCAGACAGCTTTTTGATTTCAATAAAATATGGAGCATTATTCAGATGTGTTCGCGGGAAAAGAAAATCAGGCGCAGCGGCGATGTAATTACTTTGCCGCAGGAATTTATTGAGGAAATTGCTCCCGACCAGCGCGAATACGCCAATAATATGGTCAAGGAGCAGTATATGCTGCTTATGAAAAAAAGACAGGATAATAAGCATTTGCAGACACTTAACGATATTCGTGCGGCGGCAAGCGCGAATATGAAAAAAATTGCCGAGGAGAAAGCTGAAAAAGCAGCGGAAAAGGCGGCAAGGAAACACGGATTTACCCGAACAAATAATAATGATAACGGAGGAAATTGATATGAAACTTTTTATTATTGACGATAACACCGAAGCGGAGATTTTTATTTACGGCATTGACGGCAGCGATTGCACAGAACGGTTTTTTGTAAGCTTTTTTGACGGGAAAGGTATCAAAAAACTTACGGAAGAAGAAAAAAAGCAATACAAGACCGAAGCTGATTATGCCATACTTAATTCTTACTGCGAGTGCCTTGAAAATGCAATAGCTCTTTTACAGGAAACTATTGATATTATTGCCGAAGAATACAAGAAAAGCGGCTGTAATGTCAAGGAGACTTACACGTTTTGCGATAGGTGCTATGTGATATAAATAATTCCCCTGTGGGGAAATCTAAATTCAAGTACATTTCGGAAAATTTTCAAAATATTTCTAACAAAGTGGAAAAGGAGGTGGTATTGTTGCCTGTTGAAATAACACAAGCTGATATTGACATTTTACGCTCATTAGAACCGAGAAAAAGTATACTTAATTTTTCCGCTGCCGAACTTGCAGCAACCGAAAAATGGGCTGAAAAATTTCAAAGTGAATTGTCAGAAAAATCGCCGTTCTATAGACTTATAAATGGTGATTGGAGAGAAAATGATGAAATACGGGTACCTATTGTTGACGTTGACGACAAATCGCCGACATTTCAAGCGGTAAGAAACGATATAAAACAACAAGTAATTTTTAGAGGTTCTGTTGTAAATTCCGATACCGATTGGAGCATTCAAATTAGCCGTAAAGGTATTGAAGATTCAATATCGTATGCTTCCAAACATCATGATAAATTGATATTAAATTTATTATATCAAATAAATGACGTTGTTAGTAATTGTGTTTATCTTGACACCAATATATCTGAACACAATAATAACAATAAATCTCCAAATACAACATTTATGCATAAATTATATGTTCCAATACGATATGGAAATGATGAATATATAGGTAAAATTACCGTAGAGGAAATGTCTGATAGCCAAAAAGATACTATAAAAAGGCTTTATAATTTACAAGATATAAAAATAGAACCGTTAAGGCACGTAAGCTTCACTGAAAAACAGCCACACTTAAAAATCCTTAACGGCTCTGATATAAGTATATCAGATTTATTCAAACTTGTCAAGAGTTTTGACAAAGATTTTTATTTAAATAAACGTAGCGAACAGCAGATTGAAAAATTCCCCAGTGGGGACGAAAGGAGCGATAATATGGCGGAAACAACACAACAGGAGCTGCTTGAAAGAATAGCGGCTCTTGAAAAGCAAGTCTCGGCAATGACCGCCGAGCAGCAGAATTTAAAGGAGCAGATAAACACCGTAAATCAGTTTATTTCATCAATCACCGAATCGCAGACTTTTGAGCAGTCAATGTCTACTATCGAGAGTATGGGAAAACAGGTTCTTGACTGCGGTAAGGCTGAATTTTGGTGCTATGACGGCGCGGAAAACAAGTATTTCACCAATGATGAAAACAGGGGCGGCAGAGATTGGCAGATCGCAAAAGAAAATATGCGTATTGCCGCCAATACCAAAGAAGCGTACATTGCCGACGGAGAAGCGTATATACCCATAATCAGCAATGACAAGGTTGCAGGAATTCTTGTCGCAAGCGAAAAGGACGGGGCATTTGACAGGACAAGCCTTGAAAAATTTGCTCCCAACGGTCAGATCGCCAACACTATTGATTTGTCTCTGAAAAAAGAATTTGAACATCAAGGACGTATAACGGACGAGCTGACACATCTGAAAAACAGGCAGGGCGCAAAGGAATACGCCGCAAATACTATGGCGCACAATGTTAATGCAGAAAAGGATATGTGCCTTATAATGTGCGACATAGACCACTTCAAGAGTATTAACGATACATACGGACACGACGCAGGCGATACAGTTTTGAAGAACGTCGCAGGAATACTCCAGAGCGGCACAAGGCAGGGTGCGGATTCTGCTTTCCGTTGGGGCGGCGAGGAAATGGTATGCGTTCTGAACTGCGATTATGACCATGCTATGGACATTGCTGAACGTCTCCGACAGCAGATTGAAAGCACCACGCACCTTGTTTATAACGCCGAAAAGCAGCCTGTCAATGTCAGCGTGACAATAAGCATGGGCGTGTATCAGGTCAAGCCCGATAAGGAAATCACACAGGAAAACGCCTTTAACTTTTTTGAAGAACAGCTTAAATTTGCGGACGAGCTTGCATACGAAGCGAAAGGAACAGGGCGAAATAAAGTTGTGGGAGAGAATGATATTATGCAGGAAAAAAACGCTGAAAAAGAAAATTACAGTATATTCCTTATAGATAACGGAATTGAAAAAAAGTATTTCCGCGACGATAATACAGACGTTAATGCTCTTGTGCAGCGTCTTGCGGACGGCAATTTGACTTATCCCGAAATCAGCAAAAACTGTACGGAAATATCAGACTTGGGGTTTGCCGAGTTTGAACAAAGCGAAAAAAATCCTCCCGTATTTTGTGCGGAAATAGATCTTAGTACAAAAGATATTGTCGGTGATGAAAAGCCAATGGAACTAACCGTTTGGAACAATGATAAAACAGCGACAATAAGTCTTGGTGAAGCAATTCAGAGCATTAAGGAAAACGGTACAGTAAATCTTGAATATCAGAAGTTTGCCGAAAATAACGATACAGTAGAATTGGCAAGCGAATATCTTGACGCAGCTCAACATCTCAATGATGTTTATGATGACTTTATGTACCATAAAGATATTTTTAATAACGAACAGATAGAGTTTGTCAACAAACACGGTCAATTGCCATATGACCTTAATTCTCCCGAAAACAGAGCCGTTGTATCGGAGTACATAAATACGCAGCTTGACGGCGGTAATATTACGGAAACGCAGCGTGAAAGCCTTAAAAACTTACAGCAGGAAATAAGAGATTTTGAAGAACCGCTGTTTGTTCAAGAGGTTGAAAAAATATCCGAATGGTGCGAGGAAGCGCAGGAAAAAGCCGCCGAACGTCTTAATGAGCATGAAAATCAAAATTTTGCAAGATAATTCCCCAATGGGGACAGAAAGGATTTGATAAAAATGTCTGAAAAGAAAAGGTTGTTTGTAGATATGGACGGTACGCTTGCCGAATTTAAAGTTGTTGATACCCTTGAAAGGCTTTACGAACCGCATTATTTTGAACGGCTTAAGCCCAACGAGAGCGTTGTTGCCGCTGTAAAGGATATTGTAAACAATCACCCCGAAATTGATGTGTATATTCTTTCAGCCGTTCTCTCCGACAGCAAGTATGCGCTGTATGAAAAGAAAAACTGGATAAAGGAATATCTTCCCGAAATTCCCGAGAATAAGTGCATTTTTCCTCCCTGCGGCAGCGACAAAAAGGACTTTATTCCCGACGGCATACGCAGCGATGATTTTCTGCTTGACGATTACAGCCTTAATCTTAATTCATGGGAACCTCCCGCCCGCGGAATAAAGCTTCTTAACGGTATTAACGGCAATAACGGGACATGGGACAAGGACTGCGTAAGCTATCTTAACAGCAGCGAAATGCTTTCCGATAAAATCTGTTCGATAATCAACAACGACGTGCGGATCACCGAGCCGCGACCGCAGGATTTGACGGAGGAGGAAAAGTTTATCGCGTGCGTGAACAATATTGCCGAATGGTGCGAAGAAGCGCAGGCTAAGGCTGCCGAACGTCAGGCGGAGCAGGAAGAACAAAATTATAACAGATAATTCCCCAATGGGAACAGAAAGGATTTTTAATATGAAAGAGTTTAAACGATATACACCCGAACAGATCGAACAGGCTAAGAACGCCGATATTTCCGATTACGTTCAATCCCGTTTCCAATGCGAAATGGCGGGAAAGGAAATACATATCAAGGGTTACGGCGGCTTATATGTAAATCCCGAAACCAATCAGTTTTTTCGTCATTCAGAAAATACAGGCGGAAAAGGATTGCTGGAATTTTGTAAAAAAATACTGGATATGCCTTTTGTCGAAGCAATGCGCGAGTGTGTCGGAGAAGCAGCGGAAATAAAGCAGTTTACTCCAAAGGCTGCCGCCGAACCGCAGGAGAAAAAAGAATTTATCATGCCCGAAAAATCGGACACGGGTTACAAAAATATTTATGCTTATTTTATTAACACGCGCAGTATATCTCCCGAAATTGTACGGGAATTTACAAATAAAGGACTTATCTATCCTACCGTTTCAAAAGGAGTAAGTAAGACCACAGGAAATGAATATCAAAAGATAAACGCTGTTTTTCTCCACAAAAATGAAAAGGGAGAGCCTTGCGGTGCGGATATTCAAGGCATAGATCAAAATCCCGATTACCGTTTTAAAGGCTGTACCGCCCGTGACGAATCGGACAGAGGCTTTGTTTACGACAAGGGAGATACCGAAAAGATAGATACCGTTTATCTTTTTGAAGCTCCTATCGACCTTATGTCATTTGTAGAGCTGCACCCCGAAATCGAAAACGCTAAATTTGCCGCACTTAGCGGACTTAAACCGAGTACGGCAGAGCCTTACATAAACAGCGGATTGAAAGTTATTTCCTGCGTAGATAACGACGCAGCAGGCACAAAATTCAATAATCAGATACTCTTTCAGAAAATGCAGGAAAGTATCGGCGTAGGGGAAAACATAAAAAGTCACACCGTTGAAAACGGAGATATTCCGATACACTATTGCAGCGCAGATGTAAACGGAAAAGAAATCGCTTTTTGTCTTTCAAAGGACGATTATTTTACCGCACAAAAGCTTGAAGAAGATATGCCGAAAGCCGCTGCTTCTTGGATAAACCGCAGTAATTTTACTGTAAACCGCGAGTGTGCCGAAGCAGGCGTTAAGGATTTTAACGATCTTTTGAAGCAAACAAAATTTATAGCGGAAACTCAAAAAATTGCTGAATGGAGCAAACAGGCAGGCACAAAGGCAGCAGAACGATTAAATGATTCCCGACAGGAGAATATCAGGTAGGAGGGAGACTATGTCAAGCAGGGATACAACAAAAACAGATTTGTATCGTGAATGTAAAAAGTCTGTCAGCTCATACATATCCAGACAAAGATTTTTAAAGGATTCTATTCGCCGTCGTGACGGTATGCGTGAAATGATTGCAGATATAGAAAATCAGTTAATCATACTTAAAAGCGCAGAAACGGCATTGTCGGCGCAGATCGATAAAATATCGCCGCGTTTAAGCGAGGAAAGGAAAATATATCATGGAAGAATTAATTAATGAGACACTCGAACCCAACGAAGCAGCTGAGGTAGTATCGGAAGAAAAAAAGGCTGAAAAACATTCCGAACCTAAACCTGACAAACTTGCTGTTCTGAAAGCCAAACAAGAAAAAGCAGCCGCAGCAGTTGAAAAAGCCGCAGAAAAAGCAAAGAAAATTCAGGACGAAATTGCCGCCGAGGAACAGAAACGCCGTGACAAGGAGATAAAACAGCTTGACAGCATTTGCAAAAGCATGAAAATCGCACTCACGGACGTTATAAGCCTTATAAAGCTTATTTCAGAAAACAATCTTACCATTACCGACGTTTCCGAACTTATCGGCACAAAATAAAGGAGGATAATTATGCACAATCACGTTATACTTACGGGACGTTTAACACATACTCCCGAATTAAGGCAGACCCCCTCGGGCGTTTTTGTCTGCAAATTCAGCGTTGCGGTACAGCGCAAGTACAACAAAAACAAAGCCGAACAGGAAACCGATTTTATTGAAATCGAGGCTTGGAGAGGCACAGCGGAATTTGTTTCAAAATATTTTGACAAGGGAGATATGATTGACATTATGGGCAGACTTAAAACATCTCGTTGGAAAGATGAGAATGATAAAACGCATTTCGAGACTTCTGTTCTTGTGGAGAACGTTGAATTTGCCCCCACAAATAATCGCAAGCCTGTCGAAAACAGTCCCGATACGCAAACAGCGGCAGAAGCACAGGCGCAGGATATTCCTGCCGACTTTGAAGACTTTGAGGCAATTTCAGACAGCGATTATCCGTTCTAATAGGTTTAAATCACATTCCCCAGTGTTTAAATCCCCACTGGGGAATAATTTAAAATCGGAGGTAAAAAATATGTCAAACCAAATCATAGGAAATACCGAGTACAATGCTATCAAAGAAAAAGCGTACATAAACGGTACGCAGGAAAATCTTATGCGGCTTGCGGCAGAACTTGACAAGTCGGATATAAGCTACTCGGGACGTATCAGTGATTACCGTTCGGCGATAACCGTCGAGGCTGCCGACCGCGCAAGAACGCTTGAAATAATGAAAGGCATACTCAATGCGGCAAAGGAAAATGTTCCCGAAGATAATTCCGAAAAGAATATAATCGGAAACGCCGAGTACAGATATATTTCCAACAAACGTTACGTAAGAGGCGAGACAGAGGCAATGCTGCGTACAGCCGACCGTTTGACTGCGGAGAATATTTCTTTTTCAGGCAGAATAAAAGGCGATACTGTAACTCTTACCGTGAGCGGCGATGAAACGCAGGAGCTTGTAAAAAGATATTTTGCGGAAGAAAAAAATAGGATAGAAGATGTTCAATCCGCATATTTTCTTGCGCTTTCCTCCGATACCTTTGAGGACGGGTATTATATTTCCGAGGTCAATGCAACAACGGGTGAAGAAGTAGCTCCCTACAGAAGCAGCTTTGGAGATATTTCAATGTTTGTATCGGTAGATTCCGCTGTACGCTATGCAAAGGACACGGGAATAACTCTTTCCAACACCGATGAACAGCTTAGCGAATGGCGCAGGACAGAAGCCGAAGCAGAAGCGGAAAAAGAACGTCAGCTCAATCTTTCGCGCAGCCGTGAAATTATAAAACGTCTGCCTATGACAGAAAAAGGCGAATATGAAGAACACTTTGTCCTCCGCGAGACCTCTGTAGATTGGATCTATTTTAATCCCGAAGGTACAGACGGCAAGGGTCAGTTTATTGTAACCACTCTTTATGGGCAGGACATTCTTAACGCTTACATTGCACGAAGCAATGTAGATGATTATAATAAATTTGGGCAGGGCGTTTTTATAGAAGTAATGGAGAACCTTGGTCAAATCGTTGTCAATGCTGATACGGCAGGTTTTGAACGTCTTGCGGATAACTTTATAAAATCCCGAGGCAATGAAAATGTTATTGTTTCCGAGCCTCTTGTTTCGGGTAATAAGTATGACAGTAATTTTGAACGTATTATCAATCTGTTGGAAAATCATTTTGAGGATGTGCGGAAATACAAGGAAAATCACATTACCGAAGCAAGCGAAGACATTTTTGTTAATGGCTTTGAGGGACGCTGGAATGTTATCGACAGCGATGTGATTGATGACAGAAAGTTATTGGGGAATTATGTCTCTGATGAAAACGCACCTCTGTCAGAGCAGCTTTACGAACTTGCCGAAAGAGAACTTGCCGACTATGAAAACAGTCTTGATACCGTAGAAAAGGCAAAAGCGGCAGCGTATGAACTGTCCGTCAAAAGGGATATTTTGTCGTATATTGAAAACGACCTTGCAGAGGATATTACAGACCCCGATGTGGAGGACGTTTGCAGGCGGCTTATATCGTCGGGCTATCCCCTTGATTCTTTTTATCGGGATTGGCTGAAAAATGAATACGACAACCGTATGGAAGCCATAAGAATGACGGCGGCGGATACTTTTAGAAAAGAAATTCCGCAAAACGAATATAAACTTGAAGCGGACACCAAGGAATATATTATTGACGGTCAGGAGGGAGCTTGGAGCGTAGTTAATTACGCTGAAATAAACGGCAGACAGCTTTTTGAACTTGAAAGCGATAATTACGGCTACACGCCCGAAGTAGGACATATTATTGCAGATGTTGCCGGAAATATTCTTGCCGAAAATGTTCATAACGGCTTTGAGAATTTCTATTCTGCCGAAAAATCCCCAGTAAGAAATACCGATAAAGACCTTGAATTTACCGTTACAGACACGGCGCACTATGTTGATATTGCAGGATTTAATAACGTACCCGAATTTCTGAAAGAAAAAGTGATTAATCCCCAAAAGAGCGCGTTTGATACGGCGGTAGAACTCATAAACGAGTATGCAGAGCGTGAATTTGGAGAAGCCGCCAATTTTTCAAACACAGATCACATTGACCTTGCTTACACCACACACGAAATTACAGAGCTGCCGATAGAGGTTTATGCCGACCTTGATACATTCCGAATTGTTACCGAGTGTGACGGTAAGCTTGCAGAGGAAAAATTGTTCAATTCTCTTGACGATATGAACGGAGCTTTGGGAAACCTTGATTTTAACGAGCTTGTGTATGTCCCAGATGATATTATTGACAGGCTTACAGACAAGGATAAAAACGCTTCCCCAGTGGGGATAAATGAAACGCTTGTGCATAACGCTTTTCAAAGGTTGAAAGATAATCACGATTTTTCTCCCGAAGTTGTTAAGCTGCTTGAAAGAGTTGAAAAACATATTATCACATATGATGAAGAAAATTTTAACTCCAAAATATTTGGACTTCCTCTTTTTCAGCAGACCTATGGCAGCGTATCAAGGGTAAATGAAAAGTTGTTTGGCGGCGAGTTGCGTTCGGTAATTGACGAAGTAAACGGATATATCTTTGAAGAACAAATTCCAAACTCGGTAAAGGAAGAACTTTCGGAAAGAGATTTGTCAGTACTCCGTGAAATAAAAGCTGAACACGACCGTTCTAACGCCGAAGAAGCTGAACAAGAAAATAGCGCGCAGAAACAAAAAACAAATTTCTTAGTGGGGACAAATGAAGAACAAACTGCAAAATTTGTTACATCGTTACGTGATAAATATGATCCGTACCATACCACTTTATTTTATGAATATAAAGGTTATGAATATCAGGTTGAAAATTTCGGAGTTAAACAGGCTTTAGGCGAAAGCCTTAAAGAGCAGCACCAAAGAGAACAACGCAGAATTGATGACATGATTAATAATTCAACGCCTATATTGCCTCCAAGTAATGATGTTGAAAATGCAATGCAAGAATTTTGGAACTATGTAAATGATTTAAAAACCGTCTCCAATCAGTACAACAGCTATCTTATCGTGCAGGACGTTGTTTATGCCCTCCAAGACTTGTTGAACAACTCTGCCGAAAATTATGATTGGAAAAATTATTCCGAAGTATTTAACAAAGTGTTGGATAGTAACGTCCATACTGATGTTGCCCTACCTCTGTACAAGTCAAGCGCAGATGAAATTCTTTCGGCGGCTGCTGAAAGGAAAGTAATTTCTGCTGACAATATTGCAAAAGCTCTGTCAAATTTGGAGCTTGTTCTGCAAAATTCTCATTTGCTTAAAAATCCCGAAGAAAAGGTAGAGCAAATATCTTTCTTTGACAGCACTCCAATCAGAAAATCTTCCGACGAAATTGGTTTTTATTCTTCCGCTGGCGAAATTCTGCAGGATAAAAAAGAAAATTCCCCAGTGGGGAATGATTCACAGGAAGAAGCTTCTGAAAAGGAAACCACTGTTGATTATACTATTACCGACAAAAATTACGGCACAGAGGGCGGTGCAAAAGCGCGTTTCGCAAATAACGTCGCGGCAATAAAGCTTCTGAAAAGTATTGAAAAAGAAAACCGCACCGCCACCCCCGAGGAACAGGAGATACTTGCCAAATACGTTGGCTGGGGCGGCATTGCAAACGCTTTCGACAGCAGAAAACCCGACTGGAGCAAGGAGTATACCGAACTTAAAGACTTGCTTACGGACGAGGAATACAGAGCCGCGAGAGCCTCTACAATGAACGCCCATTACACATCTCCGATAGTTATAAACGCCATTTATTCCGCACTTGACAATATGGGCTTTGATGGCGGCAAAATACTTGAGCCTGCAATGGGTACAGGTAACTTTTTCGGCGCAATGCCCGAAAATATTCGCGACAATTCCGATTTGCACGGCGTAGAACTTGACAGCGTTACGGGACGTATCGCAAAGCAGCTTTATCCCTCTGCAAATATTCAAATTAAGGGATACGAGGACACAAGCTTTGAAAATGGCAGCTTTGATGTTGCAGTCGGCAACGTCCCATTTGGCGGCTACAAGCTCAATGACAAGGACTATAACAAGCAGAATTTATTTATACACGACTACTTTTTCGCAAAAACTCTCGATAAGGTACGCGCGGGCGGTATTGTTGCATTTGTAACGTCCAAAGGTACGCTGGATAAAGAAAGCCCCGAAGTAAGGAAATATCTTGCCGAACGTGCGGAACTTCTCGGAGCGATCCGCTTGCCAAACAATGCTTTTAAGGCAAACGCAGGGACGGAAGTTACAAGTGATATAATTTTCATGCAAAAACGTGAACGTCCCATAAGCATTGAGAGCGATACTCCCGAATGGGTATACAAGGATATGCTGCTCAACGGTATTGCCGTAAATAAATATTTTGCGGATCACCCCGAAATGATACTCGGTGAAATGGTGGAGGGCAACAAGCTGTACGGCAATCAGACGGACGCTTCTATGTGTGTTCCTATCGAGGGCGCAGACCTTGAAAAACAGCTTGCGGAGGCTGTAAAAAACATTACGGGAGAGTATAAGGCGACTGAAAAGGAAGCTGAAAAGTCCCCAGTGGGGAATACAGACAATATACCCTGCCCTCCCAACGCGCTGAAATACAGCTTTATTGTGCAGAACGATATTTTGTACTATCATAAATCTTCTGACACAATGGAAAAATACAATGCTCCCGAAAAAAGTATTGAAAAAATCAAGGCAATGGCGCAGATCCGCGACACTGTTCACAGTCTGCTTGACTTGCAGCTCAACAACACGGACGGTCGTTTTGATACTGCTATATCCGAAGCGCAGGCTGCCTTAAATAAGCAGTACGATAATTTTTCCGAAAATTACGGACTTATCAGCAATCCCGAAAACAAAATGCTTTTCCGAAACGACAACAGCTACCACCTTATAAAGTCCCTTGAAAAGCTTGACAAGGACGGCAATTTTATCGGCAAAGCAGATATTTTCAGTAAAATTACAGTCAATCCCAACGTTGTTGTAGACCACTGCGACAACGCGCAGGACGCTCTTATTCTTTCTCTTTCCGAGAAGATGTGCGTAAATCTTGAATATATGTCTATACTCACAGGCAAGTCGGAAGAAGAAATCGTATCGGAGCTTGGCGATAAAATATTTCAAAATCCGCAGAAGTATATGCGTTGGGAAAGTGCGGACGAATATCTAACAGGTAATATCCGCTCAAAGCTTGCCGCGGCAGAAGCGGCAGGACTTACGCGAAACGCGGAGGCTTTACGTTCGGTTATGCCTGAACGCATTGAAGCAGCGGATATTGCAGTAAAGCTTGGTGCTGCTTGGATAGATCCCGACTATATCAGACAATTTATCATTGAAACGCTTAAACCCGATTTTGTCACGTCCAAAAACATTGAAGTTACATATATGCCCGCAACAGACAAGTGGAAGGTCGAGGGTTGGCGCAGCGCATATAACAACGTTCTTGCAACCGAAACATACGGCACGTTCGATATGAACGCATATGAAATAATCGAAGCCACCCTTAATATGCAAAAGGCTGAAATCAGACAGCGTGTAAAAGACGAACAGGGCAATGATTTAAGAGATTCAAAGGGCAGATACGTTTATGAAACCGATCCGAAAAGGACAATGATAGTACAGTCAAAGCAGGACGAGCTGAAAAGAAAATTTTCGGACTGGATTTTTTCAGACCCCGACCGCCGCGAAAAGCTTGTTGATGTTTACAACGAGAAATTCAATTCTGTACGCCTTAGAGAATACGACGGTTCACATCTTAATTTCGTGGGTATGTCCTCGGCTATAACTTTAAAGGAACACCAAAAAAACGCCGTTGCAAGAGGACTGTACAGCAACGGAAACACCCTGCTTGCTCACGAAGTGGGAGCCGGCAAGACCTTTGAAATGATAGCCATAGCTATGGAGGGTAAACGCCTCGGACTGCATAACAAGTCCCTTATCACCGCGCCTAACGGACTTACAGAGCAGTGGGGCAACGCTTTCAGAACTCTTTATCCAAATGCCAACGTACTTGTAGCTACCGAAAAGGATTTTCAGAAAGAAAACCGCCGCGACCTTTTTGCCCAAATCGCCACAGGAGATTGGGACGCGGTTGTTGTCGGACACTCCCAATTCGATATGATACATCTTTCACGCGAACGCGAATTGGAAGTGCTGAACATCGAATTAGACCGCCTTGAAGAGGCTCTCCGAGAAATGGACGACGGCGTTGGAAGAAAAAGCTTTTCCGTAAAACAGATAGAAAAAGCGATAAAAACTTATGAGGGCAAAATAGAAAAGCTGCTTGCCAAATCTCCCGAAGATGATATGCTTTGCTTTGAAAAGCTTGGTATCGACAAAATTTTTGTGGACGAATCGCAGGCGTACAAAAACCTTGATACTCCAACAAAAATGCGTAATGTTTCGGGAATAGGCAGCGGCGGCAGCGGACGGTCTATGCAGCTCCTTATGAAATGCAAGTATCTTGACGAGCTGACGGGCGGTAAAGGCTGCGTCTTTGCCTCGGGAACGCCAATTTCAAATTCGATGTCGGAAATGTACACCTTAATGCGCTATCTGCAAGCGGACAAGCTTGCGGAGCTTGGCATAAACAGCTTTGACCGTTGGGCTTCCGTTTTTGGTGAAACCACCACGTCAATGGAGCTTTCTCCCGAGGGCAACGGCAAATATCAGAATAAAACGCGTTTTGCAAAATTCCAAAATCTCCCCGAGCTGATGAACATTTTCAAGGAATGTGCCGACATAAAAACAGCGGAAAGTCTTGACCTTGACCGTCCCGATTTTGAAATGCACAACGTAAACGTCCCTGCGACTGCAATTCAGGCTACAATGATAAAGGAGCTTGGAGAACGTGCAAAAGAGATCCGCGCGGGAAATGTTGACCCCACAGACGATAATATGTGCAAGCTTACAGTTGACGGACGGAAAATCGGTCTTGACCAACGCTGTATGAATCCCAATCTGCCCGACGATCCAAAATCCAAAGTAAATGTGTGCATTAACAACGTCTTTGACATTTGGCAGAGGACAGCGGAAGAAAAAAGTACGCAGCTTATTTTCTGCGACTTTGCAACGCCGCAGCCGTCCTTAAATGAAAATACATATACCGTTTACCGCAAAAATACGAAAGGCAGTTACAGCGATGTTTATTCTGCGAAGCTCGGCGAAAAGGATACCGCTGAAAAGATAATGAATAAGCTGAACGGCAAGAAGCCGCCTAAAAATTATGAAGCAGGGGACGTTGCCGACGGCGATATTATTATGCTGAAAAGGGTTAATTATGAGGAAGAAACGGCGTACAACACAGCGTTTGAAGTAGTTGACGGTAAGCTTACCGAGATTTCTCCCGAAGTTTGGGACAAGCTTAAGCATACCCCCGTTGAACAGTTTGAATCGGAACGGCGGTTCTGCGTTTATGACGATATTAAGCAAAAACTTGTTGAAAAGGGAGTACCCGAAAAAGAAATAGCCTTTATCCACGACGCCCCAAAAACCGAGGACAAACAGAAGCTTTACGACAAAATGAACAAGGGCGAAATTCGCGTACTTATCGGCTCAACATTCAAATGCGGCGCAGGAATGAACGCGCAGGAACGTATGATAGCTCTCCACGACCTTGACGCGCCGATGAGACCGTCGGACATGGAGCAGCGCCACGGTCGTATAATCAGACAGGGCAATACCAACAGCAAGGTAGATATTTACCGCTATACCACCGACAAGACCTTTGACGCATACCTTTATCAGATGTTGGAGAACAAGCAGCGGTTTATTTCTCAGATTATGACGGACAAGTCCCTCGTCCGCTCCTGCGAAGACGTAGACGAGGTTGCGCTGGATTATGCGGAGGTAAAGGCTCTTTGTGCGGGCAATCCTTTGATTCGCGAGAAGATAGACCTTGAAACGGAAATCACAAAACTTAACGTCCTCAAATCCGCTTTTCTTTCTCAGAAATACTCCTTGCAGGACAAGGCTTACAAGTCCCTGCCCGAACACAGAAAGCACACAGAGCGTTATATCGGGCAGCTCAAAGCCGACATTGAAACGGTGCAGTCGATAAAGCCGCTTATGAACGAGGACGATAAAAAATATTACCCCGTAACCGTTGGAGGCAGGGAGTATCACGATAAGGAAAAAGCTGGACAGGCTATAAGAAACGCGATTATAGGCAGCAGCGAATTAACGGAGAAAAAACAATGTCATATAGGTTCTTACCGCGGCTTTGAAATGACGGCTTTTTTGGACACCAAATGGGAGGGAAATACGGTTATTAAAATCAATCTGAAAGGAGCCTGCGACCATAGCTGCGAAATAAATATGAACAAAGACGTAAAGGCAAGCGGAAATATTATCCGTCTCGACAACGTTATAAACGGTATCGAACTGGAACTTCAGAAGCAGGAAGATAAGCTGCAATCTCTTAATGCAGACATTAAAGAAGCGGAGATAGCCGCCGAAGCCGTATTCCCGCAGGATCGGGAGCTTACCAAAAAAGAAAAACGCCTTGCGGAAGTCAATACTTTGCTTACCGATACCGAGATACGGACGGACAACAGTATGGAACTTTACGCCGCTTTGGTAGAAATTTGTCCCGAACTGGAGCAGTATGATAATCTTCATTGTAAGTACGAAAAGGGCGAGGAAAGCGGCATAAAACCGCTTATAGTTGAAAAGTGCGGAGATATGGTATTTATTGCTCACACTTATGTTCAGAACGGCGATCTGATGTACGACCCTGCTATAGAATTTTCCTTTGACACTAAAAATCACAGGGCGGAGACATTGTCATACGAACTTAGCGGAATGGGAATTTATCAAGACTTCCGTGACGGTAATCATCCCGATCAGAAAGCGGACGTTGAGGAAATGGCGCTTGGCACGATGTTTGAGAATATCAAAGCTTACGGCTATGACCAGACAAGCTTCAACGCCGATGATGACAGGGAGACTGAAAAAGAAATCAAAGACAATTTTAACAGGTAATTCCCCACTGGGGACAAACGAACGGAGCGGTGTTGTGCCGCTCCAATTGCCGATTGACTATACGAATAAAGTTTGATATAATGAGAAAGGAATATTTTTATGGAAAATATTGAACATAAGGAAATCTTTTTTAACCGCGCCGAGGCGCTTGCAGCGGAAAATATATCCTGTGAAAACTGTTTCGAGGCGGTTGTTTTTCTGCTTAAAGACAAGGATCACGAATTTTCTATGGGACTGGCAACTGTTTTGCAGTGCCTTGAATTTGCGATAAGAAACGGTGCATTGCCAAAGCTTCCGATGAGTTGGTGTGCGGACGTTGCTGACGCATATGATATTGAGTTTGACTGCGATGTTTCATATTATGACGAAAGAGCAGACAAAACAATTGGATTTGATCCCCCAAAATAAAGGCTGTAAGGAGCTGATGTCAACAATGAAATTTTTCAAAACCGAAGCAAAACGAAATGCGGAAAGATATATAATAAATATCGAATCGTTTAAAGCAAGAACAGGCAGCAAATATCCGTTTATACAAAGGTCTGATGGAGAACTTCGTGCATATGGAATTTGTCCGTGCTGCCTGAATCCGATACAGCTTATCGGGATTTTAAAAGAAATCAAGGTTAAGCCGTACGGAAAACATACAGGCGAAAATATAAGCGGTTTTCCCAATTGGAATTATGACAAATACAAATACTGCCCATTTGCATCCGGTAAATGGACACAGCCAAGAGACAATGAGCCTCCGCTGCCGATAGACGGCAGCGTTATAGAACTGTACGAACTTTTAAAAACGCAGTTTGATCGAGTGATTTACTTAGTAGAAAGGGAATTGCACATACGATGTACGGCGGCTTTTTGGAAAAAGGGATTAAGCGTATTTGTCAATAGTGAACTTTATCGCTACCCGTGGCTTACAGAAGCTAATTTACCTTATATATTTGCTTATTTTGCAATGCAGCAGAGTAACTGTATCGGACAAAGCTTTAAAAAGGATACAGAGATATAC
>CAJUHS010000022.1 GCA_910586535.1 uncultured Oscillospiraceae bacterium
GTTTTCCTCCCGCTTGCGGCGGAATCCTCTTGCTACATTCATGTTCAGTCCTCCTTTTTCATGTATTCAGGATTATTGATCCCCTCATATACACATTTATGGTCAAGCTCGAAATACTGATCGCAAGTGATCGCTCCGAGCTGACGAGCCATATCTATTGCGCCCTTGGCTTCATACAGGTTTCTTATTGGAGACGGCGTGCTTTTTGCGTATGCAATTTTCTTTTTCAGTGCTGAGTATGTATTCTCTTTGGATTGGCTTTCGTTAAAGTAACCTTTGCTCTCCGCCTGTTCCACAAAAGCGTTTATGAGATACGGGGCAAGAAATCCGGATACTATGCTGATAAACTGAGATTTAGTCATCAATATACCTCCCAGTGATTTCTTTGAATTCCTCATAAATGCGGTCAGCGTCCTCTTCGCGGGCGTATTTCCGCATGATTTCGTAAAGCTCATGAGCAGTGTGCAGACATTCGGTGCAGATAAAATCGTCGTTGCTGTGGGCTATGCTGATTATGAGTTTGCCGAGCCTGTCAACGATGTTGTCTATCGCTTCGAGGGCTTCGGTAAGTTCTTTTGATTCTTCTTTACTCATGACGTCACCTCTTTTCAAAGGAAACAAATAATTTGTTTCCGTTAAAATAGTTCGCTACAGCCTCCGGTATTTCTTGCTCACGTAACGAATTAAGTTGTTGACGAACTTGACGGCGGCGATCAGAGTGTTCCTTTGAAAGAGCTTTTATTTCGCTGTTATCGGAGTTGGGCATAAAACCAACTGTAAACTTAATTGGCTGTGGTCTTTCGATCTTATCAGTTCCCCAAAAGTCATTAAAATAATTTTTGGCTATTGCTTTAAGCTCTGCAAAAGTACGCTCTACCTTTTTCCTCCTATGACCTCTGCCAGCTATGTCGCCGCAAAGGAATTGACTGCTGTTATCAGAAACGGTCTTGTCCGGAACGCCAAAGGAATGAAGCATGCTTCTAAACTCAGCTTCTGTTCCTTCGAGAATAATTTTCATAAATTTTCCTCGCTTTCTATTGTTTTTTCAAGTTTCTTATGATACAATTGGCTTGTACCATCATGGTGAACCAAGGGATTACTGCGCCTATTCGATTCACCATGTGAAAATTATAACTCACAAACGAAAATTTATCAAGAGGTTTTATCCCCATTTGTGAAGTTTGGCGCTTTGCACATATAAGGAGTGATTATTTTGTCTTTAATTAACGATATTTTAGATGTATTAAATAACAAAAATAAGAAGCAATCTGAGCTGTGCGCTTATTTAGGTATTAATACAAGTACAATGACAAACTGGAAAAACAGAAATACCGATCCACCATCTAAATATATAATTCCCATATGTGAGTTTTTAGACGTTACACCATATTACTTACTTACTGGCAAAGAAAAAGGAACGTGTGATAATGTTCCAGAGCAAGAGCTAATAGAGAGCTATAGGAAACTTTCGGAATTTGAAAAAGGCGAGGTTTTAGGCGACATAAAACGCCGCGCAGCTAACGCGGAGCAGGTCAAGATGCCGAACATACAAAGGGTATATCAAGCTGCCAGAACATATAACCGTGAACCTATTCCTACGGTTATTGAAGCCGATATAACGCCGCTTCTTGAAGCCCCGGACGCTACAGATGAGTATTAAGTAAAAATCACCTCTATTAAGGGTATACTCTTAATAGAGGTGATTTTTTATGAATTATGACAGCTACAAATCAGCCAGAGACATGAGTTGGATTTGTCTTTCCGACAGCGGCGTTCAAACCTTGCCCGTATCACTATCAAAAGTTTGCAAACATTACGGGTACACGGTAATAAAAAACAGTACGCTGCCGACGGATTCTGAGTTTACACTTAAACCAAACGAACGTGGAAGAAACGTGATTACAGACAGCAGTACCTTTATAATAGTACGTGATACAGACAGCTTGCCTATTCAAAGATACTCTATTGCACACGAAATAGGACATATTCTGCTGGGACATAATCATACGGAAAATATAACCCGTAGTGATGAGGACGAAACGGAACGCTTTGCAATTGATTTGCTTGCTCCCGCCTGTGTTTTATGGGGATTGGAGTTGCATACACCTGAAGAAATATCCGCGGCGTGTAATATTTCCATTACCTCCGCAAAGATACGCGCAGAACGTATGAAAATCCTCTATGCGCGCGGAAAATTTCTTTTGCACCCGCTCGAAAGACGAGTGTACAAACAGTTTGAGGAGTTTATAAAAAACTACAAAAAGTAGTATAATAGGTTAATGGGAACTGGTTCCCATTAACCTTGATTTTAGTTCCCATATTCCCATTAAAAATTTCCAATTTTAATGGTGCGAAATTGCCGTTATTTAATTTTGGTTTTAATACCGTTTTAATTATAAAACAACGCAAATAAGCCATTTTAACGGAATAGCATTTTTATTAAAACGCTATTTTAACGCCCCAAACAATAAAAAGGCATTTCCAGTTGATTTTCAAAAAATCAGCCGAAAATGCCTTTATTTTTTTGACACCATATTTTTCCACCGTCATGAAGCGTCAAGGTTAAAAACGCCTATTCTGCGCCATTTTCCACCTTTTCAAACCTATTTCAAGGGTTGTCAAGGTTTTTCAAGTTTTTTGCATTTTGCGCGTCAAGCAACAACAAAAACGGTTCTTTCACAATGTTTTCTCTGCCTATATCAAGACTGCTTTGAGCAACGCTGCATAATTCAATTTGATATTTTCCGATCGAACGGTAATGTTCTCCTCTTCTTGGACAGGCAGGCTGGCAGCAGGCATTCACAAGTATCTCACACCTTTGCTTATCCTTTATAAGTGCAAGATCGTCAAACTTGTTGTTCCAGTTATAGTCAATCACCACAAGATTATAGTCTTTATCAAGCTCGGCGTTGAGATCGTTCATATCGCGTATCTGCTTGCAGGTGGAGGACGTTATCTTATAGCCCGGATAGTTTTCACGGATGTACTGCTCCAGTATCGG
Source organism: uncultured Oscillospiraceae bacterium (assembly GCA_910586535.1). Classification (GTDB taxonomy): domain Bacteria; phylum Bacillota; class Clostridia; order Oscillospirales; family Ruminococcaceae; genus RGIG8773. The sequence goes on from CAJUHS010000022.1 coordinate 3,002, forward strand.
CGACATTACAATGACTTCGTTCATGCCGTTATCAGCCATTTTAAGAATATCATTACATACCTTATCAGAAAGATGCTTTTCCTCGATAAGCGGATTGGTAAATGTAAATCTGAGGGGTATTCCTCTGCTGTTAAACTCTTTCATGATCTTTTCGTTTATAGATCTGTCATATTTTCCCGAAACGTTTCTGCCGCCATTCCATAAAGCTCCGGAAAAATTACCGAATACTGAAGCGATTTTTATACCGTCTCTGAAACGTTCGGAATAATTTTTCATATACGAGTCCAGAAGTATATTAAGGCTGAAATGCTCGGTAAAGCTCGGCAGATGATAATTGATACCCAATTTTTATTTCCCCTTTTAAATTTTATTTAACTTCGCATAGCGAACAAATTGCTGCAGCGAAAATTTTTGCATTTTTTATAAGACTTTCACGGCTGATAGATTCGTCCGCACTGTGCATATTGTTTTCCTCTCCTGGAAATTCAGCTCCGAAAGCTACGCCGCCAACGGTTTCATGGACATATGTCCCGCCGCCGATAGCAACGCAGTACCCCTTTTCTCCCGTAACAAGCTCATAGACTTCCAGGAGTTTTTTTATCAATACGCTGTCCTCGGGAACATAGTGCGGTTCGGAAATCATATCCGCATTCAGTTCAATCCCCGAAGCTGCTGCTTTTTTTTCAAGAGCTGTCAGTATTTCTCCGCTTGTTTTTGAGATAGGGAAACGCACGTCCTGCTTGGCTCCAAGTATTCCGTCCGAACAGTTTATCACGCTCAAAACCGTGGTAAGTCCTCCTGAAATTTCGTCTGAGCATTTTATTCCCGCCGCTGCTCCGTCAGTTTCGCCATAGGGGAACATACCCGACAGCGCAGCCAGAGCCGTGTCCCCGCTTATTTCCGAAACCGCCGAAATAAGTGCAGTAACGGCATTCGCTCCGTTTTCGGGAGTGGAAGCGTGTGCGCCTTTTCCTTTTGCGGTTATTTTGGTCTTTCCGTCGGCATATTCGGCGGCTATTGTCACTCCCTCGAATTTTGATGTGTACCCCGAAATATCTGCATTTGTGATATCAAGTACTGCCTCGGCATATTCCGGAACAGCGTTTACAGCCTTTCCTCCTGAAATAGAAATGATTTTTGGACATACGGCAAGCTTGTGTGTCACGCGGAGCATACCTTTTTCGGCGTTTATAACGGGGTAAGAACCGTCGGGCGTGAAAAGCATTTCGGGAAGATTTTCCTTTTTGCGGTAATACGCCAGATCAGCCGAACCGTTTTCCTCGTTGGTACCGAAGATAAGACGGAAGTTTTTCGCGGGCTTGACTCCGACCGCTTTCAAAGCCTTTACAGCAAACAAAACCGCCGCCGCGGGGCCCTTGTCGTCGATAGCCCCCCTGCCGTAAAGTCTGCAGTCTTTTTCGGTCAGTTCAAAGGGCTGTACGCTCCAGCCGCTTCCCTCGGGGACAACATCAAGGTGACAAAGTATTCCCAGATCGGGAGTTCCATTTGCATGGTAAAAGTCCGCCGTGCCCACATAGCTGTCAATATTTCGGATATGAAGCCCAGCCTCGGAGCACATTTCAAGCATTTCCGCGAGAGCGCGGGCGGGCATTTCGCCGAACGGTGCGCCCTCCGTGGCTTCGCCCATTACCGAGGGAATATGCACAAGTCTGCGCAGATCGGCTATCATTTCCTCCGCGTGAGAGTCGATATAGGAAAAAATTTTATCCATAGGCGTGCCCTTTCAGTTAATCTTTTTCGCCGTCCGCATTGTAATCAACGTATTCGGCAACCTTGCACATAATAGCGGAGCGCAGAAAAGTATTCATCGGCATTTTGGAAATCTCAATAGCTTTTTTCAAAGCTTCATATTCAGATAACTTAAGCTTTACCGACTGATATTTAAAATGCTCCTTATCGTATTTTTTATTTGCAGCCATCTGCGATTTTGACACAGCCATTTTATCACCGCTTTTAATTATTATATCATTTCACTTAAATAAGTTACAACGCATATATTGCACAAAATATACGTTATAATTTTGTATGAATAGCATATTGACGTATGCGTTATAACGCATTATAATATAATCATAATCAACTACAGCAATCCTTTAAAATAACAACCATTATTGTAGGTTTGCTATAATAACAAAGGAGAATCACTATGGAAATGCTTTACAATTTCGGTTAATCTTTTTCACCGGGGACATATTCAAGAATGTCCCCAGGCTGGCAGTCAAGCAGTCTGCAAAGCCGCGTGATATTTTCCGTCGATACAATTTCTCCTGTTCTGAATTTTTGCATGGTGCTTTCGCTTAAAATCTTTTCATTTCTAAGCTTGTTCGAGGTATAGCCTTTTTCTTTCAGAGCCGCGAGAATATTAAATTTGTATTTCATCGGCATAATATCACCTCTAATATTATACATTAAAATCATATCGAAAGTAATATATTTTTACACAAATTTTATCACTAACATTCGTGCAATTTACCAATTGTGTTACACGAATATTGGTGGTATAATATAGTTAAGAAAACTATAAAGGAGAATCACTATGGAAATGCCAACATTACGGGACTTATTTTACGGTATGAACGGCGAGGAAACTTCTTCTCCCGAGCTTGAGGACGAAATGAGAGCCGTGCTGGGCTATCTCGAACACATGACAGAAAAAAGAAAACTTAAAAAATCCGTCGCAAAAAATATCGCCTGTTCAGCGGAAGATATTTCCCGAACCGCTAAATGCGCAGGTTTTGCCCTTGGATTTTCGGTCGCCGTAAGGCTTTTTGTCCTGCGCGATTAAGCAAGACTTTCAATTCCTGCCGCCGTATCAGTGTCCGCTTCGTAGTCAACGCCCTCCGCGTCAAAGCCGAAAAGCCTGTTGAAATCCGTGCGGTATCCGTCAAGATCGGCGCAATCACCAATAGTATCGTTGGAGATATTGTTCCATATTTCGGAAATTTTATTCTGAACGTCGCCGCGCATTTCCCAGTCGTCCATGCGGATAAGTCCCTCTCCGTCGGTCTTGACATCGCCGCCGTAAAGCTTTTCTGCGAACATTCTGTACATCTGCTCAATGCAGCCCTCGTGGATATCCATTTCTTTCATTATTCTGTAAAGAATGGAAATATACAGCGGAACAATGGGAATAGCCGAACTTGACTGGGTAACCAGCGCCTTGTTCACCGAAACGTAAGCCGACACTCCGCTTATGGACTTGGTTATTTCCTTTGCTGTTTCGGCAAGATGAGATTTTGCCCTGCCTATGGAGCCGTCCTTGTAAATGGGGTGGGTCAGTTCGGGACCGATGTAGGAGTATGCCACTGTTACCGCGCCGTCCTCGATAGCGTCGGCAGCCTTGAGCGCGCCTATCCATTCTTTCCAGTCTTCGCCGCCCATGACCTTTACCGTAGCAAAAATTTCCTGCTCAGTTGCGGGAGTTATCGTTACCTCCGACACTGCGCCTGTCTTTACGTCAATGGTTTTATTTGTAAATTCCTTGCCGGTGGTTTTCAGTACGGAGCTGTACACAGTACCGTCGGAAGTAGTCCTCCTCGGAGCTGCAAGGCTGTACACAACCATATCCACCTTGCCCAAATCTTTTTTGATTAAAGCAATGGTCTCATCCTTTATTTCGCGGGAGAAAGCGTCGCCGTTTATGGTTTTGGCGTACAGACCGTCATTATGGGCGAACTCCTCGAAAGCGGCAGTGTTGTACCAGCCTGCGGAGGCAGTTTTGCTGTCGCTGCCCTGCTTGTCAAAAATAACTCCTATAGTAGAAGCTCCGCAGCCGTAAGCCGCTGAAATACGCGAAGCAAGACCGTATCCCATGGACGCTCCGATAACCAGAACCTTTTGGGGACCGCTTATTTTTCCCTTATTTTTGACATATTCGATCTGTTCCTTAACAATTGCTCTACAGCCGTCCGGGTGAGCCGTAGTGCAGATAAATCCTCTGATTTTAGGTTTAACAACCATTTATTGTACTCCTCTCGCTGTTAAAATAATATATAAATATTTTACCACATTTTTTCAAAAAAATCAAGTACAAAAAAAGCCCGGAAAACTCCGGGCTAAATCAAAAAATCAGCCTTGTTCGCCGGGCATTATCAGAGCGGCAACGATGTACGCCGCTATACCAAAGCCAGAGAAGCAAAGGATTGCCCAGATAAGGCGCACAACTGTGGTGTCCACGTTAAGATAGCGGGCAACGCCGGAGCATACGCCGCATATCTTTCTGTCGGATTCGCATTTCATCAGCCTATTCATAATTGTTTCCTCCTAAAAATTCAATGTAGCAGTTTCCTGCAGTCATATTTATATCTATGCTGCCGTTCGGATTTTCGTTATCGGTACCTTTGTCCACGATCTCTTGTTCGGAAGTGATTTCCATATCATCATACTGTACAACAGGGAGCGCAGTAGTTCCAGCGTTTGATTCCGCATATTCTCCGTTTGCATCCATGCCGTCGATATAAACATTGCCCAAAGCCTTGTCAACGTTTATCCTGTAATCCTGCCTGTATCCTACAAGTGACATAGTAAGCTCTCCGGCGGTCATTTTTATATTATTGTCGCCGTAAATCTTACAATCGTTAAAATACATATTGCCCGCAGTCATAGAAAGAATAATATTCTTTAATGTACTGTTTGAAACATTCACATCACCCGCTGTCATCTTAAGGGTAGCGGAGTCCGAAGCGACTTCGGTCAGATACATACTTCCGGCGGAGCTTTTTGTTGTAAGCTGCTTTGTTGATATACCGTTTACAAAAAGGTCTCCCGCTGTCATGTTCAGGCTTATGCTGTCATACATTTTTTCGGGGACGGTCAGGTATATTGAAGAACAGCCGCCGTCAAAGTCCAGAAAATCAAAGGACATCAGTTTTACCGTGGGAGAATATTTTAAGGTAAGACAACCGTCGTAAATATTATATTCAAAGCTTCCGGGGTCGATGTCATATGTGCTTATGGATAACTCGCTGCCTTTTTCAATATAAAAGGAACCCATTCCTATGTCAATGTCAAGCTTTGTAACGTCGTTTGCTTTTTCGTTGAGAGTAATGAAATTTTCATTGTTGTATGGCGCTTCGGCAGATCCTTCGTCAACGTAGGTACTTGTCGATCCTGCAAAGTCAATGCTGAGGTCGTTCGGCGATATTATTTCAGTCCCAAGCAAAACGCATATTCCTGTAAATCCCACAAAAATCAGGATAATTCCCGTGATCAGAAGCTTTAAACACGACTTGAGCATTAAGCAGCCCTCCTTTTCTTGAACAGTCCTGCGATGCCTTTTATTGTAAACGGAAGCAGCTTAAAGAAGAACGCCAGAGCCGCAGAAAGCAGAACCATTCCGATACCCGCACAGAGTACTGACATAAATATAAATCCCAGACCTATTGGAGCATTGGTAAAGAGACGTATGATTCCGATAACGAAAGCGATCACAGCGGCTACTATGCAGCATATTGCGGCAGCGCCGATAGCGAGAAAAGCAGCAATTATTGCTAAAATTGCCGGAACGACTCCGCACAGAAGCGGTATACCGACAAATATTCCGGCAAAAATCAGCAGAACTATAAGCCATGTGCTCATAGACTTTTTCTGTTCGGGAGGCGGGGGAGGCGGATAATCCTGCTGTTCATTTTGTCCCGCGTGTTGGTAATAATCGTCAAACATTCCTTTGTTGCCGGTGCTGTCGTCGCTGTCGGTCTTAAATGGAGTACCTGCGGCGTGAAAATCCTCGTCTTTGGGAGCGTCACCGAAAACGTCATTGGGTTTTTTCAGCGAAGCGAAAACTCCGGTACTGTTCTGCGGCATGGGTTTGCTCTCCTTATATTTGAGGTACACCTCGCTGCGTGAGTAAGCGGAGGTTTCGCCGATAATGCTTCTTGCCAGAGCGTATGGCTTGCCTAAGTCCTCAATAACAGCCTGTTCGTTTTCGGCACCCGCTTCGTCAAAATATTCTGAATAGAAGCTGACAGCCATGTCCCGTTCTTCCTTTGGAAGAGAAATAAGATCGGATTCAAGCTCAGCTAAGTATTCTTCGCGCGTCATAAATTAACCTCCTCGTCTGTGAGATTTGCGGACTGTGCCTGCTCCGAGATAATATTGTTGATCTTATCCCTGTAGACAAGCCATTCTTCACGGTATAGTTTAAGCTGTTCCTTTCCCTTGCCGGTGATTTGGTAGTAACGTCTGTTACGTCCAAGATACTCCTGATCGTAGGTAGTCAGACATTCGCTTTTCAGCAGCCGTCTGAGAACTGGGTACAGCGTGGATTCCGACATTTCCATTGCCTCGCGTATCTCCTGGGTTATTTTGTAACCGTAGGTATCCTCTTTTGCGACTACGGAAAGCACAAGCGCGTCAAGCAAAGCGGCGCTGACCGGAAAAACCATATTAGCCCTCCTTTGTATTTTGTATTTTTTTATTTTGTTTAGCTTTTTTAAGCGTTCGACAAAACGGACAGATTAGAAAAGAACTTTTCCGAACCAACGTAATATACCGACAAAAATTCATCTGCCGCAACGCCATGTACCAAATTTTTGCTTATAGAGACTTTTATTGTTTTTGAATTTTCATAGGTAATGTATTCCATTATTTTTTCATACGGTTCATCATTTTCCTGTTTTATAACCGTAGGAGTTTTCTCTTGGTAAATGGTTATGATGTATTGCGGTACTGCTTCGCTTTCGGGTTTGGCAGTTTCCGTCCAGTTGTTCTCGTCAAAAAATTCGGTAATATCCGACTGCCTTTGCTGTACAAGGACGGCGACTCTATTGTATTCTGCCGCGTCCAATACCTCAATGCTGCATAGCTTTTCGCCCTTTTGGCTGTTGCAACCTGCAAGCAGCGACGATAAGATAACCGCTAACACACATGAAAGCATTTTTTTCATTAAAATGACCCCCTGAGTAAAACGTCTTTCGTAACTTTAATATTATTATATACCATATAATATCATTTGTCAATACATATTTGAAAAAAACTTTATTTTTTAGGAAAAAGTTTTTCTCCGCAGCCCGAAGCCCCATACGGCAAGCAGTTTTAATAAACAAACAAAATCATGAAAAAACGCAGGCTTTTCAGGTTTGATTCGGGTAAAACGCATTTGTTCAGCAGTATAAATAAAATTCCTCCGAAACTGACGGTTATAAGGCATAAAACGCCGAAAAACGTCAATACTGAATCTAAAATGCAGTTGAAAGGAACGGTAAATCATGTTTGAACAAAAAGCGGTCATAGAAAAAGTTATCGGTCGGGAAATAATTGATTCCCGTGGAAATCCAACAGTTGAAGCGGAAGTGTGGCTCTCAGACGGAACAGCGGGCAGAGGAGCGGCCCCAAGCGGAGCAAGCACCGGTATTTACGAAGCTTTGGAGCTGCGCGACGGCGATGATAGCCGGTACTGCGGCAAAGGCGTGCAGAAAGCGGTCTCCAACGTCAATACTACTTTAAACATGGCTTTAAAAGGTATAAACGCCTCAGACACGCACACCGTGGACAATGCAATACTAAATGCAGACGGCACTCCAGATAAATCAAAGCTTGGTGCAAATGCCATGCTTGCAGTATCGCTTGCTGCGGCAAAGGCGGCGGCAAATCACTACCGTATGCCCGTTTATCGTTTTCTCGGCGGAGTAAACGGAAGAAAGCTGCCTATGCCTATGATGAATATTCTCAACGGCGGAGCGCATGCGGCAAATAATCTTGACGTTCAGGAATTTATGATAATCCCAAAGGGTGCGGAAAGTTTCCGTGAGGGACTCCGTCAATGTGCAGAAGTATATCACAGGCTTGCGAAAATTCTAAAGGCAAAAAGTCTGAGCACAGGCGTAGGCGACGAGGGAGGATTTGCTCCGAATCTTTCCGGCGAGGAAGAAGCCATAGAGCTTATCCTTGAAGCGGTGGAAGCGGCGGGCTACAAAGCGGGAACTGATTTCGCCATTGCTCTTGACGCCGCTTCAAGCGAATGGAAAGCTGACGGCAAGGGATATTTCCTGCCGAAGAAAAAGCTGTCCCGAACCGCAGATGAGCTTATCGAGGAATGGAAAAGGCTTTGCGAAAAATATCCAATAGTTTCTATTGAAGATCCTCTTGACGAAGAGGATTGGGATGGCTGGAAAAAACTTACCGAACAGCTCGGAAGCAAGGTAAAGCTTGTAGGCGACGATCTTTTTGTTACCAATCCCGCACGTCTCAGAAAGGGAATTGAAAACGGCTGCGCAAATTCTATCCTTATAAAGCTGAATCAAATAGGAACAGTCTCCGAGACGCTTTCGGCTATCGCGCTGGCAAAGGAGAACGGTTACGGAACGATAATATCCCATCGAAGCGGCGAGACGGAGGATACCTTTATTGCCGATCTTGCAGTCGCTGTAAACGCAGGTCAGATAAAAACGGGTGCGCCCTGCCGAAGCGAGCGCACTGCAAAATACAACAGACTTATCCGAATTGAAGAACAGCTTTATAAATAACACTTGTAATATATAATAGCGCTAAATATAATATATGTTATATAACAGGTATACCATAAAACGCTTTGGTATACCTGTTTGACATTTTCGGGAAAATATGGTATACTTGACGCAGAATTAATTTAATTTTAAATATAAAAAATAACGGAGGAAGTGGCATGATACGGGAAATTAACGAATCCGATCTCAAGGGACTTTTTGAGCTTTATACCCAGCTCCACGGAAACCCTGTTCCTAAAGAAACAGCAGAGCTTTCTGCGCTTTGCGGGAAAATACTTGATGATGAGAACCATCATATAATTGTCGCTGAGGAGGACGGAAAAATAGTCTCATCCTGCGTTTGTGTGATCGTCCCAAATCTCACGAACGGACAGCGTCCATACGCACTGATAGAAAATGTTGTTACGGACGAAGTCTTTCGCTGCCGCGGTCTGGCTACTGCCTGCCTTGATTTTGCGAGGGAGATATCCCGAAAAGAAAACTGCTACAAAATAATGCTGATGACAGGTTCAAAGGAAGACAGCACCCTGAGATTTTACGAAAGAGCGGGCTATAACCGCAGTGACAAGACCGCTTTTATCCAATGGCTATGACGTTGTTTTTTAGGGGTACAGCATAAAAAATATTTTTAACGGAGAATTATTATGGATACCAAGAAAAAAATTGCCGCTCTCAGAGAGGAAATGAAAAAAGAAAAAATAGGCGTTTACATTATTCCCACATCGGATTTTCATAACAGCGAATATCTCAGTCCATATTTTATGACCAGAGAATATTTCAGCGGCTTCACAGGTTCTGCGGGAACCCTTGTAGTCACGGAAAGCGAAGCCGCGCTTTTTACCGACGGACGGTATTTTATACAGGCTGAAAATCAGCTTCAGGGCAGTGGTATTGTCCTTATGAGGTCAGGAGAATCGGGCGTTCCAACGGTTCGTAAATATGTTTTGGATACTCTGCCTGAAAGCGAAAATATCGGCTTTGACGGCAGGGTCCTGACTGCCGAGACCGGAAGATACTACAAAAAAAACACCGGAGAAAAAAACGTCGGTATTGTCGATATTGATTTAGCCGACAGGATTTGGAAGGATCGTCCGGCTCTTGAACATACGGAAATTTATCTGCTCGATGAAAAATACAGCGGCAAAAGCGCGGCGGAAAAGCTTTCAGAAGTTCGTGAAAAAATGTCCGAAAAAAAAGCGGACGTTCACATTATCACGGCTTTGGACGAGATATCGTGGCTTTTCAATATCCGCGCGGACGACATTAAATGCTGTCCTATGGTACTGTCATATGCGGCAGTTACCGAAAGTTCCGCGCTGCTATTTGCAGATACAAATGCTTGTGGTGAAAAGGTTTTGGAGTACCTTGGCAAAAACGGCATAACGCTCCTTCCATATGATGAAATTTACAGCTATGCGGAAAAATTGTCCGCAGGAAGTGTGTGGATTGATAAAAAAAGAGCGAATTTCCGTCTTGCGGAAGCTGTGAAAAAATGCGAAATAGTTTCCGAGCCGAGTCCTGTGGAATTGTTAAAGGCGGTAAAAAATTCCGTGGAAATCAAAAATATTAGGTATGCCCATTTGCTGGACGGTATTGCTGTTACCAAATTTATGTATTGGATTAAAACCAATGTCGGAAAAATAAAAATTAACGAAGCTGACGCGGCAGACTATATCGACAGTCTGCGCCGCGAGGTCGGAGGAGAACATTTTATCGCTCCAAGCTTTGACACCATAAGCGCCTATAACGCTAATGCCGCCATGATGCACTACAGCGCCGACAGTAAAAACTGTGCTGTTCTCGAACCGAAAGGCATACTACTTGTGGACAGCGGCGGACACTATTTTGAGGGTACTACCGACATCACGCGCACCTTTGCGCTGGGAGAGGTCTCAGATGTAGTTCGGTACCACTTTACGCTGACTGTCCGCGCTATGCTTAATCTTGCGGCGGCTCGGTTCATGCACGGCTGCCGGGGCGAGAATCTGGATATCCTTGCACGGGGAATAATGTGGGAAAATGGTCTGGATTACCGATGCGGAACAGGTCACGGAGTAGGCTACCTTTTAAGCGTACACGAAGGCCCCAACAGCTTCAGGCACAAGCTTTCCGAGGACAGATCCATGAGCGCGGTTCTTGAGGATGGCATGATAACCACCGACGAGCCTGGGATCTACGTTGAGGGAAGCCACGGCATACGGATAGAAAACGAACTGCTTTGTAAAAATGCGGAGAAGTGCGAATACGGTCAGATAATGGAGTTTGAGACTATAACATACGCTCCGATAGACCTTGACTGCATTGACACGGCTTTGTTTGAGACCAGGGACAGAGAGCGGCTCAACGCATACCATAAAATGGTTTATGAAAAGCTTTCGCCCTATTTTGATGGGGAAGAGCTGGAGTTTCTAAAAAACTGTACCCGAGCAGTCTGATCGTGCGTAAAAATACTTTGCTGCGTTTTTTACTTCTTCCGATATTCGCGGTAAATTACGCGTAAAGGTCTCCTGCAGAGTCCTTGTAGTATTCCGCCTGAGCCTCCCACAGCGCCTTGTAGACTCCGCACGCTTCGATAAGTGACTCGTGGGAGCCGCGCTCGGCAACGGAATCGTCCTCCATAACTGTTATCTCGTCGCAGAAACGGCAGGAGGAAAGTCTGTGCGAGATATAGACAGCCGTACGGGTACCGACTATACTGTTGAATTTGGTATAGATGTCGTGCTCTGAAATCGGGTCAAGGGAGGCTGTGGGTTTGTCCAGAACGATAAAAGGCGCGTCCTTATAGATCACTTTTGCAAGGCAAAGTTTCTGCGCTTCGCCTACCGATATCTCAACGCCAAGTTCGTCAAAATTTTTATACAGACAGGTTCCAATACCCTTTTCCATACTGTCGAGACGGTCCCCCAAACCGCTCTTCTGACGCAGTACTCCACGTTCTCAGCAATGCTGAACGAGAACAGTTCGGAATCCTGAAATACCACCGAAAACAGCGCATATAGAACCGCTGAAAATCTCCAGAAGATTTAAAAAGACCCGTCCCATTCTGTCAATGCCTTCAATTGCGCGCCTCTCCATAACGTAAGTATCGGGTTTTTCAATATGAACGTAATCCATATTGATTATTTTTTCCCATATCATTCTGCGCTGGTTCATGTGATAGGAAAAATTATGACGGTTATCATGCTTTTTAATAATGCATTCCGCAGCAGAAAGCGTAAGATCGGCAATACCTGTAACAATGGCAAACATAATAATATCCTGCCACGGGCTTGCGGAAATCACCATGTCGATAAACTTTGCCATACGAAAAACATTGAGATATTCCCGGATAAATGATGGTATCTGCACGGCAAAGTGTATTGTCATGAAATCCTTGTCCGCTTTTTCAATTACGCTGAGGCAGCGTTTTATTGTGTTTAGGCTTTCGCGAAGCTTGTTTTTCTCACGCATTTTTATCTGCTTCCATTTCGTTATAGTAGCTGCTCTGCATATTGAAAAGCTCGGCGTACGTTCTTCCAGCTTTCATAAGCTGTGGGTGTGCGCCCTCCTCGGCTATCGTACCGTCCGAGATAAGGATTATCCTGTCGCAGAACCGCGTGGAAGCAAGCCTGTGAGAAATGAACACGCTTGACTTCCATTTTGAAAAATTAGCGTAGTTCAGGTACATCTCCTGCTCCGCTATGGGGTCGAGAGTTGCCGTGGGCTCGTCCAGCAATAGCACAGGAGCGCTCTTGTAGAGAGCCTTTGCAAGGGCGAGCTTCTGCATTTGGCCTCCGGAAAAATCCGTGGCGTCGTCATAAACTGTCTTTACTAGATGCGTGTTTTCCTTTTGGGGAAGGGACATCACCTTGTCGTAAATGACCGACTTTTTCATACAGTCGTACAGCTTTGGAAAGTCCGTTTCCTCCGCAGTTTTTCCTGAAATATTTTCTGCTATAGTAACGGGAAGCACGTCCATGTCCTGAAATACCGTGCTGAAAAGCCTGAAATATTCGTCCCTATCGTAATCGTTGACGGATACTCCGTTCAGCAGGATATCACCCTCCGTGGGACGATACAGTCCGCACATCAGCTTGATGAGCGTTGTTTTTCCCGCTCCGTTAAGTCCCACCATTGCAAGCTTTTGGCAGGGAATCGCAGGCTTCCACGGCATTGTCGAGCATATTCCCCAGAACCGAGCAGAGCTCCACATCGCTCATGGCAAGCACGTTCGGTATATTTGCCTTGACGTTCAGTTTGATACCCAGCTTTTCCGCAGTGTTAAGCTTGCTGTTAAGTATGGCGTCCGCCATAAATGTTAGTTGTGTATGATAGGCAATTTTTATTAAACATAAACTTTTTATGCGTATTGTACAATGTCCGGCTATAGAAATCCCATAGCCGGACATTGTAATATGCCTACTTGTTATCATTATCTCGTATAGCGACGCGTCTGATCTTGCCGCTGATAGTTTTGGGCAGTTCGTCTACAAATTCCACTACTCTGGGATACTTGTACGGCGCGGTATTTTTCTTGACATAATTCTGAAGCTCCTTGACGAGAGTTTCGTTTCCCTTTCCCTTATAGTCCTTTGTAAGAACTATAGTTGCCTTAACAACCTGACCTCTTATAGGGTCTTTCGCTCCGGTAACGGCAACCTCCAGAACAGCGGGGTGTTCCATAAGAACGCTTTCTATCTCGAATGGACCGATACGGTATCCGGATGCTTTGATAACGTCGTCGGTACGTCCAACATACCAGTAGTAGCCGTCCTCGTCGCGCCAAGCGGTATCGCCTGTGTGGTAGATATCGTCATGCCAGGAGTTTTGAGTTTCTTCGGGATTTTTGTAGTATTCCTTAAACATACCGATCTGCTTGTTGTTTTTGGTACGTATAACTATTTCGCCCGTTTCACCGGCCGGAAGACTTCTGCCGTCCTCGTCCACAATGTCTACATTGAACAGCGGCATAGGCTTGCCCATGGAACCTGGCTTCGGCTCCATACCTGGAATATTTGCCACAACAACAACGGTCTCGGTCTGACCGAAGCCCTCCATAAGCTTCAGACCCGTATATTCAAGCCATCTGTTGTATACTTCAGGATTAAGAGCTTCTCCCGCAATTGTGGAGTATTTCAGACCAGACAGGTCGTAGCCCTCAATGCCTTCTTTAATGAACATACGGAACATTGTAGGGGGAGCGCACAGGGAGGTTATTCTGTAGTCCTGAATTTTCTGCAAAATATCAGCAGAATGGAATCTGTCGAAGTCGTACACAAAAATAGCCGCAGCGCAGGCAAACTGACCGTACATCTTACCCCACATACACTTGCCCCAGCCCGATTCTGATATGGTAAAATGCAGAGTGTCACCGCCTATATTGTGCCAATATTTAGCCGTCTGGATATGGGCAGCCGCATAATAGTGATTATGCAGCACCATTTTGGGATAACCTGTGGTACCGCTTGTAAAGTACAGCAGCATATCGTCGTTTACGTTATTTTCAATTCGTTCAAGAGTATCCGGATACTTTTCGATCTCTTTGTCAAAAGAGACCCATCCTTCTTTGTCGCCCCTGACAATATATTTTTCAGTGATTTCTCCGTATTCCGCTACGGCTTCCTCAATATGGTCGGATACCTCGCCCTCCGCTGTAGCTACAACGTACTTTACGTCCGCAGCCTTGAAACGGTAGGTGTAGTCTTTTTTCATAAGTTGATTAGTTGCAGGGATAAGAACAGCGCCGATCTTGCACAGCGCGATTGTCAGAAACCAGAACTGGTAGTGCCTTTTGAGTACTGAAATAACTTTGTCGCCCTTTTTAACGCCGTGGGCAAGCAGCATATTTGCAGCCTGATTAGATTTTTTCATAAGGTCGGAATAGGTGAAAATGTGTTCCTCGCCCGATTCGTTTACCCAGACCATAGCTCGGCGATCCGGATCGTTTTTGGCTATTTCGTCGATAACGTCGTAGCCGAAGTTGAAATTGTCGGGGACGTGTACCTCAAATTCCGTAAGTATGCCTTTATCATCAAAAGTTCCAGTTACAAACTTTTTGTACAGATCTTTCATATCCATTTTTGAACAGTCCTTTCCGTATTAAGAATAGAAGTTAGAGGATAGAAAATAAAATATCAATATCCTCGCCGCTGCTGCTTACTTAATAAGTATTGCCAGAAATTCACACTTTTCTCCGCCCGTAGCTATCATACCGTGGGGAGCGCTTGAGTCGTAAATTATTGAATCACCTTTGGTAAACACTTTTGTTTTTCCGTCGATAACCATTTTAAGACTTCCCGACAGAATGTAGTCGTACTCCTGACCCTCGTGGACGGACAGAGCTATAGGCTTATCCTGTTCCTCATCGCTATAGGGGGCAATAACAAGGAATGGTTCTATCTTTTTGTCCTTAAACAGATAGGCAAGGTGCTGATATTCAAAACTCTCGCGGCGTTTTACAGGGAGACCTGTGCCGTTTCTCACTACGCAGTATCGCTTCAGCTTGGGTGTGTCTCCCGTAAGCAGCTCGACGATGTCCACACCAAGAATTTCCGCACACTTGTAGACAAACGTTACCGAGAAATCCTTTTCTCCCTGTTCAATAAGAGCGTATTCCTCGGGAGTGCAGTCGGTTTTCTTTGCCATTTTCTCCGCGGAAATGCCCAGAATTTCGCGGAGACCTTTAAGTCTTTCCGCAACCTCTTTAATGCTGTAATTCATACTTGATTCTCCTTTTTAGTTTATTAGAAATTAGAAATCAAAGGGTAGAAATTCAATTTATACATATATATTCCCTACCTTCTGAATTAAAAATTTTGATAAATGGAATTCAGCAGATTCTATCTCTTATTTTTTTGGCAATTTCCTCATTTACATTTTTGCTTTCACTGCCATATGTCCATGCAAAACCGTCCCCCGTATATCTGGGGAATATATGCAAATGATAGTGACCTATATCATTAAAATCTCCTCCGTTTTGCATAATACTATATCCGTTTGGTTTGTAAATTTCCTTTAAAGCCGCTACGACTTTTTTTGAAATTATCATCAAATGGGTAAGTATTTCATCGGGAATTTCATCTACATCAAGATAATGTTCTTTTGGAATTATTAATATATGGCCCTCGTTTATTGGGTCGCTGTCCAAAAATGCCATAACTGCATTATCTTCATATACAAAATCAGTTATTATTTTATCTCTATCGCAAAAAACACATTCACTCATTATAACGTTTCCCTAACTTCCGATTTATATATTTATCTGCATACCTATCCTCACTGTACCGGCGATATACCCATTTATTTTTAACTTTCAATTTAAATAAATTATACCTACCCCATAAATATTTCGGGAAGTTATATATAATTTATTTCCCTCAATATGAGTACTTCCGCTAAGACTTAAGGTCGTTTTTATCTCTTTTCTTTTTTCCAGCGTATTCATATCCCATAAAGCAATTAGTCATTTTCTGCCCACCACCTGCGCATATCCTTCGCGCCAAATTCCGTTCTCTTAGCCCTTGTGCCATGTCTTGCCGCAGTTTCCTCGAAAGGCAGGTCGTAATAGTACGCATAAATTTCAGAGCCGAATTCTTCAATTGGAGCTTCAAACAACGGCATATACCACTCCGCAACCATAATTCCCTCCAGTATCGTGACCCGAGAATTACGTCTGCCGTATTTCAGCAGCTCTGTCATCAGCGGCAGAGCCTTTGTGTCCGCGCCGTCTCTCGTGCGGAGTATCTCACGGCGAACCGTATCCTGCGAAATAAGCATTGTATTTTCTCCAAATTTTTCCTGTAACGCTTTTGAAACCGAAGTCTTTCCGCTTCCCGAATTACCTCTTATAATTATTAGCTTAGCCAAGCGGTTCAACCCCGTTTCATAATTATATCGCATATGTCCGACGGCTTTTCCGCAAGGAAGTTCGCTCCGCTGTCTAAAAGTTCTTCCTTGGTACGAAAGCCCCACAAGCAGCCTATCGCCGTAATTCCAGCGTTTTTTGCAGTGTACATATCCACGTTTGAATCACCCGCAAAATATGTGTTTTCGGGGACTGCTCCCAGTCTCTCCATAATGCCGAAAGCTATGTCCGGAGCGGGTTTTTTAGGCACGTCAACCTTTCCTCCCTGAACCATATCAAAAATATCGCCGAAAAATCGTTTTACAATTGACTGGGTAAATTCGTCAGATTTATTGGAGGCTACCGCCATTTTCACGCCGCTGTTTTTGAGCTTTTCCAACAGCTCGGAAACACCCTCGTATGGCTTGGTTTTGTCCGCAAAATGTATGCTGTAGTACTCCGCGAAAATTTCCCGCGCTGCGGCAATATTTTTCTCGTTACGCTTATCATCGGGTAGACAGCGTTCTAAAAGCTTCGGCACACCGTTTCCAACAAAATATCTGTAGCTTTCAAGCGGGTGTGTTGAGTATCCCATTTGCTCAATTGTATAGTTTGCCGAATCCGCAAGGTCGGCGAGAGTGTCCAAAAGAGTTCCGTCCAGATCAAAAATAATAAGCTTCATAAAATCACCTTAAATTTGTCTTTGCTAAATAATTATAATATATTGCCGCAAAAAATTCAATAGGTATAACCAAAAAGAATGGCATTTACTGAAAATATTATATGTGTTCTTAAAAGCAGGGCAAAGGCTTTCTCCCATCATTTATTTTATATGTTCCGCAAGAAGTCCCGAATACTTTGCGCGGAAATCCGCAAAATGTCCATTGTCAAGAGCATCGCGAATTTTTTCCATGAGGGTGTTGTAAAAATACAGATTGTGCATGACTGCAAGCCTGCCTGCAAGCTGTTCTCCCGCCTTGAAAAGGTGACGGACGTAGGCTCTGGAAAAATTACGGCAGGTGGGACAGTCGCACTCGGTATCAATAGGCAGCGGATCTGTTTCGTAACGCTGATTTGTGATGTGCATAATGCCGCTCCACGTAAAAATAGTGCCGTGACGGGCATTCCTGCTTGGCATTACGCAGTCAAACAGGTCGATACCCCTTGCTACTGCTTCAATGATGTTTGACGGAGTTCCCACACCCATAAGATAACGAATTTTTTCATTTGGCATAACGGGTGTTACAACGTCTAAAATACGGTACATATCCTCGGTAGGCTCGCCCACGGCAAGTCCCCCTACGGCGTAGCCGTCAAGGTCAAGCTTTGCGATTTCCTCCATGTGCCAGACGCGGAGGTCTTCATAGGTGCAGCCTTGATTTATGCCGAACAAAAGCTGATTTTTGTTAATAGTATCGTGTAAAGAGTTCAGTCCTGCCATTTCCTCCTTGCAGCGGTACAGCCAGCGCACCGTTCTTTCGCAGGAACGTTTGGAGTACTCGTGCTTCGCCGGATTTTCAACACACTCGTCAAACGCCATTGCAATTGTGGAGCCAAGGTTTGACTGTATCCGCATACTCTCTTCGGGCCCCATAAAAATTTTCCTGCCGTCAACGTGTGAGTTGAAGTATACACCCTCTTCCTTTATTTTCCGCAGCTTTGCAAGGGAAAATACCTGAAAGCCGCCGCTGTCGGTAAGGATAGGCTTGTCCCAGTTCATAAACTTGTGAAGTCCCCCCATTTCGCGGACGACCTTGTCCGAGGGGCGGACGTGGAGATGATAGGTATTGCAAAGCTCCACCTGACATTTTAAGTCCCGCAGGTCGAGCGAGGACACTCCGCCCTTGATCGCGGCGGCTGTGCCTACGTTCATAAAGCAGGGGGTCTGGAAAGTTCCGTGAACCGTCTCGAATTTTCCTCTGCGGGCGTTGCCTTCTTGTTTTAAAAGTGTGTACATAATATTTCCTTTCATTAATTGCATTAATTCATTTTGTACATTTCCATGGTTTCACGGTTTCGGTATTCATGCTTCTCATAGTATCCGATAAGCTTGCCGCTGCCGTCACGCAGAGCTATCATGTAGACGTCCTTGTTTTCCTTTTCATTGTAAAATGTGTAGACGAGGTTATTCTCGGGACTTTTCCCGAACCACTCCGACACCTGCTTAATTTTCTCGTTTCCTGCCTTGCCGTGACAGTCAAGCAGGGAGCTGCCCACAAGCTTAGTTCCGCCACGTTTGGAGTACCTTTCCGCTGCCGCAGGGTTCATATAAACAATTTTGTGGGACAGGTCGCATATCACCACCGCGGAGGTATCCATGTCAATTACGCTTTTAAAAAATTCATACAGTTCCATATTAAGAATCCTTTCAATTTTTTTCTAAGTATCGTTTTACAAATGAATCTATATCACCAAAACGGTTTGGCTCAATACCCGCTTTTCGGTACTCCTCTAAATATTCATTCAGAAAATCATCAAACACCTGCGCAGTTTTTTGCAGATCGTTTGGGTCGTAACCGTCAAACACACTGTAACTGCCTATCTCCGCTTCGGAGCTTATCTCAAAAAGCATTGCATTTAGGTTTACAATACTCATAAACGCAAGGTGTCTGTCCTGCCTTTGGGACGCATAATACATCTTATTGCGCCAGTTCGAGAACATCTCCTCATACGTTCCTCCGATGACATCTGCCGAAACTTTTTTGGGGACGTGAATTTCTTTTTTTACGGACTGAAATACACGTACGGTCTCACAAACAAGCTCGGTCAGATTATCTTTTAGCTTGTCCGCAGAATCCGCTGACAGAATGCTTTCTATCATTTCGCATAACCCGGCGGGCTTGCGTTCCATTGCTTCAAGCTCCTCATAAGCACGTTTTGTACCGTACCGAAAATATTTTTTATTAAGCATTGCAACCGCGTTTTCGATATAGTACACTGCATACCCTGCCTGCGTCCGAATATCCGCAATTTTTTCCGATGTCACTGCGGACATATAAAAATGCTCCGCCTCTTTAAGCATATTTTCTGCTTTTGTATAGTCATCTGCTGAAAAAGGCTTTTGCAGTATCTCCGCCGCCTTTTGACGAAGCTTTTCAAGCTCGGCGCGGTACTTTTCGTCCGAACAGTATACGATTTGGGAATCCATAAGCTTGGCAATATTCGGATTGCTGTACATGGCGGCTTTCTGCAAGTTCTCCCAAGTGGTGCAGTAAATATCGTGCCCCACGCCTATATCGTCCTGTATAAAGGTACCGGCAAGCTGCCATCCCTTATCGTCATTTATCAGAATAAGCAAGTCCAAATCGGACTTTTCGTAAAAGTCACCTGTTGCAAAAGAACCGGTTATCCCTATTAGAGCAAGGCTTTCCGGACATATTTTGTTTGCCTTTTCTACAATCGCATTTATTATTTTTTGATTTCTTATTTTGAGATTTTCCATGATTAATAAGCCCCTTTAATTTTTTTGCGGAACGTGAAATCCATCCCCCTATAATATTAACATAGAATCACCAAAGCTGAAAAATCGGTAACGCTCCTCCACCGCCTTTTTGTAGGCGTTCATTGTGTTTTCGTACCCCATAAACGCCGACACAAGCATAATAAGCGTGCTTTCGGGCAGATGGAAGTTGGTGATAAGTCCGTCCAGCACCTTGAAGTCAAAGCCCGGGTAAATGAAAATATCCGTATAGCCCTCGCACGGACGTATTTCGCCGTACCTCTGCGCCGCGCTTTCAAGAGTTCGGCATGAGGTTGTGCCAACGGCAATGACACGTCCTCCGTTGGCTTTGGTACGGTTTATCAGTTCTGCCGTTTCGCGGGGAATGAAAAAATGCTCACTGTGCATTTTGTGATCGAGAACGGTTTCCTCTTTAACTGGACGGAACGTTCCCAGCCCCACGTGCAAAGTAACATAGGCGAGGTTTATACCTTTGCTTTTCAAGTCCGCAAGCATTTCTCCGGTAAAGTGCAGTCCCGCTGTTGGAGCAGCAGCAGAGCCTAATTCTCTGCTGTAGACAGTTTGATAACGCTCCTTATCAGCCAGCTTTTCGGTAATATAGGGCGGCAGGGGCATTTGTCCCACTTCGTCCAGAGCTGTAAAGAAATTGCCTTGACAGTCAAATTGGGCAATACGGTTGCCGCCCTCGATGGTTTCGAGAATTTCCGCGCGGAGCAAGCCGTCCCCGAAGCTGAATTTCGCTCCCGGCTTGGCTTTTTTTCCCGGACGTACAAGTATCTCCCAAAGCTTGTCCCCCTTTTGCTCCAGAAGCAGGAACTCCACCACAGCGCCCGTACCGTCCTTAACGCCGAAAAGACGAGCGGGAAGTACACGGGAATCGTTCATAACAAGCAGATCGCCTGATTTTAAATATTTTCCCAAATCGAAAAAACGGCTATGCTCGATCTCGCCGCTTGTTTTGTCAACTTTTAACATTCGGGAGTGGTTTCTCGGTTCAATGGGAGTCTGGGCGATAAGCTCCTCTGGCAGATCGTACCAAAAATCGGAGCGTTTCATCTGCTCTGCAAAACGGACGCATTCACAGTCCGAAAGCGCGGCGACTACCGGCTTTGTCCAGTCTCCCGCCTCCGTGGTATTCAGCACGTTTATTTCAAGTTCATCCTTGCGGTAATCGGTCAGTACATCATGCAGCGCGTCAGCGTTCCTGCCGAACCAATCGGGGCAGTCAAGCTGCTTTGAAATATAGTTGTAGAATTTTTCATTAGTATCCAGTTTTTTAAAATCTATAGCGATTTTTTTCATTATAACGCTCCTCAGTAAAGCTGTGTAAAGGTTTTGTAGTGGTCGTTTGTGTAGTAGATAAGTCCGTCGTTTGAAAAGATTATGCGCTCGCTGCCGCGGTATCCGCCGTTATAGTTTACATCGCATTCGGTGTACTTCCTGCCCTTTTCCTCGGGTAGCAGTCCCTCATAATTCCCAAAATGGTCGCCGCCTATGCTTTTTCCGTCCGCAACGTCCCAGAGATTTCCTTTTTTATTGTCCCAGCCTAAAGCCTTTGCTTCGGATTTGGTTATGAAATTATCGGGCAAAGTACCGAACGTGTGTATGTACTCAGCAACGTCTTCGGGAGTGGTATAGCTGCCGTCTTTTTCCACGGAAAGCTTCTCAGCTGCCGTTTCGGAAACGGAGGCTGTTTCCTCTGTTTTTTCAATGGCAGTCGCGGATACTTTCGTTTCAGCGATTTGCGTTTCCGTACTTGCCGGACGGGTTTCTGCTTCTGAAGTTATTGTCGCTTTCGCCGTCGTATCCGGCACAGCGTTCTGATACGCGACGCAGCCAGGCATAGACAATGCCATAACAGCTGCGGTCAGCAAACCTATAAATTTTTTCATACTTTAGTTCCTTTCGTTCCGTACAGTCAGAGTCTGCCTGATATTTGGACATGATACCCGTTCCATACAGTTTTTACATCAGCAATTATTTTATAAAAAGTATTGACAAAAGTCTGTGTATCGTATATAATGAAAACAATCAACCGATAGAGGCGCAGTAAAGATAAGTACCGCTTCAAAGACCGCCGGGGTCGTATGTATGGAGCGCAAAAGGCGATACTGCCGAAGGAGATCGTTTGGCGGACTGTTTCCTGATTGCATATCGAACAGGTATGCAATTGTCATCATTCGTATGGTGGAGTGCTATCGACATAAAAATGTCAACATTTCTATTATACAGTATGGGCGGTCGGTTTTCAACCGATTTTTTTATTTTTATGTAAATTTATTTCAAAGGAGCAATTTTTTATGAAAAAGTTTAACGTAGGAATTATTGGTGCGACTGGCATGGTGGGACAGCGTTTTTCTCTTCTGCTGGAAAATCACCCTTGGTTCAACGTGGTTGCTGTTGCAGCTTCTCCCAGAAGCGCTGGAAAACGCTATGAGGATGCTGTCGGCGCCAAGTGGGCTATGACTTCGCCCATTCCCGCAAATATAAAGGACATGATCGTTATGGACGCTGCTGCCGACGTTGACAAGATCGCCTCAATGGCAGATTTTGTTTTCTGTGCGGTGGATATGAAAAAGGACGAGATAAAGGCTCTTGAGGAGCGTTACGCAAAGGCTGAATGTCCTGTTGTTTCCAACAACTCGGCGCACAGAGGCACACCAGACGTTCCAATGGTAGTTCCCGAAATAAATCCCGAGCACATTGAGATAATCAGCGCTCAGAGAAAGCGTCTGGGTACGAAGCGCGGATTTATCGCGGTAAAATCCAACTGTTCGCTGCAAAGCTACGTTCCCGCTCTTCACCCGCTTATGGCAGGATTCGGCGTTGAAAAGGCTCTGGTCTGCACATATCAGGCTATCAGCGGAGCTGGAAAGACCTTTGACACAATGCCCGAGATACTTGACAACGTTATCCCTTACATCGGCGGAGAGGAGGAAAAATCCGAGCAGGAACCTTTGAAGATATGGGGTCACATTGATGGTGACAAGATCATAAATGCGGAATCTCCTTCAATTACGGCACAGTGCCTACGCGTACCCGTTTCTGACGGTCATATGGCTGCCGTATTTGCTTCGTTCAGGAAGAAGCCTGCCAAAGAGCAGATGATTGAGGCGTGGAAAAATTTCAGCGGAGTACCGCAGGAATTGCAGCTTCCCTCCGCTCCAAAGCAGTTCCTCAACTACTTTGAGGAGGATAACCGTCCTCAGGCAAAGCTTGACAGAATGCTGGAAAACGGTATGGCTGTTTCTATAGGACGTCTCCGCGAGGATACACAGTATGATTACAAGTTCGTATGTCTTTCACACAACACTCTCCGCGGTGCGGCAGGAGGAGCTGTTCTTATGGCTGAGCTGCTTGCTGCCAAGGGTTATTTTGACTGATGAGCGTTACTCTGAGAAAAGGTACGGACGCTGACGCCGAGCTGATAATCGGTTATCTGAAAAAACTTGCAGAATATGAAAAGCTCGGAGATATGTGCAATATCACCGCAGAAGTCCTCATAAAGCTTATGAGCGAGGAAAACGGTCTGCACGCTGTTATCGCGGAGCAGGACGGTGTTCCGGCGGGCATGATGACTTGGTACGTCTATAAAATTGCTACGTTTTCGGGAAGGCGTGTCTTTTATATTGAGGACGTTTTTATCGACGAAAGCAAGCGCGGAGAGGGTATCGGCTCTGCCCTTTTCGCCGAAGCAAAACGGCTTGCGGCTGAACTTGGCTGCGCGCGTCTTGAATGGAAATGTCTTGACTGGAACAAGTCCGCCCAAAGCTTTTACGAGAAAATAGGCGGAAATCTCTCCGATGACGGTTGGCTTACCTATACCATAAATCTGAAATAATTCTGAAAGGAACATTTTTATGAAGAATACTGTTTTTACAGGCGCTGGAGTGGCCATTGTCACCCCGATGAACGCTGACGGTTCGATTAATTGGGACGAATTCGGAAGAATAATTGATTTCCAGATAGATAACGGAACGGACTCTATCATTGTCTGCGGCACTACAGGCGAGTCCGCAACAATGACCGACGAGGAGCACGTTGAATGTATACGTTACTGCGTTGACCGTGTAAATAAGCGAGTTCCGGTAATTGCAGGTACCGGCAGCAACGACACAAAGTATGCGGTCGATTTGTCCGTTGAAGCTGAAAAACTTGGCGCTGACGCGCTTTTGGTAGTTACTCCCTACTACAATAAGACTTCTCAGAGAGGACTTATTGCTCATTTTACGGCTATTGCGGACAGCGTGAACATACCCATAATTTTGTACAACGTCCCCTCCCGCACAGGTGTAAACATCGCTCTCGATACATACGACGCGCTTGCGAACCATAAAAACATCTGCGCCGTAAAAGAGGCAAGCGGAAACATTTCCGCAATTGCTAAAATCATTGAAAAATGCGGCGACAGACTGGACGTTTACAGCGGCAACGACGACCAGATAGTGCCTATTATGGCTCTGGGAGGAAAGGGCGTTATCAGCGTGCTTTCCAACGTTTGTCCCAAGGAAACTCACGAAATCGCACAGCTTTGTCTTGACAACAATGTTGCCGAAGCCGCAAAGCTTCAGATAAAGTACCTTGAGCTTATGAACGATTTATTTATGGACGTTAATCCAATCCCCGTAAAAGAGGCTGTGAATCTTATGGGCTTCAGCGCCGGTGAATGCCGCTTGCCGCTGCTAAGAATGGAGCAGAGCAAAATCGGCGTTCTCGCGGCGTCTATGAAAAAAGTCGGAGTTATCAAGTAATATACGTGTAATCTGATAGCTTTACACGTGTTAAGCAAAATGCTGATATGTGTATAGGCATTAGCCTTTGCATATAGAAAGGACTGATAAAATGGTAAATGTTACGATCTGCGGAGCTAACGGAAAAATGGGCAGAGTTATTTCCTCGGTAATAAAGGACAGGGACGACTGCACGGTTATTTCCGGCGTAGACCTGAACACCGAAAGATACGCCGATTTTGAAATTTATGAAAATGTAAAGAATCTTCCCGAAAAGCCGGACGTTATTATTGACTACACCCACCCCTCATGCTTGCTGCAATACGGTCTTCTTGACTACTGCCTTTCCACGGGTACGGCTATTGTTATTGCAACCACAGGCTACAACGAGGAGCAGATAGAAGCTATAAAAAAGGCGGCGGAGCAGATACCGGTGTTCTTTACTTTCAATATGTCGCTGGGTATCAACCTTTTGTGCAAGCTTGCCCAAACTGCGGCAGAGGTACTGGGCGGTCAGTTTGATATTGAGATTCTTGAAAAGCACCACAACCAGAAGATCGATGCTCCAAGCGGAACGGCTATCATGCTTGCCAACGCTATAAACGAGACTCTTGATAACAAGTACCAGTATGTTTACGACAGGCATTCTCAAAGGAAAAAACGTGATAAAAATGAGATAGGGATGCACTCGGTAAGAGGCGGTACTATAGTGGGGGAGCACGACATTATTTTTGCGGGGCGTGACGAGGTTATCACCATTTCCCACTCGGCGGCTTCAAAGGAAGTTTTTGCGGTCGGCTCGGTAAACGCGGCTGTTTTCCTTGCGCAAAAATCTGCGGGACTTTACGATATGGCAGCTCTTCTTGACGGTGTAAATTAAAAAATGCGATAAAGTTCATTTGAACTTTATCGCATTTTTGCGTTGTTTTTTTATTTCTTTTCTGTAATGTGAACGTCAACCTGATTGTAGGGAATAACAATATTTTCTTCATCAAACTTTTCTTTTACCTGTTCCAGCAGATCAAAATATACTGTCCAGTAATCCTCGTTTTTCGTCCATGCCCTTACGGTTATGTTTAATGAGCTTGCCCCCAGCTCACCGAGACGTACAAAGGATCCCGGTTCTTTAAGTACAAGCGGGTGCTTTTCGAGTACGCTGTTGATAGCGGATATCGCTTTTTTATGATCGTTGTTGTAGGATATACCGAAAACAATGTCAACGCGTCTGTTGCCCTCCATGCTGTAATTTGTAATAGCAGAGGTAGCAACTGTGCCGTTGGGGATAAATATGTCCTTGTTGTCGACGGTGGTTATTTTTGTAAAAAGTATGGAAACCTCGTCCACAGTACCCGAATATGCGCCGATATCAACGTAATCGCCGACTTTGAGAGTACGGTTGACGAGCAGGATAACTCCTCCGGCAACGTTGGAAAGGCTGTCCTTGAGGGCGAGACCTACTGCAACGCCCATCGTGCCGAGAACGGTGATTATAGACGTCATTGGGATTCCGATAATGCTAAGTACAACAATTATTACGATAGAGGTAACTACTATCTTTATTACAGATGACAAGAATTTGTTGACCGTCTGATCAAGTTTGCTGTGCTCCGCGCCTTTGGAAAAAATGTTCAGAATGATCTTGTTGAGGAAAAATCCTACAACAAAGACAATAATTGCCAGCAGCAGCGTGGGGATAAAAGCAAGAATGCTCCCCCAAAGACTATTAAGTTGAGACATGGCAAACACTCCTTTTTAAATTATTTATTTAATTTTAAATGTTTTTTATGTCAATAAAAGCGAAAAAATGTTTATTTTTGATGAACAATTATTTAAAAGTGTAATGTTTACAATCGTTCATAATTGCGACTTGAAAAAAACTAAAAATTGTGATTTTTTTATCAAAAAAAATATTGCAAATTTAGCCAAAATAAGTTATAATAAATTAGATATTGATTAAAGGAGTCTTTTTTATGGAAATGCAAATGGAATTATCTTATGTGTTTGCCGTAGTTATCACCGGCCTTGTGGTGGTTTTTTTGGGACTTGTTCTGCTTATTGCTTTCATCAGCCTTATCGGCGCATTTTTCAAAAAAGCAGACCAAAATAAAAAAGCCGCTAAGTCTGAAAAAAGCGATGCAGCTCCTGCCCAGAAAACAGCGCCTGCCGCTGTCAAGCCGGTTCAGGCGGCAGATGACGATGAAGTTATCGCGGTCATTTCCGCGGCAGTCGCAATGATGAGCGAAACGGACGGTACGGTCTACAGGATCAAGTCGGTCAGGGCGGCTTCAAACGGAGTTCCTGCAAGAAATGCGTGGGCTTCGGCGGGATTAAGGGAATCTACAAACCCGTTTTAACGATACTTAACACAGAAAGGATATGATATAATGTTTGAGATTTTTAAGGACGCGATCGTCAGCCTCGCTGAGACAAGCGGTTTTGCGGGTCTTGACTGGAAAGCGATCGTAATGATACTTATTTCTTTTGTATTTATGTATCTTGCCATTGCCAAGAATTTTGAGCCGCTGCTGCTGCTCCCGATTTCTTTCGGTATGCTTCTCACAAACCTCCCTTTTTCAGGACTCTACAACCCCGATTTATTTATAATTAACGAAGAGGGACATATCGACGTTTTAAACGTACTTACCAACGGCGGTCTGCTTGACCTGCTGTATTTAGGCGTAAAGCTACAGGTCTATCCGCCGCTTATATTTCTTGGCATCGGATGTATGACCGACTTCTCGCCTCTTATTGCCAATCCCAAAAGTTTCCTTTTGGGTGCTGCCGCTCAGGCTGGTATCTTCATTACATTTATCGGTGCGGCACTTCTCGGAATGTCAGCTACAGAAGCAGGTTCCATAGCTATAATCGGCGGCGCGGACGGTCCTACGGCTATTTATGTATCAAGCCGATTGCTCAAACCTACAGATAATATCAATACAGGTACTATCGCTCTTGCAGCATACACCTATATGGCGCTTGTACCTATCATTCAGCCTCCTATAATGAAACTTCTAACAACCAAGAAAGAGCGCGGCGTTGTTATGGAACAGCTCAGAACAGTTTCCAAGACTGAAAAGATCATCTTCCCGATTGCCGTAACTGTTGTTATTTCCCTGCTTGTTCCCTCGGCTACTCCGCTGGTAGGTATGCTCATGCTTGGAAATCTGCTCAAGGAAAGCGGCGTGTGCAACAGGCTTGTTGACACTGCGCAGAACGCGCTTATGAATATTGTAACGATTTTCCTCGGCGTATCCGTTGGTGCTACAACTCAGGCAGACAAGATCCTTAATCTTTCTTTTGCAAAGGTTATCATACTCGGTGTTATTGCATTCGGTATCGGTACTGCCGCGGGCGTACTCTTCGGAAAGCTTATGTATGTGGCTACTAAAGGCAAGGTCAATCCTCTTATCGGTTCTGCGGGCGTATCTGCGGTTCCTATGGCGGCTCGTGTTTCACAGAAAGTTGGCGCGCAGGAAAACCCCACGAATTTCCTGCTTATGCACGCTATGGGACCGAACGTTGCAGGCGTTATAGGTTCGGCTGTTGCAGCCGGCGTACTTCTCAGTATCATCTGAGTTGACTGAATATAAAATTTTCCCCTGTTTTTACGGTGAATCCGTTTAAGAACAGGGGGATTTTTTATGCGAAATTGTTTCTCAAACGTAAACATTTTGCAAAGGATATTGACAAAGAAAAATATAAAATATATAATAAATTATACAAATCATACTTTACATACCTTTGAGGCATAAAATAATTTTGCGGACGGGTAAAATACAATATCCCGGCAGGACAACGGATGCGGAGGGAACAAGCATATGGAAGCTATCCAAACAAAACGGCTGACAAAAAGGTATAAAGACATGACGGCTGTAGACAGTCTGGATCTGACAGTACACGAGGGTGAACTGTTTTCGCTTTTGGGTATTAACGGAGCGGGAAAAACAACCGCTATTAAGATGCTCTCATGTTTGACAAGGCCTACAAACGGCGACGCGGAGCTTCTTGGCAACAGCATTGTCAAAAACGCCGCCGCCGTAAAAAGCATTATTGGCGTATCGCCTCAGGAAACAGCCGTTGCGCCGAACCTGAGCGTAAGGGAAAACCTGGAGCTTATGTGCGGTATACACGGTTTTTCAAAAGAAAAAAAGGATAATAAAACGGCTGAACTTTCAGAGCAGTTCGATCTTGTACAAATACTTGATAAAAAGGCTGGAAAGCTTTCAGGCGGCTGGCAGCGTAGGTTAAGCATTGCTATGGCTCTTATCAGCGAGCCTAAGATACTGTTCCTTGATGAGCCGACCCTTGGATTGGATGTGCTTGCCAGAAGTGATTTGTGGGACAATATCCGTTCCCTCAAAGGCAGGATCACTATTATACTTACCACGCACTATATGGAGGAAGCGGAAACGCTTTCAGACCGTACAGGTATTATGAAAGACGGAAAGCTTCTTGCCATCGGAACGGCAGAGGAACTGAAGATCAAAGCCGGTACCGATAAATTTGAGGACGCGTTTGTGAGGATTGTAAAGGAGGCGTCAAAATGAGATTGTTTGCTTTTTCCGTAAGGACAGCTAAGGAAATACTCCGTGACCCGCTGAATCTTGCGTTCGGGATAGGTTTTCCGCTGGTGCTGATATTCCTGCTTTCCGCGATACAGGCAAATATTCCCGTAAGCCTTTTTGAAATAGGACGCCTTACTCCGGGAATCACAGTATTCGGACTTTCTTTTATGACGCTGTTTGCCGCTGCGCTTACCGCAAAGGACCGAGAAAGCGCTTTGCTTCAAAGACTTTATACAACGCCGTTGACTGCCGCGGATTTTATTTTCGGATATATGATGCCTATTCTGCCGATCGCCTTGGCACAGTGCGTGATATGCTATATTACGGCAATAATACTTGGTTTGCCGGTAACCGTAACGATTTTGTATGCTGTGCTGTTGGCCATACCGGTTTCATTATTTTTTATCGCTTTGGGACTTCTGTGCGGAAGCGTGTTCAGCGTAAAGCAGGTGGGGGGCATATGCGGAGCTTTGCTCACAAATTTGGTCGCATTTCTTTCCGGAGTATGGTTTGACCTTGATCTTGTGGGCGGATCATTTAGGAAAATAGCAGATCTTTTGCCATTTGTCCACGCGGTGGAGATGGAAAGAGCTATACTGAACGGAGCGTATGCGGAAATATTTCCGCATATTTGGTGGGTGCTGGGCTATACTGCTGCAGTCGTATCATTTGCGGTAGTATTCTTCTTGAGACAAATGAGAAATCAATAATAATTTTGGAAAGGGAGGGTACATTTTCCATAACGGGAAATGGAAGCATTTTATGAAAAAGCCAAAGGGAAAGTACGCATGGACGGTTACTGTAGGCGAAAAGGGACAAATAGTCATACCAAAGCAGGCAAGGGAAATTTTTGATATAAGCCCCGGTGATACCCTGATACTTTTGGGAGACGAAAAACGTGGGATGGCGATACCTCCCAAAAGTGCTTTTGCACAATTTGCCGCTGCGGTTTTTGATACAGAAGAGAATAGTGAAGAAAGTGAATAGGAAAATTTTTGCATAGTTATTTAGGTATTACGGCAGCTGAAGACTGTATTACTGCATTTGCCGCTGACTTTTTTTCTGTTTGAGCATATACTGTATAAATACGCGACAGGAGTGAACGGTATGGAAATATATACAGTACAGGCGGGAGATACTGCGTTATCGATAGCTGAACAGTTCGGTATCTCGCTTCAAAGACTTATTTCGGACAACAGCCTTTCCGATTCTGGACAGCTTGCTGTGGGGCAGGCTCTTTTGATACTTCGTCCCGAAACGGTGTATACATTCAGCAGGGGAGACACTCTTTTTTCGGTTGCTGAGGCTTACGGAACAAGCGTTATGCAGCTTTACAGAAACAATCCTTTTCTTATCGGCGCAGATTATATACCGGAGGGTACTCAGATAACAATAAATTTTGAGACCGCTCCGACATATGCTGCTCAGATCAGTGGATTTGCATATGGCTACATAAACCGTAATATTCTTGAAGCGGCTTTGCCGTATCTTACATATGTTATTGTATTCGGATACGGCTTTAATGATGACGGTACGCTTATCGAAGTGAACGACGGTGATATAATAGAAATGTCTCATGCTTACAGGACGGCTGTGTTTCTCGGTCTGACGGCTATTAACAGGGACGGCACGTTCGGTTCGGGAAAAATAGAAAAACTGCTTACAGACATTGATTTTCAGAACGTAATAATCGGAAAGCTTATAGAAACTATACAGCGCAAAAACGCTCAGGGTCTTGATATCGATATGGAATATATTCCTCCGCAGTTCCGAACAGAATTTGCCGCTTTTGTTGGAAATGCCACGGAGCAGCTTAACGCGGTTGGGCTTGAAACTCACGTCGATTTAGCTCCCAAAACATCGGCAGACCAGCCGGGAACTTTATATGAAGCCCATGATTACAGGCTTTTGGGAAACGCGGCAAACCTTGTTTTTCTTATGACCTATGAGTGGGGCTATACGTATATCCGTCGCTGATAAAGGTATTGCATATATCGGGACGGTTTTCATATATTACAAAAACTGTTTTCAGTTAAATGAATACACGCTTCCTGTCGCGCGACAAATGAAACATCGCTACTAAAATAAAAGCGTAAAAAAGCAAAATAACCCATAATTTTATAAAATAACACGGATTTTGACCGAAATATATCTGAAAAAACATAAAATAGCATGTAAATTAAAGAGACTTCAAGGAATGGTTCAAACAACGCAGATTTGGTTTACATGAGCGTATACCGTTGTTCTGCTTATTGAATAATTTCTTGCTACTTCTGTCGTGTTATGGCTTTTTTCATATGCCTTTACCATTAACTCCCGTACTTCTGTACTTAGCATTTCTATCATCTACTATTTCTATTATACTACTTTTGTCAAGTGTTATCTTATTTTTATGGGGTGCTATAAAAATCAACATTGTTTTTCATATTGTTATTGAAATTGCACTTACGTCAAAGCTGGAAATTTGCTTATCCCCATATTTAACTATTAATTTATCGGCGCTCATTTCTGTTGCGTTTTCACAGTCGCTTCCGAAATATAGATCAACATCAGTCAA
>CAJUHS010000023.1 GCA_910586535.1 uncultured Oscillospiraceae bacterium
ACGGGTTTTTTGTATTTTGCTTGTCATTTTTTTGTGTTTTGCTTGGCAAATTACATTTGTGTCAATACATGGATTATAATATTTATACAATAAAAGATTTTTCAACCCATATTTCCCCGGACGATATAGAAACAAAATATTTGCCTATGGGATTCGGACAGTTTAAGCTTGAAGGCAGAACTATCGGCGACATTAAAATGCTTGAAATGTACATTTATTATTTTGTCAAACCGGAATATAAAGATATTGTACGGCTCGACATGATATCGTTCCTTACAGGAAAAATAAAATACTTTAACGTTATGCCTACATAATTTTACAAAAAACAGCCTGAGACGGATTCTCGGGCTGTTTTTATAAATATTATCTGTTTTTGAACTTGATCTCCGGCATTGCTCCGGGTGTGGAATCATAATCCTTGCCCGCTTTGCTGAAGAAAATATCGGGGTCGATCGGGTCGGCAAGACGTTTGACCTCAACAGTCTTCTTTTTCTTTTTATTTTTGCTTTCATCCTCCTCAAACTGAACGGCAAACGGATTATGGTATTCCTCTTTTTCTCTTTTGCCGTAACGCTGTTCCATTTTTTCTTTGGTAGCCTTGTTTTGTTCTATTGAAGCGTTGATCTCCTCCTGAAGCTTTCTGATGTCCAAATTTGTTTTGGATTCCTTTTCACGTATTTTTTTCCGGTGAGTCATGTCCGCAGGTTCAGCAAATTCAGCTTCGAGGTCGTAATCAATGTCGTTAGAGAATGTAAAACCTTCAAGTCCCTCGTCATTATCCAATATGGCTCCGGAAGAGGTTGGCGACACCACTTCGATCTCATGCTCGCTTTCTTCGGCAAGAGCTTCGATATCACGTTTCATTTTCTCCAGGATATCGTCGTTTACTTCTGTCTTAGCAACGGACTTAAGCTGTTCCTTTTCTGCTTCAGCCTTGGATTTTGCAAGAGCCTGAACGGCATTCATTGCTCTGCTGCTTACCGCAGGCTTTGAATCGTCCCCGGAAATAAAGTCGTAAACGTCCATATCTATGCTTGGAGCTGAAGCTGCGGAAGTCGGCTTCGGTTTTGGAATTTCAACAGTAGGTACGGGGCCGTCGTCCATGATAAAATCAAAGTCGATAACAGCATCGTTTGATTTTCCGCGGACTGACGGAGCAGCAGGCTTAGCCGCAGGTTTTACAGGCGACTGAGTGACGGGTTTCGGAGCGGTTTGTACAATAGGATTTGGCAAAGCCGCAGGTTTCGCGGCAGCAATTGAAGCTGATTGGGAAACAGATTCTTCAGATTTGGAAGCGGAAGTTTGGCTTACAGTTACAGTCTGATTCGTAGGAATCTTAGAAACTGCCTGAGCTGACGGAGTAGCATAAGCCGGCTTGGTCTCGGCAGGAGCAACATGAGAAACGGCGGCAGCCGATTCAGAAATTTCTTCTGTATGCCGTCTGCGCTTTGCAAATAATTCCATATAGCTGTTCTTGCGCTGTGCAGGCTGCTGAGGAGGTTCAACAGAGCGTTCAGCCGGTTTAATGTCCTGCTGAACAGACTTCGGAACAGTAGGTTCTACGGGTCTAACGTCCTGCTGAACAGGCTTAGGAGCAGTAGGTTCTATTGGTTTAACGTCCTGCTGAACAGGCTTAGGAGCAGTAGGTTCTATTGGTTTAACGTCCTGCTGAACAGGCTTAGGAGCAGTAGGTTCTATTGATTTAACGTCCTGCTGAACAGGCTTAGGAGCAGTAGGTTCTATTGGTTTAACGTCTTGCTGAACGGGCTTAGGAGCAGTAGGTTTTATT
The DNA here is from genome assembly GCA_910586535.1 of uncultured Oscillospiraceae bacterium. Classification (GTDB taxonomy): domain Bacteria; phylum Bacillota; class Clostridia; order Oscillospirales; family Ruminococcaceae; genus RGIG8773. Next base: position 1,790 of record CAJUHS010000023.1, read on the forward strand.
GGTTTAACGTCTTGCTGAACGGGCTTCTGAACAGTGTGGCCGGCTGGTTTGGAAGCAGCAACCGTTTGATTAATAAGCATAATACTGTCGGCAACGGCCTCCGAATATGTATCGAAATCAGCATCATCAATTTCAAATGTCGGGGCAGGGGCGTAGTTTGTGATCATTTCACCGCTGCTCAAGGCAGCAATAGCGTCCTTTACGGAAGAAGCAACAGAAGCCTTAACGGGGTCAACCTTAGGATTTGGTTTAGACTGCGGAGCCGGTGCAGGTTTAGGTTCAGGCTTAGGCTGCGGAATCGGCGCAGGTGCAGGCTTGGGATCGGGTTTAGACAGAGTCGAAGACACAGGCGCTGATTTTGGCTCTGGCTTTGGCTGCGATTCCGAAGCAGTTCCGAAAGGCTTAGACTCAGGAGCTTTCGGAGCTTTAAGAGCTTTAAAAGCGTTTTCCAGCGAACTGAGCGCATCCGCGTCGCTTTTCATTTCCGAAACGTCCATTGGCCTTGGTGCAGGAGCAGGCTTAGGAACAGTTTCCGAGGCCGGTTTTGCCGCAGGAGCAGGAGATATCTCAGTTTTGGCCGACTGCGCCGCCGACACCGCAGAACCAGCTTCTTTCGTCGGATTAAGGAACACATCTATAGCCTGTTTTATCGAGGAAAGGTTATCCTTTGAGGTCTGATCCGAGTATCCTTTTATAATTGCCAGCGCGTTGATATCATCTGAACTTCTGCCATCCTTTTTATCAATCATTACCTGCGCTGCCGTAAGCTTCATCTTATCCATTGCGGAAAGCGACTTCCTGTTAATGCCGCTGTTCAGAACGAAAATCGGGACAATATTTTTAAACTGTTCCGGATAATTTTCCTCTATAAGCTTCTTTTTAGCATCCTCGGAATCGTTGGTGTACCAGCTTACCGCCATTATCATCGTTTTCTGCGGAGCCATTGCGGTAATATTTTTCTTTACAAAATCCATTATAGAAAGCTTGTCGCCGTAAACTCCGCAGGCAAAAATAATAAGCTTATACGCCATAGTCTGGGACGGACTGAAAGTCGCTGCGGGAATAACGTCAATATCGCCGACTTCTTCCTTGAGCCAGTCGACATACTGTTTGGTGTGTCCTGATTTTGATGAATACACAACAGCAATCTTTTTCATTTCACCTCTTTGCCGCGGCGGGTATCGCGGCAAAACCCTCCTATCGTACAATTATGTATCTATATATCACATATAACAGGAAATATTAAAATATAGTTCAAATCATATACATTATAATTATATATTTTTTTACTGCTTTATTTGCAAACAATGTGTTAAATTAGAATAAATTTTATAAAATCAGTAGCAATATATATTATTGATATATGTTTTTTGCATAAATTATTGCTGTAAACACAATATAAACGCAATTTTTATTCTTCCTGTTGAAAAGAACGCCGTCCGACAGCGGAGCAAACTGTGCACGGAACGTAATGCTGAGCGCTTTCGGACGGCGGAGATATTATATTTTACAGAAGTGATTTGTAAAGCTCCGTAATCTCTTCAACGGAAGTATCTCTCGGATTTCCGGGACGGCACGCGTCGTCATATGCGGACTGTGCAAGGAACGGGATATCCTCGGGTTTAACGATATCCTTCAGGTCAGCGGGAATGCCGACGTCCTGCGAAAGCTGCTTAACTGCATTGATCGCAGCCTTGCGGTACTCCTCCTGAGACATATCGTCAACACCCTTTACACCCATAGCACGGGCGATCTCGCGGTACTTTTCGCCTGTTGCGGAAGCATTGTACTCCATAACAGTAGGCAGGATAATAGCGTTTGCAACTCCGTGAGGAGTATCATACAGCGCGCCCAGAGGGTGAGCCATAGAATGAACTATACCCAGTCCAACGTTCGAGAATCCCATGCCGGCAACATATTGACCGAGAGCCATATCCAATCTGCCCTCCTTGGTATTAGCAACAGCTCCGCGGAGACTTCTGGAAATAATTTCAATTGCCTTGAGGTGGAACATATCCGAAAGCTCCCATGCCCCGAGAGTTATGTAGCCCTCAATAGCGTGTGTAAGAGCGTCCATGCCTGTAGCGGCAGTAAGGTTCTTGGGCATTGTTTCCATCATATCGGGATCGACAAATGCAACCACAGGAATGTCGTGGGGATCTACGCAAACCATTTTCCTGTTCTTTTCAGCATCGGTGATAACGTAGTTTATCGTAACCTCCGCAGCTGTTCCGGCTGTTGTGGGCACAGCAAAAATAGGTACGCACTTGTTTTTGGTATCTGCAACGCCCTCAAGGCTTCTTACATCAGCAAACTCGGGGTTGTTGATAATGATTCCAACAGCCTTTGCAGTGTCCATGGAGGAGCCTCCGCCGATAGCGATTATATAGTCCGCGCCCGCAGCCTTAAAAGCAGCTACTCCCGCCTGAACGTTTTCAATGGTGGGATTAGGCTTGATCTCGGAAAATATGTCATAAGCAAGACCTGCTCCGTCAAGGATATCGGTGATCTTTTTGGTAACGCCGAACTTGATAAGATCGGGGTCGGAACAAACCAGAGCCTTTTTAAAGCCTCTGCCGGCGGCTTCGTCCTTGATAGCAGCGACAGCTCCTGCTCCGTGGTAAGAAGTTTCGTTGAGAATAAACCTGTTCATTTTCATCTGCTCCTTTTTCAATATGGTATTGTTTGTCAGAAGAATAACGTCATAATATTGATTTACGGTCAAAAGGCGTACAAAAATTCAAGCAAAAGTTTGCCTGAATGATTTCTGTTCAGACTTTTTTGTCTGCATTTTTACCGTAAATCAGGATAATAAAGCGCGGAGTACGAATATTTCCGAAGCCGCGCTTTTATGTATACATTATACAATATTTTTGTTAAAAAGTCCACAATTTTATATAAATTTCCTTGCAGAATAATATTAGAGTTTTTTGTACAATTTTAACAAAACTTATTGCTTTAAAAAGTCGGTTTCTGCCGTATTTACCAACCAAGAAGCTCCGAAATAAATGGTATCAGCTTATCCGCCATTTTCTGATGAGTCACTGCGCTCGGGTGGAACCCGGCTCCGAATCCATCGTTTACGCCGTCACGATAATCAAACTCAAACGTTGTTATCCTGTAGTCCCCTGTGTTAGCCGAGTACAGCGCAACCTGCTCCTTTATTTCCGGAAGCAGCTTGCTTCCCATTACTCCGAGGGAACAGATTATATAGGCGTTGGGATTTGCCTCCCGCACCTGTTCTATGAACTTATAGTACGCTTCCCCGAAAATGTCAGCGCGGTCCTGAATACCTTTCGTCCATGTATTGTCGTTTGTACCCAGGTTAATAACCACCAGATCGGGCTGCCATTTGGAAAAATCCCACATATCGTTGGAAAGCTCGTTAGGAGCGGTCTTGCCGTAAATAGGAGGCATCAGAAAGCTTTGATTTGGCTTTGAGGATTCAGTGTACGAGGAGTACACCCCGATACCGCTCCAGGAAATAATGTTGTAGTCTGCCTTGAAATGTTTTCCAACAAGAGCGGCGTATGTTTTTTCGCCGTTTTCGTTTGTCGTGGCAAAAGCTTCGTACTGATCGGAAGCGTCTATACCGTATCCGCAGGTAATGCTGTCCCCGATAAACTCTATCTTATGCTTTCTTGCAGGAGTAGGGATTATCCCGTACTCCGAAGTAACGTTTATGCTTTTCACTCCTATGTTGGAATAAGCCGCCTCGGAAAGCTTAATAACGGAAATTATGCAGTTCTTCGGTTCGTCGCTTTCAAATATCCTGAACGTTTCCTCCTTGCTGTTGAGCATGGTATCCTTGACAAGCTCGCCGTCGACATAGAATGCAGCCCGAGCCTTTGAAGACTTGCAGTTGCTGGTAAGAGTTATGTCCGCTTCCGTTCCCCTGAAAGCAAATTCCACTCCCGAACAGGTGTGGGAAAGGATACGCGCTCCATTCCTCATAAAGGTTCTTCCGAAAGGCTTGACGAAAGCGTCCTCCGCAGGATAGCTCATTTCGTAAAGAGCCGCTTGAACAGGCTGATTATCAGTTACAGATTTTTCGGTAACGGGCAGAGTCTCGGTAACGATCTCCGTTGCAGGTTCGGACTCGCTTGTAGTTTCAACCGCCGCCTCTGAAGCGGTTTCCGAGGCAGTTTTTGTTGTTTCCGGCTCGGTTTCTGTTTCCATTTCCGTCTCTGTCTCCGTTTCGGCTTCGGAAGCTTCCGTTGTTTCCGTAATTTCCGAAGCGGCTTCTTCCTTTTCGTTTGTTTCCTCTGTTTCCGAATCCGTTTCACCCGTCTCAAATGTTTCCGCCGAAAATTCCGATCCCGTTTCGGAGATTTCCTCGGTAATATAAAAGCGTTCCGAAGCTTCTATGTAGTAGATCTGTTCGGGCGCATCTTCGTCTATCTTACGGCAGGAAACAAAAAGCGCAGACGACGCGGTAAGAAGTGCCGCCGTAAGTCCCAGACAAAATTTTTTTCCGTCCCAAATATGCATTAATGACCTCCAAAAAGGCTGTATGTGTTTTTAATCTGAAGACTGCTCCGTATCCGTTATATCGGACAATATCTCCGAAACCGTATCCGACTGCATTGTTTCTGCGGGAGCAGCTTCGTCCATTGCAAACGTTATGTAGCTCAGGAGCCGCGTGTACGCCATTTGCGACAAATGCATACCGTCGCCGCTGTCGCATTCGGGAAGCAGATAACCGTCCTCGTCCGAGAGAATATCCTGAATGTCCAGATAATATATCTCCTCTCCCTCGATAGCTTCGCACATTTCCTTTGCCGCCGCGTTGTATTCGCGCATACGCTCGTTTGCGTTCCATTCGTGATAGTCCGCAGTAGGACTCATGCTGAGTATCACTACCTTGCTGTCGGTAGAAATGGACAGCATATCCTCTGCAATAGCTTTAAGATTGTTTGCGTATACGTCCTTTTCGGTCATATTGATATCGTTTATGCCCATCCAAAGGAAAAATACCCTTGGCTTGTAGTACTCCGCAGCCTCGCGCAGGGTGAACTCGTTGTCCTCCATTTTGAATGTGTAATCATAAATATTTCGGGCGGCGCCTCCGCCTGTAGCAGCGACCTGCTTAGTTGTGAGCAGATCGTTATACACATACAGAGCACGGCAGACCGAATCTCCAACAAAAAGGGTATCCTCCATAAATTCCTTGTTCCAGTCGAGGCTGTCCCATTCAAGCTTTGGAACGATAACTCTCGGAGCAGCCTCCGTCTCTGTTTCCGTTGTTGTTTCGGACTCCGTTTCAATTTCAGATTCCGTAATAACAGCCATAGCAGGTACGGCTTCGGAGGTTGTCATAACAGTAGGAGTCGGCAATGTTTCGGTAACCGCTGTTTCTTCAACCTTGTGACAGCCCGAAAAATAAGCCGCCGATAAAATCGCGGCAGTAAAAACGATACGCTTGAAAAAAACGGTATTCATACGTTTCAGACTTCCTTTCGGATTTTTAGTTCCTATTTCAGCAGCGGTTCAAAATATGTACGCTGCGGTTATATTAACGGTATTTTGCATATTCGGCACACTGGATTCTGAATATACTATACATATAAATTTTATCACAAATTATCGGTAATGTCAATGCGTATACCGGCTTTCATGGAAATCAATTTTGTGCAGATTTGTGCAGATAAATTTATGTTTAACGCACTAATATTATATCCCGCCAGAACTTAGATGGTCAATAGGGCAAAGTCCATGCTCCGCCACTCCGTTTTTAGAATGGAACCCCTGCAGAGCGAAAAATCACCTTGTGTAAAACGCAATCTGTTTGTCGTTATCGTCGCATACTGCAATCGTAAGCGGCATAAACCCGCCTCTTTACAATGATTTTTCTAATTATATCATAAACCTCAAATATATTCAACCGACTAAAAACAATAGCAGCCAAGCAGATACTCCCTAAAGCATAACCAACTTGAGAACAAAACACGGTTCACGCTCCAGTAAAATCAAACGGACATAAAGTACAGCATTGCCCTTTCCGCAGCTGATGTCACAAAAAAAATAAAGGCTGCCTGACCGCAGCCCTTAGTCAAATATTTATATCCAAACGGTTAAACAGCTTCTCATCTGCGGAAAGCACCGCCGCAGGCGCCGGCAGATATAAAAGATCATTTTTTCCACGTTGCCGGAGTAAACAGCAGCAGCATTGGAAAAAGCTCCAGCCTGCCCGCAAGCATATCGAAAATGAGAACAGCTTTTGCAGGAGCGGAGAAAAATCCAAAGTTCTCTGTCGGACCCACAAGCTCAAGTCCCGGACCAATATTATTTATCGCTGCAGTAACGGCTGTAAAGTTGGTTATCATATCGTGGTTGTCAAAGGAAACAAGCACCAGCGAAATCACAAAAACCATAAGATATGCCACCATGAACACGTTTACTCCCCGCACCACGTCATGATCTATCGGGTGGGAATTCAGCTTTATCTTCTTGACCTGCTTAGGATGGACGATAACAAGAAGCTCCTTTGCCATGCTTTTAAACAGAATGATTATCCTCGACACCTTGATGCCGCCGCCGGTACTTCCGGCACAGGCTCCTATGAACATCACAAGAACAAGGAGAGTCCTCGAAAGCTCGGGCCAAAGGTTAAAATCAACCGTACCGAAACCCGTTGTCGAGATCATGGAAGCCACTGCAAAGGACGAATGCCTGAGAGCTTCGCCTACAGTGCTGAAAAGCCCGCTTATGTTTATTGTGATAAGTCCCGTAATGACAGCCACGATTACAAAGAACACACATACCTCGGTATTGAAAGCGTCACGGAATTTCCTGCATATCAAAAAGAAGTAGGAGTTGAAGTTCACTGAAAACAGTATCATAAAAACAGTTACCACAATTTGTATCTTGGGAGGAAATCCTCCCATGCTGTTGTTGTAAACTCCGAAACCGCCTGTTCCCGCGGTGGCAAAGGAGGTGTTCAGAGCGTCAAATACAGACATTCCGCAGATAAGCAGCGCCACAAATTCCATGATAGTCAGAACAAAATATATTTTGTACAGCATAATGGCCGTGCTTTTGACCTTAGGTACAAGCTTGCTGACCGACGGCCCCGGGCTTTCCGCTTTCATTATGTGCATATTCTGAGCTCCCGCCAGAGGCAGAAAAGCCATAATAAAGACCAGAACTCCCATTCCGCCTACCCAATGTGTGAAGCTCCTCCACATGAGCATTGATTTCGGCATACTCTCGACCTCGGACAGAATGCTCGCTCCCGTGGTGGTAAATCCCGAAACCGTTTCAAACAAAGCGTCCAGATAAGAGGGTATCTCCCCTGAAATATAGAACGGTATCGCGCCGAAGATACTGAGCAGTATCCAGCTCAAAGCGACGATAACGTTTCCCTCGCGGGAATAAAGCTGCTTGCGTTCCGGCTTTTTCCGTATCAGCAGACCGCCTATTGCAAGACACACAGCCGCGGTTATAAGGAAGTACCAAAGAGCGCTCTCGCCGTAGCACACCGCGGTTACGGATGGTACGATCATAAACAGGGACTCAAATATAAGTATCCAGCCCAGAATGTAGGATATCATTTTAAAGTTCATATCTCAGCTACTCCCGATCTTATCATTTAAGAATATCCGTAATATCATGCAGGGCAAGGTGATTTGAAACGATAACCACTGCGTCCCCTACCTGAATGCTGTCCTGACCGTGAGGAATGATGACCTTTCTGTCGCGCAGGATAGCCGCCACAAGCACGCCCTCCTTGAACTGCATTTCCATAAGAGGAACACCTGCAATACGCGAGTCCTCCTTTATGATGAACTCCGCAGCTTCCACCTTGCCTTTTATCAGGTTGTAGAAAGTCTCAACGTTGCTTCCCATGGCGTTTTTCATAGCTCTGACGTAGCGTATTATCGTCTCTGAAGTAATATTTTTCGGATAGATTATAGAGTCCAAATCAAGGTGCTTGATAACGTCGCCGAAATCTATACGGTTTATTTTGGTAATAAGCTTGGCGTTCCCCACGCTTCTGGCAAACAGGGACAGCAAAATATTTTCCTCGTCCAGATTTGTAAGAGCAACAAACGCGCCGGAGTTTTCAAGTCCCGCTTCAAGCAGTACCGTTTGGTCTGAAGCGTCTCCGTTAATGACCACCGCCTCGTCCATAAGAGCGTCAAGCTCCTCGCACCGTGCGGGGTTTTTTTCTATCAGAGTAACGTTTATTCCCGAACGTATCAGCATTTCGCAAAGATAGTGACCTATCTCTCCGCCGCCGACGATCATTGCATTCTTGACAGAATTGGTCTTGTACTTTATCTTGCGGAAAAAGTCGTTTGCTTTTCGGGGCGCGGCAACAATTGATATAACGTCCTTTCCCTCGAAAACAAAATCACCGTATGCTATGTAGGCTTCGTCCCCGCGCTCGATAGTGCACACAAGCACGTCGCTGTGGAATTTAATATTGATATCCTTGACCGCGCAGCCTGCCAGCGGACTGTTTTCGGGCAGACGAAACTTCAGCAGCTCCACCCTGCCCTTTGCAAATGTGTCGATCTTTATCGCCGACGGAAAGCGCAGGATACGCGCTATCTCCGAAGCGGCGGCAAATTCTGGATTTATTACCATTGCAAGTCCCAGTTCGTCTTTCAGGAACGGAGCTTCAATATTGTACTGCGGACTTCTCACACGGGCGATTGTCTGACAGTTACCCGCTTTTTTGGCAATAAGACAGCAAAGCAGATTAAGCTCGTCGGAGCCCGTTACCGCAATAAGCAGATCGGCGCGGGTAATTCCCGCCTCCTGCTGAGTGGCGCGGGTAGCGCCGTTGCCCTCGACTCCCATTACATCAAAACGGCTTACAACGTTATCGACAATTTTTCTGTCGGAGTCAATAACCGTGACGTTGTTGTCCTCCTCGTTGAGCTGCTCGGCAAGAGCCTGACCGACCTTGCCGCAGCCTACTATGATAATGTTCATGATCTAACCTTCTTTAATATTCAGACTACAGCGGCTACAGCGCACCGCTGATTGCAGCTTCTTCACTGTTTTCCTTGAGAATATCAGCTGTGCCGTCCGCTATCATATCAAGCATATGCGGAACAATGGACGGATCGAACTGTCCTCCTCTGCCCTTTTCAAGCTCTGAAATTATCGTCTCCGAGCTCAGCGGCTTGCGGTAGCACCTCTCGCTTGACATGGCGTCGTAAGTGTCCGCCACGCCGATTATCCTTGCCACAAGAGGAATGTCCTCCCCCGCCCTGCCCTCGCAGTAGCCTTTGCCGTCATAGCGTTCGTGGTGGAATTTTGCGCCCTCGGAAATACCGTTCAGCGCGGTAAAGTTTTTCAGTATATCCGCTCCGATCTTCGGGTGGGTCTGAATGACTTCTCTTTCCTCCGGATCGAGCTTTCCGGGCTTGTTAAGGATATGGTCTGGAACGCCTATCTTTCCGATATCATGAAGCAAAGCCACATAGTAGATATGCTCCTGCTCCTCAGGGGACAGCCCCATGCGCTTTGCAAGCTCCCTTGAATACTTTGCCACCCGTATGGAATGACCGTTTGTGTATTTGTCTTTAGCGTCAATAGTACCCGCAAAAGTAAGCAGGGATTGCTCCAGAATGTCCTGATACTCGCGCTGTCTGCGTCTGGCAAGCTTCACCTTAGCCGCCGAAATTGGAGTAATAGAACCCATAGCTATTGCCATAAGCGCAAACGCTGCGCATACCCAGAACAGAGGGTGTTCCACAAGCTTTTTGCGTTTTCTTATTCCAAGGCTGCATGAACGTCCGAATTTTCCGTCCGTATCCTCCGTTCCGTCGGGTGCGATAACTCTCACGCTGAATTTGTACCGTCCCCCCGAAAGATTTGTATAGCTGACAGAACCGCTTTTTGCGCCGTCCAGAAGGATCTCCTCATCGTCAAATCCGTCAAGCCTGTAGCCAATCGAAAATCTTGTGGTATCGGTAAAGGATAGCGCGGCAAAGCTCACCGTAACACGCTGAGCACCGCTGGGGATAATCATATCCTCCGGTTGGTCGTAAACCGTTCCGTCCACCTCGATACTGCTTATAACCACTTTCGGCAGCTCATTTTCGGGAGCGGTGAAACTAAATTCGCTTATGCCGTTTCTTGTGGCAAGATAAAGCTTTCCGTTATCGTAGCAATGCCATGTGTTGGCGTTCAGCGAACCCGACAGACCGTACTCAAAGCCGTAGGTCACCGGCTCGCCGGTTCCGCCGCTCAGCAGATCAGAGCGATCTGCGGCAAGTATGCCGTTATTCTGGAGCAGCCATAAAGTACCGTCTATCAGATAAAAGTCAAAAATGCTTCCCGATCCCTTTTCGAGAGCGCCAAGCTTTGTGAATGAACCGTTTTTCATATAGTACAGGCTGCTTCCCGCACTGATAAAATAGCAGTTTTTTTCGGTATCGCTCAGCATACGGAGCACAACTCCCTCGCTTAGCCCCTCGGAAAAGCTGTGTGAAACTACCTCGCCGCCGTCCTTTATTTCGTAAATACCGCCTCCGTCGCTGCCCGCAAATACAGAACCATCCTCGGTCTCCATCAGGGACAGTATGGCGGGGTACTCCAGATCGGTAAAGCTTTCAACTTTTCCGTCGTCGATAAAGCTGACTCCGTTCTGCATACCTACCGCGACCGTGCCGTCCTTAAGCTCCAGCAAAGTCCTCGCCCTGTCTCCTGCAAGACCGTTCTTGCTGCTGTAGGAAACTATTTCACCGCTTTTGGAGTCGTACATCAGAACGGGAGTATCCGAATAGGAAGCCGCCCACACCCGTCCTTTGGAATCGGCGATTATATGCCGCACTCTTATACCGTCAAGCATTTCCGTCAGAGGACTTTCAATCCTCTGCCAGTCCGCACCGCATACTATAATGCCGCTGTCGGTACCGATATATTTCAAATCTTCGCTGACAGCCACAGCGTTAAGAGCGATACCCTCAAGCCCCGCTGCTGAGTTGGGAGAGGAAAAACAGCCCTTGCTGTACCTGACAATGCCCTCGCTTGTGGAGGCGAGCCAGACGTTCCCCTCATAATCCACAAACGCACTGTTCAGCGAAACGGCACCGTCGCTTTCGCTGATTTCCTTTACCGTGCCGTCGGGATATATCATGCCGAATCCGTGGAGACCGCTTACGGTCATTTCGCCTCCGCTCATCATTCTCATGCTGTTGTGAGTGATAACGTTCTCCATGGTGAAAAGCTGAGTTTTCACGCCCTTTTCAAGATCGACCGAATCAAAGCTGAGCCGCATTACCCTGCTCCCCGCGCTGCCGAGCCAAACGTCACCGTCCGCTCCTGCCGCAGCGCTGTAAACCGACTCGCCCTCGCCGAGAAGCTCTTCTCCCGAAATAATGCTTACAAGCTGTCCCTCGTACAGTACCGCGCAGCCGCCGGAGCTTTCCGCGCCCCAGACCCTGCCGAATTTATCAACCGCAAGAGAGTACACCGTCTGTCCCGAAAGCTCCGGGATATCGTACACGGTCATCACACCGTCAGCTATCTGAGCAACTCCCGAATTTGAGCAGGCGTAAACAACGCCGTCCGCTCCCTCGGAAAAGCCCCTCACGCACAGAAAAGTATCATTTGGCTGACCGTCAGGCTGAGCAATACTGCCGTTTTCGTACACAAACACGCCCGCGTCGTTAGTACCTATCCAAAGTCTGCCCGAAGAGTCCTCGAAAAGCATTCTCACCGAAGAAGACGGAAGTATACCTTCCGAACTGAAGTTGCGGAACTCGGTGCCGTCAAATCGTATGAGACCGCCGTAGCTTCCTACCCAGACATAACCGTCGGAGGTCTGCAGAACGTCGTTAGCCTCTCCTGTGGGCAAACCGTTTCTCTCGTTAAAAACCGTTCTGACATACGGAAGCTCTTCCTCTGCGGACGCCAATGCAGCCAATGAAAAAACAAAAAGCACCAAAATAATCTGAAACGCCAAAATTTTTCTTATCATGCCGCTCACCTCATCTTAATCAGTGGGAATGCCGAAAATCTTAACTATACTATTTTATCACCTTTCAAAGCGTATTTCAAGTCCCATTATGCACAAAAACCTACAGAAACGCTCTGCGGCGGTTGGCAAATTTACCGCGGCTATCAGTAATGTACAAGGTTTTGTATAAATTCCACAAATTTTTTGTATGATATTGTTTGCTTGTACCCTTGAAAAAACTGTGCGAATCTGCTATACTGTTAATATGAATGAAGTATGTTTTTTTTTGTCGGAAGTATGAACGCAATTTACCAATTGTACTGAACGGCTGCGAAAGGACTTTCGTCAGAACAAATTCGTTCAAATACAATGAAAAGAGGTTTTTTATATGAAATTGAAAAAACTGCTGGCAGGAGCCACTGCGGCTGCGCTGGCGGTAACAACCATGGCTGTCACGAGCTTTACAGCAAGTGCGGCTTCTCTTGCCGAGGCTCCCGCCGGTACAGAAGAAGTTCTGTACTCTGTTGACTTAACATCAGTTAAGAGTACGTTCACAGGCGAGTGGGATTCCGGCGATTGGACGCAGGTCATTATTGGTGAAAATGACAGAGCCACAATCATGACTGACCCCAATGTTTACATTAAAGCTACAATGTCTAATATGGGAGGCGTTGACACTGGTGTAGCGCCTGACATTACAGAAACTGATTTCAATACATTGATGACATGGGGGTTTAGCAATTATAATTGGATAACAGGATTAAAATGGTATAACAATAATGGGGATGGGGCTGATTTTGAATGTAATTTGATTCCGCTCCCGACAAGTACGGCAAACAATGCAATAGCATACGCTCCCATTTCCGATACAGCAATGTACGATTGGGGCGGTATTGCAGGAAATTTACAGTGCGGTAATTTTAAGGGACTTACTTTAAATTCACTTGAAGTTGTCAGAATCAGCGCGGGCAGTCCTGCTCCTTCACCTACAGCGATTGAATTGGCTTTTGACAGCACAAAAGAGCTTGAACTTGAAGTTATAGATGCTTCAAGTTGGGGCGTTCCGGGTGTTACAAAGGCAGCCCAGAAAAATGTTACGGCATTTCCTGCAGGTATCACAACAGGAATGACATACGGCGAACTGAAAAATACAACAGTTTCTTTGACAGGCGTTGAATTTAAAAACTTTTCTGTTGAAGGCTTAACAGCAGAGAATGTTTCTGTTTCTCTCTTTGCCAAATGGGGCGAAGGCTTCTCATGGACAAACCACTCGTCGCCTTGGGATTTATCTGAAATAACCGGTATTGCCGATGATGATATTCTCCAAGAATTCGGTTATCAGGTAAACATTAACGGTGACGTCGGCGGCATTAACGATATGGCCTTGGGAGATATTGTTAAGGTTAATTCTCAAACAGGCGGCGACACACCTGTTACAGGCGACGCTATCTGGGAAGGCAATACCAATATGGGAACAGATTGGTCTGCAAACGTACAGATTCCCGCAGCTAAATTTGCTGAAATCAAAGTCGGTGACACACTTAAATATACTTTCACCAGTGAATCCGGCGCTCAGATGAAGATCGCAAGCCTGGCAGAGGGCTGGCCTGCTATTCCCGGACCCAACCCCGATCCCGAATGGGGCGTTATAAACATAAGCGGCACATCTTTCAGCTTTGTATTGACCGCCGCTGACGTTACTGCTCTTAAAGAATTTGGTATGGCAGTTTACGGTGTGAATTACACCTTGACAAAGGTTGAGCTTGTTCCAAATGCAGAACCCAAGCCTCCTGTTGATCCTGATCATACCCATACTCCCGCAGCAGTATGGACAAGCGACGCGGCAGGTCACTGGCATGCTTGCTCAAACTGCGCAGAAAAGATTGACTTTGCGGCGCATACAAGCGACGGAGGTAATATTACAACTCCCGCAACAGAAACAACAACAGGCATAAAGACATATAAATGTACTATATGTAATTATATTATCAGAACTGAAACTATCCCCGCAACAGGCACAGGAAATAATCCTGATCCCTGGGTTCCTGCTCCCGATGTAGGCGCACCCATTATCCCCGTTGGCGGAGTAACAAACACAAACGCACCTTCCGTAAACGGAAAGAACGGCTGGGAGGTTGTTTCAGCTGAGATCATAGTAGCTTCCGACGGAGATAAGATCGTTGTTGATATGAACGGCGCAGAAAAAGTTCCGTCTACTATCCTCGGCGATATCGAAGGCAAGGACGTTGATATTGTCTTCAACATGGGCAGAGGCATTAAGTGGACTATCAACGGTCTCAGCGTAACATCTAACAAGACTATTAATCTTGATGTTACAAAGAATACAAGACATATCCCCAACGAAGTAGTTGACAAGGCTGAGGGTTCGCATAAAAAGCAGATTTCGCTTGATCACAAGGGAAACTTCGGCTGTGTAGCAACTCTGTCATACGATGTAGGAACAAAGTATAACGGACTTTACGCTAACCTTTTCTACTACAATCCCAAGACTGAAGAGCTTGAATTTGCGGATTGCAGCTTGGTTTCCGGCGGCAATGCAAACTTTATGTTCACACACGCTTCCGATTACCTTATCACTATCAGCGATGAGCCTCTCGGCGAGTTTGAGGATGTTTCCTCAGCGGCAGGAATCGTTTCTGATAACAACTCTATCGGAAACGGACTTGCAGTTGCAGTAAGTGCAAGTCTTGCAGCAGTCGTTCTCGGATTTGGAATCGTTGTTTTCAAAAAGCGCAGACATAACTAAACCTTAATAAAAAAGGCTTCCGTTCATTATCGGACGGAAGCCTTTTTCTTTTATGGAAATACACCGATTTACTGTTGTTCCGAATTATACGCTACTATAATTACCCTGCGGTTTTACCGCCAGCATAGTGTCAAATCCCGTTATAGAAATGACGCCAGGGAGATACCGCTCTATAGTTTAGAAGCACTATAACCGACACCAAAAGCAAATTTCAGTATCTTTTGTGCAGTTTGGAACACCCCCTCATAAGCTTTCCCACGCAGAAAAAAATCAACCTAAGTCATTGAACTCCATCTTTCAGGTTAAAATTATTGTACAGCAATTTTTCCATGGGACGTTTTTTCACCGAATACAAATAAACAGGCACACTAAAGGACTGTACAGACAATCTGCACAGCCCTTTAGTATATCCAAAAATAATCAATATCCGCGCTTATCCATGGTTCTCACAAGATAAACAAACTCGCTCTTATAGTCGTCCTTGTCGTATCCGTTTTCCTCAAGCATTTCGAGTATCTGTCCGCAGCTTGCCGACCCGCAGTATTCGCTTCCCTTAAGCACCATTCCGAACTCTGCCGCCGCTGCCGCAAAGGTCATGTTCTTAGGCATTTTTGCGCTGTAGCTTTCCATTGTAACTGGTACTGAAATCAGCTTGCTCTTGTCTCCGTCGGTCTGCTTGTAGCGCAGCGAGACCGTCAGAAGCTCATCTTTATTTCCGGTTACGGTATTTCGCTGATATTTCAGATCCGCTTCTGGAATTGATGTTCCGCTTCCGTTCATAACTATTTCATACAGCGCAGTAACGGTGTGACCCGCTCCTATCTCGCCCGCATCCTTAGTGTCGTCGGCAAAATCCTTGTCCGCAAGAGCGCGGTTCTCGTATCCTATCAGGCGGTATCCCGACACGTTTTCAGGATTAAATTCCACCTGGATCTTAACGTCCTTAGCCACAGTATAGAGAGTGCCGCTCATTTCCTCCACCAGAACCTTTTTCGCCTCGGACTCGCTGTCGATATAGGAATAGTTTCCGTTGCCATGGTCAGCAAGAGCCTCCATGCGGTTATCTTTGATGTTGCCCGTACCGAAGCCCAGCACCGATAGGAAAACTCCCGATTCCCGCTTTTCCTCAATAAGCTCCGTAAGCTCTTCCTCACTTGATAAACCCACGTTCAGATCGCCGTCCGTAGCTAAAAGCACGCGATTGTTGCCATTCTTGATAAAGTACTTTTCCGCAAGCTCATAAGCGCGGTTTATTCCTGCCTCACCGTAGGTTGAACCGCCTGCTTCAAGACTGTTTACAGCTTCCTTTATCTTCTCCTTGTCTGCGCCGCTTGTACCTTTAAGGACAACATTTTCTTCCCCGGCATAGGTTACAATGGAAATCCTGTCGTCCTCGGTGAGAGTGTCCGTCAGCATGGAAAAGGCCTTCTGCACCAGCGGCAGCTTATCTTCCGAAAACATTGAGCCGCTCACGTCTATCAGGAATACCAGATTGAGCGGCTCACGCTCCTCCTGCTGAATGTCCTCCGCTTTCAGTCCTACCAGCAAAAGCTTTGCCTCGCTGTTCCAAGGACAGTCGGAAAGCTCTGTCGTTACCGAAAACGGATCGTCCGCTGCCGGCTGGGGATAGCTGTAATTGAAATAGTTGATAAACTCCTCGATACGAACCGCGTCGGGGTTGACATAGCCGCCCTCCTGAATCATCCGGCGCACGTTGGCATATGAAGCAGTGTCAACATCAATGGAAAAGGTTGACAGCGGATTTGCCGCTACCGACTTGTAGCCGCTTTCCTCAATGCTGTTGTACTCCTCGGTGTTGAAATATTCCCAATACCTGTAACCATCGTTCTTTGTCTCTGTGTTCCATGCGCCGGCGCCTGATGTGTTTCCCGTAGGATAAGTGTCATCTGCCGTAGCTTCTTCTACTGCCATCATGTCAGCTTCAACGTTGGCTCCCATGTCGGCGTTGGGATCAAAGCTGTCCGCAGCCGTTTCTCCTTTTGTTTGGAAGGTCTCATCTTTGCCGCTGTTAACCTCTGTAGTACTTGTATTTGTTGTAACATGTTCCGCGCCGCCGTCACGGTCTCCGGAAGAACTGCACGCCGAAAGCATTCCCGCTGCGGTAAGTATTGTCATTGCCAAACATAAAATCTTTTTGTTTTTCATAAAAGCTCACCCTTAACTGTTAATATCCTGCATAACGCCAATAAAAAGTGTCTCGCCTGAAGCCGTTTTAATTTCGTACAAAAATGGTCTGTCCACGGTAAACTCGATGATTTCATTAGCAGGCATCGCCCCTCCCGCGTCCATTGCCTCCAATGTGACAGCGGAAGCTTCTGTACCGTCCTCGTTACAGACTATTTTTGCCGCCTGGATTATCTTGGAAATGTACAGCTTTTCGTTACTGTCGGTCATCTCTCCGAAAGCAGCCGTCTGCGGATCGAACGCCTCCCGAACACCAAGACGTTCAAGCATTTCAAGCAAGGATCCACCACTTTCGCACTCGAATTTCGGTATAGATAGTACAGCGTCCGCAACGTCGTAACCCGCCTCAAACTCAGCGTTAAGTTCCTCAACGCTCATCTCCGCAATAAGATCGGCGATTTGTGCATTTTCGTCCAGAGGAAGATACACACGCATATAAGAACCGTCCGTATAGGGCAGAACTACCGACTTAAATTTCTTTCCCTCGCCATACTGCAAACGCTCAGCCAGATACATTGTGGGTATCTGCACCGTACCGCTTTTTCCGTGGAAATCCCTATCGTGAGTAGCATATTCGTCAAATTTGAAAAGCCACTCGTTTTTGAAGTACAGTGCATTTACCAGCGCAAGCCGCGCATCCTCAGACAGCGGTTGATTCAGCAGATTCGGTATCATTTTTTTCGTATTATCCGACACCCAACCGTTAATCTTTTTTACGAAATTCTCCGAAGATAAGTCCTGAGTAAAGAACTCTGCCGAAAAAATATCTTTCAGCGTATCGCCGTAACTGTCGTTAAAACCGTTTAGTCTGTCGGACAGCCAAGCGGAATTAGCCATATCAATAGTTTCCGAAGCGTCAAGCTCCTCTATTATCCTGCCGCAGTCGGAAAGCATATCCTCTTTAGTTCCGTAGCCGAACAGCTCTAGCAGCTCCTTTTCAGTACCTGTACCGCTGTCCGCACCTGCCGCCGCCATGCTCACGGCAAGCTTTGCGCTTAGCGGAGAAATAACGAAGCTGTCGTTTTCCTTAAGATATTCTTTCAGGAACGCGCTGTTGAAGCTTCCCGAGATTTCTCCTGTGGAGTACGCCGCTTCTGTGTGTTTGATCTGCGCTGTAGCTGTGGTTTGGTCTCCTGTTTCCGCAGAAATATCGCTTGTCTCCGCTGTGGAGCAGGAGGACAAAATCCCCGCAAACGCCGCTGCCGAAACAATTGCCGCTATAATTTTGCTTTTATTCATAATTATCCTCCTTTTATTGAATGTCGGTGATAACGCCCATGAAAAGGGTCTCGCCCGACGGGGCTTCTATCGAATAGAGAAACGGACGGTCAATTATAAGTTCCACAGGCTCTAAGGGTTCAGCAAAAGCACATTCCGCCATGATAACTATAGTTGCGGCAGCAGCCTCCGTACCGTCCTCGCCGCAGATTATCTTCGCAGCCTGTATAACGTCCGATATAACGAGAGGCAAATCCGAGGTAATGCCGCTGAAATCAGCTTTTGAACTGTCAAAACAATCCTTAACTCCAAGACTTTGGAACATCTCCACAAGAGAAGCCTTATAGTCGCACTCAAAGGGCGGCATTGTTAGGGACACATATGTGCTGCTGTAAAACGGCTCCATAGCCGCCGCAAGTTCCTCTGCGGACATTTCCGCGATAATGTCGGTAACAAACTTGTTCTCATCGGCAGGCAGGAAAATCTTCATGCATGAACCGTCTGTATAGTCCAGCTTCACCGATTTGAACGTGCCGTCTGCGGAGTACATGATATGCTCGGTCATGCTCATGGCGGGGGCGTTTTCGTTGAAGCCGCTCACCCCGTAAAATCCACGCGGGTATCTGTCGTTAAAATGCTTTGACCACTCGTTTTTAAAGTACAGAGTATTCACCAGCGCAAGCCGAGCCTCCTCGGACATCGGTTCGTCCAGCATTTCCTTTATCAGACCGTCTGTGTTAGTCTCCACCCAGCCGTTCAGCTCGTCAACAAAGCCTTGTGAGGTCAGGTCGCGGGTAAAGCTTTCCGCAAAAAAGTAATTCTTAAGACCGTCCGAAAAGCTGCTGTTAAGGCTTTTCACCCTATCCGATACCCACATGGAATTTTTCGCGGACAGGCTGCCGTCCTCGCGGTTAAGTTCCTCCATAAGAGTTTTGCAGATACGTGACATTTCGTCTCTGCTTTCGTAACCGAACAACCCCAGCAGCTCTGTTTCCGTGGAGGAGTCTTCCCCTGCACCAATAGCAGCCATGCTCATGGCAAGCTTCGCGCTTGCGGGGGATATCACAGCGTTTTCACCCTCAGCCGCCGCATATTTCAGAAACGCCGCTTCAAAGCAACTCCCCGGGTTTTCGGAGAACTGTCCCCCAGACGAAGAAGCAAGGCGCTTGAGCGCGTCGAGAATATCGTCTTCGGCAATGACGCGATCTTCGGATATCTTTGGGTCGAGTGTCGTTTCCTCAACACCCTGAAAACTATCATGCGTCTCCGCATTAGTTTCCGACACGTCCGCAGAGGTTTCCGCCCCCTCCGCGCCGGGAACAAAATCCGAATTGTTTTCAATAGTTTCCGACCAAGCCGAAGTATTTTCCTCCACAAGACAAGTTACCGTCTGCACCTCGTCGTCCGGTGCGGGGCAGCCTGTCAGCGTAAGCGTAAAAACCAATGCCGCCGCAGTCAAAGCTTTTCTTTTCATAATAGATCGTCTCCTTTCAATTCGTGCCATTTTTTAACAAGAATATCCGTATCCGCACTATAGGAAAATTTCATGCGGTCGTAGAAAAAATCGTCGATACCGTTTTGCGGATAGATAACGTCCGCCGAATCTCCGCTGTCAAGAGTCACCCAACCGTTGTGGAATATCAGCCCTCCGTCAAGAGTGACCTCTATCTGCGGAGCATTTTCAAAAACCAAACTGTACGTCCCTCCGTCAAATTTAAGCGGCAGCACGTAACTGCGGTTCTCCAGCAGCCTGTAGGGAGTCACGCTTTCAAGCGTAATATTTTCCGTTTCCCTTGTATCGGCATTCTCGGCTGTAAGCTCGTAGCATACAGTCTCTCCTCGGCTGTATACCCTGTCCACATAGGCGTTTACAATTACGTCTGTGTGTATCAAAACGTTTGCCTCAACAAAGAAATCGTCCCCCGATGTCTTTACGGACGGATCAGCTTCGGAACCGTCATATGATGGAGCGGCTTCCTCAGCCTCATCATATTCTCCGGAAGATTCAAGCTTCAGGTCTTCGTAACGCACAGTTCCCGTCAAAACGCTTTCACCTTCCGAAATATCCTCCGCAATTTCTCCGCCGTCCAAAAAACCTTCGTCCAAACTGCCGTTTTCGTCATTTTCGGATATTTCTTCCGCACCGCCGGCTAACTCACATTCCTCGTTCATTATACTGTTTCCCGAATCGTAAGCCATATTGGAACTGTTCGTTCCCCTGAACGCCGCGGGAACTATCACCAAAGCGATAACCGCAGCCAACGCCGCAGGTACGGCTATCTTCCCAAGACCGATATGTTTCCTTACAGGCTTGGAGGTCACGCCGCTGACAGTATCGGTGTTTTTCTCGTCAAGACCGCGTTCAATACGCTCCCAAAGCGCGTCCATGTCGGGCGCATTTTGTTCCGCATGAGCCTTGTACAGTTCTTTTATTTTTTTATCGTTCAAATTCATACCGACTGCGCCTCCCCGACAATTTTTTGCAGCTTTGTTACTGCATTGCGGTACTTCCATGTTACCGTACCGATAGGTTTCTCCACTATAGCAGCTATCTCCCTGAACGTTAGCTCCGCGAGAATGTGCATATTGACGATCTCACGTTCGCTTTCATCAAGAGCATTCAAAGCCTCCGCTACCGACATGCGCCCCGTGACGGTATCCTCGGTGGAAACGTTGTCCGCCGGTTCGGGAACGGTCTTCTCCACGGTATCTCCGTCCAACAGCAACTGCTCCCGCTTTTGCTTTTTAAGGAAATCCAAAGCCATATTTCTGGCAATAGTCACCAGCCAGCGTTTGTGCTTACCGCCGAAGCAGTAAGTATCGGCTACCCTCCACAACTTCAGGAAAAATTCCGACGTAATGTCCTCCGCGTCATGGCTGCTGCGGAGTATCTGATACACACACTGATATATTGTTTTTCCGTATTCCTCGTAAATTTCCTTCAAACCCTGCTTGTCGCCCTGCTGTATGAGCGTTATACGCCGCTCAAACTGCCTGTCCGTCATACCATTCTCACCCCTCCGATTTGGCGTCCTATAATTATAATACGTTTTTCCCACATGGTTTTTATGGGTACAATTGCTACAAATTTACATTGATTTTTTGTACATTACCAACAAAAAGGCGTACCCGTTCAAACAAGTACGCCAAATCAAATACTATTAAACTATTTTATTAAGCTCCTCAAGAAGCGTTTTCTTTGCTTCGAGACTCTTCATTCCCTTTGCAAAAATGCAGTCCATGCGGTAACGGATATAATCCTCGTAAAGCTTTGTCCCAAAAACATTTTCATTCAGCAGCTTTGTGTAGGAAACCGCATCCATGTTTCCCGAAATAACATACAGAAGCTTTTCCAGAGCCATCATTTTCTTGTCGTCATCTGAAAGGTTCTTAGACGCGGGAAGCGCGTTGATATCCACAAGAACATTTCTCTTGTCGTAACGGATAGTGTAACCGTTCGATTCCAGTCCGCCGAAAACACGGATAATGTTAGTCTTGAGGGCGGGACCCGCAAACGGAAACATTTTCAGCGGCAGATCCTCCTCCTTGACGTCAACGTAGATTGCCCTGTCGCTGGCGGGAGCAAGTATAACCTTGTAGATGTCCGTAAACCAGTAATCCATGCCGTCCTTGTAAATAATAGGGTACTTGTATCCTTTCATATCGGAGCTGAGCGCAAAATCAAGCACAGGTTCCCGTCCCGCACTGTAGTACTCCTCATGATTGGCAGCGCACTTGTCCGAAACTATCTTGGTAATCCTTGAAACAGTAAATTCTCCCATATCGTTCTTATCGCCGTCAAGGAACGTCCTGATACCGTCAAAGGTGTTTTTCTGCAAGTCTTCCGCAAAGCTTGAGGCTCGTATATAGTCCTTGTTGAACTTGCTCATCACGTTGACCATAACGTCGTCGTTGATAAAATCGTCTGCCTCGTTGTAGTCATAATTATCCATAATGCACTTCTTCAAAGCACTTTTCAGAGCAGTCTCCTCCGCCTTGTCAATGCCCGTAAAGGCAAAGCGGTCGTATACCTGCTCCATCATCACGTCAAGGGGAATCTCTCCTCCAATGTATTTGAAACGGTCGTTGTTGAGCAATACAGCCATTTTCGGCAGTATCTTCTGTTTAGCGGTCTCGCCGGTGGTTATTTTATTGGACATCATTCCAAGGCAAACAAGAAACTCCGCATAGTCCTTCATAATATCCTGTTCGGTAAGATAGTTGAAGAAATATCCGTATATATATCCCGCAAAGAACTCCTTAAGACTGTTAAACAAATCGGGATTCTTGCCTATTTCGGCTATGTACTTTTCCTTGAAAGCGGCTACCTCGTTTACAGCAATGGATTTTTTTCCGCCGTTAAGAGCGGTGAGCTGCTTTTCCTGACCCTTGAAAAAGAGTTTAAGGTACGTATTGCAGCGGGGCTCCTTTGCGCCGCTGCTCTTGTCCTCAAAGAAAGTCCAGATAAGGAAAGCCCTGTGCATATTTTTTACAGCGTCGGAGGAGCTTTCCACCAGATTTTTTACATCGATATCCACATTCTGACCAAACTTGGAATTTTTATTGAAATCAGCGAGAATTTTCTCAATTTCCTCCTTAAAAGCGGCATAAGCAGGAGACTTCTCCATAAATATAACCGAATCCAGTATCTCCGAACCGGCAACCGTCAAATCAAAAACGACACTCATTGTCTGCTCCGTTTCTCAGCGGCACATTTTTTTGACTTCCACGCTCCGTCCGCCGCTGTTGACAAAGCTTTATTCAAGGCAACCAGTACGTATTGCCTCAAAAGATCAAACGCCGTAAACTTTGCGGTATTCAATCATTTTTTCCAAGTACTCCCTGCCGGGAACAACGCCGTCCTCTATCGCTTCAATAATATCGTTCATATTAACGATAGGATAAATATTTACACCGAACTCGCCGCTTACCTCCTGTACTGCGGACTTGTCGCCGTTCAGACCCTTTTCCATACGGTCAACCTGAATTATCATAGCGGCGACATCAACATTTGCAGTTTCTTTAAGCTTTGGCATGACCTCACGCAAAGCCTTTCCCGAAGTCATAACGTCCTCAATGATTACTACCCTTTCACCGTCACCGAGCTGCTTGCCGACAATACAGCCGCCTTCGCCGTGATCCTTGGCTTCCTTGCGGTCAAAGCAATAGTTTACATCAATTCCGAACTTCGTATAGAGCGCCACCGCCGTTGAGACTGCAAGGGGTATACCCTTATAGGCTGGACCGAAAAGCGTATCGAACTCAATACCGTTGTCATGTATGCACTCGGCGTAAAATTCGCCAAGTCTCGCAAGCTGAGCACCTGTTTTATAGTTGCCTGAATTCATGAAATAGGGGGACAGTCTGCCGCTTTTGAGAGTAAATTCTCCGAAAGTCAGTACGCCGCTGTCCACCATAAATTTGATAAAATCCTGTTTGTAACCCATAGAGCTGCTCCTTAACATAATTTTCATAGATATAGTTAAATTATATCATAATTAGTTTCAAAAATCAACACGTAAAATTATAAAAAAAATTGCAATTTTTCTGTTAATATGGTACAATAGATTATGGATAAAAATGCGAAAGGAAGTTTTTATGAGGATAAGACGAAAAAAATGGGCGCGCCCCGAGTTGGCAATCTGCCCCTACTATATTGAACACTCCGAGGAACTGAAAGGAAAATGGAGCACCGTTTTTCCCGGCAATAAGCCGCTGTACGCCGAGCTTGGCTGCGGAAAGGGATGGTTTGCAGCTCAGGCGGCTTTGAAGTATCCGGACATAAACTGGCTTGCCATGGACATAAAAAGCGATATGCTGGGAGTCGCACGCAGGACAGTCCAAAAAGCCTTTGACGAGGCAGGCAGAGAGGTTAACAACCTGAAGCTTGTTTCCTGCAACATAGAACGGATATCCGACTATTTCGGCGAAAACGACCGCGCCGACAGGCTGTACATCAATTTCTGCAACCCATGGCCAAAGGACAAGCACAACAAGCGCAGGCTTACCCACACGCGCCAGCTTATGCAGTACCGCATTTTTCTCGCGGACGGCGGCGAGATACACTTCAAGACCGACGACGACGAGCTTTTTGAAGAGTCGCTGGAGTACTTCGCCGAAGCCGGCTTCAATATCAAGTATCTTACAAGAGACTTGCACGCAAGCGATTACCCCGACAACCTTGTCACCGAGCATGAAAAAATGTTTACCGAAGAGGGAAAAAAGATAAAGTTTCTTATTGCAACAAAAATTTATAAGAAATAAAAAAACAAAAACGTACCGCAGCTTACCCGCCCCATTGATGGGGTACGGTGAAGCTGCGGTACGTTTTATTTAAAGTTGAGGATGACTCAGCCGGCAGGTGATCCCTGACTATACCTGACTGTTGTTGTCAAGGAAGTCCATAACGTCGTCAACATAAGTGAACG
>CAJUHS010000024.1 GCA_910586535.1 uncultured Oscillospiraceae bacterium
CGATTCCGAAAAGTTTGATTATATCCGTGACATTTACGATGAAATTTTAGCAGAAGTTGACCGCAGAGAAAATGAAATAGTACAGTCGGGCGTTGAGGGTCACGAGGACGAATTAGAGGAACTTGCAAAGCAGTATGAAAATTACGTAGATAAAAAGGCTGATATACTCAACGATGAATTTCAATGTGAGATAGATTATATCGAAAGACTGAAAAAAGAGTACGATAGTCTCATAGACAAACGTATAGACCGCTATGAAGACGAAAAGAAAGCCATAGAGGATAAATACGACGCTGAAATCAAATCCATTGACGAAACCATTGACGCGCTTAAAGGCAAGAACAATGAGACTTCCAAAGCCATAGAGTTAAAAAATGCAATGCAAGACCTTGAAAACTCTAAACAGCGTACAAGAATGGTTTACGGTTCTGACGGTACTGTTACTTACAGACAAGATACCGAAAAGGTTGAGGAAGCACAGCAAAAGGTTGACGATATTAAGCTTGATATTCTTATTGACAGTTTGGAGAAGCAGAAAAAAGCAAAGGAAGCCGAAAAGGACGCTGCACTTCAGACCTATGAGACAATGGTTACTGATTTGGAACAGCAGAAAAAAGACAGAGATCAATTCTTTTCCGATGTTTTGGAGAAGCTTGATAACATCAACAATCCGCAGTCTGCAGAGAGTATCGACCGTGTTATTGATAAAGCGTATGCCGACGATCCGAAAGAAGCTGAAAGGATTAAGCAGAAATTAAAAGACAGCGATATTGAAAATTCGGATAAAAAGAACAGCAATCAATACGATGATGATACTGTTAAAAAAGCTTCTTTGTCAAAGACTGAAACCAACTCGGCAAATGAAAATAAAAACAGTGTACAGATAACGCAAATAAACAATATGGACACCTTTATGAAGCGGTTGTATGAAAAGTCGGGTAATACGCCAGATGCTTATGACCGTTGGAAACGTGGAGAATATGACGAAGCATTTAAACGAATGGTTGGTATACCTTTTGATAAACCCTTTGCAAATAGAACTACGACCTCAAACATTGATGAAACTATTAATAAAATGAATGCTATCAAAGTTAATCCGCAGTCTGTGAATGTTACCACCGGTGACATTGTTATTCAAAATCCTGTAGGAGACGCACAACAGTTAGCTAACGAAGTTAAAAACCAAATATACAAAGAGGCTATGATGGAACTTCCTAATGCTTTTCAAAAGCAAATATACAGTAATTTGAAATAGTTATTATATACCCCGCTTTCGGGCGGGGTATATCTAAATTAAAAAGTGAGGTAAATCAATGCAAAGAAATTTATTTGAAACTATAGCAGATTTAACAAACCAAATGGTTAAACACAAATTAAAAAAAGCTTCCTTTGACAAATCGTACAGCGGTATAATTTCAGATATATTATTTGAGCCAGATACACCAATAGACAGTTCTAAATTCGGTACATATAAAATAAGATTCGGTACTGCTGAAAAGATTGTCAGACTTAACGATGATTTTGTACACGAAATAGGAGAGCGCGTAGAGGTTCACGTCTATGAGAACAATCCTAACCACATTGTTGTAGAGCCTGTTATTAAAAGTATTCCACCTAAAAGAATTGATTATGATAAAGATAAAAATGCGTATGTAGAACACAGAATTGTTAAAACAAAAGGCAAAACATATGAGACAATAAAGGAATATAAAAATACAGTAAAAGAAAATGACGATGGCAGTTATGAGGTTACGGAAATGAAATTGCCGGACGATCATACTATAAAATTTGAGGGCTTTGATATATAAATTATATGTTTAATAAAATATTAGTTTTATTTTCGAGGTGATTTTTGAATTTGGGTAGAAAAAAGAAATATAAAAATGCAGAGCCTGTAAAAATGTACACCTGTAAATGGTGCGGTGAAAGCAAACGTGAGGATAAATTTTTTAAGTGCTGTATAAATCGCGACGTGCTTATTTGTTCTGATTGTATCAAGAAAAAATATGAGGAAATATGCGCTAAACGTGAAAAGGTTTTGGCAATTATAATTTGCTGTCATTATTTGGATATTGCATTTTACAAATACATATATGACAGTCTTGGAGATAAACAGGGAATAGGATATTATGTACGCCAATTGAATTTAGCGCAAAACGATCCCGATAATTTTGAGAAGGGATTGTTGCACAATAACATAGTCGGATATAGCGAAACCGATAAACGGATTGACAATGCTAAAAAGAATTTGGATAAAATTATTGAAAATATAATCGAGGTGCGGAATGACATTTAAAATTATGGGAAAGGATATACTGTTAAATAATGGAATGCAAAAATATATTTGAGAACTATCCCGACGTTGTGGGTGTAGACGATTTGACACATATGTTAAATATAGGAAAGAATAAGGCTTATGAGCTTGTGAACGAGAATAAAATTCAGAGTATTAAAATCGGCAGGAAGCATATTATACCAAAATTCAGAGTTGTAGAATTTTTACATAATGTTAAATAAATATTAAAACCAGTTTGACTGTCTGCTGTTGCTGATATGTTATAATGGACTTGTCAAACAGCAGACGGTTGTTATTTTAGGAGGTTGTTGTATAATGACAGGCAGTCTGCAAATAAAAAACGGTAAATATTATGCCGTGTTGAATTTTAAGGACAACGAGGGTAAACGACGGCAAAAATGGATTTCCCTTGATATGGAAATCAAGAATAACAAGCGTAAAGCAGAACAGGCTTTAAAGAAGCTTGTTGCGGAGTACGAGTCAAAAAAGATTGATATAATCAATAAACAATCCTTTTCGGACTTTATGGGCGAATGGCTTAAGGTTATAAAGGCAAGCGTGAAACTCAATACATATAATGGTTATAAATTTCATTATAACAAGCACATTAAGCCTTATTTTGATAAGTTGGGTGTTGCTGTTGTGGATTTAACACCTATGCACATTCAAAATTACTACAATAGCAAGATTTCAGAGGGGCTATCGGCAAGTACCGTTAAAAGACAACACGCCAATATACATAAGGCGTTGGACTGTGCTTTGAGAATGAACATCATACCATATAATCCCGCTGACCGTATTACGCTTCCAAAGCGAGAACACTATACGGGCAAGTTTTATGACGAAAGCCAATTAAAACAGCTTATGGAGATATGTAAAGGTACTCCAATAGAAAGTTGTGTGTTTCTTACTGTTAATTATGGCTTCAGGCGCAGCGAAGTACTTGGATTGAAATGGAGTGCTGTAAACTTTACAGAAAATACCATTACAGTAAATCATACGGCTGTTTTAACGATTGGAGGCGTAGTGTATGAGGATTCCACCAAAAATAAAGCAAGCCTTAGAACGTTACCACTTACAGACGGTGTAAAGAGTTATCTTTTGGAGCTAAGAGAACATCAAAAGGATATGGAAGAACAATTTGGAGATTGTTACCATAAAAGCGAGTATATTTGTACTTATGATGACGGACGGGAAATTCCACCAGATTATGTTACACACAAATTTGCTAAAATCCTTGCTACAAGCGATTTGCCTAAGATACGGTTTCACGATTTGAGACATTCCGCTGCTTCATTGCTTATCAATTCTGGCTTCAATCTTAAAGAGGTACAGGAATGGTTAGGGCATAGCAACATTGCGACAACGGGTAACATATATTCCCATTTGCAGTATGCTTCCAAAGTCAATATGGCAAAGCGTTTCAACGAACTTCTAACAAAATAGTGTGTGTTAGAAAAGTGTTAGAAATCAGTAGAACATAAAAAGAAATACGTTGTCTGAAAAGGTTTCAAACAACGTACCTATGGGGATTTTTCTGGTGAGCCATTGGGGATTTGAACCCCAGACCCTTTGATTAAAAGTCAAATGCTCTGCCGACTGAGCTAATGGCTCATTATGATAGAAATCACAATGCTTAATTATTATATCAAAATCGGCAGGCTATGTCAAGCATTTAAGAGATATTTGTTTAAAATGCTAAAAAAAAGAATTTTAATTTGCTATTTTTGTGAAACAAAACTAATAACTTCCTAAAAGTAGTCTGACTGTAAGAGCACTTAAAATAAAACCGGTGAAATCTGCGGTGAGAGACGAAGCTATAGCATGGCGAGTCTTCTTTACGCCGGTTATACCGTAGTAAACCGCTATAGTGTAAAAAGTGGTTTCTGTAGACCCTATTATAACACTTGCAACACGTCCCGCAAAGCTGTCGGGAGATACGTCATTCAAGATAGATTCAAACACAGCAAGCGCCCCGCTGCCAGAAACGGGACGTATTATAGCCAACGGTATGCACTCTTCTGGAAATCCAAGAAATCCCGTAACAGGCGATATTGCTTCAGAAATTACTTCCAGCGCTCCGGAGGCTTTAAACATTCCTATTGCTGTCATAAGCGCTATCAGAGCGGGGAGCACGTCAAAAGCTGCTTTTAAATTTTCTGCTGCGCCCTCTGTAAATTCACTGAAAATGTCCACGCGTCTTATCAGTCCGATTATCATTATCAAGGCAATGAAAAACGGAATTACAAAATCACTCATTTTCCGCCTCTTTTCATAAAACCGTCAAGAGCCGCAGCAGAAATAAGTCCTGCGGCAAGAGCACATATCGAAGTTATCAGTACGCACGGGAAAATTTCCATAGGCGCGTCAGAACCGTGCTTTAGGCGTATTGAAGCGGCAGTTGTGGGAATAAGCGTTATTGATGCCGTATTCAGTACTATAAAAATTATCATGTTTCTGCTTGTGGTATCTCCGGGTTTTTCCTCTTGTTCAAGGCGGCGCATTGCTTCAAGTCCCAAGGGAGTGGCTGCATTTCCCAGACCGAGAAGATTGGCGGTTATATTCATGCATATTGCGTGAAAGGCTTTTCCGTTCATGTCAAGCCCCTTGAAAAGACGCTTAAGAAACGGTCTGAACAATGCAGACAAAGAGTCTGTAAGCTTTGCTTTTTCAGCCACGCGCATAAGACCGCCCCACATGCACATTCCGCCAAGCAGGTATAAAAACAGGTTTACCGCTTCAACACAGGAATTAAGCGCTGCTTCTCCGACGCGGGGCATATTTCCCGTAAATGCTCCGAAAACAGCTGATACTATAAGCATTAGTGCAAATATCCATTTTATCATTTGTTTTACTCCTTATTATTGTTTTTTGCAGCCAAAATTCCCTTTGCGTGTTCAGTTTATAAAAAATTTGGACAAAGGAAATAATTGTTAAACAATATTCATAAAAAGGTAAATATTGTTAACATAATGTTTTTTGACATTTATATACAAATTATGTTATAATATTACTGTAATCGAAACAAAAAGGAGGTCTTTTTTATGAAGGCTACAGGAATTACAAGAAAAATCGACGAGCTTGGCAGGATCGTTCTCCCTATTGAGCTTAGACGCGGTCTGGGTATCGGCGAGAAAGATGCTCTCGAAATTTATGTTGAGGATGAAAAAATCATTCTCAAAAAGTACAAGCAGGCGTGCGCTTTTTGCGGCAGCGATGAGAATATTGTTGAGTTCAAGGGAAAATGCGTTTGCGCTGAGTGCATCACTCAGCTCAAAAAATAACTGCCTGTCTGATACATAATATGCCGAGGGTAAATGCAATATTCTTGTTCATTTTATATCTGAGGGGAACGATGACAATTAAAATCAGACAAAGGGTCTCCGAAAGCAATTCCGGAAGGCCCTTGAGTTGTTAACAAATACCGGACAGCTTTACGGAGAAATTCTATTACACAGGGAGTTGACAGATTTGGTTTTTGTAAGATCAGAGGAACTGCTTGCCGGGATGTGCCTTGCACGGGATATCCATTTTTACGATCCGTCCTCTCAGTCGTCGATGATCCTTAAAACAGGACAAAAACTGACTGATATGCAGGTAACCCAGCTTTGCAGCGCAAAACTGGACGGAGCGTACGTGGATACTGTCAGAAGCGAGGTACGCGTGGTATCTTCGATAAATCAGCAGATACGCAGAGAGGCTATCTCCAATATCCACAGCTTAGCGGATAATTTCATAGACAGCAGCAAGGGAGTACAAAAAGGGGATGTTGAGGCGATAGGCAACACTACGCAAGAGCTTATCGACAGTCTTTCTTCACACAAGGATATACTCATAAATATCGCCGATATAAAGATGTACGACGATTATACCTATCACCACAGTCTGAGCGTTGCTATAATGGCGATTGCGATAGGGATAGAGCTTGGTTTGAATAATGAAATGCTTAACGAAATAGGTCTTGCAGGGCTTCTTCATGATATAGGAAAGGTAGCGATTCCGATCGATATCATTACCAAACCGGGTAAGCTTACAGCTGAGGAATTTAACATTGTGAAAATGCACCCAGTCCATGCTGCGGCTCATCTGCATGAGCGTAATCTTGTAAACGAAAATATTTACCGAGGTATTGTGGGACACCATGAAAAGCTTGACGGTTCGGGATATCCCAATCATCTTAAGGACACGGAAATACATCCGTATGCAAGAATACTTGCAGTTGCGGACGTTTATGACGCTCTTACGTCAAACAGACCGTACCGTATACCGAGTCCTCCCAATGAGGCCATTGAGCTTATTATGGGCAGTGTCGGAACTCATTTTGACGACAGGGTAGTGCATGCGTTTCTCAGAAAAGTCGCGCCGTTCCCAACAGGTTCACACGTAAAGCTTTCAAACGGCGAGACCGCATATGTCATGAAAAATTATCCCGACCAACCGCTTCGTCCCATGGTTGCAGTTATAGGTGCGGACAGAGTATACGACCTTTCGTGGGATTTGTCCTGTTTAAACATAGTAATAGTTGAGCTTCTTGAGGATAAAAAGCTTAACAGGACTCTTATTAATATGTAAAAAATAAGGCAGCACTTCAAATTTGAAACGCTGCCGCTTTTTATTCTTCAGTTTCGTCAGAGCTGTCGGGTTTTTCCGAACAGTTTTTTCCCTGACGTTTAAAGCTCAGAGGACTTATCCCCACATACTTTTTGAATTTATTGTGAAAGTAGTTTATATTGGAGTATCCGACCATTTCCGCGACTTCATACACCTTATACTCGTTCAGCAAAAGCAAACGCTTTGCCTCGGTGATCCTTATGCGGTCAAGGTAGTTGTTGAAGTTTTCGCCAGTGTACTGATGAAAAACCTTGCCGAGATATGCGCTGTTATATCCGAAGATATTCGCAAGCTGTTCAAGCCTAAGCTCACGGCTGTAGTTGGACTGAATGTACTGTACAACGCGTTCCATGGTGCTTTTTGTAGTCCTGCCGAAATGCGTGCACGACAGATCGCAAAGCATATTTTTAAGCATTTCGATAATGTCGAACAGGCTTGATGTCTCTCCGAGCTTTGCAATAAATTCATTGTTAATAAACTGTTCTGTTTTTTTATCGCCGATATTTTTTATCAGACGACTTTTTATGTCCATTATCGCAGTAATGCAAAGCACCTTGATCCTTTCGGGAGTGTAGCTGCTGCTGCAAAGAGCTTGACGAAGACTATCAAGAGTCTCACATAGCTTTTCGGTGTCGTTGATCTCAACGTATGCGTAAAGCTTTCCTACAATATCGTTTATCTGACCGTCTCCGTCCGATTCATCGCCGGCGGTTTCCGACGTTACAACGCCTTGATGCAGGTACATAAATCTGTTTTTAAGGAGACTGTCAGCGTCAATGTATGATATTCGTATGTCTTCCGGAGTTGTAACGGTATTTCCTATTGTGACAAAAATTTTACCGAAAAGATCCTTATTGAGTTCCACAAAAAAATCGAGTATTTTTTTTCTTTTCCAGCCCTTAAAAAGTACTGCCGTGATACCGCTTCTAAATTCGGGAGAAAGAATGTCCACGTCACTGCACGAGTTGAGGCGGCTTTTTACCGATTCGAGAAGAACGGATTTTTCATCTTGATCCATGTCTTCCGCAGGACTTATTATCGACGCGTCGTAATGATCGTAGCAGTAAGAAGAGAGCGAACTTTTTTTAATGAAATTATCGTCTCCGAGAAGAAGCGCACGGACAAGCTGTTCGTTCATATATTTGCTGCCCTTGCGTATAGCGGATTTGTTTTTCTTATCGGTATGGATCTCGTCGCAGACAGTTTTCAGAGCTTCAATAAGCTCGTCCTCGTCCACGGGTTTCAGAATAAATCCCTTTACTCCGAGAGACATTGCTTCCTTAGCATATGTGAAATCCGAGTATCCGGACAAAATAAGGCATTTTCCTCCGTAGCCGTTTTTCTTAGCGGCTTCAATCATTTTTATACCCGACATCCCAGGCATTTTAACATCGGCAATAACGATATCCGGATTCAGCGAAAGTATCTTTGAAAGACCATCGTCGCCGTCTTCGGCTTCTGCAATAACTTCAAGACCCAGTTCTTCCCACGGAATCATCATTTTTACGCCGTGGCGAACGTTAGGTTCGTCGTCAGCAAGCAAAACCTTGAGCATAAGCAATGCACCAGTCCTTTTTATGAGTGTAGGAAAATGCCGATATTATCGGTTTTCGGTTTTTCGATCTCCATGTATTCGCATCCGTCTATTTTGAAAATATGTATTTTGTAATCATGTCCTCGCTTTGCAGTCGGCGTAAACGCAGCGGCATTTACAACAGTACTGTCGGAAGAGGGATACTTTATTTTCTTTCGGAGAACCTCGGGAATTTTTTCTTTTATAATAGGTATAGTGAACATACTTACGATATCATCGGCTCGAAGCCTGCCGGGAGCAAGCCTTACTCCGAACTTTTTGTCTCCGCGGCGGTAAATGTATTGCATCATAGCGCTGTTTGGGTCAAGGCAAAATTCACCGCATATTTTGTCATATTCGTCCGGAGTAAGATTGCAATTGATTTTTACCTTTCTGTGTGAGTGTAAGAAAGTCGTAATAACTGCCGAAATGACGGCGGCACCGGAAACGGCAATAAAGAGTTTGTTTACAGATTTCATATCAAGTCCTCCTGCGCTGATTTCAGAAGCCGTATTAACAATTTCTGTATACGTTTTAGAACCGGGCAAAACAATAAAAGTTAAATTCTTTTTGAAGAGATATTTTCGCTTATTTCACTGTATTTTTCCGGAAGTCTCTTCATAATGTTTTCATCTGCTTTTTGTGGAAGCGTGATCCTTATGGCAGTACCGTGCCCGAACGTAGTTTCTACCGTAAGTCCATACTGTTCTCCGTGATACATTTTTATGCGCTTGTTAACGTTGGTAAGACCGATACTTTTTCCAGATGAAGTATCGTTTTTTTCCAGCTTGGCAAGAAGCGCTCTCAGCTTATCCGCAGGGATTCCCTGACCGTTGTCCGAAACCTCTATTATGACCTGTCCGCTGCGGTAGAAAACCTTTATGTCTATCTTGCCGTTTGCCTTTTCACCCTCTATGCCGTGAACAAAAGCGTTTTCTACAATGGGCTGAATAATAAGCGGAAGTATCTTATAGTTTCTGTCAACTTCGCAGTATATTGAATAGGATACCCTGTCTCCGAAGCGGGCAGCCTGAAGTTCAAGGTAGCTTTTGGTAAATTCCAGTTCCGATTCGAGAGTTACCATACTGTCCTTAACCTCAAGACACCGACGCATGAATTTGCCAAGCTTTTTTACCAGGTCGGCAGTTTCCTTGTCGTCGTTGCAGTAAGCCTTCATACGGATAGTTTCAAGGGTGTTATAGAGGAAGTGCGGATTAATCTGGCTTGCGAGAGCCTTGAATTCCGCTTCGACTTGATTAAGCTTGAAGCTTTCCGATTGAATTTTGGACTTGTATGCATCGTTCATAAGCGTCTGCATACTGTCCACCATTTTTTTCAGATCCTGATAAAGCTCAAATATTTCGTCGGTACCGCGTATTTCCTCGTTTAAAACGAAATTTCCCGACGTGACCTTGTGCATCTGGTTTTTGAGAAACTGAATGCGCCTTGAAAACATACTTGAAAAAAGCAGCGTTATCAGAACCGACAGTACGATACATAAAAAAATGTACCATATATACATAAAAATAACGTTATTTATCTCATCGTTGAATAGGGAATAGGGCTTCAGAACATATATCTGAAAAAAGTTTCCCGTGTTGCCGTAATCAAAGTATGATATTACAGTATGTCCTATTTTGTTCAGTCTGCTTGAATCGTCCTCAAGAAGTTTTGAACCGCTTATTCCGTAGTAAAAATTATTTTTTTCGCTTGCAAGGACAGAGCCTGTATCTATGCCGGGTATATTGCTGTAAAAGACCACTCCCTTAGAAACGCTGAATGCCACGCTGTAATCAATATTTTCGGTAAGTTCGCTATAAACTTTCGGACTTACAGACGAGACCATTGCTCCGCAGAAGTTTCCTTTATTGTTTTTAAGGGGACTTATTCTGCATAATCTGTATTCGTCATTTGAGTATATGATCTGCCATTTGGCAAGATCGGATTCCATAGCTTCCTTGTACCAGTATGTGTTGCAAACGCTCTCATCCGCATTTTTAAAATTGGAGTTTGCAACAAAGCCGTCCAAGTCTATATAAAAAGTAATATTTTCTATTTGTGGATACGCGTCCAGAAATTCGGGAATGACCTGATTCTGCATATAGTAGTTGAAATATTCGTCCTGATTGATAAACTCGTTATTCAGCAGTTCCTTGATCTTGCTGCTTTGAAGCACCCGCTCGCTGACATTTGAAATAGTCAGTATATTGTCGTTGAGCCTTGTCCTGAGGCTGTCCGCAGTGGAAATTGACTCGTTTTCCGCGTTTACCTTTATCGTATCTGCAAGATTGTACAGAAGGAATACTCCTGCAAGAGTAACGGGCACGACTGCCGTAATGCACATGAAAACGAGCTTATTGCGGAATTTTGTGTTAAGCAGCTTCTGAATAGGATTGATCATATGCATCATGCCTCCGGAATTTTTAAGGCGACCGTAAATATTTACTTAATTATATCATATTTTTCACCATAATGTATGAATATTTAATGAACAAAGCTTCTGAAATACAAAAGTCAGCACCATTGTATCGGTACTGACTTTTGTATTTATTTTTGTTCAAACTGGCTTTCGTGTCTTTTAAAGAAATCCATTCTCGGTTCAAGAAATTTAAGCTTGTGTTCTGTTTCTCCCGAGAGGATATTATCTGCCATAGGATCGAAGATGTTATCCCAGTTCCAGATATCATCGCCGACATTGAGGTATTCCCGCACCATTTCCGTTCCGAACGGAGCAATAGGGTGAAGGAGAACAGCCGCTGTTTTTATCATGTGAAAAACATTCACCAGCCATTTTCTCCTCAGTTCATTATCGTCTGCCTTATCGGCTTCGGCTTTGGCTTTGGCCATGTATTTGCTTGCCTTGCGGATATAGGAGTCCAGAACATAAGTAACCTGGTGAAATTCAAATTTGTACATGAAACGTTCATATTCAAGAACAGCCTTTTCGGATTCCGCAAGAATATCCTCGTCAACAGCACCCACCGGCATTTTACCGTCAAGATATTTTTGAGCGTCGTAGAAGCAGGTGCGTATGATCCTGTTGAACACGTTGGAAAGCAGAAAACCCTCTTTTGTAACAGGGTCACTGTCTTCGGGCTTTGCCGCGGGATTAAGCGGCTTAGGCTGGAAGCTTACGCTTCTCATTCCCAGCCCCAGACTCAAAAAGTGCATACGGAGCTGCTCCGGGGTGTAGTAGTCCAGCAGATCGGCAGCCATTGGGGGCTTTACCGTACCGCTGCTTGAAGCCTTTTTATCCAAAAACAATATATGATGATTAGCCACAAGAACGGGGAGCTGCAATTCTCCGTTTTTCGGGTGTACCAAAAGACCGTCTCTGCCCTGCAATGCCATAAACATTGCCATTTCCGCAACGCCGTAGAAGTAAATATTATCCTGACCGATAAACTGGTAGACCTGAGCCTTGTCCGAGCACCAGAAGTCCCTCCATTCCTCGCGGTCGTGTCCATTTGATTCAAGATATGCTTGGGTGAACGAAATAGGAGCCCAGAGAGATTCAGGCCATACCCATACGGTGAGAGGTTCTTCGTTTTCAAGTACCGGAGCGGGTACGCCCCAGTCAATATTTCCTGTGAGACGGAAAGGAACAAGGGTTTTTCCCGTGCGGAAACGTATCCCCGCCTCCGAAAGCACGGCGCAGGATTTTTCACGGTCTGGAAGAGTGCTGAACTTGATAGTGAAAGAGGTTTTTTTAGGCTCTTCAATAAGCTCATGATTTTCCAGCCTGTCTTTGAGTTCTTCGTATTTCTCCCTGAAATCGTTCATAATATAGATAACGGGAGGCTCAAGGAACTCGCTTATAGTTTTGTAGACCACCTGCCGCACGTCTTCGCGGTTTCTGATATCTTCGGCATATTCGCGTAGAATATCATAATGATCCGTAAGCTTAAAGTACCAGTTGTCAACATTTTTCATGACCGGCCTTTCACCTGTGAGAGTGCTCTTGGGGTCGATAAGGTCCTGCGGCATATATTGGTGTCCGAGGTCGCATTCGTCCGCATAGCCTTTTTCCGACTGACAGCCCTGCACAGGGCATTTTCCCACTACCTGTCTGCCGTTGAGGAATGTCCCTACCTTTTCGTCGTAGAACTGAGCGGTTGAAATTTTTTGAAGCTGACCGTTTTCGTAAAGCTTTCTGATGAATTGATCCGATACTTCATTGTGTACATCGGCAGTTCTGCCCAGACCTGACGCGCCGAAAAGATCAAGGCTTATGCCGTAGTCCTCAAGGGTCTTTTTTTGGGACTCGTGGTTGTCACTGACAAAATCCTTAATAGTACCCTTATAGCCCTGTTCCTCGCTGAGCTTGCGGTAGCTTTCTGCGATCGGGGAACCGTAGCAGTCTGTTCCGGAAACGAAAATAACGTTTTCCCTGCCTATCCTGTCTCTTAAAAAGCGCGCAAAAACGTCTGCAAAAACGAATACTCCTCCCACGTGACCGAAGTGCAGCTTTTTGTTTCCGTAAGGCATACCGCCTGTGACAACGGCTTTTTCGGGAAACTGCGGACGGTTATCCCGTGAAATTTTCTTTTTGATACCATTTCCGCCTGAACTTTTATCCATAAACATAATCCTCCGATAATAAGAAGCGAATGATCGCTGAAATGTATCAGCTTAATGTCAGTATTGCCAGATCTCCGTTATTGCTTTGTCCCGCATTTTTTACAGCAAGGATAACTTTCATCATAAGATTTTCGTCCGAAGCTCTGAGAGCCGTATCAAAAGCGCTTACCGCCTTTGCAAATCCTTCGTCCGAGAAGTCGGGAACAAAGCAGGTGAGCATTACCTTGACCGCATTATAGAGAGAGCAGAAAAATACGAAGTGATCCCAGAAATTAAACTCGGGATTTGAAAACGGGATAGAGTATGACCACACATAGTTTATCATAACGTTTTCAATGTAGTGAGCCTTTTCACCCGCTGCTGACTGAGAAAATTCTTTTCTCATTCCGATATATTTTTTCATATCAGTCATTTTCAGCGTTTCGGGACCTGAAACTCCCAGATTTTTATAAATTGTATTAAGAACCTCTTTGTAAGCGGCATTGGGTTTTGAAAGGGACTTAAGCAGGGAAATACCGTCCGCAAGGGAGTATCCGGGATTCGGGCGGATTTCCTTAAAATACCCGAGTATCTCTTCAAAATTCATATCATTAGAGGTATAGTCGTTGATAAATTTGGGAATAAGCTCAGATCTGCCGTTGTCGAGCATACCCTGAACGGTTTTGACGCCGTAATTAAGCAGCAGCATACGTTTTTCAAAGTTGACTCCTTTGTTCTGAAGGACGCTCATGAAAAGAGATCTTATCTGCCAGTAATACTTAGCCTGAGGATATGTGTTTATAATCTGTTCGCTTTGCTGAAGGAACGGTGCGCTTTCCTCGTCTGGGAGGTTGATCATATTGTATTCGAGAACGTTTTTTTCCGCCATAAGCTTTTTTACGGCTTCAATAAAGCAAAGACGTGGAACGTATTCTACTGCAACAGCGGTAGCGTTGACGTCGCAGAATTCATCGGCGGTCACAGGCTTCATTTTTTCGGTAAGCTCTTTGAGAAAAGCGGGCGTGATAATAGGAAATCCCATAATAAACTCCATTCCCGGCGGCAAGATTGATACTGCCCTGTGTCCCGCAGCCGCCGCGGCGGATTCCCGCAGTTTCATCTGCGGTGGGCAAATATTAAATATTATTATACCATATCCTTTATAAGATTGCAAGAGAATTTTACCTTTTTAGTATAATTACGGCAAAATTTTCCCCTAAAGTTTTCAATAAATATGAATAAAAATACTTGCTAAAATTGACGAAATATGTTATAATCAAATATACAGATATGCTGATGTGTGTTTATGCATTTTGCAGTTGTCAGGATGTGCTTGTACGGCATATATTAACCGAAAGGAAGTCTCCATATGCTTGAAAATGCGCTTTCAAACAAGAATAAGTCCTTTGACTACAAGGATCTGACAAAGGAGCTCGAAAAGAACCTATCTTCTCTTCAGCAGAAAATACGTGCGGAGAAGCTTCCCGTGATCATTTTACTGGAGGGATGGGGCGCGTCGGGAAAAGGTACGCTTATCTCCGACATGATAAAAATGCTTGACCCGCGTTTTTTCAAGGTTTACTCCACAATGCCCGCCACCGAAGCTGAAAGGCGTTACCCGATGATG
This sequence comes from uncultured Oscillospiraceae bacterium, assembly GCA_910586535.1. GTDB lineage: Bacteria > Bacillota > Clostridia > Oscillospirales > Ruminococcaceae > RGIG8773. The sequence continues at coordinate 14,668 of CAJUHS010000024.1, forward strand.
AAGCGTTACTGGGAAAATATTCCCGAATACGGCGCTATATCAGTTCTTGACAGGAGCTGGTATCAGGAGCTTGCCATAGCCAAAATGGAAGAGGGGATATCAGACGAGGAATACGCCCGCCGCATTGGTTCTGTAAACACCTTTGAGCGCCAGCTTTCTGATGACGGGTATCTTATCATAAAGTTTTTCCTTCATATTTCCCGCAAGGAGCAGAAAAAGCGTTTTCTGAAGCTCAAGGAGGACAGCTCCACAAAGTGGCGCGTTACAGAGCTTGACAAAAAGCGTCACAAGAATTACGACTCATATTACCGTCAGTTCGATGATATGCTTGCCAAAACAAATACTCCTCATTGTCCGTGGAGGATAATTGATACCACCGACCGCAGTTTTACGCGCTTTCAGGTGTTCAATATTCTGGTGAGCCAGATAGCAAACGCCGTGAACGCCGATTCCTCCGAGCCAAAAGTTATTGAGGAAACCGCTCACCAGTTCGAGCTTTCGCCATGTCCTAAGCTTGCGGACGTTAAGCTGGACGGCAAAGTACTTCAGCCGTCCAAATATTATGACGAGCTGAAAAAGAACCAAAAGGAGCTTGCAAGACTTCACGGAAAAATTTACAAAAAGAAAATTCCAGTTATACTTCTGTTTGAGGGCTGGGACGCCGCAGGAAAAGGCGGAGCCATAAAGCGTGTCTCCTACGCTCTCGATCCACGCGGATATGAGGCTGTGCCTATTGCCGCTCCCGACAAGCGCGAGCTTAATCACCACTACCTGTGGCGGTTTTGGAACAATCTTCCCAAAAGCGGACACATAACTATTTTCGACCGTTCGTGGTACGGCAGGGTAATGGTCGAGAGACTGGAGGGTTTTACATCTCCCGAACGGTGTGCTATGGCATACCGTGAGATAAACGAGTTCGAGTCCGAGCTTGTGAGGGAGGGCGTGATAATACTTAAATTCTGGATGCAGATCGACAAGGATGAGCAGCTCCGCCGCTTTACCGACCGTCAGAATACTCCTGAAAAGCAGTGGAAGATAACCGATGAAGACTGGCGCAACCGAGAAAAGTGGGACGAATACGAGAACGCTGTTGACGAAATGCTTATGAAGACCTCCACCAAAAACGCCCCGTGGAATATTATCGAAGCCAACAATAAGCTTTATGCGAGAATAAAGGTCATGGATATTATTATTGACAGCATCTCGGAATATATTAAAAATTCGGGAAAATAAAACCTGAATAAATCAAACGGACGGCTTAAAACCGTCCGTTTTTGTTATCTTATAAAATTTGTAAGTACCTTTTGATTTTCGGGAACGGTTGTGCAGTTTTTCAGCAAGCTTAATTTAATAAGCAAAACTTTACTTCTATTTGGTGTAATTTCCCGATGATTCCCGTTCGATTATCTTGTAGGGCAGCTTTATTTTTTTGTTGGACTTTGTACCGCTGTTAATATTTTCTATCAGCTCTGTGACTACGGCCCTGCCGATATCGTAGCAGGGCTGTTCAACGGTGGTTATGCCGGGGGTGTACATCCAGCTGAGGAGTATATTGTCAAAGCCGCATACCGAAATATCACTGCCAATTGAGTAACCCTCTGAAATGGCTTTTTTTACCACGCTTGCGGCAAGAATATCCGATATACAGAAAATAGCCGACGGAGGCTCTGGAAGCGACATAAAGTGCTCAAATGCTTTTATTCCGTGACTGAAATCGTATGTGCCTCGGTATATGTAGTCTTCGCGCAGTTCAATGCCGTTTTCGCCTAAAGCACGCTTGTAACCCTGTTCTCGGTCATATGAGGACAGCGAGTTGACAATAGTTGAGACCATTCCTATTCTCGTGTGTCCCATTCCTATAAGGCTGTTTACTGCGGAAAATGCTCCGCCTTCGTCGTCAACGGTAACGGTAAGCACATCCGCACCCTCTACGCGTTCGCAGCAGAGAGCTATATAGTGCTGTTTGTTCAGGTCTGTAAGTGTCTTTACGTCGAGCTGAGTACCCAGAAGTATAGCCGCGTCAACGGTTCTCTTAAAAAGCATATCCAGCAGACGCATCTCAATTATATAGGAACTGTTTGAGGTACTTAAAAGTATATCGTACCCGTGCTCTGAAGCTGCGTTCTGCATTCCCTTGATAATATCACTGTAGAAAGTCTGCTCTGTGGACGGGATTATAGCAAGGATTATATTTGTTTCCCTCTTTCTGAGATTTCTTCCCAAAAAGTTGGGACTGTAGCCAAGTTCTCTTATGGCGTTGTTGACATTTTCCGCAGCGGAAGCGGAGACAGCCGCGCTGTTGTTCAGAACGCGGGATACCGTGGCGACAGAGACCCCCGCCGCTTTTGCAACGTCTTTTATAGTAACATTCATAAAGCCGCCGTTTCCTTTCTGTAAAAATGGAACAAATACCTACAATAATTTTACAATACAGCGAAGATGATTTCAATTGGCAAATTGTCTAAAAAACGGCAGTTGTTTTATATATATAGCAGATCGACGGTATGATTTGCTATAAAATCTTTTCGTCGTCAGAAAGCTTTTTGGAAAGATTTTCCGCTTTCAGACGACGTTTTTCATTTCGTTTGGAGACATTTTTATCGTCCAGATAATTGAAAACCGTCAGCGCAAAAAGCAGCACCGTAACTATCACCGTAAGCAGATGTCTTTCCGCAAGAGGTTCGGTATCAGTCTTTGGACGTAAAGTATTCGGAATGGAATAAATTCCCGAAACCGCGTATATGTAGCAAGCTGTTCCTATAATATTGAAGGTCAGCGGTATCCAGACTTTTTTAAAGCAAGCAATTATAGTTCCTGCAATGAGAAAAGCGGAGCTTATAAGCAGTGCGGTACCGCATTTGCGGAAAATATCGGAAGCTGATTCAACCATAAAAGCCAGAGCAAATCCGCCGGCGGGATTGATACAAAGGGAAATCACCGCAGCGGCGGCAATACATAAAAAGACAGTAACAGAGCGCGCTTTTTTCATGATAACATATCCTTTCGGAAAATAATATATATAGTATACCACAAAAGCCTCAGCAAATGCAAGTACGGAAAACGATTTTCTATTTTCGACATGTTATTTTAATCTTTGGGTGTAAAATAACGAAATAAAAAACTCTGATAAATGAAGTTAAAATGCGAATAGTAATAGAGTCGGCGGCGCGTAAAAACGTCTTTGCCGAAGATCGTCGGAAAGGAGAGTTTTGTTTCCTGAAAGCGAAATAAAGCGTATAAAAAATGAAGAAAATTATCAAAATTACGGCAGTTTTAATAAACATAGTCATTGCGGCAGTTCTGGGTATCATAATTTATTATAACACGGTTTTGCCGAATAATTATTACATTACCTCCGGCAGCGAGCTGAAGCTTTCGGAAATTATTGAAACTATTCCCTGTACGGGAATTCCTGTCAGAAACGCCGTTGCGGTTGAGGCGGGGAAAAACAGCGTAAGAAAAGCAGAGCTCAAGCTGCTTGGCATTATTCCGATAAAAATAGTTAATATTCAGGAAGTGGACGAGCCTATGCTTGTCCCCTGCGGAAATCCTTTCGGTATAAAGCTTCTTACCGACGGAGTGATAGCAGTGGAGGTAAGCGGCTTTGAAACGGCTTCCGGCTTCAGGTCTCCCGCGGCGGAAGCTGGTATAAAGACAGGCGATATAATCAAAACTGTAAACGGAAAAAAAGTTATGTCAAACGAGGATATAGAGAAAATTATTTCTGAAAGCGAAGGCAAGTCTCTTTCTTTTAATCTTATAAGAGACGATAAAAATCTGATACTGAATGTAAATCCCGAGCTTTGTTCCGCAGACGGCTCCTATCGGGCGGGACTCTGGGTCAGGGATAGTTCCGCAGGGATAGGCACGGTGACGTTCTACGATCCCGAGACCGGAGTTTTTGCAGGACTGGGACACCCTGTCTGCGATGTGGACACAGGAAATATTCTCCCTCTTTCGGAGGGCGAGGTGGTCGACGTAAGCGTAAACGGAGTAAAGCGGGGTGCGGCTGGAGCTCCCGGCGAGCTTATGGGAAGCTTTTCCTCTCTTGAAGCGATAGGTACTTTGGAGCTCAACTGCGCCGACGGACTTTACGGAGTTTTGTCATCTTTCAGCTCCTGTAACGAGGCTGTACCTCTCGGTATGCGCCAGGAGATAGAAACCGGAGAGGCGTATATCTATACGACCGTCAGCGGAACTCAGCCCAAAATGTATAAAATCGTCATTGAAAAAATAGACCTTCATAATACCAAGGGCAGCAAAAATATGATAATCCGCGTTACCGACAAGGAACTGCTTGAAAAAAGCGGGGGAATTGTTCAGGGTATGAGCGGAAGTCCAATTATTCAGAACGGAAAGCTTGTGGGAGCGGTTACTCATGTTTTTGTAAACAATCCCGCCAAAGGCTATGCCATATTTGCGGATACCATGTACGAATGCTCTGAAACAGTACTGAAATCAAAAGCCGCCGCATAAGCTATATTGCGGCGCAATAAATTACAGCAACGCTATTCATAAAATATTTACAAAAAATACCCATAAAAATCCCCGTGTCAAATAGTACAGATAAAAGAAGCGTTTGCAATTTCTTTGCAGATGTGGTATAATTAAAAAAATGGCAGGGGAGACGTTTATATGAAAAAATTATCAAGGTTCAGACTTTTAGTTACGGCGGCGATTTCCGTGCTCATGCTTGCGGGCTGCTCAGCAAGCAGTGACAGCGCATATTTTTCCGTAAACAGCAATGAAGGCAAATATACTTCCGGAGCTTTTTCAAGCGATAGTCCAGAGTCATACGAATCGGACGGTTACTATTCCGATGAAGCGGATACGGGTGACTATGCCGCTAAAAATGATGAGGAAAGCGGCAGCCTTTCGGCAGACGCTATACAAAAAGAAATGCTTGTCTATTCCTGCAATATGGTGGTTGACACGCTGGATTTTGATATGTCCCTGAACAGTTTTAAGAATACGCTTGAAATGTACGGCGGCTTTATTGAAAAGGAAAATTTCAACGACGGCGGCGGTAACGGACGCTGGTACTATGAGGACGAGGAAAAATGGAAAGGATACAGTGCTACCGTAAGAATACCCAGCAAGAACTACGACGCGTTCTGCAATTCCGCTGGCGATTTGGGCGATCTCAGAAGCAAGACCTCCAATGTGGAGAATCTGAGCCAGGAGTACAGTGACCTTTCGACTACCCTTGAGATCTACGAAGCAAAGGAGCAGCGTTACATATCTCTTTTAGCCGATATCACCGAGGACGAGTACGCTGTGGAGATAGAGCGGGAGCTTACCGATATCCAGATAAAGATTGCAAATATCAAGACCCGCATGAATCAGATAAGTACCGACGTAGCGTATTCTTATGTTTACTTTACTTTGAACGAGGTCAAGGAGTACGTCTCCGTGCCTGCTAAAACGGATACGTTTTTAGACCGCTTAGGAAACACTCTTTCCAATGCGGGAAGCGGTTTCCTTGTTTTTCTGGAGGGACTGCTTTTCTTCCTTATCTATACCGTTCCATACCTGCTTCTTATTGGTATTGTGGTTTTTGTTGTAGTCAGCACTGTAAAAAAGCGCAGAGCGAAAAAGCTTGCAAAAATGCAGGCTCAAAGAGAGCAGCATGAAAAGCAGGTTATGGAAAACGCCAAGAATCAGGCAACAAACGCTGTGAGCAGTGCCTCTTCCCATGCGGAACAAAAGTCTTCAGATACCGAAAACAAGGACAGTTCCGGCGACAGCAGCAGCGATAATAAGTCCTGAGAAAAATATTTTATAAAATTTCCAAAAAACTATTGACAAACAGATATTTATATTGTATAATAAATATCGCCGTTGAAAATCTTGACGGCGATTTGGGAGCATAGCTCAGCTGGGAGAGCATCTGCCTTACAAGCAGAGGGTCATAGGTTCGAGCCCTATTGTTCCCACCAAAAGGACTTCTTGGCAAGTCCTTTACGGCCCGATAGTTCAGTTGGTTAGAACGCCGCCCTGTCACGGCGGAGGTCGTGGGTTCGAGTCCCATTCGGGTCGCCATTATGCGGATTTAGCTCATCTGGTAGAGCGCCACCTTGCCAAGGTGGAGGTAGCGGGTTCGAGCCCCGTAATCCGCTCCATTTTTCTTTTATTAAAGTAAGGCGCTATAGCCAAGTGGTAAGGCGTGGGTCTGCAACACCCTGATTCCCCGGTTCAAATCCGGGTGGCGCCTCCAAGCGGGGAGTTCCCGCTGATATGAAAGGTCATCTCGTTAAGAGGTGACCTTTTTATTGTATAGTTAAAGCTGTGGACAAAACCTCCTAAAGCAAATAAAAGCGGGTTTGCTGACTAAAATAAAAATAATGCTAGTACTTTGTAAACCCTAAATCTTAACAACAGGGTAAAGATGTTTGAGCATGATTCTTGCATCATCTGTAGTGAACTGTCAGTCAACGCCTTTTTGTAGTGAGTTCCTTGCCGCCGCCTACAGCACAAGTAAAGCTCTGGGAGTAGGCAAATCGAGTATTCTGTTATCTGCAATACATTGACGACGTCCAAAAGCAGATAACTCAATTTTGGCAATATCCAGCCAACTGCCGTGCTTGGGTGTGTAAATGTATTTCAAGCTGTTCTGGAGTCCTCTGGCGTGCTGGGGAGGAAACGCTGCGTAAGAGAAGCTATGTTGCGAGTGTTCAGATTGTCCATAACCAAAACGACCTTTTCGGCATCCGGATATTGTTCAGTAAGAAGCCATTCTATCTGTTTCGCACAGTCCTGCCGTGTTCTCTGTTCCTGTGCATCTGCATATCGCCAGCCTGACAGCGACTCGGTGAAAAGGAAAATACAAGCCGTGCCGTTGTGGATATATTGATAATCCTCATATGATACCCCGTTTTTCTTGGAACGAAATCCCCAAAGGAAATCCGCCCAAAACTGTATTGGCTTTTCGTCCATACATACAACAGGATAAGCTATAGCAAGTCGGTGAAATTGTTAAAGCGCATGTAAACTACACAGATGTAGCAAGACTTATGAGGAGGCTCGCCTCCTCATAAGTCAATACATTGATTTCTACAACAACCAGCGTATTCAACTTAAATCAAAACTGACCCCGTTTGAAAAACGAAGCCAGTATGTTGCTTAAAATTTTATATTGAACCATAGATGGGGGTGCTGTCCGTACAATTGGGGGCGGTGCAGTTTACAAGGTTTTTTAATGGTGGAGCATAGGGATATTTGCCCAGAACCCCACACTGCCAGTTTTAAGTTCCTCATTCGTAGTATCCCGCTGCTCCTATTGCCATGATTTGCCCCGTTCTGTCCCATAAATTCCTCTAATTCCCGGCTACCCAACATACTGCCGTGGCGGACGAACATTATTCCTAACATTTCAGGCACTCCTTTCATTTGCGGACTGAACTGATTCAGACGCATAGTTAAGGCAGCGTTCGCGACAGCTCTGAGGCGTTTTGAAAACCTTTTCAATAAAAAAATTTAAGGTTAAAAATACATCTGGGTATGCAATTCCGCTTTCCGGGATTACATACCCAGATATTTTACATATTCACTTACTGACATTAATGGCATATCAAGCCCCCTTTTTGTTTCTTCAGATACGTTAAGTCCCTGTGCTGTTTCAAAACCCGCCTGTCTTACAGCTTCAAGGTATTTACCTACCACTTGGACAACAGAGGGATCGAGGCTTTTAAGAAGTTTGCCGCAGTTCCTGTAAATTTCAAGACTCGGCTCGCAGCAGGCAAAAACCGCTTTCATTATTTCAAAATTTTTCTCTCCGGGAAAACCGCAGTTTGAGATCACAATAAATTTCTGAGTTTTCGGTTTTGTATCTTTGAGATCATAGCTGTCGCTTTTCTCGGTAATTTTTGGACTTTTCAGCGGAGCAAGCCTATCCACAAAATTTTTCATAAGTGCAGTCATATTCCATGTGTAGACTGGTGTTGCAAAAATGACAATGTCGGAAGTACAATATAAATTCAGAAGTTCCGCCATATCATCGTTATGAACGCATTTGCCCGGCGTTTTGAACCAGCAGGCAAAACAGCCGCCGCACTGAGCAATATTTTTTTCGGAAAGAAAAATATTATGGGTATCCGCTCCGGCATTTTGCGCTCCGAGAAGAAAAGCCGAAGCGATCTTGTTTGTCGCACTGTCCGTTCCGGACGGACTTCCGTTAAAAACTGTAATCTTCATTCTAAACACTTCTTTCAATATATTTCGGATGTCTGATATGATTATATACTGCAAGATAGGTGTTTGTCAATCTACGCTTCGTAGAATTCGATTATAAACCTTATGGTTATTAATAAACAATTTGTGGTAATTCATTAAAGTTATTGCAAATTCTATATTAAGTAGTTTCATGTAAATTGCACTGCAATATTTGGGTACAAATAATAATGCTTGTTTACATAAAAATTGCAGTACATACTCTGTCAATAATTAGATTATGATTATCATCTGTATAAATCAATTTTAAAAGCCGTCTGACTTTCGGAACGTCATGACAATTTTCGGCTGAAACTGTAAACATCAAGGCATATTTTTCAGAATAAAACGTCTTACACTCTGTTCTCCGCATAACTTCCTTACACTAAATGCCTCAGGATGAGCTTTTGCATTTGTACTGTCAATGCAGATAATTTAGGTTCTTATATCGATGATATTTTCGACCTGCATGGCTTAAAAAATAAGGTCTATTATACCGTTTTAATACCAACGATTAAATCTGACATATTATTATATTGTGTGCCAATTTCCGTACTCTTTCGGCAATTCCCTCCATCTGCATCCTTTTTCTATGATGTACAGTAATGCGCACAGAAAGTCATAATTTGATATTGTTGGGTTCTTGCGTGCCTTTGGCATTAAATGCTCTATTTTTACGTAGATTTCTTTTGTCAATTTCATACTTTTATTTTATATTCTCTTTTTTGCTTTTTCAAGCGTTTATGTGAACACGCTCTAAACAAAAATTTATAATCATAAATAAAATCTTTTCTAAATATAATCATAAACAATTTATTGCAGAAAAGAAAACAAGGGGGTTGATTTTTGTATAAATTCATGCTATAATAAGTAAAAACAGTACATAAAAAAGTGCTTTAATGAAAGGAAAACGTTATGAAAACACCGCCTTGCCCAACACCGCCTATGGGTTGGAATTCTTGGAATACTTTCAGCTGGAATATAAACGCCGAGCTTATCAGATCCACCGCTGATTTTATGGTATCAACAGGACTTAAGGATGCAGGTTATGAATATATCGTAATCGACGACTGCTGGAGCGAGAAACAGCGTGTAAACGGCAGACTTGTACCCGATAAAGACAAGTTTCCCGATGGTATCAAGTCTGTTGCTGATTACGTTCATTCGCTTGGGCTGAAATTCGGTATATACTCCTGCGCGGGAACCCACACTTGTGCAGGCTATCCGGGAAGTTTCGAGCATGAATTTGCTGACGCCGAAACCTTTGCGGAGTGGGGTGTTGACTATCTTAAATATGATTACTGCTATAAACCGGAGGCGGCTGACGGCGCAAATCTCTACAAGCGTATGAGCATGGCTCTCCGTAGCTGCGGCAGAGATATTGTATTTTCCGCGTGCAACTGGGGCAAGGACGATGTTTACAGTTGGATAAGAGAAAGCGGTGCGCAGCTTTTCCGTTCAACAGGCGATATTCAGGATAATTGGGAATCTGTAAAACGTCTTGCTCTTTCGCAGATTGGAAAGCAGGCTTACAGCGGAGTTTACTGTCATAATGATATGGATATGCTTGTTGTGGGTATGCACGGAAATTCTGACAACGATTGGATCGCCGATGTAGTGGGCGGCTGTACCGATACGGAATACAAAACGCATTTTGCGCTTTGGGCAATTATGAATTCCGCTCTTATGATAGGCTGCGATATCAGAAAAATGACCGATGAAACAAAGGAAATTCTCACAAACAAAGACGTTATCGCTATAAATCAGGATATAGAGTGCCGTGCGCCCTACTGTATCAGACAATGGAACAATCCCGAAAAGGTATTTGCGCTTATAAAGCCTTTGAGCGGCGGAGATTATGCTGTCGGCTTCTTCAATTTAGGCGATAAGAAAAGCGAAATGTCGCTTCAGTTCTACGATATAGGTCTGCCTACAGTAAGCGGCAGAGGTCTTGAGTTTTATGACTGCTATAAGCACGAAACGATAGGTACATTTACAGAGCGCTATGCGGCTGAGGTTGAAAGTCACGATTGCCTTATGTTCAGAGCAAAGGTTGTAAAGATCTGATGGCTGATTATGAAAATTGTATGGAGTGCGGAGCAGACCTACATGACGATGATATTGCGATTTTCCGCAAGCTTATAGACAGAAGCGCGGATGAGTTTTTTTGCATAGATTGTCTTGGCGACCACCTCGGATGCACGCGCGCTGAAATTGAAAGACTGATAAAATATTACAGAGACAGCGGGCAGTGTACACTGTTCAGATAAAGTTCACACGGCAATTAACGTCCTCCGCCGGCTAAAATAAAGCAAATAATATATTACATATCCATTGTTACACCTGCAAGATAGAATGTTCCTCACAGAAAAAATAATGAATATTTTTATGCTGTGTATACGTTCAATTTATTTCTAAAAATACAAAATAAACCAAACGCTTATAAACTGGTATCTCCACTGCAAAACAGGACTGTTCCTTAAAACGGAATAGTCCTTTGTATTTATATCCTGCATAAACAAGGAACGATAAATGTTATAATATCGGTTATCTGCGCTAAAATACTGTCAATATCAGCATTAAGACTTGCGCGTTTTTCCTGATATTGCTGAATAATCTCTTTGGGCGGGAGAATTTTTCCTTCCTCATGAGGGGAAACCGCAAAGGTCGATATTATAGTTTCTATCTGCAATTTTTTGGATCGTATACTTTTTAGCCTTATCAAAGTTGTCAACCGATATTTCTGTACGGTTTTCCCATCATTCCATAACAGTGGCTTGGTTTTTGAGAAATTCTTGTAACCCTCCGGCATATTAAGGCGATAAAACCATGTTTCCCTTGTGGGAAAAGTTCTGTCAAAGAAAAGAATATTGGTTGTAATGGAAGTATAAGTAGCAAAGACGCTATGGGGCATACGAACAACAGTATGTAAATTAAACTCGCTCGTTAGATTCTTTTTATAGCATTCCATAAAAAAATCCTTACAAGCCAACCGCAGAAAACCAACCCAAACCATCAGAGTGAGAAACCAAAGAAAAAGCAAGT
>CAJUHS010000025.1 GCA_910586535.1 uncultured Oscillospiraceae bacterium
CCGCAGGCTTATCCTGCCACGGGATATTGGGGAGCGATACTCCGTTTAATACTTTTGTTTTCATTAAAACATCCGCCCTTTCAAAGGTATTTTTCTCTGAGTCCTCCGACTCACATTACATATGATTATACAATAATTTCCCGAAAAAATCAATAGCCTTTGGCATAAGTTACAAAAATTTCATTTAACTTTTTTTACGGTTGTTCCAACTAACTGTGAATTATTTTAATGTTATAAATTTACATATTACCGCCTTGAAACTTATTTTACAGTATGCTATAATAAATAAAACTTAATGTAAAAAGGAGGATAAAATGGATAAATTATCTGAATTGTTATGGTATAAAGCCCCCGCTGAAAACTGGGACGAGGCTCTCCCCGTGGGAAACGGCAGACTGGGCGGAATGGTTTTCGGCAAACCTGCGGACGAGCTTATACAGCTCAATGAGGATTCCATATGGTCGGGCGGTTTCCGCAAAAGGAACAACCCCAAAGCCTATGATAATCTTGAAAAAATGCGTGCTCTTATCCGCGAGGGCAAAACCGCCGAAGCGGAAAACCTCTGCTCCGACGCTTTTTACGGCACCAACGAAAACCAGCGGCACTACCACCCGTTAGGCGATTTCCACATATGGCAGAGCGGAACAGAGAACTATACCGACTACGAAAGAAGTCTCGACCTTGTAAATTCCGTCTGCACGACCTGCTGGAAAAGCGGCGGCGTTTCCTATTCGAGAACAGTTCTCGCCTCCTGCCCCGATAATGTTATCGCGATACATTTTACCGCCGGCCAAAAGGGAAAAATAAGCTTTACCGCCCTTATCGACGGCAAGGACGACGACTACGACAAAAACGAAGCTTACGACGAAAACACCCTGCTTTTCACCATGTCCGACGGAGTACCTTATGCGGCGGCTATATCCTGTTCTGCCAAAGGAAAAAATATCAGCCGCAGCGTTGACGCTAACCGTATCCATGTGGAAAACGCCGACGAGGCTTTGATCACAATTGCCTGTCAGACTGCTTTCCGCACATCCGATTACGAAAAGCTTGCAATAAGTCAGGCAAAAGCGGCGATACGCAAGGGCTTTTTCAATCTCACGGCATGGCATATCGCCGACTACCGCGCACTTTACGAACGCTGCAAGCTTGAGCTTTGCGACAACAGCGGCGGCAATGCGGAGCTTCCCACGAACGAAAGGCTTCAAAAGATAAAGGAGGGCGAAAAGGACAACAAGCTCATTGAGCTGTACTTCAACTTCTCCCGTTACCTGATGATATCGGGAAGCCGCAAGGACACGCTTCCCCTGAACCTGCAGGGCATATGGAACAAGGATATGTGGCCCGCATGGGGCAGCAAGTACACCGTGAACATCAACACGGAAATGAATTACTGGGGCGCGGAAATACAGAATCTGTCCGAGTGCCATACGCCTTTGTTCGACCACATCGAACGTATGCGTGAAAACGGGCGCGTTACGGCGCGTGAAATGTACCGCTGCAAGGGTACGGTATGCCACCATAACACCGACATATGGGGCGATACCGCTCCCCAGGACAAATGGCTTCCCGCCACACTCTGGCCTATGGGAATGGCTTGGCTCTGCACCCATCTGTACGAGCATTATCTCTTCACGGGGGACAAGCTTTTCCTTGCAAAAAAGTACGATACTATCCGCGAGGCAGCTGAATTTTTCACCGATTTCCTTACAAAGGACGACAAGGGCAGACTGATCACAAGTCCCTCGGTATCTCCCGAAAACACCTATATAACAAAGGACGGTGCAAAGGGCACAATTTGTCAGGGGCCCTCAATGGACAGCCAGATACTCCACGAGCTGTTCACGGCGGTAATAAAGTGCTCCGAGGCTCTGGACGGATCTATTAAGCCCGCGGACGATGATGAATTTGTGCGGAAAATAAAGTCCATGCGTGACAGCCTGCCCAAGCCGGAAATAGGCAAATACGGTCAGATAATGGAATGGGCCGAGGACTACGACGAGGCCGAGCCGGGACACAGGCACATCTCCCAGCTTTTCGCCCTGTACCCCTACGATCTTATCACAAAGCGGCACACCCCCGAGCTGGCAGCGGCGGCAAAAGCTACCATAGAGCGTAGGCTTAAACACGGCGGAGGACACACAGGCTGGTCAAGAGCATGGATAATCAATATGTGGGCGCGTCTGGGCGATGGAGAACGCGTGGGAGAAAACATCTCCGCACTGCTTGCATGGTCGACAAGCATATCCATGCTGGATATGCACCCGCCTTTCCAGATAGACGGAAACTTCGGCGGAGGCGCGGGAATCGCCGAAGCGATAGTCCAGAGCCACAGCGGAGAACTCTGGCTGCTGCCCGCCGTTCCTGCGGAATGGGAAAGCGGCTTGGTAAGAGGACTGAAAGCAAGAGGCGGCTTTGAACTGTCCTTTGAGTGGAAAGACGGAAAAGTCACGGAGCTTGAAATTCTCTCCGAATGCGGAAATCCCTGCGTTATAGTCGGCACGGGACTGTCCGTTATAGGCGGAGAAGAAAATATCCCCGCCGCTGACGACGGAGATACTGTACGCTTCGAGACAAAGGCAGGCATGACTTATAAAGTAACAGGATTTTAACTTGTAAATCAAATAGGCAAAACAAAAAGGGTACGGCTTCGTACCCTTTTGTTTTGCCTGTAAGTTCGCAAAGCTTACATACCTGTAAGACCCGAACGTGCGATACCCTCTGTAAAGTTCTTTTGCAGACACACGTACAGAACCAGTATCGGAAGTATTGAAATAAGACAGGCAGCTTCCATCCACACGATGATCTCACGGGTGTTTACCTGAGCGTTGGCGTCGCCGAAAACCAGCACCTTGATGTTGGAGCTGAGGTTTTTCAGGGTCAGCGCGATAGTCTTGTTCTCGGTGAAGAAAGACGTACTTACATAGTAGTCGTTCCAGTACCAAACGATAGAGAACAGGAAAACCGTCAGGAACGTTGAGCCTGCGTTGGGTACCATTACCCTTACGAAAGCCGTGAAAGGCGAGCAGCCGTCCAGAGCGGCGGCGTCCTCAAGCTCCTTGGGGAGTCCCATAAAGGACTGCCTGAAAAGGAATATGAACAGACCTGCTCTCAGACCGTTTGCTGTCAGCGCGGGAAGATACATAGTTATAGGCGTATTGATAAGATTGATGAACTTTCCCGTGATCATGTGCCAGATTCCCAGGGGATTGAAGTACCTGAAGAACATATACTGGGGGATAAGTATGATCTGCGGGGGAACAAGTATCATCATGATAACAACGAAGAACAGTATCTTCTTTCCCTTGAACTTATAACGTGCAAAGCCGTATCCCGTGACAGCGCAGGTAAGTACCTGAACTATCGAACAGCCTATGTTGAGCATAAGAGTGTTGACCAGCGTGCTTCCAAAGTTCATTGCCCTGATAACGTCTTTCATGTTGCTCATGGTATAGCGCTTGGGTATCCACATAACAGTGGGATCGTTCATGTCCGAGCTGGGACGGAACGCCGAGGAGATCATGAATATCAGAGGATAAAGAATGATAAAGCAAAGTCCGAAAACAATTACCGCTCTGAATACAGGCCAAACCGCGTCGGTGATCTGCTTTCTCTTTAAGTACCTCTGCTCCTCGGGAGTAAGGCATTCCAGCCTCTTCTTGAAGCGTTCCCGCTTTTCCTTGCGGGACATCTTGGGTTCCTTGGGAGGTTTCTCCGTCTTGTGCTTCCGGAAGAAGCCGGAGAGACCGCCCTTGGTAGTCATTGTAGTATCAGCCATTTTCTCCGCCTCCTTCTTAGTCGTCGTACCAGACGAGCTTGTTCATAATTGCGAATACGATACCCAGCGCGATAAGGATTATTCCGAAATAGCTCCACGCCATTGCGGCGGAGTAACCGTACTTCCACTCGCTCTGGACGCTCAGCAGTCGTTCCATTACCTGGTTGGTCGGATCAATAAACGCGTCGATTACCGTATAAACGATATTTACCAGAATCATCGAGGAAATATAGGGGAGAGTTATCTTCCAGAAGAACTCCCACGCGGTAGCGCCCTCGATAGCGGCAGCCTCCTTGGCGGAAGCGGGTATGCCCTGCAGCGCCGAAAGGAAGATGATTATCTGAATACCGCATTTCCAAACAAGGTTCAGTATATCGGAGGTTATCTCGGTAAGCATTTCTGTAAAGGTATCGCCGAAGCCGTAGATACCTATAAATTCCAGAAGCTGGTCTACCATGTCCGCCTCGAACATTGTGGAAAACTGTGCAGCCTCGTTGTTTCCGCCTGTTTCAAGGTCGCCGGTAATTATAGCGTAAACAGGACCGGTGGCGATAATTACAGGCAGGAAGAATACCGCTCTTGCGAAAGTTCTTCCGCGGAACTTCTGGTTGATTACGATAGCAACGAACAGTGAGAATACAACGATAACCGGCAGGTTAAGCGCCATATCCTTCAGTACCTCCACAAGGTACTGGCTGAAGTTAGGGTCTTTCAGAAAAGCGTCCTTATAGTTAAGGAAGATATCTGTTTTTCCTCCGCTTACAAGAGGCTTGATGTCCAGATAACCCGTTTCGGGAGTTACCGTATGAAACGAGTAGTAGAACGACTGGAGAAGCGGAATGATGAAGAACATCAGCGCGCCGACAAACCAGAGTGCGATAAATCCATAGCCGTAAAGACCTTTTTTCTTTTCGTAGGACAAATTAAGTCTTTTCATCAGCCGATTACCTCCTCTCCGACATAGTCGTATATGCTGATAGTTTTTCCGTTGACTGTAACGGTTCTGTCATTCAGATCCACAACGGTCTTGACGCCGTTGGAGTAAACCGTCTCAATTTCGCCGTCCGAAAGAATGTTATACTCGGTTATTTCTGCTCCCGCAGTCTGGGAGAGGGCTTCCTCGGCGAACTTATAGCAGCCTGCCGTGTCCTCAAGCCAGTACTTGTAGTTGGAGTAGTAAAGAACGTCGTAGCGCGTATCCTTAAGCTCATCGGCTGTTTCCGCAGTAAAATCAAATCTGAGGTTGGAGCCGCAGGCAATAGCTCTGAGAACAAGATCCGCGATCTGAGCGTCGCCGTTTACCGCCGTAGTGGAAACAGGCTTGAGACCGCTCATCACAATCTGATAGAAAGGAATGTCTCCGTCAAAAACATCGAACTTGCTTGAATTGAGGGGAACGTTGGAAACGTGGTCAACGTATTTGAGAACATAAGCGTTTGCGCCGTCCGCAAGGATAGAGGGAACAGAGCCTTTAAGCTCTTCCATGTAGCCCTGAAGATTGTACTTGAACATTTCCCTTGAAGTGGATTTCTTGCCGTAATCGCCGTATATAGCGGTAGTGGTGCTTCCAAGAGAGATGGTGTCCAGACCGTACTTGCTGTAGCTCTTGCTCAGGTTTGTGAACATTTTAGCGTACTTTCTCGGACTGAGCAGGGACATCGCCTTGTAGAACTTGTTTTCCGTGCCGTGGGCAAGGTCGTATTCGATCTGTCTGGAGTAAGCGTTTGAAACTCTTATCGCAGTGTCGGTCATGGTAAAGTATCCGCTTCCCGACTTAAAGGTAAGGTTGTCGACCGCGGGATATACCGTGATATTATTGGACTTTGCGTAATCCATAAGAGCGTCGAAATCGCTCTTTCCTCCCAGAACGGAGGCGGGCTTTGCTTTGTCAGCCACCTTTTCCTTTATGTCTGCGGCAGTCCACTGGTTGTAGTTTACGACCATATTGTCAACGCCGAGAGCCTTGAGCTGTTCAAGAATATTTTTGGCGTCGCTGAAAGACGTTGTCTTGTGCTGCATTGTAACGGGGAAACCGAGAACCGTCTCCCGCTTCATGGTCGCGCCGTAAAAGTCCATATAGAGAGCGCTGCTGCCGGCAGCCGGAGACTTTTCAACTCCCTGAGAGGTCTTGAGATAATTTCTGTAGGTCGCAGCGATATCAGCATAGTCCACGTCGGATTTATCGCTGTTGGACACGGGGTAGTACCGAACCTCTATTTCGGGAACCAGTATTCCGCGTTTTTCAAAAACTTTGAGAGGATTCGCTTCGCCGCCCATCAGGTACTCGTCGCTGGTTCTTATCTCAAAATCGAAATAGCAGGAGTTGTAGCTGGTCTTTTTCTGACCCGCAACATAAGCGTTTATTGAAGCGCAGGTATCGCCCTTGTCTGCGACTACCATCATGCCGCTGTCGCCCTTTACGATACCGTACATAGGCAGATAAATCTGTTTGGTCATCGTAGGCTTGGTGGTGTTGACGGCGGTGATATCCCTGCCGTATACCTTGCCCTTGTAAACTCTGTAACCAGCCTTGTTATTGTTGAAGTTTATAACTGCGCCGCTTCCGTCAGGAATAACGAAGTAGCCTTCCTCCTCCATATCGGCAGCGCCGAAAGCGGACATAAACGCCATATTTGTAACGATCTTTGAAGCTGTTTTCTCGTCAATGTCCTTGGTTACCACATTAAGGCTCATATAGTCGTCGTGAAGAGTATAGACAACCGGTATGGTTATCTCCGCCTGGGAAAATTCATAAGAGACTTCCAGCCCCGTAGCGGTGGCTTTCATCTTGGCGGTACTCTTAGCCTTGCTGTGGCTCTGGGTGGTACGTCTTGCCGCAGGCTCGCCGAATATAAGCGTCATACCGGATTTAAGCTCCTGCTTCTGAGCGGCTTTACCCGCCGAAGCGTCAGCGTTTATGGGGTTTGACCACCATATCTCTCCGGTATTCTTATCCACCAGCGCAAGGGTAATATCCTTGTCGTTGTACCAAAGAGCCAGCTTGTCGTTTTCCACCGCAAGCTTCATTTCAGCCATTGCCTGCTCGTCGGTAATGAGAGGTTCGTCCTCGTCCATGGCGTAATCGTCCTCGTCTGCGGGAGCGTCGCCGTCGGAAGAGGAACTTTCCTCAGCCGCAGGTTCGCTGTCCGAGCTTGCGGGGATAGCGCACAAAGGAATCATCATAGCCAGACAGCAAAGACAGGCAATAAGCTTCTTTATCCTTTTCTGCATTCGTTATTTCACCACTTTTCGTATTTTAGTTAAACTCTGAATCTGTAGGAAAGCTCCGTATAGATCGACAGAATGAAGATCAGCACCTGCTGGAACAGCGTAAGAAGCAGAACGAGCAGGAACAGGATCGCGACCATCGCGACCAGCGTCAGGAGCATCAGAGCGATAGTTTTTCCGAAGCTGAACTGGTGCACCGCCTTGATTCCCGAGATCAGGAGAACGAAGCTCCAGCAGGTTCCGATGACCTCAACGGACTGAATGAAAACATATTCGTCCTGAATAAGGAAGTGGGACATTACCGTACCGATAAGGTATCCGGCAATGTAAGGTATCAGCGCATAGGCGGAGTTGACGAAAATGTTTTTCATCGTTCCCTCGCCGTCGAAAAGAGTACACATCGCCCAGTTTGCAACAACCCAGGTTCCGAACAGGATAAAGCTCCGGAACAAATAAGGCACGATGTTGAATATCTTGTCGTAATCAGAGTAATACTGGAAGCCGTAAAGTCTGTTGTAGGCTATCTGCTGAACGAACAGCAGGCAGACGACCGCAAAAGCGATGCCCATGGAGCCCTGCTTTTTCCAGCGGAGGTCCTCAAAGCCCTCAAAGGGGTGCATAACCACGTGTTTAACAAATTGTCCTTTTGTCAGATCCAGCATATCACACACCGCCCTTTCTGTTCTTTTCCCACGGATAAACGATCTTGCCGCGTCTTCTCATCCTTTTGTAAATTGATATCAGCACTATAAGTACGATTATCACAATGATAGCGGCAACGTAGTTATCTTTCAGCCACTGGTCGCGGTAGCCCTCAAAGGCTCTGTTATAGCGTCCGCGGCTTATGGATATCTCGAAGTACTCCATGGCTTCCTTGTACTCGTACTTGTTGTAAAGCGCATTGCCTATGCCTATATAGGCTCTGCGGTAGTTACCGTCGTACTTAAGAACGTTCCGCCATGGCTCGAGGGATTCCTCGTAAAGACCGTCGTTATAGAGGTTAGCCGCATTTGTAACGATCTCGCCGAAAACAGTACGTGTAAAAATGGTGATGTTGTTTTTTCTTGAATCGAGAACATAGAGGTGATTGTCATGGCTCTCGACAGCAGCAGCCGAAAGGAACATGCCAAGCTGGTCTCCGGAACCGCCCATGATGAACAGCAGCCAGCATTCCTTGTCGTACTGGAAGATACGTCCGTGCTGAAAGTCCAGAATGTTCAGCTCACCGTTGGGTCCCAAGTCTATATCGGTAAGGCTGGACTTCTTTGAGTAGATCGAGTAGTATGCTGGAGGTATATCTCCGAAAGTCATATCCGCCGCGCCCAGCGAGTCAAGGATATTGTCTCCTCTGGGGTTGAGCTTTTTAACTAAGTCGGTATCGACCTCCTGAGAGTCCGTAACGGTGAAGATAAAGCCGTCGTCGTCGATATCGAAGTTGGAGAAACCGATAGGAGTCTGCTTTGCACGTCTGTCCTTCTGCGCCTGAGTACCTATCAGATTCCAGAAAGCGTTTGCAAGAACTTCCGCCGTAGCCTCAACGCGGTTCGCTCCGTAGAAGCCCAGAAACTCTCCGTTGCTGTTAAACATTACCGCGCCCTTTGTCTGAGACTTAACCACGATATAAACGTTGCCCGCTTTGTCCACCAGCACCTTAGAGGGGTTATAGGTAAGGTTCTGGTCGTAAAGCTCGCTATTGGGCTTTGTGAAAAGCCTGTCAACGTTTCCGTCGGTATCGCATTTGATAACGCGGTCGTTTTCGGTATCGCAGATATAAATGTTGCCGGTGTACTGGTCAACAAAAACTCCCGTAGGCTTTTTCAGAGTGAGAGTCTCTCCGTTATAGGAGAATTCTTTCATTTCCTTTTTGAAATTAAAATCAAGGTCTGTAATAACTATCCTGTTGTTGCCCTTATCCGCTATGTACATAAGGTCGTCGTGGGAAATAAACAGATCCGCAGGCTCAAAGAGACTTCCGCATCCTATAGTTTCTCCGTCGACGTATTTTTCGGCGGTATAGCCCGCCTGGGAAGCGACCGCGTCGCCCCACCTGTCATAGCTGTAAGGGTCATATGTTTCCAGAGCGGAAACATTCACTGTCATTGCCGAAACGGCTACCGCCGCCGCCGAGAGCAGTGAAAGAAGCTTTTTAAAGCTCGACATATTATCCCTCCATTAATTCCATTAATCAATTTTTAGTCGTATTAATCTTTCATGCCTGCGTGAGCCATCGTTTCCATAACGTTGCTCTGCGCGGCGATGAATATTGCCAGCGGCGGGATCATCAATACTACCGCGGACGCCGCTATAGCGCCCTGTCTCGCCATACCTGCTGCGGCGATCTGCTGAACGACGGTAGGTATTGTTTTCAGCGCCTCATCGTAAACCAGCGAGCCGCCGTTTGAGTTCCATGCCGCCTGGAACTGGAAGATGATAATAGTCATAAGCGCGGGCTTTGAGTTCGGCATAACGATGCCCCAGCATATGCGCATAAGGCTCGCGCCGTCAACCTTGGCCGCTTCGATCATTGCGTCGGGAATCTGTCCCACGCTCTGGATCATGAGGTAAAGTCCCATTGTGGAGGCGATAAGCGGGAAGATCAGAGCCGAGTAGGTGTTGATCATACCCAGATTAGCCATAACAATGTACTGCATTATGTAGGTTACCTGGCTGTTGAACAGCAGGGCGATAACGATTATCTTGTTGATAGTCCGGCAGCCGGGGAACCTGCACTTTGCGAGGATAAAGCCTGCCATACAGGCGAAAACAACGTGAAAGAGAGTAGCGGCAACAGTAACGAAAATACTGTTGAAAACGTTTCTTGAAAAGGGAACCCACGAATTGTTTGCGACAACGAACAGATCCTTGAAGTTGTCAAGGGTGGGATCCATAGCGTAAAGACGCGGCGGCATAATGAAGATTTCATTTACCGGCTTCAGGGAGCTGACGATTGCAATATAGATAGGAGCCAGCATGAACAGACCCAGTATCGTCAGGAACAGAAAAATTCCTATATCGTTTTTCCAGCTCTTGCCTACCTGCTTGTTAGAGCCTTTGGAACGCTCCATTTTGCGGTGTTCCTTTTCCCGCCTTTTTCTCAGAGCCTCCAGCGCGGCGGCGTTCTCAGCCTCTATCTGCGCCTGTATCTGAGACGGTTTAAGTTCTTTTTTAGCCATTATGTAATCCTCACCTCATTTCTAATTCATGTATTTGCCCAGTACCTTGGATATGAGCTGGTTACACAGCAGCATCGCCAGGAACAGCACGAAGCATATTGCCGAAGCGTAGCCCATTTCGTAACGTATCCAGCCATAGTCAAAGGCGTGGGTCATAATGGTGTGAGCCTTATAGTCCGTGGAGGGGAAGCCCGCAAGGCTTCTGCCCACCAGGTCTACCGTAAATGATGAAACTATCTGCATTACAGCGGCGAACATAAGCTGAGGTCCCATAGAGGGGATAGTTATAAAGATAAGCTCCTGCCATCTGTTGCTTATTCCCTCGATAGCTCCCGCCTCGTACATCGCCTTGTCGATTCCCTGGAAGCCGGCTCTCATCGCAAGGAATCCTGCGCCCATGGATACCCACAGCTGAACTACGATAACGCAGCCCAGCAGGTAGTTTGCGTCGGTAAGCCACTGTATAGCCGCCGTGGTAATGCCCAGCTCGTTAAGAGCAGCATTGAGGTAACCGTAAGCGTCGCCCGAAAAGATGAGCTGCCATACAAAGTAGATATTTCCCGCCATAGACGGAGCGTAGAAAATAAGCGTGAATATGGTTTTGAGTACCGGGTGAAGCTCGTTTATGAGCCACGCAAGAAAGAAGCTGAGCGCGTAGCTGAGAGGACCCGTAAAGATAGCGAAGATGAGCGTGGTTCTTATGGAACCGATGAAAACATCGTCTTCGAGGAACATGGTGTAGAAATTCTGCAAAGCGACAAATTTCGGCGGAAAATGCGCCATGTCAAAGTCAGTAAAACCGATAGGAAGCGCCATGACTACAGGAATTACCGTGAAAAACAGGAAGAAAATCATAAACGGAAGAATCATGAGGTAGCACATCGAGTTACGCTTCATCTCGTGCCGTGTGTACGCCCACTTTTCCTTAAAGGACATCCTGCGCTCGTTAGGCAGCAAAATTTCCTTTTTTTGAGTTTCAGCAGCCAAAGGTAAACCCTCCATTCTTATTCATCATCAAGACCGAGATTCTCTCGTTTTCTTGTAATTTCTCTGTTGATGTCAATGTTGTACCAGCGCAGGGTCTCACGGGCGTTTTCCTTGTCGTTTACGACCGATCTGAACGCGTTCATGATACTTCTTGTAACAACGTATGCGGACGGAACGATAGGTATTTCCTCAAGCTCCTCCATCTGGGAGAGTATCTTCTCAAGGTCCCTGTTGGACCAGTTGAGCTGCTTGAGAGCCTCAACGTTTGCGGGAGCGAACCGTCCGAGAGGACCCATAACGCCCTCTACATTCTGACCGTATTCAACCATGGTGTCCGTGTCGGTGAACCACTTGATAAATTCCCATGCCGCTTCCTTGTCCTTGCAGTTTGAAAGGATGATCGCACCGGAGCCGTTGGAATTTGCCGCGTGAGAAACTGTACCGTCGGCTCTGCGTGTTCCCGGAACGGAACAGAAGTCCCACAGTCCCTTTATTTCGGGAGCCGCAATGTTAAGCTGATTGTAGAATCCGCAGTAATTCTGTATAACGATAGGAGCTTCGCCTGTTCTGAAACGTGTGAATGCGTCGTAGGTCTGGTCGAACTTGTAAACATTGTAGAAGTCCGTCCAGGTAGCGAAAGCGTCTACCGCCGTCTGCGTATCAAAGTTTGTGGCTGTCTGGGCGTCGTTGTAGTAATTCATGCCCGACTGGAGCATAAGCAAAGCAAATGTGTGACCCATTTCCGTTGCGGGAGAAACCGATACTGCAGCGGTATTTGTTCCAGTTGAAGCAACTACGCCGGGAAGGATAAGACCGGGCTGCATATACTTTCTCTGAATAGCGGGAAGCATATCAATAAGATCGTCCCAAGTCTCGGGAGGCTCGGTAATGCCTATCTGCGCCAGCATATCCTTGCGGTAGAACATCATGGGGAAGTTTCTGTCTATAGGTATCGCGTAGGTTTCACCGTCGTACTGATAGTTCACCATAGCTGTTCTCTGGAACCTGGTCTTTACCTCGTCAAAGCCGGGCATATCGTCCATAGGTTCGATAAGGTCTCTTACCGCCAGGTTTACTGGGAACTCGCCGCCTGTAAAGAGCGAAGCGTCGGGACCCTTTCCTGCCAGAACCGCTTCCATGATACCGCCCTGAACAAGGTTAATGGAAACCTGTGTGCCGTGGCTTGTATTGTAATCGGAGTCTGTCATCTGCTTGATAACGTTTGCCTGATCGCGTCCGAGACCTATCCAAACGTTAATGGATTCGCCGCTTACGTCGGAAAGCTTTGTATAATCCTCAAAGAAGGAGTTTATAAAGCCTTTGAAAGCGAAGGAAAAGCTTTTTCCGAAGTGGGCTTTTACCGGGGTAAAATCCTTTTCGGCAGGAACAAGCTCAATGAAATCTATTTCAAGGGGCTGCTCTCTGTACTGTCTCATCCATGATGAAACAGAAGCGACATTATCCTTAATTGAACCGTTGGAGATCATACTGGGTATTTTGTCGGGCTTCTCAACGCCTCTTTCAAGAACAGTTGCCAGCCTTTCAAGAGCGGCAGCCTCGGTACCTGCGTTTCCTGCAAGCTTTTCAATGTTTTTCTCCTCTGCTAAAAGCTGAATGGAAAGGTTTTCAAAAACTTCAAGCAGCTCGGGTATCTCCCTGTGAACATAGTAATCGGTATACTTGTCGGGAGAAGGGCCTGTGATCATAAGTATCTGCATATAGTACTGGTTTGCTGTGAAAACAATGCTGTCAAGGCGGCGCATTGACTCTCCGATCTCGCCGGGGATTACCTCCAGCGAAAGCTCGTGCTTGCCGGGTTCAAGGTAAACATAAGCGGGATCGCCGTTTTCGTCCTGAGGAACAACCATGAGCCAGTCGTCGTCGTACTGGAACTTGATCTGTTCGAAACACTCGTTGGGAACTTTGCCGTCCACATAAAGGCGGCGGTTGCTGTAAAGACCGCGAAGCTCGTTCTGACGGGCTTTTATTCCCACCTTATAGTAGCCTGCGGTATCAACGTTCATTTCCCAGGTAATCGCCTGACCGGCAGTATCCCAAGTTCCGTCGCCCACAGTATTGTAGCGCTGCTTTGACGGGTGAGAGGGTTCAACCAGATATGAACCTCTGTCATAGGTCGGGAAAAGGGTCTGGGAATTTGTATACGCATACTTTTCACCCTGAAGCTTGATCGCCTCGGCGCCGCTGTTCGCCGCAAGCTCCGAATCGGAAGGCTTGACATACTTGTCATAACCGCTCAGATTGCATAATTTTATGTATTCGATAGCAACCGAAGCACGCTCGGATTCGAGGGAAATAGTATGCTGACCCGCCTCCAGATTAAAATAGAGGGGTTCGTTAAACAGACCGTCCACATCGGCGAGCATGGTAGTCACCCATCTGGGGGACTGCACCTGAGGAGGACGGACTTCATTATCCTTTGAATCCGTAGTGATCGGGTAAGCGTTTGTCCAGATATGGGGAAGCGTAGCACGGGTCGCGGTATCATAAGGCGACTCGCCGTCCAGCAGGATTGAAAATTCCGTAGTAGTCGCTCCGCCTTCGAGAGGATAATAGCTTACCTCCATCTGATATGCGCCTGACTGGGGGACGTCAACGGTAAAATCGACTCTGCCCTCCTCGTTGGACCAAACAAGAACATTTTCCCTGCCCTCAAAGGAAGCAAGCTCCGCTTCGGCATCGCTGCTTTTGCCCGAATAGGCAAGCACTGCTTCGGCGTCGGGACGAGTCACACCTTCTATCTCGTCGTAATATTCGCTGTAAGTTTTCTGCCTGACATAAGCGGGAGCGGAGGCTTCCGTACTTACCGCAGTATCCGCCGCTTCATCGTCCGCCGAAGCGGGGAAGCAGGATAAAACAGGAACACAAACGAGAACTGCGACTGCCGCGGACAAAATTCTCTTTAAATTCGTTTTCCTTGACAACAGATAGACCACCTTTCATGATAACTATGCTCCGGCAAAGCGGAACACTCAAAAATCCGCGGTTCAGACCGTACGCGGAAGCTTATCAGCGGAGCTTCGCAGCCAACGGCAAACTGTCTTTGTGTATTTATCGTGATAATTACACAAAAAAACTGCGACGGATTGAAAAAATTATATAGAGTTGCATAATTATTATAACAATTTGACTAACAAATGTCAAGGGCTTCTTTGTAATTTTGTTCAAAAAATATAATTTGTTCAAAAATTCACAAACGGTGTTTTAATCCTGATTTTAAAAGGAGTTACAGATAATCTTTTTGCAGGGGAGATATCTTCCGTCCCGAAATAAATTATTTAAAGAATGCATGGCGGGAGCATTGTCCTCTTCAAATTTTATCAAGGCATTTTTATGTAACATACAGTATAAACAAACAAAGCCGGAGCCCTGAAAGAAGCTCCGGCAAAAATAAAGCGCTGCCCGTTCTGCATACGGACAGCGCCATTGATGTTAGAATAACGTTAAATTACATGTAGTAACCGTTTGTTATACTTTCATGATTTGCTGATAATCAGCAGGCAATTAGCCTCTCTTCTTAGCAACGATTGCAGCAGCAGCAAGAGCAACAGGAATTACTGCGAGAGCTACAGAAGCGTTACCTGTGGGAGGGTTAGTAACAACGGGAGCGGGCTCTTCGTCAACAACGGGAGCAGGCTCTTCGTCCTCGTCATCAACAACAGGATCTTCATCCTCGTCATCGATAGCGATATCCTCACCATCCTCGTCGTCGAGTGTGGAGTCGTCAACCTCAGCGCCTGCGTCAGCAGTTACATCGTCAGCTTCGCCTGCTGTGAGAACTACATCCATAGAATCCCAGAACCAGAGGTTAGAAGTAGCGAGCTTGAGGCTGTGGATATATGTTGCATAGTTGTTTGTTGTAGCAGCATTGTCCATGATAGCTTCCCAGTCAAAGCTGATGGAAGTCTTAGTCCAGTCAAAGTACTCAGTGTTGCTGAGGGACATTGTGTATGTCTCGTTTACAACAAGAGCGCCAGCGAAGAGGTTTGTTCCGCCCCAGTCATAGCCTGTGAAGCCGGAAGTCTCGGGAGCGTAAGCCCAGTCATAGGTGTGCTCGCCGAATGCTGTGTATGTGTCAACAGCATCCCACTCATCGTTGTATACAGCTGTAACCCACTGGTTAGCACCAGCAGCCTTAATAGCTGCATCATAAGTTGCATAGAGGGAAGCGCCAAGTGTAGGATTGGTCTTAGAACCGGAAGCAAGAACATACTTAACCTTGCTTGCAGCAGTGTTAAATGTGAATGTTACGCCCTCATAGTTCTCGATAGCGTCGTTAAGAACCGCACGTACGTTTACATAGTGCTTGTCAAAGTTGCTGCCGAGGAGGTTAGCGCTCTCAAGGTAATTGATGATATCAATGTTGTCATTGAGAGTTGTTCTGAAAGGAGCCTTGAACTTTGTAGCAGCTGTCAGTCCGGAGTAAGCAGCGTCACCCTTTGTGAATGTAGCGCCGTCATCTGTGCTGATTGAAAGAGCGATCTTGCCGGCATTGATAGCGCCGCCGATAGCACCGTTATCAGCAAAGTCAACATTCTTAAGTGTAGCAGTTACAGTGATGTTTGCAGGGTTAGCGCCTGTAGTAGCTTCAACGCCCTCAACGGGAGCTGTGTAAGCAACTACAACTGTATCGCCGTTAGCAGCAGTACCGTCTGTAATAACCTGAACAGTCTTGCCAGCAAGGAAATCGCCGTTCATAAGCTGCCAAGCAGCACCGTCATACTTAAGAGTATACTCGCCTGTTGCCATGCCGGCAAAATCAGCCAAATTAGCCTTTGTGCCTGCTACTGTAGCATCGTCAGCAGCAACTGTAACAGTCTTGGTCTCAATAGCAGCTGCAACTGCCTCTGTGCCTTCGGAAGCTGTGCCGCCGATAAGAGCAGGAGAACCGTCGTTAGTTGCCTTAACAGGGATTGTGATATCGTAATCACCGTTAGTATCGGTCCAGCCCATCATTGCATCAGTTACGGAGCTGTAGCCTTCAGACCACTGGTCGTGCTGGAAAGTAATGGGGTTGATAGCCTTGTTGGTATCAATGTACTGACCGCCTACAACAATCTTATCGTTGTAGCAGTTGCCGCTTGTTGTTCTAACTCTGAGGACAACGTTTGTGCCAGCCACAAGCTGAACGTTGGGGAATGTAGCTTTAATAGTTACGTTTGCGTTTGTCTGATTCTGAAGTGTAGCTGTGAGGTTGTAGTTAAGAGTCTTGCTCTCCACTGCGGAAACTGTAGTAGCCATTGCAGATACAGCTACTGCGCCTGCTGCGATTGCAGCGATTGTCTTTTTCATGTTCATGAAAAATTTCCTCCTTGTTTTGTTTTGAATTTTTTCTTTATTTATTTCCATTATGGAATGGAAATCAAATAGGATTTCTGTGAAGCTTCGGTTTGTTCGGTACCCCCCTCGGAGAATCCCTCGGAGCGTTTCGGACTTGCCTCTGTCTATCACGCTATTATTCTAACATTTCAAGCGAAAAGTGTCAATGTACAGCTCCAACAAATTTTAGATTTATTTTTCGTCTGATGTGTACACTTTTCACTAAAAATCGTAGCTTTTTCAAAAAAACGCGAAAAAAGGCGGTAACAGATTTGCAATAATCGTAACGATTTTGTAATAATCCCGCCCGGGAGAGGGGTGTACTATATATAATTTTACACCGATGACAAAGCCGCTTATACGCATTTTTAGCGTAAACCATTCTTGCCAAAAGCCGTCTATACTTAAATATATGTGTTATTATAGCATAGTATGAAAAATTTGTCAATATTGGCAAAGCCGCTTGACAAAATCGGTTTACAGGTGTATACTGTATATATAAAAGGGCGCACCGACAAGCGGCTGCTCCCCAAGGTTAAATAATGATGAAAATAACCGTCAGACCTGGGAAGTTTGGGCGGTTATTTTTGTCCCTTGTTACTTATGTCGCTTGCCGTTAAATACAAGATAACAAAGGGTGACAACTGCTGTCAACATAAGTACGAACTGTACCAGATCAGATAAACTGACATATGTACCCATAGTTATCAATCCCCCTTTCTTATGAATAAAAAGGGGAACAGCCGCCAGCCTGTGGTGCGCTTCAAGTATTATATCACTCTATGAAAAATTTGTCAATATTGGCAAAGTCTCTTGACAAAATCAGTTTGCAGGGGTATACTGTATATATATAAGGGCGCACCGACAAGCGGCTGTTCCCATTGATGTTTTTTGGATTAAACCGCCGAACTTCTCAGGGGACGGCGGTTTTTTCTGTCTTCCTTATTTCTTGCGGAAAAAGTTCGCTATTTCAAGAATAAGGGAGATAATAGCAGTCAACATAGTGACAAAGATAAACATGTCAGAATATGTAACCATATTACCAAGCCCCCTTTCGTTAAAAAGGGGAACAACCGCCAACCTGTGGTGCGCTGCAAGTATTATATCATTTCATGAAAAACTTGTCAATATTTAAGCCGTCCCGGCTGTGGGGACGGCTTTTTGCGTTCTATTGCTTTTTCTGTTTTTCGGACGAATACGGCTTGTCGGCGGCGAACTCCGACCATGACATGCCAAGAAGCAGCCAGAAAAACGGAGCGACAGTAACCGCGCTCGCGCTGAAAAACGCCTGAACCGAATACGCTGTCACAGCCGCCAGAAGCGCGGGACGGAACCATTTTTCCCTGTCGGAAGCAAATTCGCGCACGTCCCTGAAAAGTCTGACAAGACTTGCTCCAAGAAGCGCTATGTACACCGCCAGCGAGGGTATACCCCTCGTTGCCGCAATGTAAAGGTACTCGTTGTAGCTTCGGTCAATACTGTCGACCGCAAGCTCCGCGGCTGCCATCTGGTACTTTGCCATAAGATCGGGACCTGTTCCGAGGATCGGATGATCCTTTATCATTATAAAGCTTCTTTCCGCACCTATTTTCCACAGAGAATCATAATTCACAGGAGACGGACCGCTGGTTATATAGAGACGGTAAAAGCAGTCCGTATAGGCTATAGCCTTGTCCCTGAGCCATATTCCCTGAAACGCCAGAACGAGCCCCAATACGGCGGCTATTCCAATAATCATTGCCGCAAGCCTTTTGCGGGAGCTTTTCAGCGCGCCCTCCTCAAAGACCGTCCCGCTTTTTCCCGCGGTAAATTCAACTGCCGTCAGTATCACGAACACCGAACCTATTCCTATAAGAGGTATTACCGAGGACGTAAAAAGTCCCGTCATAAAAAAGAACACCGCCGATACGCCGTAAATCCTTGCACGGACAATATTTTTTTCGTACATTGCCCCCGCCGCCGCGATACCCGTTGCAACAGTAAGAAACGAGCCGTAAAATATGGGACTGTCGGAAAGTCCGCTTGAAAGGTGCACATCTTTTAAAAGTACCAAAGCGGGCAGCTTTCTGAAGTCCGAGGGAAATCCCCATGGTATGTGCTGCATTACCGCCACAACTCCCTGAACGACACCCGCGCCGACCAGTATGTCAAAAATGATTTTAACGGATCTCCTGCTCATTACAGCAGCTGCAAGCAGGAATATGCCGAAATATGCAAGCAGGGCAAGAAGTCCCTCATATCTGCCGGTCTCGCCCAGCAAAGCGGTATTTACCGCGTCTGGATACTCGCCGCTGTTCAGCACCACCCTGTAGTAGGACGCGAGCGCCAGTACCGCAAGTCCGAAAATAAGATAAGCGCAGGGATAGTCCCTGATACGGATATCCTTCCTCAGCAGCAGTACTATATAAAAAAGTATGCAGGAAAAACCTGTTGCATAGAGAAAAGCTCCCAGAAGCGCGCTTGTTCCCGGCACGGCAGTTATAAATATCCCGCCGAGCAGCGGTACTATAACGCAGGCGCACAAAATTCCCGTGACCCATTTCCTCACCGTGCTTTTGCTCATATTCAGTATGAAATTGGATTTTTCGGTAGTGCCGAAGATCGTTTTTGGCATATAGATCCTCCTTTTAGAAATTAGAGGATAGAGATTTGGAATAAAACTCTATCCTCTATCTTCTATTCTCTGTTTACTATTTCGCGTACTCTACCGCGCGGCTTTCCCTGATAAGATTTATCTTAATCTGACCGGGGTAATCCATCTCGTTTTCAATTCGCTGAGCTATCTCGCGCGCCACAATGGTCATCTTCTCGTCGTTTATCTTGTCCGGGAATACCATTATGCGCACCTCGCGTCCCGCCTGAATGGCAAAGGATTTTTCAACTCCGTCGTAGGAAGTGCATATCTCTTCCAGCTTCTGAAGACGCTTGATGTAGTTTTCGTAATTCTCGCTTCTCGCACCGGGTCTTGCGGCGGAAATAGCGTCCGCAGCCTGTACCAGCGTAGCCACAACGGTTTTCGCCTCAACATCCCCGTGATGAGCCTCTATGGCATGGATAACGTCGGCGTTCTCTTTGTACTTGCGGCAAACGTCCACGCCTATTTGAACGTGAGAACCCTCTATCTCATAGCTGAGAGCCTTGCCCACATCGTGGAGAAGTCCCGCGCGGCGCGCAAGATTAGCGTCCACGCCAAGCTCGGAGGCCATGATTCCCGCAAGGTGAGCCACCTCAATGGAGTGATTGAGAACGTTCTGACGGTAAGAAGTGCGGTAATGAAGCCGTCCGATAAGGCGGACAAGCTCGTGGTTAAGGCCGTGCACATTGGTCTCCAGAACGGCTCTTTCGCCCTCCTGCTTGATTTTGTGCTCAACCTCGCGGCGGGCCTTGTCAACCATTTCCTCAATGCGGGAAGGGTGTATGCGTCCGTCGGCGATAAGCTTTTCGAGAGCTATCCTCGCAACCTCGCGCCTTGCCTGATCGAAGCAGGACAGGGTGATCGCCTCGGGAGTGTCGTCTATAATAAGGTCAACGCCCGTAAGAGTTTCAAGGGTACGTATATTCCGTCCCTCTCGGCCGATAATGCGTCCCTTCATTTCATCGTTTGGAAGCGGCACTACCGAAACAGCGGTCTCGGAAACCTGATCGGCAGCGCACTTGGACACCGCAAGGGAAATAAGGTCTCTCGCCCTTTCCTCGCATTCGTCCTTCAGCTGTGTCTCGTACTGCTGTATTTTCAAAGCCTTGTCGTGGACAAGGTCGTTTTCCAGCATTGAAAGCAGGTGCTCCTTGGCCTGATCCATTGTAAACTGCGAAATTTTTTCCAGTATCTCCATCTGGGACTTTTTGATCTTGTCTGCTTCTTCAAGCTTTTCCTCAGCCTGTTTGAGTTTTTTCTGCAAAAGCTCGTCTTTCTTTTCTATATTGTCGCTTTTTTTATCGAGGTTTTCCTCTTTCTGCTGGATACGTCTCTCCTGGCGGGACATATCGTTTCTGCGCTCCTTAATCTCTTTTTCCAACTCGGAGCGGCTTTTATGGATCTCGTCTTTAGCTTCCACAAGAGCTATTTTTTTCTTGTTTTCGGCTTCCTTTTTAGCGTCCTCGATAATTCTTTCGGCTTCCTTTTCTGCGGAACCGATAGCGGATTCAGCCTGCTGCTTACGGTAATTTACACCGACTTTGAACATAACGAAGCCGGAAGCCGCCGCGCCGACAATGAACGCTATAATTCCTATTATGAATTCCAACCCATTTACCTCCTTTATAGTATTTCCCCAAGGAGAATAAAGGTTTTCACTATATAAATTGTAATACAGAACTGCGTAAACCGGGAGGAGAAAAGCTCCGCCCGCACCTGTCCGATATTGCTGAACGCCGCGCCCCGGCAGTAAGCTTTGGGACGCCGCTTGTAAATACGGAAAAATACCCGCAGTATTCTCCCGAAAAATAACATGCCGGAAAAATACTTTGAGTAAAACGAACTTATCCGTTTATAATAATATATGAAAACCTTCTATTCGCCATAGAAGAAAGAAAAAAATTGAACAGCAATTTATTTGCAAGGCTGCGGGATACTCCCGAACCCATTTAATTAAATACATTGCATTCATTTTATTATTTTAATATAAAATCTTCTGTTTGTCAAGGAAAATTATACAATTTGACACTATTTCATAATATTTACTGTCACAGTATGTACAAAAAGACGGTTGACAAACGGGCAAAAAGATGCTATAGTAGAATTTACAGAACAAAATATATTAAAATGCTGATAAGGAAGGCGCTATACGCCAAGGGTTTTCAGAGAATCCCGCAGGCCGCTTTGAGCGGCAGCCGCTGCGAGCGGGGTATTCCCGAGTTTAGTGCACACCGCCTTTGAGTCCGTCCAATCCACGGCGGGTCGCTCCCGTTATAGAGCGTCAACGAGGTATACTTTGCGTAATTTTTATATGATTATTACAATGGGTATATGAATTTGGGTGGAAACACGATATTATTATCGTCCCTTAGTCCTAACAGGCTAAAGGGGCGTTTTCTATTAGAAGCAAGAGACAGGAACGTTTTGTGCAAAATTATAATATTTGCCATAAATTATACAAATAGTTGAGGCGCGAGACAAATTCTTGCCTCCTGCCTATTAAATTCTAAATATCTAAAAAGGAGAAAACGTTATGATCAAACTAACACTGAAGGACGGCTCCGTAAAAGAGATCGAAGCCGCAATGCCCGCCGCCGAGGTCGTCAAGGGCATAGGCATGGGACTCTACAAATCCGCCTGCTGCGTAAAGCTGGACGGTCAGGTATGCGACCTGCGCACTACTATTAATAAGGACTGCACCTTTGAGGTAATGACCTTTGACAGCGAGGAGGGCAAAAGAACCTTCTGGCACACTGCTTCACACGTTCTGGCGCAGGCTGTTAAGAGACTGTACCCCAACGTCAAGCTTGCTATAGGTCCCGCTATCGAGGGAGGCTTTTACTATGATTTCGACACCGAAAAGGCGTTCACCGCCGACGATCTGACCGCTCTTGAAGCCGAAATGAAAAAGATAGTCAAGGAGGACATAGCCATTGAGCAGTTTGGTCTGCCTGCCGACGAGGCAAAGGCTATGCTGGAAAAAATGGGCGAACCCTACAAGGTGGAGCTTTGCGCTGAGCACGCAGGCAAAGGCGAGGACATCAGCTTCTACAGGCAGGGAGACTTCACCGACCTTTGCGCGGGTCCTCATCTGATGAGCACAGCGGCTGTAAAGGCATTTAAGCTTACAGCCTGCACCGGCGCGTACTGGCGGGGAGACGCCAAGGGCAAGCAGCTTTCCCGTATATACGGTACGGCATACCCCAAGGCAAGTCAGCTTGAGGAACACCTTAAAGCCGCCGAAGAAGCAAAAAAACGCGACCACAACAAGCTGGGACGTGAACTGGAATACTTTACAACCGTTGACTATATCGGTCAGGGACTTCCTATTCTGCTGCCAAAGGGCGCGAGAGTTATTCAGATACTCCAGCGCTGGGTCGAGGACGTGGAGCAGAAACACGGCTATCTGCTGACAAAAACTCCCTACATGGCTAAGCGGGAGCTTTACAAAATTTCGGGACACTGGGATCACTATCTGGACGGTATGTTCGTTCTGGGCGACCCCCACGACGAGACAAAGGAATGCTTTGCGCTCCGTCCTATGACCTGTCCTTTCCAGTATCAGGTATTTTTAAACAGGGCGCGTTCTTACCGCGATCTGCCTATGAGACTGGGGGAGACCTCCACTCTTTTCAGAAACGAGGACAGCGGCGAAATGCACGGACTTATCCGCGTGCGTCAGTTCACCATTTCAGAGGGACACCTTATCCTCCGTCCGGAACAGCTTGAAGAGGAATTTAAGGACTGTCTGGAGCTTGCAAAATATATGCTTGACACGGTGGGACTTCTTGACAAGTGTACTTTCCGCTTCTCGCAATGGGATCCCGCAAATCCCAAAAATAAGTATGAGGGTACTGCGGAACAGTGGGAAGAAGCTCAGGCGGCAATGAAAAAGATACTTGACCACTTGGGGCTGGAATATACTATCGGTATAGACGAGGCCGCTTTCTACGGACCGAAATTGGATATCCAGTACAAAAACGTATACGGCAAGGAAGATACCCTTGTTACTATTCAGATAGATATGCTTCTGGCGGAAAAATTCGGCATGGAGTACACCGATGTGGACGGCAAAAAACGTATGCCCTATATCATTCACAGAACGTCTTTAGGCTGTTATGAGCGTACTCTGGCGTACCTTATCGAGACTTATGCGGGAGCGCTGCCGCTGTGGCTCTCGCCGGAACAGGTGCGTATCCTGCCGGTTACGGACAGGGCCGCGGAGTACTGCCAAAAGGTGCTTGAAAAGCTTGAAGCAAGAGGTATCCGCGCAACTGTTGATTCCCGCAAGGAAGGCGTTGGCTACAAAATTCGTCAGGCTCAGCTTGACAAGATACCATACTTCTTTATCGTAGGCGACAAGGAAGCTGAAGAGGGCACGCTTTCGCTCCGTTCCCGCAGTGAGGGCGATCTGGGAGCGAAGCCCATGGACGAAGTCCTCGAAAGAATTTTCAGGGAAAACGACGAAAAAGTGAGATAAAACAGCAAACGGGCTGTACAGCGAAAGTACAGCCCGTTTTTTCCCAATAATTATTACCGCGCCGCCGCGCCTGCCGTCTTAAGCCGACTTAAATTTTCAGCAGAAATTTTATTGACTTTACCGCAAAGCAGAAACCCTGCTTGAAAGCGTCATTATAGGCAGACCACATATAGTCCTCGGCGAGCCTTTTTATTTCGGACGAAACTTCGTCGTCCTTAACGTTGTCTTTGAGAAAATTTTCAAGCTCGCTGTAGGAGTAACCTGTCTTTGCACTTTCAACGGAAGAAAATTCGCTGCTTGACAAAAGCGCGTCGAGGCTGAAGTTGTTTGGATCCATAATAAATTCCCTTTCCATGTGGATTTATTTTCTCTTGACTATATTATAGCATTGTTTGTTATATATGTCAATATGATTTTGATGAAATAGTACATAAATATATAATAGTTAAGGTTATTAATATTGTGCACTATTGACAAAGGAGCTGTTTTACATTGGCGGTAACCAAAGCCCACATTAACGCAAGCAAAAAGTATAATGCCAAAACGTACAAGGCATTTACAGTTAATGCCAAAATAGCGGAATACGAAAAAATATCAGAGTACTGCGAAAAAAACGACGTCAGCAAGGCGCAGCTTTTGCTGCGGTCTGCTTTGTACTGCATTGACAATGATATAGATTTGAGTGGTAATAAATAGTATAAAAATTGCTTTGTCTTGATTTATTGTTCTTATAATTGTTATTATGTGCGGGGGGGACGAGGGGGACAACCACAATGGAGAGGGAGGGGGCTCAGTCAGGATTAAGGGACGCACAGATCGGAAGAGC
>CAJUHS010000026.1 GCA_910586535.1 uncultured Oscillospiraceae bacterium
CGAGATGTTAGACGGTGACTGGAGTTCAGACGTGTGCTCTTCCGATCTTGTCCCAGTTAAAGCCGAGACCTATGGCGACACCAGATTCTTTTTGGGTCTGCTGAGCGTATTCCTCTGCGGAATAATACTGGGCGTATCTGTCGTTCAGCCCCGAGGCATAGCCGCTCATAATACTGTTGTTAAGCGCAGCCTCATCGATATCGCTGATAAAATTTGCGCGTACGTATTTGTCCATTTCGGAAAGCTTCGCGTAAATGCTCTCTTTTTCTGAAACGCTTTTTACCTTTGAATTAAACACATTCAGAGAAAAATTATAGGTAATGATAAACGTCACCGCAGCAGCCAGAGCCATAAGTCCGATAGTTATTCCGAGAGAAATTTTTTTATTCATAAGCTTACCCCATAAAACGGTTTAATTGTTTATATTGACGTAATTTAACGGATTTGTGTGCTGACCGTCAACGCGCACCTCAAAGTGACAATGGTCACCGTAAGCGTACCCCGTATGTCCTATGTAGCCGAGAGTCTGTCCCTGCACAACGGTATCACCCACGTTTACCGCAAGACTTTGGTGGTGTGCGTAAAGGGTCGCAATACCGTTTCCGTGGTCGATGATAACGCATTTTCCGTAGCCGTTGCCGTTGTCGCCTGCCTGAATGACAGTTCCTCCAGCCGAAGCTACCGTTGGAGTACCGCCGCACCCGGGCTTGGTAATATCTATGCCTTTGTGGAAATTATTGCGCTGCTCCTCTACTATCCAGCGGTTTCCGTATCCGTCTGTCATGTTGCGGACTGTAGGCACCGGCCATATAAAGCCTGTCTCGGAATAGCTTGTAAAGGTACCCGAAGTGTCTGTTTCCACTTCCTGTGGAACGTACTCCTGACCGTTAGCTTCAGCTTCAAGCTTCCGCTGTTCCTCCTCTTTTTTCCTGCGCTCTTCCTCTTCCTTGCGCTTCCGTTCTTCCTCCTGACGCTTGCGCTCGGCTTCCTCCTGCAAACGGCGTATCTCAGCCTGCAATTCTTCCTCTACCTGCTGCTGCTCTTCGTCGATCTCGTCGGCGCGCTTGCGGTAATCGGAGATCATGTTTTCCTGCATCTGCTTGGTTTCGGCATGATTGTTCCATGTCTCGCGAAGCTCGTCATAGTACTGTTCCTCCTGTACCTTTTTCGTTTCCTGAACTTCAAGCTTTTCACCGAGCGCGGTCTTGTCCGCTTCAAGCTCCGCCACCTGTCCGCTGAGGGAATCTATCAGATCGTTGTCGTGCTTTGATACCCGTTCCACGAACTCCATTCTGGCAAGCATATCGTAGAAATCAGACGAGCCCGCGATGACGGAAGCAAGACTGTCGTTTCCCGCCATATAGAGAGCACGAAGCCGCTGACGGAACTGCTCTATGCCGGCGTCCAGTTCCTCCTCTTTAACGGCTATGTCAGCTTCAAGCCCCTCGATCTCCTTGTTGAGAAGCTCTATCTGCTCCTCTACGATAGCTACCTGCTTTTCCTGAAGCTTCATTTTGTTGTCGTATTCTTTAAGGTACTCTTCCTCCTTCTCGGCTTTTCCCTTGTAGTCATCCAGAGCCGCTTCAATGTTTTTGCGGTCCTTTTCAAGCTGCGCCTGCTTCGCTTCAAGGTCTGACATAGTATCCGCCGTGACTCCCGATGCAAGGCAGCTTGCCGAAATAACCATTGCAAACGCAAATGGCAGTATTCTTCTTTTGAATATTTTTTTCATGCCGATGTTTCCTTTCCGACGTTTTTCACAGTTTAAGGTTTATAAAATTTCTGTATTTTTATCTTTGTTATTAAACCTTAAGGTACTTGCGCGTACTCATAACTGTGCCGAAGCCGCTGATTATCATTCCTGCGGCGGCATAGCCGATAACAAGCTTTACCGCAAATTCGCCCATGGGAATGAAACCGTTTACCGACATAATACTCCAGATAGTCATATCCTGGGACAGAACCTTGATAAGCTCCGAATAGCCGAAACAGGTCACTGCCGAAGCAAAAATTCCCGCCAGCGCGCCCAGGAACATACCCTCCACAAAGAACGGTACCTTTATAAAAGTGTTTGTGGCTCCAACAAGCTTCATAATAGCGATCTCGCGCTTTCTGA
Organism: uncultured Oscillospiraceae bacterium; assembly: GCA_910586535.1. Lineage (GTDB taxonomy): Bacteria > Bacillota > Clostridia > Oscillospirales > Ruminococcaceae > RGIG8773. The sequence continues at coordinate 2,117 of CAJUHS010000026.1, forward strand.
TGTCAACGCTTGCCCGCGCTGCATTGGAAATAATTACAAGAGAAACAAGTATCAGCGCCAGCAGAATAACCGCCGAAACTATCCCGATAAAGCGTTTCAGACCGGTAAGAATATTGATAAAATCCGTGGGGGACTTGATAGAGTCTATGCCGTCCAGACGGTTTATATCCATAAGCGTGGGACTTATTTCCTCGATATCCGCTATCCTGATACGGAAAGCGTCGGGAAGGGGGTTTTCTTCTCCGACATAGCTGAAAAGCTCGTCGGCATTATCGCTTTCCATGCTGTTTTTCATGTCCTCCAGAGCCTCGTCCTTGGAGTAGAACACCACAGATTCTACATTCTGTATATTTTTTATGGTATTTTCCATTGCGGACGCCATTGTAGAATCCACGTTATCGTCAAGGAAGATAACCACCTCGTTCTTGTTTTCGACTCCGCTGACAAATCGGTTGATATTTGCCGTAAAAAGCAGGGTAAATCCTATCAGCAAAAGGGATACCGACAGGATACAAAAGGACGCCACCGACATTATACGGTTTGTCCATATGTTTTTCATTCCCTGCCCGAACAGGTAATTCATACTGCTAAGTTTCATTTATTGTTAATCGTTTTCCATATACCGGAAAACGCATCCTCCTCTCGCGCTGTTGTTGCTTAACATATTGTATAGTTTAACAATAATTCTACCCTATGTAATCGTCAAAAGTAATGCGGCCATCCTTGATCGTGATAGTCCTGCCTCCGAAATGACGCACAAGCTCATGCTCGTGGGTTACCATCATGACCGTTGTACCGCATTCATTTATACCCTTAAGAAGTTCCACTATCTCCAAGGAGGTTTTGGGATCAAGGTTTCCCGTAGGCTCGTCCGCGATGATGAGCTGAGGGTCGTTTACCAAGGCCCTTGCCAGAGCAACGCGCTGCTGTTCGCCGCCCGAAAGCTCGGTGGGAAAACTTTTTGCTTTGTCCTTGAGACCCACAAGGCTTATAACGTAAGGCACGCGGTTGCGGATATATTTAATGGGAGCGTCAATGCTCCGGAGAACAAAAGCTACGTTGTCATAAACGTTCATGGTATTTATCAGCTTGAAGTCCTGAAAAACGAAGCCGATAGTACGCCGCAGCTTGTGAGCCTTGCTTTTTTTCAGCTTTTCAAGATTAAAACCGTTTACCATTATCCTGCCGCTTGTGGGAGTTATTTCCTTTAAAAGCAGTTTTATAAGGGTACTTTTTCCTGCGCCGGATTCACCTACAACAAAGGCAAATTCGCCGTCGTTTATTCTTAGACTTACATCGTGGAGAGCGTCCACGCCGTTTGAATATGTAACGCTCACATTTCTTAGTTCAACCAAAAGGTTTGCACCGCCTATCTCTAAAGTTAAATTTAACAAAATTTGCCAAATAAAATATTTATGGGAGCAGAACAGCTCTGCCCCCATAAATTGAACGTATTAAAATGCTGTGCAAATGCCGCCCTATGCCCGGTCGGGGACAACTGCTTCGCCGAACCTCCGCAGGACTGCGATTTCATGCTGTTATATCAATTTATCGGAAACCCGGATCAGAATTTTACCGGATTTGCCGAAAGGTATTTCTTTACCATAAGCGCGATCTTGAAAACGATAGCGTGGTCAAATTCCCGCAGGTCTAGACCGGTGAGCTTCTTTATCTTCTCCAGTCTGTAAACGAGAGTATTTCTGTGTACGAACAGCTTTCTTGATGTTTCGGACACGTTCAGGTTGTTTTCAAAGAATCTCTGGATAGTAAAGAGAGTCTCGTGATCAAGGGATTCAATAGAACCCTTTTTAAATACTTCCTGCAAGAACGTCTCGCAAAGAGTAGTGGGGAGATGATATATCAGTCTTGCAATACCAAGATTGTCGTAGGACACGATAACCTTGTCCGTATCGAAAACCTTGCCCACTTCAAGAGCAATTTGAGCTTCCTTAAAGGAACGCGCCAGATCCTTGATACCCATGACTACAGTACCTATGCCCACGTTCACGCGGGTGTAGAACTCGCTGGAAAGAGTGTCTGAAATAGACCTTGCAAGCTTTTCCAAGTCCTTTGACTCAACATTGCTTTTTATTTCTTTTACAAGGACAATATCCGATTCCGTAATATTCAGCACAAAGTCCTTAGCCTTGTCGGGGAAGAGATTCTGGATAACGTCAAAAGCTGAAACATCGTTTGATGAAATAATTCTTATCAGCAGGACGACTCTGCTCACATCGCTGTTGAAGTGAAGCTCCCGCGCCTTTACAACGATATCGCCGGGGAGAACGTTATCAAGAACAACGTTCTTGATAAAGTTTGTCCTGTCGTATTTCTCGTCGTAATACTGTTTTATGGAGGATAGGGTAATGGACATAATATTGGCATATTTTGCCGCATTTTCATCGGTACCCTCAACAAAAACCGCGTAATCGGGCTTTATATGGGAGCCGAACGGCTTGTATGTATAGCCGTCGCGCACAAAGATATCATGTGAGTCGCTCAGGTCGAGCGAAACAAATTCATTGGTAGTGCCGATCTTTGAAAGCTCGCTGCAAGCAATGATCGTAGCGGTGGAGTCCACAACGCCGATAATGCAGTCCATCGCGTCTCTCATCTGATGAATTAAGCCCTGAAACAGTCTGTTTGACATATAGACGGTCATCCTTTCATTTTAGCCTGAGCAGATCGGCATTAAAAGTACGAAAACGCCGGGATACGAAATACCGCAATAGCGCGGCGGAATTTTCACGCCGAAAAATATCAGAAACCATGCCTGAACACATTGCATATCATAGTAAAGCATATAAACACGTTCATGTAATTTATTATACACAATTTTTGTTGACATTGCAAGTGTTTTTTGTAATTTTATCTAAAAAAGTACCGCAAAATTTTATATCTCGGCAAAATAACAAATACTTTTATTATTTTATCATAGATTTTGTATAATTGTGTTAATATTTTATGAATTTCACGGCGGCAGTATTTTGCATTTCTGGCACTTTCTGACTATCAAAACAATTCCGAAAGCGAATACCGCAAGGCTTATCCATTGGGAAACGGAAAGTGAGAGCGCGTTCCCGCGGATATCGTCGCCGCGGAAAAATTCCAGCGTGAACCTCATCACGGAGTAACAGACAAGGTACAGCCCTGTCAGGCTCAGTTTAGGCAAAGTTTTCAGATACAGAACCGTCAGTACAGTGAATAGCAGCAGGTTTCCCGCCGCTTCAAAAAGCTGGACAGGTATCAGCGGCACTCCGTTGGGAGCTCCTATGGCATGGTTAAAGGTAACGGACAGTGCGCCGTCATATTCTTTTCCGTAGCAGCACCCTGCCGCAAAGCAGCCGAGCCGTCCAAAAAAGTGGAACAGCGGCACGGCGGGGACAACAGTCTCAAAGGCTTTCCCCACGGGAATTTTAAAATGCGTGCAGTACCGAAGCGCGCCCAGCGCCGCGCCGATAAGTCCGCCGTAAAAGACCAGTCCTCCGGTCGTAAGCAGGACAAGCCAGTACCTGAGGTTTTCCTTCAGGCTTTTTCCGTCAAGCCAATAAACGTCAACGCTGACAATGAGATACAGCAGCTTTGAGCCGATAAGACAGCCTATACCCGCATAGAGAAGCATATAAAAAATGTCCTCCGCAGAGATGCAGTCCCGCTTTTTTGCCAAAATCACAGCTGTTACGCAAATCGCGGCGGCTCCAAGTATTGCCATAAGCGCGTATACAGGTATCTGTCTGCCAAAAATTTCAATAAAAGGAAACATAAACCACCCCAAAAATAAACGCTGCCGGCTTGAAAACCGACAGCATTTACAGCTGAATTTGCAGATCAATACATTGAAGAAGCAGCGGCAAGAACGCCCGCGCAAAGCGCACAAGCAACAAAAGTTATGCCGCAGAGCACTGTGCCTATAATTCCGAGAATCAGACCGGCTTTCTGCATACCATCTTCAAACCCGTTCTTCTTGGCGTTTACAGCCAGAACTATAGCAACGATACCGAGGATAAGCCCCACAAGCGCGCCGTATCCAAAAAATATGCACACCAGAGAAAGAATACCGCAGACCAGGCTTCCGACAGCTAAGTTTTTCCCTTCCATTTAAAAGACCTCCAATAATCATAAATATGTTACAAATTATATCATATGAAGCGAAAAATGTCAAGTTTTGACTAAATTTTTATCGCATTCGTTAAAAACTATAATACTTATTGTTACAGATATGAAAAACAGGCTTTTATTGCTTTGTGACCTCGTAATCCTCCCCGCTCGAGGCTCTTTTCATAGCTTCAAGATATTCAGGAGTCCGCCATTCATAGGTGTTCCTGTCCACCTGACCGCCGTTGTCCCAGTAGTATGGAGCCATTCCGTAATCGGAGCAGAGCTTCACCATTTTCTCGATAAAGAAGATACAGCTTGCCTTGTCATTGCCGCTGGCGGCGTACTCTCCGATGATCACCGGGATACCTTTATCGACAAAGTTGGTTTTCATCATTCCGTAAAGGTCTTCCATCTGCTTTACCTCGGCGTCTGTACCCCATGTGTTATGTATGTTTGTGGTGCAAAATTCCCAGGGCGTATAGTAGTGTACTGAAACTATGCATCTTCCCGCAGAGTCTGAGGGCATTTTGAAGCTGCCGCTGCAAGTTCTTGCAATGTCCGTCCAGTAGCCCGCGATAAGCAGGTGCCGGCTGCCGTTGTTTCCGCCGCTGTTTCTGACAAGGTCAACAAACGCCTGATTGAATTCGTTCAGCAGGTCATATGCTGTATTTTCCGCAACTCCGTCAAAGCCGACCTCGTTCATGGACTCGAACACAAGCTTATCCCCGTAGTCCTTAAATTCCTCTGCTATTTGAGACCATAGGTTTTTGTACCTTTTAAGGGTGTTTTCCTTGTCGTTCTTCGCTCCCTCGATTATCCACGCGCCGAACTTCGGGTCTCCGCCGCCGTCGTGGTGTACGTTCAGAATAACGTACATATCCTGACTGTAGGCGTAATCCACCACCTCATGCACTCTGTCCATCCATTCGCGGTCAACGTTTCCCTCCGCGTCCATGTGGTCGCGCCAGGTAACGGGTATCCTAACGGATTTTATGCCGTCTTCTTTAAGAGCTGTGAAAAGCTCCTTTGTGGCTTTGGGATTCCCCCAAAGAGTCTCGTCAACCTTTTCGCCCTCTTCCACGTGCTCGTTGATCTTTCCGTCGCCGTCCCGGTCAGCCTGACATACGTCGAGGGTATCTCCCAGATTCCAGCCGATTCCCATGTCCTTTACAAGCTCCATTGAGGTGATATCCCGCATTTCTGCCGAAAGGACAGCATTTGCGCCCGTGTCGGCGGCAGAACCGCCGTCCTGTACGGTACTTCCGTTTCCGCAGGAGGTTAAAACCGCCAGTGAAAGCGCCGCCGATAACAATACTGCGGATAATTTTTTTATTTGATACATTGGACAACGTCCTTTCTTAACATTATTGATTTAATCTGAAATGAACCGGTATGCCGTTCCTGTACTCGATCTCAGGCTCTCCCTGAATAAGCGGCAGGAAATAGTTGAGAGCGTCCACCGTCACGTTGTTACCCTCGGCGTTTATCCATTCTGCGGGGAAAAGCTTTTCCTTATTGGCCACACCGTCAACGGATGAGGTAACTATCTCTACCCGGTAGGGGTTGTTGCTTATGCGGCGGAATATCATCATTACTCCGCTTTCGCCCGATACAGCCGCGCGTACTGCCGCTTCGCCTATTTCCCGCGCTTCGGTTATATCCGTAAGGGAAGCTATATGGGAACTGCACCTCTGCATAACGTTTAGCTCTATGGATCGAACCTTGCAGCCTATGTTGTCTCCCACAATCTTTTCGAGGTACTTGCCGACGCCGGAAAGATATTTGTGTCCGAAAGCGTCGGTAAGTTCGGAGGAAAAGCCTTCTCCGATACTGATACCCTCCGAAACGGCAATGATAACAGCTTTGTACCGATTCTGCGCCTCGCGGATATCGGATATAAACTTGTCCGCGGAAAAGTCCGCCTCGGGAAGATATATCATGTGTGGAGCGGGTTCTCCGTTGGCTCTCAAAACGCATGAGGAAGCCGCCAGCCAGCCTGCTTCGCGTCCCATTATCTCAACGATAGTTACCGAGGGAATGGAGTATACGCGGCTGTCCCTGATTATCTCCTGCAATGAAGCTGCGACGTATTTAGCCGCAGAACCGAAGCCCGGGGTGTGGTCTGTCTCTGCAACGTCGTTGTCAATGGTTTTGGGTACTCCTATGACCTTTATGTCAACGCCGTTTTCCCTGAACCATTTGTCCAGTTTCATTACGGTGTCCATAGAATCGTTCCCTCCGATGTAGAAGAACGCCTTTACTCCGCGTTTGGTAAGGTTTTCGGCTGCTTTGCGGTAGTCGCTGTCGTCCTCGCGGGGGTCTTTGAGCTTGAAGCGGCAGGAGCCAAGCACCGTGGACGGAGTTTTCATAAGCAGGTCTATATCGTAGTCGGACGTAAGGATTTTGCCGAGATCGACAAATTCGTCCCCCAGAACGCCCTCAATTCCGTTTATCGAGCCGTAGACGGTATCGATCTCAGGCTGCTTCAGAGCCTCGGTGAATATCCCCGCGAGGGACGAGTTTATAGCAGATGTGGGTCCGCCTGATTGTGCCGCCGCAATATTAAACATAAAAATTTCCTCCGACCGTAATATAGTATAAATATAAGTATATTATACCACGGTACGGGACTTTTTTCAACCCTTGCACGGAAAGCTTCCGTAAGCAAGTAAACAGCCGGCGTTGCTCAGTACGGACATTCCTTCCGAGAAAAATTCGGCACTGCCATTGCGTAGCATTAAAAGCATACTGTAAACGATTACACAGCATATTTTATCACGTTCGTAAGCATATGTCAAGACCTGTTTTAATAATTGTTTTTGAAATGATGCATAAAATATTGCGTGATATTATATGCAACTTGGCGGCTATATATAGTCTGCATACAAAATCAAAATATGTTGTAATTATTATAGCATTATGGTGAAAACATTTTTGTAAACGTTTGCATAACAAAAAGCGAAAATTTTTAAGGAGGTTTTTTTGTGAAGAAAACATATGCAAGAATTCTTGCGGGCGTTATGGCTGCCGCTTCGGCGTTCTCCCTTTCAGCCTGCTCGGACGACTCAGGCAGCGGAAACACCGATACCGTGCCCACCGAATCAACGACCGCTAAAACAGAATGGACAGGCGACAACATTGAGGTAACTGTTGCCGAGGACGCTGTAGATTCCGATATAAATATCGAGGGTCAGACCTTGAAGTGGATGGGTTTCTACGACCTTAACCCCACAAACGACAATCCCGAGCGTTCCGCTGAGGTTGCTCTTTTCGAGGATACATACGGCGCTAAGATACAGTACATCGAGACCACCAACGCAACTCAGTTCGACGATCTTGCTACGGCTATACTGGGCGGACAGTCCCCCGACATTTTCGTTTACGACTGGCGTTCGTTCCCCTACGATATAAATAAGGGACAGTACCAGCCTATCGACTCCATAGTTGACTGGAACGATCCCATGTGGGCTGACGTAAAGGATCAGGCTGATATGTTTACTTGGAAGGGCGAGCACTACGTTGCTCCTTTCGGATACGGCTTCAACGACTTTCAGATACTTATGTACAACAAGTCCACAGTTGAAAGCATGGGTCTGGACGATCCCTATGAGCTTTACGAGGAAGGCAAGTGGGACTGGGACGTTTTTGTTGATATGATGAAGACCTTTACAGGCGGAGACGAGAGTCTTTACGGCATTTCCGGCTGGTGGGCAAACGCTTTTGTTTACACGGCAGGCGATACACTTGTTAAGTACGACGGTACAAACTTTACCAACAACCTTTACAGCCAGAAGGTAGAGCGCGCTCAGCACGTTATCGAGGACATCTGGTCAAACGGTCTTGTAAAGCGCGGCTGGGTAGGTCCCGAGGCTGCTTTCGTATCCAACGACTGTCTGTTCTACTCCATGGGCACATGGGCATACGAGGGCGCGGCCGCAGCTGTTCCCGACAACTACATTCAGGTAGTTCCTTTCCCCAAGGATCCTGATTCCGACACTTATTACATGAGCAAGAGGATCGTTTCCCATATGTGGGTAAAGGGCAGTGATAACGCAGACTGCGTAAAGGCATGGTTCAACGTAAACAGACTTGTTAACTACGATGAGCAGTACAAGGATATCACAAAGCAGAAGTTCCTTACAAACAATAAGAACTGGCCAGAAGAGGTATACGATATTGTAATGTCCTACTATGACGACGACAAGTTCACTTTTGCGTACGACTACGGCTACGGTCTTTCCGACTACATGAACTCCGAGGTAATGACTCTTCTTTACGAGGGTCTTGTAAACGAGCAGTTCGAGAGCTGGGAGCAGGCAAGAGAAGAAGTTATGAACATTGTTGATTCCGAGATCGCAAATTATAGCTGATATCACCGGATAATATTAAAACAACGGCGGACGTTTTCCGCCGTTGTTTTTTATGTACGACCTAATTTAAGCTCACAAAAATTAATTTTTTACAGAGGTATTCTGCGGGCGTCTGCATTATCGGTACAGGATAGTTTGTAGGAATGTTAAATATAAATTTACAAAACTATAGCATACCTGAAAATAACAAGTTGCACAAAAGCAGCAAATATGGTATAATAAAGAAAACAGCAGCAAAAAGATGCGAAATAAGCAATGAACCATGAGAGCAGATCAAGGATATGTTTCAAGCAAGCTATGGACTATACAACCGTATTTCTCTGCCGACGGTTTCGGCGGATTTACATATTAAAATAACAAATAAAAAGGGGTTTTGAAGATGATAAAAAAAATATTATCATTAACGCTGTCCGCGATTATTGCGCTGGGATGTTCCGGCTGCGCAAGCGCTTCCGCAGCAAGTCTGACAGCACAGGATGTCGCCTCCCGAATGGGTATCGGTCTTAATCTCGGCAACACAATGGAAGCGTCAAACTCGACAAACTGTGAAAAGATAACCTATGAATGGATACCCGTTGTGGGAAACAACACCCCCAAGAATTATGAAACCTATTGGGGCGCTGTGGAAACAACTCAGGAAGTTATCGACGGCATAAAGGCGGAGGGCTTCAACACCGTTCGCATACCGGTTTTCTGGGGAAATATGATGAAAAACGACGGAACATACACCATAGATCCCGCCTATATCGGAAGGGTAAAAGAAATCGTTGATTACTGTCAGAAAGACGGTCTTTATACTGTGGTGAACATTCACCATTTCGACGAGTTTATTATCAGACGCAATTCGGTCGAGGACTGTGAGAAAATTTTCACAAGGTTATGGACGCAGATAGCGGAATATTTCAAGGACTACCCCTACACCCTTGTTTTTGAGGGCTATAACGAATATCTCGGAGGAAATCAGTTTGACGAAAACGGAAAGCTTGTTGAACTGAGCAAAGCTGAGGGATACAGACTGACAAACGCTCTGAATCAAGCGTTTGTTGACGCAGTGAGAAAAACAGGCGGGAACAATTCCGAACGGGTGCTGATAGTTTCAGGCTACTGGACGAATATCGACAACACAACAGCTCCGGATTTTGTTATGCCCGAGGATACGGCAAGCGACAGGCTTATGGTCTCAGTGCATTATGTGGATAACGCGATGTACTGGTCGAAAAAGATAGGCGGGCAGGAGTGGCTTGATTATACCGACGCTCAGATCGAGCTTCTTGACAAGGCGTTTTTATCAAAGAATATCCCTGTGTTTATGGGCGAGACCTCGGCGGGATACCCCGATTCAAACTTCGACCAAAACGCGATACATAAGGATACGTCTGAATGTCTTGAGATAGTTCTTGACAAGCTGACCGATAAGGGAATCGTTCCCGTTATATGGGATGTAAACGACGTCTTCTATTCACGGACTGAATACAGGATAAAATCCGATTCCGACCGAAAGGTAATAAAGGAAATGTCCGAAAAGGTAAAAAAATAATTATGCCGGCGGATTTTCTAAGAGCGTATCCGTCCATTGCTGAAATCATCATAACGGCCGCCTTTATAGAAATTAGCGGTATAGTTAAGCAGGGCGTGCCGGCGCTGTCCGAACATTTCGGTCAGTGCCGGCACGCCCTAAGTGCATACTGTCAGAGCAGATACGGATAAAAACGTACCTTTTAATCTGCAAAAGACGGTGTTGATAAATAGCGGTCGCCTGTGTCGGGCAGTATCACCACAATATTTTTGCCCTCGTTTTCGGGACGTTTTGCAAGCTCGACCGCAGCAAAAACTGCCGCCCCTGAGGATATTCCCACAAGTATGCCTTCATTTCTTCCGATCAGTTTTACTGCTGCAAACGCGTCTTCGTCAGTTACCGGAATAATTTCGTCGTAAACGCTTGTATTCAGAACATCGGGAATAAAGCCCGCGCCTATACCCTGAATTTTATGCGTACCGGCCTCGCCTTTTGAAAGTACTGCGGAGGATGCAGGCTCTACGGCAACTATCTTCACCTCGGGGTTTTGTGATTTCAGATATTCTCCTGCGCCTGTTATTGTGCCGCCTGTTCCGACTCCGGCAACCAGGATATCTACTTTTCCGCCGGTATCTTCATATATTTCGGGGCCTGTGGTTTCACGGTGAGCTTTGGGGTTGGCAGGATTTACAAACTGTCCCGGAATATAACTGCCCGGTATTTCCTTTGACAATTCCTCTGCCTTGGCAATAGCGCCTTTCATTCCTTTTGACCCTTCAGTCAGCACAAGCTCCGCGCCGTAAGCTTTCATGAGCTGGCGGCGCTCTGAGGACATTGTTTCAGGCATTACGATAATAACTCTGTAACCCCTTGCGGCGGCTACCGCTGCAAGACCGATCCCAGTGTTGCCGGAAGTAGGTTCTATAATAACGGAATCGGAAGTAAGTTTTCCGCTCTCTTCGGCAGCGTCGATCATTGCTTTTGCAACCCGATCCTTTATAGAGCCCGCGGGGTTAAAGTACTCAAGCTTTGCTATGATCTTTGCTTTCAGACCGTATTCTTTTTCAATATGCGTAAATTCCAGAAGAGGCGTTTTTCCGATCAGCTGATCGGCAGACGTATAAATTTTCGACATAACAATACCTCCGGTTATTTTATTGGTTATTTCAGTAAAAACATCCCTGAGCATTATTGGGGACTCAGGGACATTTTACACAGCTTATTTTTTCAGACGTGTCTCCTCCGCGTCAATAATGCTCATAAGCTCGGCAAGAGCCTTGCTGCTTTTCTGCTTTTTAGGAGGAGCGATAGTCTCTTTGGGAAGTACAGCGTTTGCGGGTATTGCGGGCTTTTCCTCAGCTAAGAAAGACTCCGTTTCGGGAACGCTTTGAGAAACGCTTTTTTCTTTTTCAAAATATGCTTTTACGCTGTCGTCGAAGCTCGGCTTCCTGACCGACGCAGTTTCCTCCTGAACGGCGGCAATGCTGTCGGGGATTATATTGCTGAGATGCGGCGTAAATACTACAGGCTCGCCTTTTTCCGAAGAAGCGTACTTTTCAAAAAGTTCGTCCGTTTTTCTTTTTTCTGGCTCTATCTTTGTGGGACGGTTCACATACAGGTCGTCTCCGGGAGCCGCCTGCAGGCGTCCTGCACGGCCGCTGTCCATTCCCGCATGTACCGGCTCCCTGCGGACAGCTTCATTTTTACCGGTAAGGCGGTCATATGTAAACAGCGGAGACTCTTTCTTTTCCTCTTCCGCCCGTTCCGAATATTCAGCGCGTCCGCGGTTGTCAAACGACAAAACCTTTTCGGGACGGGGCTCAGGTTCGCGAATACGTTCACGTCCTACCTGCGGGAGCTTTCCGGTAACGTCCTCAATGAATTTAGGTTCTGTAAAAGTCACAGCTGCGGGAGACTCTTCGTCCCTCGACTGAATAAATTCGTCGATATCGCCCAGAGCCGCCGCTTCATCCTCAAGCCGCTTGATACCGAGTATTCTTGACACCTGGATAGCAATTATGAAAATAAGAGGAATAACTACAGCGATTACTATGCCTACTGCCGAAGTTGCAAACTCAAGAAACGACCCCAGACCGTTTATCTGCCACATGGCTTTTGCAATAACCGAACCGGCTTCAACGCGGTAGGTCTCATTGGACGGAGCGGTATCAAATTTTACCACATAATAGGTTTTGCCATCTTCCTCCTGAATGCCGACCACGCGAATTAGAGCGGTGCGTTCACCGATCTCGCACAATATAACTGAATTTTCCTTAATGCTTTTTATCTCTGACGCTTTTGCTATTACTACCGTATTTTTAGGAAAATCAGGCAGCATATTTACAGCCTTTGTATTATAAAAGCTGTAGCCCATGAATGTTGCGCTTGAATTGTCTTTTTTAAAGAGGAAATTAAATGCAAGCATTACCGCCATGGCAAGAACAAGAATTACTATAAAGATTATTTCAATTACCGAGGCAGCTGATATTTTCTTACTGGGGTTTTTGGAACGGGACATAACAAACCTCCTGAACGGGCGTGACCCTGCGGCAGAGTTTGGGACATACCGCAGTGCGGCGCATAAAATCGTATCTTAAATTTTAGAGCGGTACAAATTCATATATTATTTTAATTATACCATACTTTTTTTTGAATTTCAAACAATTTTTCAAAATTCTCTTGACTTTTTTCAAATAAACGTATATAATTTATAAGTATCAATTTGCCGTAACAGTTTAGTTGGCATGGCAGAGCATTTGTGCTATACCGGCTGCGGTCAGCTGTGCAGCTGATCACGTACCTTGCCTGATTTTTACAGTTTAATGGAAGGTCGTCTGTTAAAATTTTTTGTTCACTGCTTTGTAACGGCAGTTCGGCAGATTAAGTCCTTTGATAAAATTTAATATGCTGGTGTAGCTCAGTCGGTAGAGCAGCGCATTCGTAATGCGCAGGTCGGGGGTTCGAGTCCGTTCACCAGCTCCAGCGTAAATCACGTAAAACAGCCGTTTGCAGGACTTGGCAAGCGACTGTTTTATTTTTGCAAAAATGGTTTTGTGCGCTGTTTGTGCGCCATTGCTTAAAATTACGATAAAATAAGCGGATAATCTTCTGAACAAAGGTTATCCGCTTTTTGCGTTTTTAGAGACCGTCAGCATCGTTTCAAGAGAGTTTACCGCCTCAACGTCGGCTTGCTCAACAAGATGTAAATATTTATTGGTAGTAGTGAAGTCGGCGTGTCCCAACCGCTCTTGGACTGTTTTCAAGTCCGTACCGTTGTACAGAAGCAAGGTAGCTGATGTGTGCCGCAGGCTGTGAAACTTTCGGTGTTCTATATTGTTCCGTTTCAAAAACTTGTCAAACTGCCTTGACGGTGTTTGAGGGTGCATTATTTCACCATTCCACTGTGTAAACACCCAATTTTCGCCACGCCACTGACTGCCGAGACGTTTTGCTTCCTCCATGTGCTGTTTCATCAGCTCTTTCAGAAGCTCGACACATGAGGAATTAAGAGCAACCGTTCTGACTTTATTGCTTTTCGGCGCCTTGGTCCTGACCTGCTCCCCTTTGAGCTTATATGCCGAACGGCTTATGGTCAGCTTGTTGTTAAAGAAGTCCACATCGGAGAATTTCAAGCCTACCAGTTCACCCTGACGCGCTCCCGTGAAGATCGCAAGCTGAATGAGCGTTTGAAACTGTAACGGTTCGTTCTGCAAACAATTTAGAATTTGTGCCGCTTCCTGCTTTGTAAAAATCTGTATTTCCGGCTGTACTTGCTTTGGAAGTGTCAAACGGCGGGTGTCCGCAGGATTTGACGAAATATACCCCAGTTTGACCGCAAATGTAAGCATTGATTGGAGTACAGCAAGCTTGCGCTTTACCGTAGACGTGGAGACCGTGCGCCCGTCCTCATATGGTGAACCGTTACGCTTGCGCATAGGTTCTGCCGAAAGGATTTTCACAAACTCCTGAACGTGTACGGGGCGTATTTCTGCTATTTTATGGTGTCCGAGTGCGGGTAAAACGGTGTTTTCAATTACCTTTTGATAGCTGTTATAAACAACAGGACTAAGCTTGCCGCACATTGCGTCAAGATATTGTCCCGCAAAATCGCTTAGCCTTAGGCTTCCCGCAGTTCCCGTCATGCCGTTCCTGCATTGTTCCTCAAACTGCACCGCCTGACGGTTAAGCTCCTTTTCGATTTGCCGCGCGGTCATATTGGGAGCGGGTTTATAACTCATTGTATAAGGTTTAAGCCGTTTGCCGTCCTTGCCGTAGCCGTGATATACCCGTATCGTATATGAGGTTATAACGCCGGCTTTATTCTTTCGGGGGGTTATGTTTGCCATTTTGTTCTACCTCCCATTCGTTTATAAACCGAATCCGTTCATTTTCCATGAATAATTTGAAATTTTCGGGAACTTCTAAAATTTCATTAATTAGTTTTGATATTTCATCAGATGAAGATAATAATTTCATTGCTTTAATATTCCTAAGGTTAGCAAGGTCTTCATCTTTTTCAGCTTCTTGAATAGCTGTTTGAATATTTGTTTCTATAATTTCTTGAAATTCTTGTTTTGTAAGCCCACTATAATGTAATAGTTCTTTATTATTTAAATGATTAATTTTTAACCTACCGTCAAATATATCAGAAAGTTTTTCAATTTCTCTAGAAATTTTATATCTATCTACGTCAAGTTCAGTTGTTTGATACCAGTTACTACTGGTAAAAAAAGTATCATATTTATCATTTATATAATCAAAAAAATTTTCTTTAAGTGTAGCAAGAAAGTATTGTTTGCTATAAATCTGCATATTACCAAAATAATGTAAAACATCATAAAAGTCCAAAGAACACAAAACGGTATTTAAAACATAATAAAATAGTTCGTCAGCTTTATCCTCTGGAGTAAATGCACCTGAAGCGGTAAGATTATAAACATAGTCTTTTATAGTCAATATAGCCTTGTCACTTAATCCAGTATATTCACAAACCGCTTGTAAATTTGTGTCAACAGTTGCATTATCAGTTAACCCGAGCAGGTAATCAGCAGAAATATTATAATGTTCTGAAATTTTTTTCAATAAATCAATATTAGCCGTTCTTTCTCCCAATTCGTAACGGCTTAAACTTTGACGTGTTATGCCTATACTGTCAGCAAGTTCTTGCTGACTTTCTCCGCGACTTTCTCTCAATTCAAACAAACGCTTTCCGAAAAGATCTTTTGTCTGCTCCATTTTTTACCTCAACTTTAATAAAAAATCAATTTTGTTTACATTTGGTGCAATTCTGAAAATTCGCGCCAAATATATTGACAAAATTTGAAAGGTGCGGTATAATAAAATCAGCACCAAACATAAACAACCAACGACAATATTATAGCACACTATTAAACAGCAGTCAACAACATTTTTAAGTTTTAGGAGGCTTTTTAATGAATTACAAGTATGCAATAAGCGCAAATAAGGAATTGAGAGAAAAAATGAAAGAGTTTGGCGTTACTTTTTGGCAGATAGCCGATAAAATAGGCGTATGCGAAATGACAGTAAGCCGCCGTTTCCGTAAGGAACTGACAGAACAGGAAAAATTAAAAATGAGTAATACCATTGACGAAATAGCCGCCGAACGAAAGGCGGGTGCAGTAGTATGAACAATACCGCTTTTGCAGTCAACTGCAAACCCGAAATAACAGTCAGCAGAGCAGTTCCGCGAATGGAAACTATAAAAAATACCGCCAAGCTGTTTGGACTTCCCGAACATCTTGTACGGCAAAAGGTTTTGAGCGGTGAGGTCGTTGCGATCAGCGCAGGACGGCGATATCTTGTTAATGTAGACAAGTTCGCCGAATACTTAAACAGCAATAAGCTTTCTGCGCCCGACAAACAGGACGTATCCGCAGAATATACGGGGATCAGACCAATTCCCGTGAAAATATGAGTACAAAAAGAAAACGCCTGACTGCTGTGACCTTTGGCGAGAGAACAGCAGACGGCGCACTATAAAGTGAATTGCTTCACCTGCTCTAATTATAGCACATTTTCGGAGCGGGTGCAAGCCCTTTCGCTATAACTGGAGGTAAAAACTTTATGGAAAATTATGTTGAAATTGAAACATCTATGCCAATCGAAATATCATTGCCGCGCGGCGTTGTAGTTCCCGACACCGGAGTAACAGCCCGTAAGACCGAACTCCTTTTAACCGCTTCCGAGCTGGAGCAGGTCATAACCGCGCTTGAACACGGCAAGCGGCTTATTCGGACGCGCCTTAACCGCACCAAAAAGCCTATGAAATGCTGTACAACGGAGATAGAGGGTAACGTTATTTCTTCCGTTATGGAGAAAACAGAGCATTGCAAGCCTGTTCGGCTCTATCCTGTTGAAGTCCTTGCCGCTGAACTTGAAGCTATAATTTACTGCTTGGAACGGTCAAAGAACAGCAAGAGCAAAGATGTTCAACAGCTTATAGCTTCTCTTTCCGCATATTTTGACTATGAGGGTTAAGTTATGCCGAACGGTAAGAGCGTTACTCGTTCGGGTGCGGTTTACGAGGTGGAATATTATCCCGTATCGGAAACGGTACGGGATTTCAGCAAAAGCAAGCCCAAACCCGTGAACGTCCGCACCGATGAGGAAAAGGCGCGGTATAATAATCACAAGTCCGAAAAGCATTTTGTACGTATTGTAAACACTAATTTCACAAGTGCGGCGTATTATATCACCCTTACATATGACAATGAGCATTTGCCGTCAAGCTATACCGAAGCTGTGAAAAACCTCGATAATTATATCCGCCGTTTGAGATACTCCAACCCGTACGCGAAAATTGTCGCGGTCACGGGTCACGGGAGCAGGTCGGGGCGGTTACATCATCACTTGATAGTCAGCGGCGTTTCCGAGTGTGATATATTAAGCAAGTGGACTTTCGGGGAGATCGCAAAGGTTGAGCACCTGCGGAAAGACAATTACTATAACGGAATAAACCACGGCGAGGACTTCACGGCTTTAGCTATATATCTACATCAGCACACGCCTACGGAACATAAGGGCAAACGCTGGAAGCAGACAAAGAGTATACAGCAGCCTGTACAGGAAAAGACAAAGCAGGTCGAACGTGTATACAGTCCCGAACGTCCGCCGAAAGCTCCAAAAGGTTTTATGTTTGTCGAAGCAAGGACAAGCGACTACTACAAGAGCGGATATGTGTACTTTAAGTACGTTCGTGAGGTACAAGAACCATTAAACATTCAGCCGAATTTCTCAAAGCGCAAACAGCTTTCGGAATGTCAGCGGCTGTAATACGGACTACAATCTATATTTCACACCACGGAGCGGGTATGTCGGCGGGCGTTGAACCTTGCCGAAAAAATTTGACTTCACCCGCTCTATTAAGTACTCGAATTTACGGCACGTTTTACGACGAAATATTAAGGAGGTCGGCAGTTATGTTAAATTCTGACAACTACTTTGCAATAAACATCAAGAAAAGCGAAACGGCAAGACGTGATATATGCCGTGGGTTAGTATTGGCAGAAAACCCGTTCCGTCTGCTTATGATAGCGATCGGGTGTATAGCCGATATGTCTGGGGACGGTACTTTCCTTTCATCATGTCAGCAGTCCTTAGAAAATATATACGGAGCAGGTCTTGAAGATCCTCAGTACATAGATAATCGGATATCGGAGCTTAAAGAGAGTATCGGCAAGCTTGAACGCTGTCTTATAACCTGCAATGATAACGCGCGGGAACGGCTTCAATTTGCCTTGCGGTTACAGCGGAATGAGCTGGAAAAGCTGCTAAAAAAGGCTGAAAAAACGGCATAAAAGGCGGGATTTTGGGGCGTTATTATGCATTTTTGAGACGTTTTTTTCTCCGTTAAACCATAGGCATTAAAGTAGTCCCCGCCTATACTGCGATTTTTCAGTATGTTGAAGCCGACACCTACACTTGCCCACCGTAAAAGATTTATTCCCAAAATGAAGCGTGGATTTTTAGGGCTTTTTGCAGTTGACTGCAACCCGTACCCCCCATAAGCCAAATAACGGATAAAAGGGGGACGGTACACCGCAGGGGACAATTAAGACAAGTTGACGTGCTTTGCGTACACGCGCGCACGCGCGCGAGGGAAAATATCATGTGTACTGACCTGCTCCGTGATAAACTTTTATATGGGAGGACTGCGGACGTGACAAATGAACAGCTTGCCGAATTTATACAGCGGGGCGGCAATGAGGAGCTTTCGCCTATCCTTTGGGAGCGGGTACGCAAGCTGCTGTATATGATCGCAGATAAATACTATCGAGGACATTGTGAAGTGTGCGCAAAATGCGGCGTGACTGTATATGATCTGAAACAGCAGGCGTATTCCGCATACTTGGGAGCGGTAAGGGCGTATAGCTTGGATAAAGGGTATCAGTTCACATCATACCTTGATTTGCAGTTTAAAACGGCGGTACGTCCGCTTTTCGGCAAGGACCTGCTCAATTCTGCGGAAAGTCTGAACATTCCTTTAAGTGCAGATGATGAGAGCGGCACGGAGGTTATCGACATTATAGCGGACGGTACGGCTCTTAATGACTTTGAACGTGTTCACGAGGCGGACACGGTTACCATTGTACGCGGTGCGGTCGAGCGGCTTACCGATGAACTTAAAGACGTTATATATTTGCGGTATTATGAAAATCTTTCTATAAAGGCAACGGCTTACAGGCTTACAATAGCTGAAAACGAGACTTTAAACAGAGAACGCAGGGCGTTAAGGCTTTTACGTCAGGATAAACAGTTAAAACTACTTGCAGCCGAATATATGCGGCTTGGGCTGCTCTGATTGCGAAAATGCAAAGAGCAGGTGTGTTGATCTGCTCCGTGATGTTATATAGGTTCTTTATTTTGAATGAATCAATGTTCCGTTGCGGCGTGCGCGTTCCGATCTGATACCCTGCATAAATCCTATTTTGTACAATGACCCATAAAACATAGTTTCTGAATATTCGGGTTCATAGCTATTAACGTATTTTATGTAATCGGCAACGAGGGTATTTTCTACCCGGTTAAAGGATAGCGGGGCTGAACGGGACAAAATTCGACGTGTTTCGGCTGTTTTCTCCAGATCGGCATTGTATTCTGCGGTAAGCTGTTCCGTTCCAGCTCTTATAGCAGCTATGCAATCAGAGGGGGCGCTATCGTATTTATCAATGTTTGAAGCTGCAAAGTAAAAATTTACTGCGCTTTGACATTCCGATGAAACAGACTCGTCACCCGTCAATGCATTAAGGAAAGATAGAACAAACTGTATGTATGATTCATATAGACTAACATAGCCGTGCCCACGGGCAAACCAGTACAGACTATCAGCAATACTTCTTGCCTTTTGGAAGTGATCGCCCTCGCTTTCAGCATAAATGCAGTTTAAAACACTGTTCATGCTGACATTTGGATATGACATTTTAAAAAACTCCTTTTCAAAAATACTTGACATTTCGGAGCAGGTCGGCTATAATGTAATCAGACCCGCTCCGTTGTAGCGGTTTCGGCTCTTACATTTCGCTTTGGTCGGTGGAATATGTAAGGGCTGTTCTTATACTCTAACTGCTATTTGTGCGCCAAAACTAACCCACGGATTAAAGCCGCCTACAATGGAAAATCCTATTGCTTTCAGTTCTTTGCCTTTATCCATAAGCGGGGCGAGAACGCTTGCTATAGCTCTCGGAAGATACCCGATAAAAAATACTCGGTTATCCCTTAAAGCGGCGTATACGGC
>CAJUHS010000027.1 GCA_910586535.1 uncultured Oscillospiraceae bacterium
ATTAGCCACGACGGAGCTGTTTTCCCACGCCACGACGGAGCTGTTTTCCCACGCCACGACGGAGCTGTTTCCCCGCGCCACGACGGAGCTGTTTCCCCACGCCACGACGCTCCAATAATACCTATTTGTAATTTTTACAGTAGCCGTGCAATTAACGTAAATCCCGCCTTTAAAACCAAGAGGAATATCGTCCAGTTCCTTTTGATTATGTACAGTTATCTCACGGATTTCATCATAATTGATATTACTCATAATTTTCCTCCAAATACTTGACAAATTTAGTTTTTAGGAATATAATAAAAACAGAATATTTTTCATCATATTCCCCTTTTTGAGCTTGTGCCGTGCCAGCGGTGCAAGCTCATTTTTTATTATCCTTGTCGGGAAGAGTAAGCATACCGCTTAAAAATCCGCTTATCCCCATAGCCGCAAAGACGATTACAGAATAACCAATAGCCTGTCCGACACTTATTATGTACTGGTCTAAACTGCCCACGATAAAGAACACGGCAAACCAAGACAAAATAAATATCAGGGTCAATATCTTACGCTTCATATTCGCTTTCCTTTCGTTTTTTGAGGCAGCCCGCCGTTCGGAGGAAAATATGTAAAAATCTCGCTTTGAGGCACTTCCAAAAAGTCAAGAATTTTATATACCTCGTCAATACGCCAGCTTATATTTTTAGACAGCCGGCTTGAAACATACCCCCGACTTTTGTCTAAAAAGTGTGCCAAAGCCTCCCCAGTCACCTCCAGCTCTGCCATTCTTCCCCTAAGTTTTGCGTATGGTTTCATAGGTTATTTTCAACTCCTTTCATAGACTGTTTATTAGTCATTCAGACAGTATACCCTCGGTTTTTGCTGATAAAATCGCATTTTCAGATGAGAGTTTAATTTCTCGTTCAAGCTTTTTCTTTTGTTGAGAAAAGTGTGTCTCAACAATGTAGTAAGTCTTCTGCCATTCTGAATAGGATATACCGTCGAGCTGTTTTATCAGTTCTATAACTTTATCGTTATTCAACCGTCGCACCCCCTTTCAAGTCTTGTTCAAATAGCTTACGTAAATTTCTTGCTTTCTCTGCAAATTGTTTGGCATATCTTTCCTCTGCTCTTTGTTTAAGCTTCTCCCTATCTTGAATGATAAGTTCTGTCACTTCTTTTACATTTTTTGTAAAATCTGTTATTGTTTCAATAGATTTTTCAACTAACTCTATATCCGCAAGATGGCTTATTAATTGTACATTTTCTTCACGAAGAAGAACTACAATAGCCTCTCGCATATCTCTTTTTGCACAAAGGTATTTTAACCTTATGCAATCGAGAGCTTCAAGTTTTTCAAAATCCATATCCATATCAGAAAGCATTATTAATATTCACTTCCTTTCAATAGCCGTGATGTTCAAAATTTTGCACATCAGTAAAAATTCGTCGGCAGATAAAACGAGTTTGCCGTTAAGAACGCCGCTTAACCTTTGCTTGTTCATTTTAACGCCCGCTTCATTGATTTTTCGTACAAGCCACACCTGCGTCCGCCCGCTTTCGGTAAGCTCTGTTTTGATAATTTCGCTTGCGGTCATATTCACACCTCCGTGCACGATCCCGACGAAACAAGCGAATGAGCGGACATGCGGTTTATTTCTTTTTCGCTCATTCTCAGCACTTCTCTTGCTTCGCTATAGGTTACTTTTGCAAGTTCAAATGCTGTTACGATTTCCGAAGTGAGGTTTTTAAGGTATTTGCGCCGCTCTGCCCTTTTCTGCTCTGTTTCGGGTGTGGGGCGCAGCATACCTTTGCCTATTGCGTAGAACGTCTCACCGTTAACGGTAACAATGTTTACACTTTCGTTCATCTTGTTCACCTCCTTTCGCTACAGCGGACACTATCGGTATTTTTTAAATTTATGTCAAAAACATATTGACACTCACCTTATTTTGCAGTAAAATAATTAAATAAAGATTTCTTTAAAAAATTTTTACTTATCTTCATTTTGCAAAGGGGGTGAGATAATGACGCGTGAAGAATGTGCTATATTTACTGAGGCAGCTATTAATTCAGGCGCAATTAACTTTTGCCATGTAACAAGCAACGATGAAAAAGAAATTGAAGAAGCCAATTTATTTAACGCTCGGCAAATTAACAATTTTTTCAATGCCTTGATTGACGAAAGCGAAAACCTCTAAATATCGCTGTCTTACCCCTGCTTGTTGATCGCAGTTAACAAGCGGGGTATTTTTTATCTCTCTATGTATTCTAAAGAAACAAAATTTTTAAGCGAAAGTGCCCCGCTGCCTTTTAGCGTTGTATAGCTCAACACATTTCCGTTTTCGGAAATATGCCAAGAAACAACGTTTTCTATCACAACAGGACGAATGCGCCGTTTATACTTGATAACAAGCTTACATACGCGGTTTGCGTTTGCCATAATATCACCTCCCCTTTTTTGACGTACCTTTTACTCTTGATGTTCAACATCATTGAATATCAAGAGTAAAAAAATAAGTCTGAATTTCGTCTGCATTCAGTCCCAAAACATCAAGAGCTTTCAATATTTCAGGCTGTTTAAATGCAATCTTGTTGTTTAACTTCATAGAAATGGTTCTCTCAGATAGCCCCATTTTCTCGGCAAACACCGCTTGCGTACCGCACTTTTCGGTAATTTTGCCGTTTAGCTTTGCATAGTTAAATGCCATTACATCACTCCCATTAACTTGCATAATTGTTAAGCAATATTAATTTAATTTCTTTGACCTTTCAGATGTAATACCTAAGATGTTTTTTATTAGCGTTCCGCTAATTAGCTTTTTTATTGGTAACTTTTAAAGTTACCTAACGATTAAAAAAAACAAACATAGGATTTTCAATTTCAAGCAAATCAATCATTTTTTCGATTTCGTCACTTCCAAAAACCTTTTTTTTCATGCGGTCGCTGAAGGTTTTATCAGAAATGCCAATTGCCTTTGCTACCTTTGACTGCGTTAATCCCTTGCGGAGTATTGCAGCTCTAAGCTCATTGGTTTGTACCATGATTTAATCACCTCGCAACTTATTAAGTTACTGTAAGTATAGCACACAAAAAGTAACTTGTCAAGTAACTTTTGAAAATTATTTTTACAAATTTCACTTGACAAGTTACTTTTTGCGATATATAATGAAAAAAGAGGTGATAAAAAATGACAAAAGCGGAAAGAATACGCATATTGCGAGAGGATAGGGGCATATCACAAGTTGAACTCGCAGAACGTATTGGGGTATCCAAACAAAATATGTATAAATACGAGAATGATATTATTACAAATATCCCAAGTGATAAGATTGAATCTATGGCAAAAGTGTTAAATGTTTCGCCTGGGTATATAATGGGTTGGGAAGATGACAAAGATAAAATATCCGATATTTCTGCAACAAATGCGAACGAATCTATGATTGGTAACAGACTGAAACAACTTCGTGAAAACAAAGGATATAATATGCGTCAAATGGCAGCAGCTTTAAATTTACCATATACAACATATGTAAATTATGAAAAAGGCGAAAGAGAACCTAATTCAGAGCAGCTTATTTTGTTTTCAAAATATTTTGATGTTTCAATTGACTATATTATTGGAATTAAAAATGACATTAAAAGTTGTGAACTTCCCAACATAAAGGAGTTTAACATAGAAGAAAGAACCAAAAGCACATTAGCTGACCGATTGAAACAAATCATGAGAGAAAGGAATATAAAACAAGTCGATATATTAGAAGCTTGCAAGCCATATTGCAAAAAGTATGGTGTGAAGCTTGAAAAAAACGATTTAAGTCAATATATTTCAGGCAAGGTAACGCCCGGACAGGACAAACTTACAATTTTAGGCTTGGCTTTAGATGTAAATGAAGTTTGGCTAATGGGCTACAATATTCCGCACGGAAGAAAAGACTTAGACCTCATTGAAGAAAAAATACGAGACGGTAACTGTTGTCAACTTTTAGATAAATGCCATAATACCGAAATATATACCGCTGTTGAAATGCTTATTAAGCTTGACACATTCGATCTCGGTCGTATTATCGGCAATATTGAAACAATGCTCAAAGCCGAAAAATACACGGAAAAAAATCAACAGGTGACTACAATATACCGCGCGGCGCGTTCTGATGATAGCCACCCTCCAGAGATTGTTGAAACAGAAAAAGATTTCAGTAAAATACCAACTACTAAAAATTCAAAGCTATAACAGGAATAAAAACACCCCGACAGTAAAAAATACTGTCGGAGGTGGTAGTCCTGAAAAATATAGATGTATATGGTTTTTACGGACGGTACAAAAATGTACGTGACGCGGCATGGCAAACGCTTGTTGATTTCAATGTCAACTCGCTCCCGATATCTCTGCTGTCTATATGTACCAAAATTGGCATATCAATTATCGAAAACAAGAATGTTCACGAATTGCGTCAAGGCGAGAGCGGCGTTTCGGTAAAACAAGGGGACAAGTGGTACATCATAGTAGAAGATACCGAAATGCTACAGCGTCAGCGTTTTACCACAGCGCATGAGTTGGCTCATATCCTTTTGGGACACGAAATGCGAAACGGCTATTATACAAGACGCGAAAACATTGTTAAATCTGCCGATGAAACCGAGGCGGATATGTTTGCAGCCCGTTTGCTTGCCCCCGCGTGTGTCCTCTGGGGAATTAACGCTCAAACAGCGGAACAAATCGCCGCGGTGTGCAATATAAGTCGTGAGGCGGCTAAAATTCGCGCTGAACGTATGGAAGTGCTTCGCAAGCGCGGAAAGTTTTTGACATCTCCGCTTGAACGTCAGGTGTACCAACAATTTGAAAGCTATATACAAAACAACCGCCTTAACTGATAGGCGGTTGAAATAAACGGTAATACAACATATTCGTAAATAACAAATAATAATTGCGGTGATAAAAGCATGTCTAAATTCCATTTGCGTTTACGCGAATTACGCAATTCAAGAAAATTATCACAACAGGAGCTTGCAAATTATCTTCAAATATCCAAAAGCAGTATCAATATGTACGAACGTGGAGAAAGAGAACCGGGACTTGACACATTAGAAGCAATTGCTGATTTTTTCAATGTTGATATGGATTATTTGAGTGGCAAGGCAACAGAAATAAAAATATTTGATACTAAAGACGATATAACATCACATGAGAGAGAAATTATAAACGCATATCGGGAACAGTCCGAAAGCGTTCAAATAGCTATATGTAAAATGCTTGATGTTGATTATGAGGTTTCGGAAGCTCAAGCTAAGAAAATCGTATGAAAATAAAAATGACCGCCTGCAATGGCAGGCGGCTGAAATAATAATTTTGCTAAGTATAAAAAAGGAGAATACAAAATGAAATTTTCTGAATTTTATAATAAAATTACCAGTCAAAAAGAATACACTTGTAAATTTTGTAATGCGGTTCTTCCGAATATTAAGGATTTGGTGAAATATAAAGGGAACTCTTTTAAATATAATGACTTGATTTACGATTTACAATCTTTAAGAATGAATTTAAATGATATTATCGACACGCCACCTGACTGGCTGATTTTTGAATATATATTTTGCCCTAAATGCAAAAATATATCAATAACAGCATATTGCCCTTGTACAGAGGAGTGCATACCTATATATCCAAAACATTCGGGTAAAAATTTTCCGGATTATATCCCAGAACAAATACGAAAGGACTATGAAGAAGCTTGCCTAATTATGGATTTAAGTCCTAAAGCCTCAGCAACTCTTTCAAGACGATGTGTGCAAGGCATTATTAGAGATTTTTTCAATATTAATGAAGATACATTATACAAAGAAATAGAAAAAGCGGCTCAACAGCCAACTATAACAAAACAACAACACGATGCACTTCACGCTTTGAGAAAGCTTGGAAATATCGGAGCACACCCCGAAAAAGATGTAAATGTTATGGTAGATGTTGAACCGCATGAAGCAGCAACAATGATAAAATTGATTGAATTCTTTTTGACTGAATGGTACATACACAGGCATGAAGCTGATGAACTGCTTTCTAACATAGTTTCAATCAGCGACCAAAAGCAAGCAGTTAAACAAACTACTACCCGAAAGCCAACGTAAGCAATATTTGTAAAGAAAGGCTGATAAGAATGGCAAAACAAAAGAAGTCAAAAGCGGGTCCTATTATTGCTACAGTAGTTGTACTCGGAACAATAGGCGCGGCCGCCTCCAGTAATGACAAACCGCAGGAGGAACCGATTTCAGTAACCGAAACAACAAGCGCGTATTCATATTCGTATGAGTATACATATACTACACGGGCTGAAACAATAGATTATAATGATATATGGGAAACTGTGGCTGAAACCGTTCCGAAAACGGAGTATATTCCCGAAACTACCACAGAGTACATACAGACAACGCAGGAAGAAACCACTACCGAATATAATGGAGTAACCGTTTATTATACAAATACGGGTAAAAAGTATCATTATGATAATCATTGCAACGACGGAAAATACTTTCCTTGCACCCTCGATCAAGCTCTCGATATGGGACTTAGTCCGTGTAAAAAATGTGCGGGGGGATAAGCTTATAACTTAATGAAATAAGAAAATCCCGTTTGCGCTGCCAACACAAACGGGATCGCAATATATAAGGGAGGAATTTTAGTGAAACGTACAAACACCGCAAAATGGATCGAAAGCGCGGGACGCTGGCAAATCAATGTGCAAAAGGACGGTATCCGAAAAACCTTTGTATCTTCCAAGCCCGGGCGCACGGGACAAGCCGAAGCAAACCGCAAGGCTGACCGCTGGCTTGACGACGGTATTTCCAATGCCAAAATCAAAGTAAAGCAAGCCTCGGATCAGTATATTGAAAGCCTGAAGCTCTCCACATCTAAAAGCCACTGGATTAAATATGAAAGCGCATTTCGCAACCATATAAACCCATATATCGGTACAATCCGTATCGAAAGCATTACAGAGCAGCACTTGCAAGACGTTATCGACCGCGCTTACGGAAAAGGGCTTGCAAAAAAATCCCTGATGAATCTCCGCGCCTGCCTTGTATCCTTTATAAAATATTGCCGAAA
The DNA here is from genome assembly GCA_910586535.1 of uncultured Oscillospiraceae bacterium. Lineage (GTDB taxonomy): Bacteria > Bacillota > Clostridia > Oscillospirales > Ruminococcaceae > RGIG8773. The sequence goes on from CAJUHS010000027.1 coordinate 7,083, forward strand.
GAATAAGCTAACATCACTTCTCCCCGAGGGATTGACAATACCCCGTGAAGCAAAAGTGTGTGATAAGCACATATTACAGCCCAACGATCTCAAAATCCTATTTTCAGAGGATACTACCATGTACCGCGGCAAGGTTGTACAAGACCCACTTATTTATGCATATCGTTTTCATGTTCTTACTGGGCTTCGTCCTGGCGAACTTGCAGGACTGATGTGGTCTGATATCAAAGACGGCACTGTGTACCTCCGTCGCTCTATAAACGTTCTGGGTGAAACTACTGCGGGCAAAAATCAAAACGCACGTCGTAATTTTGCGCTCAATATTTTTACATCAGCAATAATTGAAGAACAGAAAAAACAGCTTGAAGAACAAGGAATCAATTCAAAATATGTTTTCTGCGACAAATGGGGCGATCCGTTGAAAAGTGTTAACTATTATAAGCGTTGGAGCGCATACCGCAATCATCACAATATGCCGCCCGTTACACCCTACGAACTGCGGCACACGTTTGTTTCGGCGGTTAAGTCTTTGCCCGAGGGCTATTTGAAAAACCTTGTAGGACATTCAAAGGATATGGATACATACGGCGTATACTCTCATGAAATGGACAGAGATATGTCCGAAACCGCCGCGTTGGTTCAAGGCATTTTCGCCCAAATTTTGGCGGGATAAAAATAAATTTTACCCTGTAAAATAAAAAGTGTGTACTAAAGTGTGTACTGCTCAAAGTAAAAAGCCTTGCAAACAGCGTGTTTACAAGGCTTTTCTTTGGTGGAGATAAGGGGATTCGAACCCCTGACCTCTTACATGCGAAGCAAGCGCTCTCCCAACTGAGCTATACCCCCATAACTTCTATAGTATAGCATAGCTCGTAATAAAAATCAAGCGTATAATAAAAAAATTCACATAATTGTTTCTATAACGTAACAATCAAGTTAAAGCTTCAATTGGTCGGGGTCTTCCAAATCCTTGGCAAGATTTCCCGCAGCAGGGACGTTCTTTATAACATATTTCTGTACATTTTCCGCCATATCATTCGTAACAATGTAAGCGTTATCGACTTCTGCTTTTGCCTTAAGAGTCATTACCTGTACGCCGATAGTGTCTCGTGCAGACTTTGGAAGTATCATTCCCGTGTTAAACACTATTGCCCTGCCGTTTGTGGAGCGAACCAGAATATCCGTGTTTTCCGTCACAAGGAACATCTTAATCAGCCTTGCTTTTGACGTATAAGCATTAGCAAGCTTTTTGCGGTTGGTCTTAGTCTCATACGCGCTGAGAGGAACCTTAGCCGCCTTTCCGTTATCGAATATCATCACCAGATATCCGCTGTAGTCAGTCGTCGCTATCATAGACAAAAGATTCTCGTATTCGTCAAATCCCAGCTTTACGGGGATAAAGTCTCCCAACTCGGACGCCTTTGCATCCTTGAAAGCGTCGGCTCTCGTCTTGTAGACCTGACACTTGTCCGTAAAGAACAGCAGCTCCGTTTTGTTTGTAGCTTCTGTAAACATTGTAATAACGTCTCCGTCTTTGAGCTTTTGCTCGTTCGCCATTCTCAGGGACTGGGATGTTATTTTTTTGAAATAACCGTCTCTGGTCAGGAACAGATTTACCGAGTAATCGGGAACATCGTCCTCCTCTTCGTTTTCGTCCTCGTCGCCGCCGTAATAGAACATTGTTTTGCGCGGCTGGCTGTATTTATCTTTGACCTCTTTAAGCTCTGAGACAATAATGTTTTTGATCTTTTTATCGCTGCCGAGAATTTCCTCCATTTCGGCAATATCTTTTTTAAGTCCCTCGATATCTGCGGTACGTTTTAAAATGTACTCCTTATTAAGATGTCGGAGTTTTATTTCCGCAACATATTCCGCCTGGGTCTCGTCTATTCCGAAGCCGATCATCAGGTTGGGAACCACCTCAGATTCCTCTTCGGTCTCACGTACTATCCTGACCGCCTTATCTATGTCCAAAAGAATTTTCTGCAATCCGAGAAGCAGATGCAGACGTTCTTTTTTCTTGTTAAGCTCAAAATAAGTGCGTCGCTTTATGCACTCGCGGCGGAAAGCTATCCATTCGTCAAGTATCTCATAAACGCCCATTACCCGGGGGGTACCGCCAATAAGGATATTGAAATTGCAGGAGTAGTTATCCTGAAGGGGGGTCATTCTGAAAAGTTTTTTCATCAGCTTGTCGGGGTCGACTCCTCGCTTTATGTCAATGGCAAGCTTCAGTCCGTTGATATCGGTCTCGTCGCGGATATAGGATATCTCGCGTATCTTGCCGCCCTTTATAAGTTCTACAATTTTGTCCATTATAGCTTCTACCGTGGTTGTCGGAGGTATTTGCACGATTTCTATGCAGTTGGATTCCTTGTCGAACTGATAGCGGCTGCGAACCTTTACTGAGCCGCGTCCCGTACGGTAGACTTTTTCAAGTTCATCTTCGTCGTAGAGCATGAAGCCTCCGCCCGAAAAATCCGGACCTTTGAGTGTGCTTAAAATATTATGTTCCGGACTTCTGATAAGTGCAATGGTAGTATCGCATATCTCCGCAAGATTAAAGGAGCATACCGAGCTTGCCATAGAAACAGCAATACCCACGTTGGAATTTACCAGCACCGATGGAAATGTGGCGGGAAGTAGAGTCGGCTCTGTTGTCTCGTTGTCATAGTTGGGGACAAAGTCCACAGTATCCTTGTCTATATCGCGAAAAAGCTCAGCGCATATGGGGTTTAGCTTAGCTTCGGTGTAACGGGAAGCCGCATAAGCCATGTCTCTGGAATAAGCCTTTCCGAAGTTTCCCTTGCTGTCAATGTATGGATGGAGCAGGGCTTCGTTTCCTCGGGCAAGGCGCACCATGGTTTCGTATATAGCCGCGTCGCCGTGAGGATTCAGCTTCATAGTCTGACCGACAATATTTGCGGATTTTGTTTTTGCTCCCGTCAGCAGACCCATTTTGTACATAGTGTACAAAAGCTTTCTGTGTGAGGGTTTGAAGCCGTCTATTTCCGGCAGGGCACGGGACACTATAACACTCATGGCGTATGGCATATAGTTTTTTTCGAGTGTATCGGTAATGTGCTCTTCGGCGACTATGCCGCTGCCTGCAATATAAGCGTCGGGAACGTTTTTCTTTACGGATTTTTCCGTATCCTTTTTACTTTTTCTCGGCAATGTTATGGCTCCTTTTTAATATTTAGATTTCGTCAAGACTTTGTGAAAATTTTGTCCGCTGTTTAATGTGTCAGACTAAAATACCGAAAAACAAAAATCCATGACTGTACATCGGTTAAATCTCAATTGCGGTATATATTAAAATTTGAATACATACATATATTATTTTACACTTTACACCATAAACTTACAAGTGGCAATATGTACAAACTTCCTGCCGAAAAACAGTCAATGCGGTGTTAAATGCGCATGGAAGTTATAGAATGACTAAGCACTGGACTAAATGTTCGACTAACTTTATCATTGTTAAAATCCATAGAGTTGCTTGATTATTAATCCAAATGGGTTTTGTATACAAAAAGAAATCCCTGCACGCTTCAGAGCGTGAACGCTCCCGATGTGATTATTCAGCGAAAAGAATGGATAAATAATCTTCCCAAACTTGACAAAAACAAACTTGTTTTTCTTGACGAAAGCGGGGTAAATATTGATATGACAAGGATTTACGGACGGTCATTGGGAGGAAGCCGATGTGTTGATAAACTGTAACACAGGTTACTTCATTTCCGCTACTCTTTTTTATTAACTTTTGTCACGCTTTTATTGTAATCATACAAAATAAATTTTAATAAATAAAAAAGATGTGTTGACTTATCTGATTTTGTTTGGTATAATAGTATGGAATAACTTTAATATAAGGAATCCGATTTAGCATAGTATATTGCTAAGCAAAGCTTTTCCGGAGGGGATATACATATGGATTTTCAAAATAAAAATGCAAGCCGCACAACACGTTTTCTGGTCGGAAGCTTTACGCTTCTTCTGCTTATAAGCATAGGTGCTTTTGTCAGTCTTAGTCACTATATGAGCAAAGTAAGCGAAGAATCGATAGATAAAGTCGGAGATTTGTATATGTCCGGAATAAACGGTCATATTTTTTCGCATTTCCACACGCTTATAGATTTAAAGCTGGAGCAGGTGGAGTCGCTGACTAAAATTGTTCCCGATGAAATACAGGATGTATCCGCACTGCACGAAGAATTGATAGACAGAGTCCGCATAAGAAATTTTAACTATCTTGCCCTTTGCTCGGAGGACGGACGTATAGAAATGCTTTACGGCGAACCGCTTCAGCTTACCGATCCGGATCCTTTTTTTGAATCGCTGAAAAACGGTGAAAAAAAGGTTGCTATCGGTACCGACGACGCCGGAAACGAGGTAGTGATCTTCGGCGTCAGTGTTGACTATATGATGAGCAGCGGCGAAAAATCCACAGCTATAATTACTGCCGTTCCTGTGGAATATATCAGCTCAATGCTCGGTACAAACGAAGAAAACGCATTGATATATTCACACATTATCCGAAAAGACGGAAGCTTTATAGTCAGCGATATGCGGGACGAATATCCTGACTATTTTACAAGTTTGTATTCACGGTATCCTAATGACGATCCCCAAAATATTGAAAAATATATCAACAGCATTTCCGAAGCAATGGAAAAAAATGAAAGCTATTTTACAATAATGAACTTTGAAAGTACCAGTCAGCAAATATACTGCACATCGCTGCCGTATTCAGAATGGTATTTGCTTACGATACTTCCTTTCGGCGCGCTGAATGAGACAATAGAATCCTTGAATCAGAACAGTATCGTAGTTACCGCTCTTGTATGCGCGATTATATTCGTTGTGCTGCTGATCATTTTTTACGTTTATTTCAAAATGACCTGCCAGCAGCTTGAAGAGCTTGAAAAAGCCCGTCAGGACGCCTTGGCTGCAACCAAAGCAAAAAGCCTTTTCCTCTCCAATATGAGCCATGATATCCGTACCCCAATGAACGCTATAGTAGGCATGACGGCGATTGCTACCGCTCATATTAATAACAAGGAACAGGTTCAGAATTGTCTTAGAAAGATTGCTTTGTCCGGAAAACACCTTTTGGGACTTATCAACGATGTGCTTGATATGTCCAAAATAGAAAGCGGCAAAATGACTCTGACCTCAGAACAGATATCCCTCCGCGAGGTGATCGAGGGTATCGTCAGCATTGTTCAGACGCAGGTCAAGGCAAAAAATCAGAACTTTAAGGTACATATAGACAATATTTCCGCAGAGGACGTATACTGCGACAGTGTGCGTCTTAATCAGGTACTGCTGAATATACTCTCAAATGCTGTTAAATATACTCAGGACAGCGGAACTATACAGCTCTCTCTTTATCAGGAGGATTCACCTCCGGATAAAGGAACCGCTTATGTAAGGACTCACGTTATTGTCAAGGACAACGGAATGGGAATGGAAAAGGATTTCCTGAATCATATTTATGATTCCTATACGAGAGCAGACAGCAAACGAGTGCAAAAAGCCGAGGGAGCCGGACTCGGTATGGCGATCACCAAATATATTGTGGACGCTATGGAAGGTACTATTGATATAAAAAGCGAGCTTAACGAGGGAACTGAGATACATCTGATACTTGACTTTGAAAGAGCGGATATTCAGGATATCGATATGATACTTCCCGCATGGAAAATGCTGGTTGTTGATGATGACGAAACACTTTGCCGCACTGCGGTAGAAGCGCTGAAGTCCATCGGTATACAGTCAGACTGGACTCTGAGCGGGGAAAAAGCGGTGGAAATGGTTACAAAGCATCATCAAGCCCATGACGACTATCAGATCATTCTTCTTGACTGGAAACTTCCGGGCATGGACGGACTTGCAGTTGCAAAACAAATACGCAAAATAGTCAGCACGGATATGCCTATAATCCTGATCTCAGCATACGATTGGAGCGAACTTGAGTCTGAAGCAAAGGAAGCGGGTATAAACGGATTTATTTCTAAACCGCTGTTTAAGTCAACGCTGTTCTACGGACTTAAAAAATATATGAACATTGAAGAGCTGCAAGGTACAAGCTCTGACGAAAACGATCTGGCGGGACGGCATATTCTGGTTGCCGAGGATAATGAGCTTAACTGGGAGATCATAAACGAGCTTCTGACTGATATAGGAATGGAACTCGACTGGACGGAAAACGGACAGCTGTGCGTTGAAAAATACGAAAAATCTGATCCGGAATACTATGACGCCATTCTTATGGACGTTCGGATGCCTATCATGGACGGATATGAAGCTACACGTTCTATCCGCGCGCTGAACCGTCCTGACGCGAAATCTATCCCAATCATTGCCATGACGGCAGACGCTTTTTCCGAGGACATCAAACGGTGTCTTGACAACGGAATGAATGCCCATACCGCAAAGCCGATAAACCTTGACGAAGTACTTTCCATTTTGAAAAAATACATACTAAAATAGGAACTGCCCGGATCGCTCAATGATCCGGGCAGTTTTTTATCCGCACAGTTTTACTTTTCATTCTTTTTTGTATTTTCAGCTTCGGAACTAACTGTTCCGGCTGCCTTTTCAGCATTGCTTTTCTTAACGGCATTGAAAATATCCGATATTTTAAGCGCTTTGTCAATATCGCCCTCAATTTTAAGTTTCCCGTTTGTAAAAGCTTTCACCGAATCCAGAGAACCGCTGCATATATTTAAAAAATCGTCTCCAGAAACGATGAGCTTGCAGTCGCGGTCGTAGTATTCATAAGGCTCGACGTAAATATTTCCGTCCTTAAGCTCAATATAAAATGCTCCCGAGCCCTCGCCTGTTATGTCTACCTCAACTGCAAGATGTCCATCAATGCCGCTTGCATTGTTGGCAAGAATAAGCTCTCTTGATTTTGCAAAAATTTCTTCGTAAGTCATATCCGTTCTCCTTATCTTATGCGTCTGCCCTGTACGGACTGGCTGCGTTTTATTTTTTTAGACGTGGTTTTCTCAAATTCCGAGTCCCTCATCAATACACGTCTTATTGCCTTTGCGGAAGTAACAGTCTTGTTAACACTGTCAACAGCTTCAAGAAGTTTTTCCTCTATCTCCGCTGCGGAAAGATTTTTTGCAGCCTCTGCTGCGGGGAAAAATTCCGCGGTAATTACACTGTCTTCGCTGTAAACAAGAACGTCCCCGACGACATCATATTCCGCAAATTTATTCTCCAGTTCTTCGGGAGAAACGTTCTCGCCGTTGGAAAGTATGATAAGATTTTTCTTTCTTCCGGTAATAAAAACGCGGTTCTTTTCGTCCACATAACCAAGATCGCCTGTTCTCAGCCAGCCGTCCGGTGTAAGAGCTTCCGCTGTCTCAGTTTCGTCTTTATAGTATCCCGCCATTACCGAGGGGCTTTTTACAAGTATCTCGCCGTCAACGGTTTTTACTGTGCAGCCGTTTACGATAACGCCAACATCTCCGGCGCATTCCTTGTCAGCCGGATCGGCTGTGGAAATCCTTGGAGAACACTCAGTCATTCCATATCCCTGCGCCATATTAAATCCCATTTCTATGTAAGCCTTCTGCAGTTCGGGGCGAAGATATGCACCGCCGCTGTAAATGGTTTTCAGACGTCCTCCGAAAACGCTTTGGGCGATCATTGCGACAGGTACCTCCAGTCTTGCAGCGGCAGCCGCTTTTATCTGCTTGTATATGGTCTCCGCAATCATCGGTACAATAAGCATTATAGTGGGAGCGAACCTTTTAAGATTCTGAGGAATATGCATCATCGAATCGTTGAAGCAAAGTGTCGAACCGTACCTCAGCGACAAAAGAATGTCGCAGGTAAAGCAGTAAATGTGGTGTATAGGAAGTACCGAAAGCACAGTGTCATCGGGAGTAGACTCGTTATCCTGACACATTGCGTTGTCTATGTAGTTACTGTTCAAAAGCATAACGCCCTTGCTTTTTCCTGTTGTTCCCGAGGTGTAAACTATTGCCGCAAGCCTGTCTGCCGGAACGCCGGGAAAATCTGTGGGAACGTTTTTTTCAAGAAGCTCGGAAAGCTCTGCAAAAGAAATATACTCCTTAACATTGGGGCAATTTGCCTTTACTGCGGGAATCATTTTTTCATACCTTGGATCGTAACAAAAAATGTCTGTATCGCTTCTTACAAGCAGTTCGCAGATATCTTCGCAGGAAAGCTGTGCGTCAAGAGGTACAGCTGTGCTTCCGCCGCATACCGTACCGAACCAGCTAACCAGCCAGCCGTAGCTCGACGGGCCTATGACCGCTGTGTGGACTTGCTTTTCGCCGCCGTACTTATCTTTTATATACCCGTAAAGCTTTCTGACGTCGGTGTAAAACTCACCGAAAGTCTTTTCCGAAACTTCGCCTTTGACAAACTCTTTGAGGAACGTTTTTCCGCCGAATTTCTGCGCAGATTTTTTTACAAGATCGGCAACGGATATTATTTCGTTTTTATTCATATTACTGTCTCTCCTTTAAACTGCTGAGATATTTTACCGCTTCCCCGACAGTATGCACGTCCGCGATCTCGGTTTCGTCGACAGTAACGCCAAATTCCTCTTCAAGGTCTCCGAGCATACTTATGAAGTCGTAGGAATTAAAGCCTAAATCCTCTATAAAGCGTGAATCGGCGGTAATGTCCTCCGCGTTTACCTCAACGTAATTGCAGATAAGCTCTTTTATTTTTTCAAGCATATTGCAGTCCTCCTTGCATAATTTTATATCATTTCCAGAATTTCGCCTATAGTACGGGTTTCGTCCTCAATACCCCTGAAAAGAACACGGCAGAGATAATAGTAAAAATACTGCATTTCAGCTTCCGTCACAGCGTCTACCCTGTACTCAAAGCTGAAGTTCAGACCGTTGTCTTCGGGGCGGTGCATGACTGTAAGATACAGCGGCTGTCCTGCAACGCCGTTGGTGTACCAGAAGCTCTTGTAAGGTATATCGGGCATTTCCTTGGTGTTCTTTTTTAATGAAAGAGGCTGATATGTCAAGGCAATGCTTTCATAGCTTGTACCGCGGATATTTTTCCAATGCTCGGCACGCTTCATGTTAACTTCAATGGGATCGTAATTTGCATGGCGGAAAATTTTATTCTGCTCCGCCTGTATCATTTTTACGCCGTCAAGGAAAGTCATTTCAGGCTCCATAACAGTCCTCATCGGAAAAAAGTGTACCCTTGTTCCTCCGGAGTATTTTTCCAGAAGAGTCCCCCGGCGGGCTATACAGGTCTTGACGGAAACGTCCTTTTCATTATCGTTGAATTTGGAAAGAACAGTACGGAGTCCCATAAGGAGCAAGCTTGCCATCGGAACGTTATACAGCTCGCAGAACTTCATAAGCCGCATTGAGGAGTCCTTTTCAAGAGGGTAAACGGAAATTGAAGCTATGGGACTTTTGGATATTATCATTGCACATCGCTGATCCGGATCGTTATTTTCCCGCCTTTGGGTAAGAAGCCTTCCCTGTCCGGCAAAGTCGGTGTACATAGGTTCGCTTTCTTTAATAGAATTCAGCCAAAATTCTTCGTCCTTTTTACGTGCGGAACTGTCCGCCTCGTATGCTAAATCCTTTTCAAGCTGCTTTATATAAGACTGCATTGAAGCAGGCATTTCCGTACCGTATTTCATAGAGCAGTATGTCTCCAGTACAGCCCTGTTAAAACCGATAATAGAGCTTGAATCCATTGTCATGTGGTCAACTTTAAGGTAAAGTCCGCTGTAACCGTCCGGAAGCTTTATCATTACAACTTGGTTCATGGGAGAATTGTACCTCTCAAACGGAACAGCAGTCCATTTCCGCATTTCCTCGTGAGCGTCCTCCTCATTCCATGATGAAAAATCCCTAAACGGAACGTCACGTTCCTCAAAGGGTGTTATGTACTGATAAACATTTCCGTCATCGTCGCAGACAAAACGCAGCCGCATTGTCTCAAACATTTCATAGGCTTTATAGACCGCTTTTTTCAGCAGGGCAAAATCCACGTCCTGCTTTACATACAGACCTGTTCCTATGCACAATACCTGTGTGGGACAAAATTTTATGGTGTAGTTATGCAGCCTCTGAGCAGCGCACAGCGGGTAGCATTTCATCACCGCGCCGTTAATGTTAAATTCTTTCATGACAAACCTCCGATTTCCTTTCCGATGCGGGACAGCTTGCCGTCCCTGTTTGTTTAAAGCTTTGTCTTAACAATTATCCGACATATTTTTCAAGAAAGCCTTTGACCTTTGCTTCATAAGCTTCCTTGTTTTCGTAGTATGAGGCTGCGTGCGCCGCATTGTCAACGATAAGGATATCTTTCGGAGAACGGCACATTTTATAATTTTTTTCGGACATCCACACAGGAACAAAATCATCGTCCCTGCCGTGTATGAAAAGAATAGGTACTCCCGTTGCCTGAACTGCGTCAAGAGTGGAATAATCCCTGAAACCGTAACCGGCTTTCCTGCGGCACATCATGTCGTTGATATTCATTATCGGAAACGGAGGCAGATGATAGTCCCTTTTGAGAATGTGAGCAAAAACGTCATAAGGCGAGGTAAACGCGCAGTCTGCAACCACGGCTTTTACCGACGGGGATAAGCTTGTAAGGCCTGCTGTCATAACCGCTATCGTTGCGCCCATAGACACTCCGTAAAGAACTATCTCGGCATTTCCCTCAAACCGCTTTTCCATGCAGTCGATCCATGCTTTCATGTCAAATCTGTCAAGTATGCCGAATCCTACGTAATCCCCCTCGCTTTTGCCGTGGGCTCTGTGATCCACAATGAGGCAGTTATAACCCATTCTGTGGAAGAAAACGGCAATAGAAACACAGTCCTTTAAACCGCATCCGGTGTAACCGTGACCGCATATAGCAAGCTTATTGCTCTGATATTCCGCTGGAAGAAAATCTCCGTGAAGAGTAAGCCCGTCTCTCGATCTGATCGTAATATGCTCCAATTCCCGGGCAAAAAGCCATTCCTTGTTGGGAGCAATAACTTTTTTGTATTCCTCCCATTTTGCCATATCAGCCATTTCGTTAAGGTCAACTCTCAGCACGTCCTGTCTGGGTATGACCCTGTTGAAAAGCATGACCGCTCCAGCGGTGCAGGCTGTTCCCAGGACCGCCGTTCCCAGTGCGGCTGCTCCGAAAACCATTTTTTTCATATTATTCCGACCTCTTTTTCTTGTATTCGACCCTCAGTCGAAAAGCTGCCCGAAAAAATCGGTATTTCTGTAAGAGAATACCGCTAATATCCTGCTAAAAATTTCGTGCATGCCGTTTCGACTGTCAGTCGAATTTCTTTGGTTAATTATAACACGTTTTCGACCGCAGGTCAACTTGCTATTTAACTAAATTTTCTATTGAAATAAATAATATTTTGTGCTATAATGATGTAAATAATTTCACCTGTGCAGTTTATACAGACAAAACAGGCGCTATATAAGAAACGGGGAACTAAAATGAAAAATAAAACCGATATAATTTTAAATTCCGCCGAGGAGCTTATGTGCGGAATGACCAATCCTGTGCAGGATATAACCGTGGATATGATAGCCAAAAACGCGGGAATAGGAAAAGGAAGCATATACTATTATTTTAAAAGCAAGGAAGAAATAATTGACGCCGTTATCGAAAGAAGCTACTCTCTCGCAATACGTGAATACTTTGAAAACGTAAGCAAACAAAGCTCCACCGTCGAAAAGCTAAAAACCTTGTTTCGTTCAATGCTTACAAAGGAGTTCAGAGACAGTCACCGAAACGTCATACTCCCGCTTCATATTCAGGACGACCTGCTGCTTCACCATAAAATGATGATGACCGCCATAAAGACCGTATCCCCTATTCTCACCGAAATACTTGCAGAGGGACAGGCTGACGGCTCAATCAGCACCGAAGCTCCGAAAGAAAGCGCGGAAATGATAGTCGCTATGCTTACATTTCTGTTGGATAAATCATTTTTCCCCGCCGATACCGATAGTATATACCGAAAGCTCAGGCTGTACGCAAATGTGCTCGAAACCTGCCTAAAGCCCGAAAAAGGAAGCTTTGATTTTCTCTTTACTCCTTTAGATGATTAAAATTTACAAAATAATATAAATATAATGAATAGCCGCCCGAACGTACCGAATCGCATAAAAACGATTTCTAAAAACGTTCAGACGGCTATATACATTTTTGCCGCATATAATTTTTATAATAATTGGAATTGTACGTCCAGCACTAAATATCCGTTTCCGGCTCGGTATTCCATTGTTCCGCTCTTTTTTGCGCTGCCCACTGTATGTTGGAAAGTCCGTATCCGTGCTCCTTTCATGTACTTTTTGTAACTTAGAGTCACTCGGCTCCGCTTATCAACCCGTCATAACGGTTTCTTATGCGAAGCAGAAACAGGAAAATTATTGAAATAAAATTATTTTCAAAAAAGTTTTTGACGTCATTTTAAATTTTTTATCTGCTAACGGTTTTCATTGCATATCACGCGTATTCGCTTGATATGTGATAAATCCTTATCCGGAAACATCATCTGTGCGCACGCCAGCGCAAAGTCAGATAGCATTTCCGATTCCTCCTCGGATGTATGTATCGGTTCGCGGCAAATAATCGTTGCGCCTCCGTCGGTACGGGCAACCGTTGTGATCTCATTATCTGTTTTGGTTTCTGAAAGTATTGTGTAACCTTCATTCCAAAAGCTCATAACATCACCTCCGTTAAATTTATTATGAACAATGCTTGTCAGTTGCATGTCTGCATTATTTTTTGCAGCTTAACTGCTTTTTCTCTTTACGAAAAGATCATCTCAAGATGTATACAAATCAGTCTGCAATTGCAGTATAGAATGATTACAGCTGAACTGATTTATGAATATTAATTTATCTTAAAATCATATATACAAAACAACTGACCATAACAAGGCCGCTATAAAACTAAAAAATCAAATCCTCAAACAGCCTGAAAAACGGAAAGGAGTCCTGATATGCCATATGCAATGTACTTAAGGAAATCACGCGCCGATATGGAGGCTGAGGCAAGAGGCGAAGGAGAGACTCTTGCCAAGCATGAAAAAGCCCTTACGGAGCTTGCTAAAAGGCATTCCCTTGCGGTTGTGAAGCAATATAGGGAGATCGTCAGCGGTGAAAACATCGCCGCACGTCCTCAAATGCAGGCACTTCTTGCGGATGTGAACGACGGAAAGTACGACGGAGTTCTTGTCATGGAAATCGAGCGTCTTGCCCGCGGTGACACCATAGATCAAGGCGTTGTAGCACAGGCCTTTAAAACTTCCGGGACAAAAATAATCACCCCGATAAAGACCTACGATCCAAACAATGAGTTTGACGAGGAGTATTTTGAGTTCTCTCTTTTTATGAGCCGTCGAGAGTACAAAACAATTCGCCGCCGCATGAACGCAGGCAGGATAGCCGCGGTAAAGGACGGTAACTACATCGCACCTGTCCCGCCTTTTGGATACAAAAAAATACACCCCGAACCCAAGGTGTACACTTTAGAAATAATTCCCGAACAGGCGGAAGTCGTCAAAATGATATACGACATGCGGCTGAAAGGCAGCGGCTCCCGCGCTATTGCCGAGGAGCTTAACCGAATGGGAGTAGCGCCCATAAAAAGCCGGTACTGGGAAAGAGTTTCAGTAAAGAAAATTCTTGAAAATCCTGTTTATGCGGGAAAGATACATTGGTACTCAAAGCGTGATAGCGACATTGTTTGCGGCGGCAGACATGAAGCGATAATTCCCGAGGAAACTTTCAACCGTGTTCAAGAGCTTATAAAAAGCAATCCTCTTGCCCATGTTAAAAATGACGACACGCTGAAAAATTACTATCACGGTATGCTGTACTGCAAAAACTGCGGACACCAAATGATACGCAGATATATAAAAGCTTCTGGAAAATCCCATATTTTATGCAGATACCGTACCTGCCGCGGAAAGGTCGTCGGAAGTACAATGGACAGCGTTGATGAAGCGGTACTGAACGCTATGAAGATAAAGCTTGCCAAAATAAAGGAAGCACAGTACGACAACAAGTCTGATGAAAACGTAAATATAAAACAGGTCGCACACGACAAGCGCTCCATAATAGAAGCCGAACTGACGCGGCTTAAAGGGCAGCAGTCCAAGATTTACGATTTCTTTGAACAGGGCATTTACTCCACTGATATATTTTTAGAGCGTTCCGCCGAAATTTCCGAAAAAATAAAAAGAGGCGAAGCTCAGCTAAAAGAAATTTCCGAAAATAAAACCGTTTCCGGCTCAGATGACACGGAACTGATATTCAGGATCGAAAAAGCGATCCGTGATTTTGACAAAGCAAATACAAATGAGAAAAACAAAATGCTGCGATCGGTAATAAAAAAAATCGAATACTCAAAAACCGAACGTCAATGCTATCGCAAAAGCGATTCAGACCTTACTCTTGACATTGATTTTTTATGATCAATATGTGTATGATAAATATGAAAATAAACTTCAATATCCTGTAAATATCAAAAACAACAATCCAAAGCTTGCGCAGGCTATAATAAGCCAGTTAGGCGGTCTAAACTGTAAAATTAGATAATAAAACGCCCCCCGCCGCAGCTTCCAGAGAAGCCTGTGACGGGGATTTTCTGGGAAAGAAAAT
>CAJUHS010000028.1 GCA_910586535.1 uncultured Oscillospiraceae bacterium
CTTGCCACTTCTGTTGCATTATGACTTTTTTCATATGCTTTTACCATTAACTCCCGTACTTCTGTACTTAGCATTTCTATCATCTCCTATTTCTATTATACTACTTTTGTCAAGTGTTATCTTATTTTTATGGCGTGCTATAAGTAACAAGGTAAAGGATATTACCGAGGAAAGGACGATCATTATGCAGGAAACGGCTATGACTGCCGCGGACACAAATTACGCAGCTTTGAAAAACAACGCGCTTGATATTATCAAAAATAATCTTAAAAATCAGCCGCTTTCGTTGCAGCTTTTCGACATAATAAAATCGCCGTCCGGCGGTTCTACGTCGTTCACAATTCCCACGCTTTCGGGTGAAATTATGGAAAAATCTATCACTGGAATAATTTTGGACTATACCACGCCCCGCGCTTATTGGGACACTCCCGATCCGGTCGAGGGTACTCCGCCTGTATGCTTTAGTTCGGACAGCCTTGTTTCACACGACGGGAAAGTTTGCGCCGATTGTCCGTTCAATGATTTTGGTTCAAAGGACGGCGAAACAAACGCCAAAGCCTGCAAGGAAAGCGTGGTTTTGTTCCTGCTCCGTCCCGACAATATTATGCCGATTTTGGTTCGTGTACCCATTTCCAGCAAGATGATTTTTCAGCGGTACATGACCCGCCTTATCGGAAAAATGATTCCTGTTTCGGGAGTTGTAACGAAAATTACTCTGGAAAAAACCACGAATAAAACCGGTCAGCCTTATGCGCTTTATAATTTTGAAGCGGTGGAAGCTTTGAGTACCGAGGAAGCCGAAAATGCTTGTACTTTCGGCAAAAAGTTTATGGAGCTGGTGAACGCGTCGGAGGTTACTAAGGAGCTTCAGAAAGCAGGATAATACATCAAAAAAATAAAGAAATTTGTCCCTCGGAAATTAATTTCGAGGGACGTTTTCTTTGCAAAAATGAAAGGAAAATTATTATGGAACAAAAAATATTTTGTACAAACTGCGACCGCGCAATCGATGGCGATGAAAGGATTTACACGGTTCACGGAGAAAGAATTTGCGAGGACTGCGCCGATTCAAAAACCGTTATCTGCGACAGGTGCGGCGAACGTATTTGGGACTGCGAAAATGAGGGCGACGAAAATATTACGCTTTGCACGTCCTGCTATGACAATTATTACACGACCTGCGAGAACTGCGAGGCTGTGATAAATACCGACGAGGCAAATTACGACGATGACGACAGGGCATACTGCGACGAATGTTACGACAAAAATTGCAGGTCTATTCACAACTACGGCTACAAGCCCGAACCAATTTTTTACGGTTCGGGAGACCGTTTTTTCGGCGTTGAGCTTGAAATTGACGACGGCGGAAAATTAAGCGATAATGCCGATATAATTCTGGCTGCGGGAAATTCTGATGCCGAGCATATTTACATAAAAGCCGACGGAAGTCTTGAACGGGGAATGGAAATTGTAACCCACCCGATGACGCTAGATTATCACAAAAATCATATGCCGTGGCATGAAATTATGCAGGCGGCAATTCGTTTGGGATATCATTCTCACAAGACGGATACCTGCGGTTTGCATATTCATGTGAATAAAAATTCATTGGGCGATACCCGCGAATTGCAGGAGGAAAGAATTTCGAGGATACTTTATTTTGTCGAACACCACTGGGAAGAATTGCTGAAATTCAGCAGGCGCACCGAATACCAAATGGATCGCTGGGCGGCGAGGTACTGGTACAAAAATGACCCGTCGGAGATGATAGAGCACGCCAAGAAAAGCGGAAAGGGACGGCACAGCTGTGTTAATATCACGAATTACGACACGATCGAATTTCGTATGTTCCGTGGCACTTTGAAGCTGAACAGTCTTATCGCAGCGATTCAGCTTGTGGAAATTATCTGCGAAATGGCGATTACGTTCGGCGATACGGAAATAAAGTCCATTGGCTGGACGGAATTTGCGGAGAGTATTGACGCACAGGAATATCCCGAATTGATTACATATCTGAAAGAACGGCGGCTGTACGTCAACGAGCCTGTGGAAAGCGAGGAGGACGTTTGATGTGCGCTTTATTTGGATTGGTGGACTACGGGAATAAATTCTCGGCAAGGCAGAAAAATAAAATTATTTCGGTTTTGTCGGAGGAATGCGAAATCAGAGGGACGGACGCTACCGGAATTGCATATAATTCAAACGGCAGACTTCATATTTTCAAGCGTGCCGTTCCCGCACATAAAATGAGGTACAGACTTCCCGAAAACGCCGATATAATTATGGGACACACCCGTATGACTACTCAGGGTTCCGAGACTTTTAACTACAATAATCACCCGTTTTTCGGTACTGCAAACGGCGTAAATTTCGCACTTGCACATAACGGAGTTCTGCATAATGATACGCTTTTGAGGAAATCCGAAAAGCTTCCCGAAACCCATATCCGGACGGACAGCTATGTTGCTGTACAATTGATTGAAAAGAAAAAATCCCTCGACTTTGCAAGCCTAAAAAATATGGCTGAAAAGGTCGCGGGTTCTTTCTGTTTTACTGTACTGACTGACAGAAACGAGCTGTAT
Organism: uncultured Oscillospiraceae bacterium; assembly: GCA_910586535.1. GTDB lineage: Bacteria > Bacillota > Clostridia > Oscillospirales > Ruminococcaceae > RGIG8773. The sequence continues at coordinate 2,583 of CAJUHS010000028.1, forward strand.
TTTGTTAAAGGCGACAATCCGCTTTCGCTGTATAAATTTGACGGATTTTATATTTATGCAAGCACCGAAGAAATTTTGAAAAATACTTTGCAGAAGCTGAATTTATCAAAGTACAGCAGGGTCAATATTAATTGCGGAGATATTTTAAAGCTGGATTCCAATGGAGCTGTTGAGGTCGGACATTTTGATTTTCACGAGGCATTTTACGGCGGTTACGGTGGGTATTTTTCTGAAACCGATGAAGATTATCTTGAAGAACTTTCGCTTCTTTACGGCATTAAGCCAGAGGATATTTTAACGCTTCTTGACTATGGATTTGGCGTGTTTGATATTGAGAAAATATTGTGTTGTCCCGAAATAATGCGGGATTATTTTCGCGGTATCGGAACGAGGTGATTTAATCCGCTTGCCTTGTGGTAAGCGGATTATTTTTTGAAATTCCCAATAGGGTCACGGTTTATTTGGAGACTTTTCCAAATACAAAAACACTTGACAAAAGTGGTATAATAGAAATATAAGATTAGGATATACACATTAAAAACCGGTGATTTATGCATTAATCCCCCAAAGCGGTTATAAACTTCTGCTCTCTTTTTTGTGCATAAAAAGAGAGGAAGTAAGCGGCTTGAAGATGTATAATTATTATTGAAAAGGAGCAGAAAAAATGGAATGGATAGAAGGTCTGAATAAAGCGATTTCCTATATTGAGGAGCATCTTACGGAAGAAATAAGTTATGATGAGCTTGCGCGCATAGCCTGCTGCTCCGCGTATCATTTCCAAAGAATGTTTGCATATATGGCAGGGGTTCCGCTTTCGGAATATATCCGACGCAGGCGAATGTCTTTAGCTGCCGCTGATCTGCAAAGCGGGGAAGAAAAAATTATTGATATCGGCATGAAATACGGCTATACTTCTCCGACCGCATTTAACAGAGCGTTTCAAAGCGTGCACGGCATTGCTCCGTCAATGGCAAAAAATGGAGGAACGCCTATGAAAGCTTATCCGCCCATCAGCTTCAAAATAACAGTAAAAGGAGTAGAGGAATTGAATTACCGTATCGAAGAAAAAGCATCCTTTCGCATTGTGGGTGTATCTCACCCGCTGGAGAAGGAAATAGAAAAGAATTTTAAAACAGTGCCGCAAATGTGGCAAAACGCGGCTATGAACGGAACAATCGAAAAGCTTGCACCGCTTATGAATGATCAGCCTATGGGCGTTTTAGGCGTAAGCGTCTGCAATGACAAAGAGGACTGGAGATATTTCATAGCTGTGTCCTCGTCTGCTGACGCCGATAATACCTTAGACGAATATATTATTCCCGCCTGCACATGGGTTGTTTTCAGCGGAACCGGCACAGGCTTGTCAATTCAGGAATTAGAACAGCGCATTGTAACAGAGTGGCTCCCAACGTCCGGATTTGAATATGATAACGCCCCCGATATAGAGGTATATCTAAATCCCGATCCAAACGATATGCAGTACGAAGTTTGGATACCGGTCAAGCCGGTCAGGAAAGTATGAGGCGATAACATGACGGATAGAAATTATGATGAGTTTTTAGAAATTACAGGCTCAAGCAGGAGCTTAGTCGAAGATATAAACGGCTTTCTTTTGGATAATAACTGCAAGCGTGAAATTAAAACTGCCAAAAGCGGTTTTACGGTTTCCTATCTTTTGCAGGATACAAAAAAGACGCTGGCTGTTTTTGTTTGCAGAAAAACGGGTATAAAGATAAAAATTTACCCGCAGCGGCTTAATGAGTATATGAATTTTCTGGACGAGCTTCCAGCAAATATGAAAAAGGAAATTGCAAAAGCGTCTGTCTGCAAGCGACTTTTGAATCCTGACGACTGCAATCCCAAATGTGTTATGGGATATGACTTCATCATGGATAAGGAACATTATCAAAAATGCAGACATATGGCTTTTATGTTTACTGTAACTGAAGAAAGCGTTTCGTATATCAAGGAATTTTTAAATAATGATTTGACATCATAAAAATTAAAGTTCCAATCGGGAAATAAAAATATTGTCCGGTTTGTGTTGTTTTTATATTTAAGCTGGATTACTGTCTCGGAAGAGCAGCACGTACTCTTGTTATATTTATTCTATTATATATCATTTTAAAAGCCCATAGCTATTGATGAACAGCTATGGGCGTAATTGTTTCCTTTTGGGGAAAATCGGGAGATTTCTATGAGGAGAATGGGTATCAAAAAAGTACGTTTTACAAAAAAATTACACTGACAAACAGAACAGAGCATAAAGCGGAATACTCTTTATATTATTTTCAAACCCGAAATTTTTCGCCGACACTCTGATAGAATAAATTGGATTATACCGAGAAATATAAATATTAAGACTTTTTGATTTTACGTTTTCTGCGGCTTTGCATTCAAGCGGAATTATGTTGCCGTCGCTGTCCTGAAACAAAAAATCAAGTTCTGCTTTGCCGTCGGAATTCCAATAGTACGGTTGCAATCCGTTGGCAATAAGAGCCTGCATAACATAATTCTCCGCAAGCGCACCCTTGAAGCCATCAAAGCTGTGAGGATTGTTGATCACGGCATTTGCGCTTATTCCGAACTTTGAACACAGCAGCCCCGTATCGACCATATAAACCTTGAAGCTTCCATTGTCCGCATATGCCGACAGTGGGAGCTTGCCCTCTTTGACAAGGACGCATTTATTGATTATTCCAGCCGCTTTTAACCAGTCCAGCGACGGCTCATAATCATAAGCCCGAGCTCCGCTTTTAATTATTTTATATTGGAATTTATGATTTTCTTTCGCAAGCTGCGCGGGAATGCTTGCAAACGCCGCCATTGTTTTTGTGGTCTCCTGCGGCGCTGCGTACTTAGCCATATCCGCAATATACGAATTATTGAGATTTTTTTGTGTGTCAATAACAAAGTTGAAATCCTTTGTTTCAACGTAGTCCAGAACTGCTTTTGGCATACCGCCCACAACAAGATAGGTTTTGTACAAGTCCATTGCAGTATCATGCAGCGACAGCGGAGACATAGTTTCATAAGATTTTCTTATCAATTCGCAGATATCTTTTTCCCCAAGCGCCCACAAAAATTCCTCAAAATCCAGCGGGTACATATTCAGCATATCAACCTTGCCAACAGGAAAGGAATATTTTTCACGCTTTATAGCAACGCCGAGCAGACTTCCTGCTGCAATGATATGATATCCCTCGTTTTTTTCACAAAAATATTTTAAGGAAGTCAGCGCTCTCTCGCAGGCTTGAATTTCGTCAAAAATGATCAGTGTATCATTAGGAAAAATGCTCTGACCACTTTTAGCCGAAAGCTCGCGGATAATACGCTCCGTATCAAAATCCCGTTCAAAAATCGCAGCGATCTCGGAGGAATCCTCCATGTTGAAATAAACTGTATTTTTATAGTGCCTCTTTCCAAAGGACAAAGCTGTATATGTCTTGCCGACCTGTCTTGCGCCGTACAGCTGCAGAGGCATTCTGCGCGGGTTTTCTTTCCATTTAAGAAGCTTATCAACAATTTTACGTTCCATTTAGCGCTATCACCTCGCGATTATTATAACATATGCAAAACAAGGTGTCAATATTTATTTTTTGATTTAAGTTAATTCTGGAAAATTATTTCGTTGGTTTTATGTGTGGAATAATGTTTGAACAAGCGTGAGATTTACATGTCGACCTAAAAAATTGTTCCTTGTTCTGAGTTCCGATATCGGTTAAAACTATATTATATATTATCTATCGCGTAATAAATGTAATTATATAGTATAATAGTTTTTATGCGCATCGGAACGCGGAACGGAGAACAACGTATCTCCACATCCACTGAGCGTTTAAGATAAAAAATACTATTTATCAAGCAGCCAGTCCAGAACGTTTATCTTTTTGATGCCGTCATAATCTGCCGAGCCGAAAATCTCGTCAAGTGTAAGCAAATATTTAGGGTAGTTATCCTGCACCTTACGCAGCGGAGCAAGCTCTCGTTTCAAAGTGTTTTCTTCCAGAGCAGTGGCAGAAACCTGATAGTAAACGGTATCATTGTCTTTTACTGCCACAAAATCAATTTCTCCGTCGTCGAGATGCCCCACATAAACATTGAATCCTCTGCGTTTCAGTTCAAGATAAACAATATTTTCAAGAATATGTCCGATATCGCTTTCACTGCCTTTTACGAGCATATTCCGCAAAGAAATATCAACCGCGTAATATTTGCTGTTAGTGGAAAGAAACATTTTTCCTTTAAGATTGTATCTTTGCGCTTCGTACAGCAAAAGGCTGTCAGTCAGTCCCCGCAGGTATTTGTCAACGGTTTTCTGGTCGGCGCCCTTGCCCTGCGATTTCAAAGTGTTGGCAATTTTTGAAACCGACACCACATTTCCTATATTGTGAAGCAGAAATTTGGTGACATTTTCGAAGGTTGTAACGTCTGCAACTTTAAGCCTCGCCACAATATCCTTGAGCAGTACCGAATTATAAATATCTCTGAGGTAGTTATCGACTTCCCTATCAGCATTTTGGTATTTTGTAAGATACGGAAAAGAACTTCGTTTCAGATATAAATTGAATTTCTGTGAATTGCTTAATGCTTGAGATCCCTTCAGTTCCGCACAGAATTCCTTGAATGACAGCGGAAGCATTTTCAGTTCAACGTAACGGCCGGTAAGAAAAGTAGCCAGTTCTCCCGACATGAAGTATGCGTTTGATCCCGTAATATACACATCACAGTTTTCTTTTAAAAATAAACTGTCAACAGCCTTTTCAAACTGCTGAACGTGTTGTATCTCGTCCAAAAAAATATAATTCATTTTATCTGGTATCAACCGCTCTTTGATATAGTTATATAAAGAATGGTATTCTGTAAGATGTTCAAAATCAATATCCTCAAAATTTATGCCGATGATCTGTTCGTTTTCGACACCGTTGTTTTTCAGCCAATCCTTGTAAATTTCAAACAAAGTAGATTTTCCGCAGCGTCGCACACCTGAAACTACCTTAATAATTTGCTGTTCTTTCCAGCGTTTAAGCCATTCAAGATATTCAGTGCGTTCTATATGTTCGGACATAATATCTCCTCCACATTAGAAATTATATCCATTATACTCCTAAATATAATTTTTGTCAAGAAAATTTGGAATTTATTCCTTGCTTTTTTAAAAATAAAGAAGCATCTATAATTAGGTGTAATAAAAACCCGTTATGTTATTAAGATTAGCAAATTGCAATAGACAATACTGTATATTCTGCATAAAAAAAGAGCTGACTGCAATATCCTATCCCGATATTTTCGGTAGGCAACTGCACAAGAAATTGCCCCGCATAAAAAGGATAAGAAACGCATTAACGGTTTCACAATAAATATATGGCGTTTAATAGAGATTCAAATCAAATAATTACTCAGTATAGTTGTATATTATTTACAAGACAGCGGCGCATAATACGCTGTCAAATCAAATACTATTGAAATTAAGGAGGCTATCACATGAAAATTACAGTACATCTCCCATCGGACAAAAATAAAAAGGATGAGCTTGAAAAAAGAGTTGCGGAGGTTCACGGTGACACTGTTACTGCGTACATAAAAAAGCAGCCGTGGACTAAAGAACAAAAGCTTTTGATGATAGAATCAATTGCGGATAAATGCTCATAAAATCAAAGAGAGACGGCGCCCAAACCGTCTCTCTTTATTTTTTATCGGTCAGATAAACATAGTCATATAAAGCGGAAGTGTGACTTTGGTATCGGAAATTCCCACATTCCCCGAAATAAGCTTATAGGCAAAAGGCGGCGCGTAATTTTTTATAAAGTTATTCAGCGATAATGTTGCGCCGTTTTTGGACTTTACTTCAATGGGAATGACCTTTCCGTCGGTCTGATAAAGAAACTCTATCTCTTGGGTGTTGCTGTCATTTTTATAGTAATTCAGTGAAAAACCCCTTTTTATCAGCATATCGAACACAAGGTTTTCATATATTCCGCCTTTAGCGGGACCGACAAGGGTATCTTTCAACAGCGCGGTTTGAGTTTCGTACCCGTAAAGAGAAGTGAGGAGTCCTATATCAGTGACATAAACCTTGAACTGTTCGGGCTTTTCGTAAGCCACAAGCGGAAACATCGGCGTTGAAACATTTACGCACACTTTTATCATTCCCGCGTCAACAAGCCAGTTCAGACAGTTTTCATACCGTCTTGCGCTGCCCTCCTTGCTTACAGTTTTGTACTGAAATTTGGTATACTCCTTTGCAAGCTGTCTTGGTATGGAATTGTAGCAGTCGCTTATTTTCTGACGTTCGTGGCTTGAAGCGTAGTGTTGGATATCGTCCTTGTAGCTGTCGAGGATTTTTTTCTGAACGGAGAAAACCTCTTGATAATTATTTGTTCTCAAAAAGGAGTTTACAGCTTCGGGCATACCTCCCACAACAAGGTACTCCCGCAGCAAGTGCATAAATTGTTCGTGTATACCGCTGCCGACTTTTTCCTTTTTGTCAAAATATTCTTTAAGAGCGGCAATTGCCTGATCGCTTTTTCCCGCTGCCCATAAAAATTCCTCGAAATCAAGGGAATACATTTCAACCGTTTTTTCGTACCCCACGGGAATGGAAGCTATTTCTCTGTAGTGTATACCCAGCAGAGAACCGGAAGCTATCACATCGTAGCGGTCGTCAATGGCAAGGAATTTTAAAGCCGTCCTCGCGTTTGGACAATCCTGTATCTCATCAAGAAAAATCAGCGTGTTATTCTCCGAAAAGTGAACGTCGTTCAGATACAGCGATATTTTTTTGTATATTTCTACCGCATCAAGGGAGCCTTCAAAAATTTCCTTGTATTCGGGATTTTTATAGAAATTCAGATAGATATAGCTTTCGTAGTTGTCCCTGCCGAACTGCTCTATGATAAAGGTCTTTCCGACCTGCCTTGCACCCTTTACCAAAAGGCACTCGCGGCTTTTGGTGTTTTTCCATTCAAGCAGGGTGTTGTATATTTTCCTTTTCAGCATATCGTCACGCTCCTTTGCTATACCTATTATATAGGATTTTGACAGTTATGTCAATAATATATGCAAGTAATTTGACAATTATTCAACAATAATACGCTATTTTTCAGACGATACTTAAATCGTTTATTAAATTATGTAAATTGACAAATATAGTAAATATTTCTGGATAAACAATATAGAGTAACAAGTAAAATAAACGTTTCAAAGCAGATCAATAAGTTTTGAAACAGACCATTTAGCATAAATCAAGATAAAATAATAATTGATCTCACGGCATAAAGTCGTTCTCGAGTCGAAAATGAACACTTCTATTGCATATTATGTCGAATTATGGTATAATAAAAACAAAGATTAACTACCTTATTATACTGGCAAAAATATACTTTGGAGGCGTAAAATGGATAATATTATTACTGTCGGCGGAGAAGTCAATGCATCAATAAATTTTGCAATGCAGCAAAATTATGTTCCTGTTATCAGATATTTAGTAGTAAATAACACATCGGAAGAAACCATCGAGAATTTAGATTTAAAAGTAACATTTGAGCCGGAATTCGCAAGGGAATACATATATCATATTGACAGTATCCCTGCAAATGAATCAATTGAAATATCGCCTGTAAAGCTGACAACAAATACGGATTTCCTTTTTTCGCTTACCGAAAAAATGATCGGCATAGTTACCGTTAGCGTATTCAAAGACGAGAATGTCATATTCATCGATAAACATAACATTGAACTGCTTGCATATGACGAATGGAGCGGTTTGCTTATTATGCCTGAAATAATCACGGCGTTTATTACTCCGAATCACCCTGCCGTTACAGCGGTAATAAGAGAGGCATCGGAATTTCTGAAAAAATGGAAAGGAACGCCATCATTTACGGGATACCAGACAAACAACCCGAATAATGTCAAGCTTCAAATGGCGGCAATCTATGCAGCCGCTGCTCAGAAAAAGATCGTGTATAACAATCCTCCGGCAAGCTATGAAGTTATCGGTCAGAGAGTTAGGCTTCCACATACTGTACTTGAACAGAAAATGGGTACCTGCCTTGATTTATCGGTACTTTATGCGGCGTGTCTCGAAGCTGTCGGACTTTTCCCGCTGTTATTTTTTATAAAAGGTCACGCGTTCTGCGGCTGTCATCTTGAAAAGGAAACCTTTGCCGATTGTGTTGTGGACGACGTTTCGGCAATAGAAAAGCGTATTGTTGCCGGCGCAGAAGAGTTGCTCCTTGTGGAATGTACAGATTTTGTGGATGGCGGTGAACTCGATTTCGACCGAGCGTTAAAGCACGGGAAAGACCACTTGCTGAATATATCAGACTTTATATGCGCTATTGATATACAGAGAACTCGCGGCAGCGGCATAAGACCGATTCCCTTGCGTATCGAATCGTCGTTTTCGGGAGCGCAGCTTGCCGATGAAAACGAAAAAGCAAAGGAAGTATCCGCCCCGAAAGAGCTTGACAGTTCCTTGCTCGGAAGAGTGGCGGAAGGATCCGGAGAGCCTGTCACTAAAATTAAGATATGGGAGAGAAAACTGCTTGATTTCAGTCTCAGAAATTCCCTGCTCAATTTCCGTGTAACAAAAAGCACGCTTCAGATAATGGTATCCGATCTCGGAGAGCTTGAAGACAGACTTGCCGACGGTAAGGATTTCAGAATTATGGAAATACCCTCGGAGTGGACATTTTCCGTCCGCGACGCTAAAATGTTTGAAATTGAAAATGAAAGAGACCTCATCACTAATATTGCGGCGGAGGAGTTTAAGAGCAGCCGTATCAGAACTTTCCTCGGTGAAAAAGAACTTGATCTTGCATTAAAAAACCTTTACCGTTCCGCTAAAGTCAGCATGGAAGAAAACGGCAGCAACACGCTTTTTCTTGCGCTTGGACTGCTGCGCTGGTTTGAAAGCGACCTTTCCGAAAAGCCGAGATTTGCGCCTATTGTGCTTATCCCGATCGACATTGTAAGAAATGCAAGAAATAAAGGCTACGTTATCAGAAGCCGTCAGGAAGAGCCCCAGATAAATATAACCCTGCTTGAATATCTTCGCCAGGATCACGGAGTAAATATTACCGGACTTGATCCGCTTCCTCTTGACGAACACGGGATAGATCTGCCTCTTGTTTTCAATACCGTCCGTCAGGCTGTTATGGGAAAAGCGCGCTGGAATGTTGAAGAGTATGCTTTTATCGGATTATTCTCATTCAGCCGATTCGTTATGTGGAGCGACTTAAGAAGCCGCTCCGAGGAGATCAAACAAAATAAAGTCGTATCGAGTCTCATAGAGGGAGCGATGACATGGACTCCGGAAGAAATAAATATAACTTCCGAAAATATAGATGCGGAATTTGATACCGCAAATACGGCGGTACCCATGAGCGCTGACTCATCACAGCTTGCGGCGATCGCTGCTGCGGGAATGGGACAAAGCTTTGTGCTCCACGGACCTCCCGGAACGGGAAAATCCCAGACCATAACCAATATGATCGCAAACGCTCTTTATAACGGCAAGACAGTTCTTTTCGCAGCGGAGAAGATGGCGGCGCTTAACGTTGTGCAAAAACGCCTTGAAAGTATAGGGCTCGGTCCGTTTTGCCTTGAACTCCATTCAAATAAGACAAACAAATCTGCCGTACTCGGCAAATTAAACGGAACGCTTGAAGTCGGCAGGATAAAATTTCCCGAAGAATACGCAGTCGAAGCTGAAAAACTCAACAAGCAGAAAAACAGTCTTAACGGTATTATTGCCGCTCTTCATAAAAAACAAAAAGCGGGAATTTCACCTTATGAAGCAATTTCCGAGTTTGAGAGAAATTTTTCCGAATACGGAAAAATAACCTTTGACAAAAATTCTCTTGCCGATCTGACAAAAGAAGATGTTTCTGCAAGAAATGAACTTATCGGTCAGTACAGGACGGCTATCTCCGAAACGGGTATATTTTCGGATTTCCCGCTCAAGGACATCGGGATATCCTCATACTCTATGGAACTGCGCGATGAATTCAAGAAAAGCGCCGAAGCTCTTGCCCCAAAAACAGTTTCCTGTAAAGCCTTCGCCGAGGAACTAAAAAACGCTTTCGGGTACTGCGGAGCAATGGACAGGGCGGCAGTCCTGATGCTTAAAGATATTGAAACAGCGCTTCAAGCGGACGGCGATTTGCTGCCTGAATTGCTTGCATCCTCACATTATGACGCGGTCATCAAAAGGATAACCGAACTTCTTGAAACGGGCAGGGAATACAGCAGGCTGCGGGCGCAGACGGAAGAAAAATTTGAAAGCTCCGTATTTGAATACAGCGCCGAGGACGCTAAAATAAGGCGAAGGCAAGCTGAAAGCGCATGGTTTCTCCCTAAGACTATGGGACTTTCAAAGCTTGTAAAGGAGCTTAAGCCTTACGCGAAAAATCCTTCCGAAATAACAAAGGCAAGTCTTGCGGATACTCACGAAACGCTTTGCATGATTGCCGAAAAGAAGAAAACAATACGTGATGTTCCCGCGGATATCGCGGCTATGCTTACAGGTATATTTGCCAATGAGAATACCGACTGGAAAAACCTTGAGGCTTCGGTGAAAAAAACCGAGGCGGTAATGTCCGCTATAAGGGAAAAGGGCGTTCCCGCCGCAGATATATCGGAGAAACTCAGGAATATATCTTCGCCGTCGGTTTTTGCAAACGCAGGCAGAGAGCTTTCGGAATTCTTTGCTTCGCTTGAAGCATTTGAAAATAAATTTGCGGTAGATACGTCTCCCGTAAATAACTCTACCGAATGGTTTGACGATACGGCAAAAGCGTTTGAACGCCGGGCGGCAAACTCGGACATGCTGAAAGACGCGGCAGCTTTTAAAAAGGCGGATACCGCGCTTAGAGAAAACGGTCTTATCTGCGTGAGCGAAAGCTACCAAAGCGGAAAAATAACCGCGGAAAATATTGAGTCTGCGTATTCCTGCGGATTGAATTACGGATTTGCACTGCTAATGATAGACAGTGACGAGCGTCTTAAGGATTTCAGCGGCAAAAACTATGATGAACTTATAGAGCGGTTCAAGGAGACCATAGACAGATTTTTATTGCTTACCGTGCAGGAACTTTCGGCAAGACTGTCTTCAAAAATACCTGCGTCGGGAACTGCAAGTGCCGCGACCTCCGAAATGGGCATCCTGAAACGCGCAATAAAGAGCAACGGACGTATGATGTCCCTGAGAAGCCTGTTTGACAAGATACCTACTCTTCTCAGAAAGCTTTGTCCCTGTATGCTTATGAGTCCTATTTCAGTGGCGCAATATATCGACCCGTCGTTCCCGAAGTTTGACCTTGTCATTTTTGACGAAGCGTCGCAGCTTCCTACAAGCGAGGCGGTAGGAACGATAGCGAGAGGCGCAAACGTGATAATAGTCGGCGATCCCAAACAGCTTCCGCCAACAAGCTTTTTCACGTCCAACCGCATTGATGAGGAAAACTGCGACAAGGAAGACCTTGAAAGTCTTCTTGACGACTGTCTTGCCATTTCAATGCCGCAGCAGTATCTTAAATGGCACTACCGTTCACGCCACGAAAGTCTTATTACATACAGCAATATGAAATATTACGACAATAAGCTGCTTACTTTCCCCTCGGCAAACGACCTTGTTTCAGAAGTGAAGATAGTTCACCCCGAAGGATTTTACGATAAGGGCAAAAGCAAGCAGAATAAAGCTGAAGCAAAAGCTGTTGTCGATGAGATAATCCGCCGCCTAAGTGACGAAACGCTCAGAAACAGCAGCATAGGCGTTGTTACTTTCAGTTCCGTCCAGCAAAATCTTATTGATGATATGCTGTGTGAGGAATGGGCAAAGCACCCCGACCTTGAAGACTTTGACAGAAAATCGGATGAGCCGGTATTTATAAAAAATCTTGAAAATGTTCAGGGCGACGAACGTGATGTTATTCTTTTTTCCGTTGCTTACGGACCTGATGAAAACGGAAAGATATCCATGAACTTCGGACCGCTCAACCGTGAAGGCGGCTGGAGACGTCTTAATGTTGCTATCTCAAGAGCAAGAAAATCTATGATAGTTTACTCTACGCTTCGTCCCGAACAAATCGACCTTTCAAGAACGCGTTCCGAGGGTGTTGCCGGATTGAAATGCTTCCTTGAATTTGCGGAAAAGGGTAAATTGCCTGTTATCGGCGCAGCACAGAGAGCGGAAACGGAAAATGCTGTTCCCGACTATCTTCCCGCTGAGATAGCCGATGCTGTTTCGGCAATGGGGTATAAAGTCAGATGTAATATCGGATGCTCGGAATTTAAAGTCGATATTGGAATTGTCGATCCCAAAAATGAAAAAGAATATCTTCTCGGTATCCTTCTTGACGGCAGAAACAACAGCCGCTGTTCCAATGCCCGCGACAGATTTGTTTTGCAGCCAAGCGTACTGAGCGGACTTGGTTGGAATATTATCCGAATATGGACTCTTGACTGGCTTGACGACAAGGAACGCGTACTCAGAAATATCAGAACGGCAATTGAAAATATACCCGAAAAGGAAGAGACAAAAACGTCTTCAAAACCGCTTGCCTTTGCAAATATACAGTTTGAAAAGGAAGAACCGTCATCAGCTGCGGTTACGGCAGCAAAGCCGTATATAAACGCACCCGTTATGATCAGGGGAACCGCCGAAGCCTTTTATTTGCCGCAGAACAAGTCTGCTATAAAAAAGGCGGCGGAGGAAATTATTTCCGTTGAAGCGCCCATCAGCCGAAAGCAGCTTATGAAAAAGGTTCTGAATGAATGGTCTATAACCAGATCGGGTTCAAAGGTCGAAAGTATTTTTATTGACGCAGTAAGCGGGATCTCCGCAAACAAGACCACAGACGGCGACAGAACGTTTTATTGGAGAAACGGCCAGGATCCCGATAAATACGAAGGCTATCGCGTTGATGATACCGAATCGGGCAAAAGAAGCATGGATGATGTCACATCTCAGGAAATCATCAATGCAGTGACCGAAGTCCTGCGCGAGCAAATAAGTCTTTCCGAAACCGATCTTATAAGGGAAACGGCAAAAAAATTCGGATACTCCAGAATGGGCGGCGTTATTGAAAGTTCGGTCGAATATGCTGTAAGAACCGGAATATCACAGGGAAAACTTATCAAAGCGGAAAATGGAAATATAGCGCTTTCGGAATAATGCAGAAATTTCAATATACTCTGCCTTATTTATCCGAGCGGTTTTGGTTTGCGGATAAATAATTACCCAAAAGCGGTTGATATTGCAGTAAAAAAGCAGGCTTTTGTCAATGACGTAAGTCTGCTTTTTTATTCTGTTTCATTTTGACAATATACAAATCTTCCCTAAATAAGATTACTCGGAATAAAGCAATTTTTATCATCTATAGGAACAGGCTCCCCGCACATACAAACTATTCCGCCGCTGCCTCTCGGTACGGACGCTTTGTCAAGCAGCTCATATTTTTTCACTTCTCTGCGGTCGGGCGAGGCTGATTTTTTTATTTCAAGAGGGTGAATCAATCCGTCAGTTTCTACGAAAACGTCTATTTCTTTAGCGTTTGAATCCCGGTAATAGCTGAGATTTGCTTTCGTCTTTGAATACGCATAGCTTTTCAGAAGCTCTGTGACAACGTAGTTTTCGTAATAATGTCCGCTTGCCGCGCCGTTCATCAAGGTATCCTTTGTAAGCCACATCGAAAGATACGCGCAAAGTCCCGTATCGCAGAAATACAGCTTGGGAGTTTTGGTAAGACGTTTGAACTCATTATTTGAGTAGGGTTGAAGCAGATATATTATGCCAAGTCCTTCAAGTATTTTAAGCCAGTTTTTAGCAACGGGTTCCGATATGTCGGAAGCGTTCGCAAGCGAGGCGTAATTTACCTGTTCCGCCGTAAGCGCGGCGCAGGTCCTGAGAAATTTTATGAATTTAAGCGAATCCGTGATTCCGCCTGCTTCCGCTGCGTCGCGAAGCAGATAAGTGTCGATATATGAATTGTAGTATTCCTGACGCTGTTCCACGTCCGCGTTCTGAACCTGCGGCATACCCCCGCGCCATATATGCTCAAACACATCGTTTATGTTGTTTTCGGGCATAACCGCCTGCCGTTCCCGAAGTTCATCTAAAGAAAATGTCAGCGGCGTTTCAAATGTTATTCCGTTTTTTTCCATTTGCGACAAGCTGTAAAGCGTTAGTATGCCTACTCTGCCTGCCAGTGATTCCCGGACGTTTTTCATCATATTATACTGTTGGGAGCCTGTCAGCCAGAACAATCCTGTTCCGTCCGTTTCATCGCATATGATTTTTATGCGCTCGAAAAGCTGCGGAGCATACTGTACCTCGTCAATCAGGACAGGCGGTTTATACGTCTGGAAAAACAAATCAGGATCGGTCTGCGCAAGTTCACGCGCCATGATGTTGTCAAGGGAGATATAGGTACGGTTCGTACCCTCCGCAAGATGCTTAAGCATAGTGGTTTTCCCGACCTGCCTTGCGCCCGTTACAAGCACAGCCTTAAAAAATCCGTTCATCTGCATGAATTTGCGTTCAAGCTCGCGGGATATATATTTCATAGCCGTTCTCCTTTTACGATAATCTGAATTTGTTTTTATTTTATCATAATTATTTGATGCTGTCAAGTCTAAAAATAATTACGGTAGAATACCAATTATTACTATTATTTATTTAAAATATTATTGTTATGTACCGTTGTCTATTATTTATATCTTTACGCTTTGATTCTTTAGTGGTATAATAAATAGCAATACATATCGCAGCGAAAGGAGATTTTAACAATGTCCAAGGTTGACACCCGTATAATAGCCATATACTCCAGAAAATCCAAATTTACAGGAAAATGAGAAAGCATAGAAAACCAGATTGAGCTTTGCAGACAGTACATATTCTCCCACTACAGCCGGGAGGAAGCAGCCGCTGCAATCGTCTATGAGGACGAAGGCTTCTCCGGCGGGAACACTGACAGACCGCAGTTTCAGCAGATGATGTCCGATGCACGGGAGAAAAAAATCTCCGCCGTGGTATGCTACCGACTTGATCGAGTAAGCAGAAATATCAGCGATTTTTCGGGACTTATTCAGGAGTTTGAACGTCTGGGAATTTCCTTTATCTCTATCCGCGAGGACTTTGACACCTGTTCTCCCATGGGACGGGCAATGATGTATATAGCTTCGGTTTTCTCTCAGCTTGAGCGCGAAACCATTGCCGAACGCATACGGGACAATATGCACGAGCTTGCCAAAACAGGACGCTGGCTCGGCGGCACAACTCCCACGGGATACGCTTCGGAAAGCGTTTCTCACGTTACCGTGGACGGCAAGTCCAAAAAAGCCTGCAAGCTTTCGCTTATCGAAAAGGAAGCGGATATTGTCAGGCTTATCTTTTCAAAATTTCTCGAAACAGGCTCTCTTACCCAGACCGACACGTTCCTGCTTCAGAACCGAATTACCACCAAAAACGGCCGTGACTTTACCCGCTTTGCCATAAAAAACATTCTGACAAACCCCGTCTATATGATAGCGGACGAAGACGCTTACAGATATCTTTCCGAAAGCGGCGCGGAGCTTTTCTCCGACAAGTCCGACTTCGACGGCGTATGCGGTATAATGGCGTACAACCGTACAGAACAGAAGCACGGCGAAGCCCACAAAATACGTCCCGAGGACGAGTGGATAGTGGCGGTGGGAAAGCACCCCGGCATAATCAGCGGCTCCGACTGGATAAAGGTGCAGACCTGTCTTGACCAAAACCGCTCCAAAAGCTTCCGCAGGACCCGAAGCAATACCGCCTTGCTGTCAGGGATACTTCTCTGCGGAAGATGCGGGGACTATATGCGTCCCAAGCTTACCCAGCGCACCAACAAGGACGGCGAGCTTGTCTACACATATCTCTGCAATACCAAAGAAAGAAGCCATTCCGAACGCTGCGCGATTTCCAATATCAGCGGAAATCTTCTTGACCGTATTGTCTGCACCGAAATAAAGAAGCTTTCCGAGAACAATTCCGCTTTTGTAAGGTCTATAGAAAAGGCAAAGAAAGATATTTTATCGGACAGGGGCGATTTTTCCGAGAACATTGAGGAACTGAAAAAGAGCTTTTCCGAAAACGAAAAGGCTATTGAAAATCTTACAAAAACCCTGTCAGAGAATGCAGAAAGCTCAGCGGCGGGATACATTATAAAAGAAATGGAATGTCTGTATAAGAAAAACGCCGGACTAAGGTCGCAGATATATGAACTGGAAAATATCAGGAAGCGGCAGATCATAAATGGCAGTGAATTTGATATACTCAAAGATATGCTTTCAAGCTTTGCGGGGACGGTTGATATCATGTCCGCGGAACAGAAAAGAGCGGCGATACGCGCCTGTGTGAGAAAGATAGTCTGGGATGGGGAGAACGTCCATATATATCTTTACGGTTCGGACGACGATACAGGGAACACTCTTGAAATTCCGCTGAGTGAGTATAGCAAATGAAATTTAGACGAATAAGCAATTGGAGAAATCCAGACGTAAAAAGACATTAAATTTTTGACATATACTTTTGACTTACTATAACTTAACATCAGGATTGACACTTCGGTTTTCTCCTCACATTTGAAAGTGAGGAAATTACTATGAAAATGACAAAAAGATTTATGACTATGGCTGTTTGCAGCGTTATGGCTGCTGCTTCTTTGGTTGGTATCAGTGCTTCGGCGACTGAAGTGAATTGTTGCAGTAATAGCACTGTGAATGTCTATAACGGAAGTGCTGAATTGCTTGCAGTTTTTAATAAGCATACAATATCAAGTTTAGGAACAACATTTAAGCAGGATGGCGAACATCTCTGTTGGGCCGCTTGTACCCAGGCAGTTCTCAAATATTACGGTGTTACTAAAACACAAAAAGATATTTCTTTCTATATACATAATGACGAAAATAATTATGACAAATCTGGAGATGTGTATGACATTGGAAATGCACTTAACCATTTTAATAAAGACAGCAAAAAATCTTTTGTGGGTGATGGTGGCAAAATGGCAACGTGCGACAAAATTATCAAAAAAGTAAATAACGATAAACCTGTTATTATGGTTGGAAAGCAGACTGTTGATGTCATTACTAAAGGTCATGCAATTCTTTGCTATGGCTATGATAAAACAAACAACAGCAACATAAAACTTTATGTAATTTGTCCTAACGAAAACGGTGGAAGAAAAATAACATTTACTTGTGATTCTGTAGATTCAACTTCGTTTACGTCCAGTGATGGAACAGAAACATAAGGATTGTCAGGATATGCCGCTGAAACTTAAAAATACGGGAGATTGATAGCTTATGAAAAAGTTGCCTTTCGCATTTCTCTTGATTTTGGTATTTGCATTATTTAACACGATTACTATTACAGCTTATGCAGATAAACAGACTTCGGTTAAATATAACATACAAATCGAAAGTCTATAGCACGCCATAAAAATAAGATAACACTTGACAAAAGTAGTATAATAGAAATAGGAAATGATAGAAATGCTAAGTACAGAAGTACGTGAGTTAATGGTAAAGGCATATGAAAAAAGCCATAACGCGACAGAAGTGGCAAGGAATTATTCAGTAAGCAGAACAACGGTATACGCTCATGTAAACCAAATGCGAGAAACCGGGTCTGTGGCTGTACAGACAAGCAAACGGGGACGTAAACCGATATTAAGTCAGCAGCAGCTTTATGAAATTGCGGAAACAATAACAAATTAGCCCGATATATCAATTCACGAGATAAAGGAAAAATTAGCTCTTCCTGTCAGTGA
>CAJUHS010000029.1 GCA_910586535.1 uncultured Oscillospiraceae bacterium
TGAGTGATAGTACGCTTGTCAAGCAGTCCCTCCAGAAATGCACCCGAAACGATAATAAGCCGTTCGCCGTCCTGCAAGGTCTCACTGATAGATTTTATAAAGACCGTTTCTTCCGCGTCGGGACGGTACAGATACCTGTTTTTCCGCAAAAGCGCGATATTGTTTTCCGTCATGGGGGCGCGAAGCTCAAAGCTTCCGGCCTCATAAAACCGCAGAGTCCAGACCAGCGACTTAAATTCGTCGATAATGCCCAGTTCGTTAAGTTCAGAATCATATACTATCAGATCCATTTTATATCCCTCCGTATTTTGTATCAAATTTGCAGACGATGTCCACCGCCCGATCTCCGCCGCTGTCAACGCTGTACTTGACAGGATTGCTTCCGCAGACAAGCTGAAAAAATTCCGAGCCTCTTGTGCGGCGGCTGAAACAGTTCCGGCGTACCCCATTATGCGTAAGCCAAACGCTTCTTTTGCCCCGCTCCGTGCATATCTCCAGAACGTCGCCCGCGTCCATATCAATCGTGATTTGGATAAATTGCTCCGTTCGGAGATTTAAAAGTCTGGGATTGCTACAGGTTTGATTTGCTGTTATGATAAACAGCGTGCCGCTTTCCACCGTTCCGCCGTTCCAAAGGTCGGTGATAGTACCCGCCTTGATATCTCCGAACTCCATTCCGCTTTCGGGAATGCCGATAATGAACTCGAACAGGGGGATAATTCCGGCCATAACTATAGAATTATCGCCGCTTTTCCTCCAGTACGGATCGGGGCATATCAGGGATATCTGCGTTACCATTGGGTATGTGTTGGGCGGCGTGCTGACCTGCTCCGTACGGCACTCTATGTATACGTCTATGTTGTCCGTTATGTAGCGGAGGCGGATAGGATTTTTATGTCCGATAATGCGCATGAGCCTGTTTTTTGCTTGTTCATCAGTTTGAGAATAGCTGCCGTAATACTGCGCCATAAGTGTTATTACCCGCTGCTGCAAACTGTTTCCCTGAAAAAAAGCTCCGTCATAATCGTGCAGCTTCATAGTAGCCGTATTTGCTGAAAACCCTATACCGTCAGTACTTATAAGGCGTATATTAGGGTCACTGTACAGATCGACGCTGTTTCCGGTATTATCGGATAAAATAAGTTTATATCTCATAATATCACCTATTTCATAATAGTGGCAAGCTGTAGACCCTGCCGTGTTTGTCTGTTGATAGTACCCACGTCAAGAGATTGAGGACTGTTATTTGTCTGATTAAAATTTATAACTGTACCGCTGTTTGATTTTTCGGAAGTATTTTTTTCACCCATAGACAAACATCCCATTACCAGATTTGTACTGATATTAAACTGTTTTTCAAAATCCGAAAAGCCTATAGCAATATTTTCGCGAGCTTTTTTTATTGAATCCGAAACAAGCGCGCCGCTGCTTTCAATGCCTTTGGCAAAGGATTTCATGTATTGTTGACCTGCTTCAAACGCTGAACCTGTACTACTTTCCTCTGCAGACGAAAAAACAGCGTCAAGGTGCTGTAAAAGCGTTTGTGCCTGATCCTTGTCTTTAAACGCCGACACAAGCGAGGTAACGATTTTCAAACCTGCTTCTTTCATATTACCGTCACACTCGTCAAGTTTTTCTTGGATTCGCATTAAATATGTATCCGTAGCAGCGTCAATTTCATTTGAGAACATTTCCGTTGAAAGTCTTGACATTGCCTGTTCGTAACTGTTCCAGTTTTTTTCGAGGCCTTTAAGCTGTTTGTCGGTAAGTTTGGAATAATATTCGGCGGTTGCCATGCCCTCCTCGATAGACATATTTTTTAAATGTCCTATAAGCCCATCGCTTACCCCGCGATCCCGAAGTTCTTCAAGCAAAGCGATATATTGTTCCGCGTCCGCAGTAGCTTCCTTTATTTCCACTCCTGCGTGTACACCTTTTATTTTTCCATTATCGTCCTTGTCAAATGTCAGAATATCTTTAAAAGACTTCATTGTCGAGCTTTTATAGCTGTCTATCTTATTTTGGATATCGCTTAATGTACTTTCGTAATCATTTGTTATCTCCGTCAGATTTTCTTTTAAAAGCTCCTTATTTTTTTTAAATTCATAAGCCGACAAATCGGTACGCTGTTCGGAATATTCTTTATTCAGCTCGGTGACGCGCCTCTCATATTCGACCCTGTCAATTTCGCCGTCCTTATAAAGGCTGTATATTTCATCAAAATACTTTTTTGCCTCGGAAAGCTGATTATCATAGCTTTCCTGTGTGGATTTTTCTGCGGCTGTATTAGCTTTAGCCACAGCATTTACCGACTTTTCCGAAACGTTATTTTTGCTTTCGATATATTTTTCATACCTGGAAAGCTGATTAAACCATTCCACGGATTCCCTGTCCTCATGCTTCACAAGATAATCGTACAGTTCATTGTAATAATCTTCCTCGGAAATTCGGCGTAAATCTTGCTTTTCGTCGAGAGCGGCAACATAATCTTTCAAATCCTGATCGCGGGTGGCTTTGGCTTTTTCATTTGCCTCTAAGGCAAGCTTGCCCTGAGCTTCGTAATATTTGCCGGTTGTGTCAAGCGCACTGCCGGAGGCATAAAAATCAAAAATTTGCTTTTTTGCTTTTGCCTCCTCCTCGTAAAATCCATTAAGAGACTTTTCAAGTTCTTCAATTTTTCCGTCAATATTATCAAGCGAAGCCTGTGCTTTTTCTTCGGTATCTCCGAAAAGCACATTCCAAAGCCCAAATTTATTTTTTTGCGCAAAGTTCATATTTTGAGCTTCTTCAAGATTTTTTTGTGCTTCAAGCCGTTGTTTGATAAGTTCCGTATACTCTTCCTCATATGCAGCAATAGTCGCATTTCTGCGCATAGCTTCCGAAACGTTATCAACGCTGTCTGCAAGGCTGTTATATGCTCCCGTTTGCTCATTAATAAGCAGCGTACCTTCGGGCATATACTTTTGCAATTCCTGCGCTAATTGCGCAAGACGTTCTTCCTCGCCTGCTGTGCGGTTTGCCTTTTCCCGCAGTTCCTCATACCGAGCTGCCTTGTCTCGAAAAACTGCTATCTCTGATTCGGTACTGGCAATACTTTCGTCCGTATTCTTTTTTAACTCCTTAACGTCCTTATTTACATCTTTGATACTGTTCCCTACTTTATCCACGCTGCTTTCAAATAAAACCAGACCCGCAGTGACCGCAGCTATTGCTCCCACAGCCAACACCCAAGGCTGTGTATTAAGAGAAGCCGCGAGTGCCGACATAACACCCTGACCAGATTTTACTGCGCCGAAAAAGTCTTTTACAGCGGACGTTATATTGCCCACAACTTTTGCACCCTTTTGTGCAGCAAGAGCCATACCAATTCCGGTAATAACCGATAACACAGCCTCATGATTGTCAATAACAAAATTAAACAATCCCGTAACGATATTTCCGACAGTGTCAATTTTATCACCAATCTGGGGCATATTTTCATTAAGTGCACCCGTAAGGTCGTTCACCATTGGCAAAAGCTTTTCTCCGAAGCTTGCTGCAAGGTTCTGAGTCTGCAATTCAAGAATACGCTGCTGATTGGCATAGCTGTCTGAAGTACGCGCAAAATCTCCTTGTGCGTCAGCGGTAACGGACATAAGATAATTATATCTAAGAGTAGCCTTTTCAGCTTCCGTCATACTTTTATATGCTGTTTCAATACCCTGAGAAAGCGCGTATGCTTCTAGATTTGCAACGGACATATTTATACCCAATTGCTTCAAAGGTTCAGTCTCGCCGGAAATACCCGATCTTATTTTCTCGAAAGCACGTTCAACATCAAGATTATAAAAAGAAGCCATATCACCGGCAAGTCCTACCATATCCATAGACATCTCACGGACTGCATTGTCTGTAAGTCCCATAGATTTCAGCATTGCTCCCATAGTGCCGTTGTATTCCTGCGCCGCCAGCGAGGACATACCAAAGCTTTCGGCAGCAGCGTCCGCCCATTGATATATCTGTTCCGCACCGTCTCCGAAAGTAACGTCAACAACATTTTGTACCTCGGCAAGATTTGAAGCTAACTCAATACCATTATGAATAAAATCCTTTACATAAGAACCCGCTTCTCTGAATCCATCAGTTATCAGATCACCCAAAATATTTGATTTAAGAAGATCACCGAACGTCAGAGCGGAAACATTTGCATTGTCAAGAGATTTTGCATAGTCTTTGACAGCCTTTTCAGCTTCATCAAGTTCCGAATCCTGTTTGTTAAGTTCATCATTTAACGTATCAAGAGCCTTTTCGGCCTTTATAAGAGCTGTTTCGGTGTCGGTAAGCTGTTTATGCCATTTAAGAGTTTCCTTTGAACCTGCTCCGTAACGTTCTTCAGAATCCCTCAGCGCGTCATTTAAAATAGAAATTTTCTGCTTCTGATTCTCTATGCTCTCCAAATATACCTTTTGCTTTGCTGTAAGAGATTCGACACTTCCGGTATTTTCTGAATATTGAGCAGTAAGCTTTTTCAGCTCACTTTCGTTTATACTTAATTTATCGTTTACCGCAGATATCTCGGAAGAAAATATGCGAGTTGCGTTTCCCACACTCTGATACTCCGCCTCTTGACCGCCAAGCTGTACGCTTATTTTTTTTAAATTTCTTTCAGCAGTTATCAATCCTGATTCTGTTTGCGCAAGCTTAGCCTTCCATGTTAAAACGACCTGGCTGTTTTCGCCCCATACCTTTGAGGAATGTTCAATAGCCTTGTTTATAACATCAATTTGCTTTTTATACTGATCTATTTGCTTTTCATAGGAATTTTGCTTTGCAGTAAGAGCTTCAATACAATTTTCGTTTCCCTCATACTCAAAACTTGTTTTTTTCAGCTCTGTTCTTAAAATAGTCAGTTCCTTATTTATATTGGTAACAGCATTTCGGAAATCCTTTTCTCCGTCAAGAGCAATTTCTGCGCCGATAGTATATTTTTGTGACATTCTTACACCTGCCTCATATCGGTATCATATCGTCAAGGGTTTGCTTGCGTAACAATCCACGGCTGTTGCTGCTGTAAATAACCATAAACTGACGTATCGTCATGCTAAGTATTTCATCATATGAAAGGTTTAAAACCGTAAGCCCCAGAAAAACCAAACGCGATAATCTGAAATCGCCTCCGTTTTTATTGTTCACATCATGATCGTCATTGCAGTCAACTGCAAAATCACCGTCCTGCGGAAGCGATTTCAGAAAACAGTCGGTACAGGCTTCAAAAGCTGTACCGATATTTTTTTCGTCTATGTGTTTAAGTATCACACTTTCCGCGGTGCCGTGCATATCAAAACAATGCAGAAGCTTTGGCGTATTTGCAGGATCAGTAAATATCTCAGCGGAATCCATAATGCTTACGCCGAAAACTTCCTCTATTCGGTCTGCCGAGGCTATTGTACAAAGCAAGTCCAAAGCAAGCCCGTTAAGCTCGATTGATATTACTTTAGGCTGTAATGCGCTCATAATGTGCCTCCGGTATAAAAATTATCACTATTATCCGGGATTACTTTCCGTATTATCCGGATTTCCATTATATACAGTATTGGATACTTCCGGAGTTTCACCGCCATTTTCCGGAGGAGAGGCGGGAACTCCTGCTTTTTCGTTAATATATGCCTTTGCGTCCTCGATATCGTCAAATGTCCGGTCATATTTGTAATCGCCGTTTTTAAGAGTAAAGATTGTACCTGATACTGAAGTTGTATTATATTTAAATGTTTCACCTTCGGTCTCCCCGCTTTCTGACGGTTCCTCAAACTGAACCTTGCAGAACCAGATTGCGCGGTGCTTTGTTACGCCGCCGCGCTCTACCGTTCCTACTATGCCGAAACCCATATACGGCGATTTATCACCTGCATTTGAAATAACCTCGCTTGTTGTTTTATCTACAGTATGACCGAGCATGAGCGTCCTCGCCTCATCAAGCAAATCGTCAATATCTACCGAAAGCGTACCGTCCTTAAACTTTGCGCGGCTTTCCTGCAATCTGTTATCAGCAAAAAGTGTTGCCTTTGACAAATTTACTTTGCAGTCAAACTTGACTGCCGCCCCTAATTTTATACAGTCAGAATAACTCGGCGTAGTTTCAGCTGAGTTTTCATGAAGCACCGCGATCCTTGCGTATTCAAGACCTACCTTAGCCATAAAATAACCTCCTGATAAATACTAAATATAATCGGGTTTACCCGAAATCTCACATATAATCACAATGTGATTGAGCCGTGTGTCCTCTTCATAAAGTTCTGCGCCCACACTATGCTTGAACCCCAACTCCGTAAGACATTGCCTAAGCTTCCTTTTTTCCTGCTGAACACTGCGGTCACGCATAAAATAATGCACCTGAACGCGAGTGATCTCAGAAATAACAATGTTATCACCAAAACGCGCACCTTTTTCCGAAATATAATTGAACGCTATGTACCTGTCAAGAAACGTATTGTCACAAAAGTCCGGAAAAACAGGTACGTCCATTTTTTCCGAAAGGGACATAAGCAGCGGATTAACATTCATTTTTTTACCTCTCTGTTAAAAACGTCCTGTAATTTATCAGCAACAGTCTGTTCGGAATTATCCACAACGCTTTGAAGAAACGGCTGCGGTCTCTGTTTGCTTGTGCCATATTCGATAACTGCGGCTTTAAGCTGGTTAGATGTTCCATGTCTGTCATATCCTTTAAAAGCGGCTTTGTTGTATACTATGCCGCTTTTGAGACCTGCTCTTGTTTCGTCAGGTTCGACCGAAGCTTCAAGGTCTCCCGTACGGTGATGAGAGGCGACCTCAAAAAGTGTTTCATCAGCTACTATCGGAATAGCCTCATCAACCATTTTTACCGCAACATCGTGTATATTCTTAAGCCCGCTGAGTTCTTTCAGAAGTCCGTCAGCAAGCATAGTCTGAAACCGTGCCATTATCAGTTACTCCCTTATTTTCCCTCCAGTGACTTTTTAGTCACCTTTATTTCAAGCCAGCGGAAGCGTTCCCCAACATTATCAATACTGATAATATGGTAAGGAATATCTTCACCCCGCTTGAAAATAACGCAGTCTTCGGTAATATCGGAAGTATACCTCAGCCGAAGCGTTGCCGGTTGACTGTATCCAAGCTGGTCGGCGGTGTAGACCTCTGAACCGTGGACATTTGTCCATTTGCATTTTATATCTGCAATAATTTTATAATCTCCGACAGTGTAACCGTCAGAATCACGCTCCGAGCTTTTCCGCTTTATAACAATTGAAGTCCGCAGTTCACCGGGATTTATAAATCTTTCTATCATGTCCGTCACCTTAAAGCTTAAAGTAAATTACGGCGGTGCATATTCAAAATTATATCTACAGTCGGATTATTATACGATTGATAATTCCCTGCAAAATAACGTGAGTCATACATATCGGAACATAAACAATAAAACGCAATGGAAAGGTCAGGGTAATCATCAAGCTTCTCATCGGAAATACCGGTATAGTCAGCTATAAGCTTTTTGGCTGCGGACATAGCCGACAAAATAAGATCGTCGTCCTTGTCGTCATAAACCCCAAGATAATTTTTAACACCGTCAAGATTTACTTCGCTTATTTTCATCGGATTTCCCGCCCTTTCCCGCAGCGGATTTTTTAGACTTGGATTCCACAGCATAACCGCAAGCAACAAGCTCAGCCGCAATACTGTCCTCGATCTCTTTTGCCTCGTCTTTGTGCATAGAAACTATCCCAGCAAAGCTTTTTAAAGCCTTGATCATCATATCAAACCGCACCTTTCCAATTTTTTACGGTGTATCGGCTGCTGTTCCTGACATTTTAAGACAGGAAATTTTCTGACCGTTCTCGATTTTAGCGTCCATTTCAAGCCATGCCACAACGCCTACACAGTGCTGTGTCGCATATTTTTCGCGGATAACCTCAATTTCCACCTGCTCTGAAACCTTTACCGCAAGACCACTGAAATCGCCGTAAAATAAAACTTTATTACCTGCTCCAATTTCACTTATACTGTCCGTAGTGTATACGTCCTTACCGAGAAGCGTATAACCCCATTTTGCAGTAACATCACGGTTAAGTATAAGATTTCCGTCAGCGTCCTTAAGCTTACGGATCGCCTTTCTTGTGGCGCGGTTCATTATCCATACCGCCCCACCCTGATATGTATCTGGAACAGCCTCCTGCGTGTCGATAAGATCATCAATGGTAATTGCAGAAGAAGCTGCGGCAGTAACAATCATATTGTCCTTTATACCGCTCAAGCCTTCGATTTTATCCTTTGTACCGTTTATAAATTCTTTTTCAATCCACTGTACCGCCGCGGAAGCTACCTTGCCTATCACATAGTTGAGCAAATCAAAATCGCTGTTATTAAGCAAGGATTTTGAAATTTTTGTCAGTACTCCCGCAAGGAAACCGCTCAGCTTAATACTGGCAAACTTTCCACTTGTGCTTTCAAGCTCTGTAAATTCGTCGGCGTAATCCATTTCAATTTTCTGTGACGATTCGTCATAGTACGGAACGCTGATATCTCCCTTAATGTTATATTTTGTAGCCCACTGATAAATAGGACAAATATCCCTTACTTTTTCAATGATCTTATTTGCTATATGAGAGGGAATAACCGTGCCGTTTGTACCCTTGGCAAAGTTTGCGTCGGCACGTTCTTCCGATACCACACTGCGGATCATATCGCAAAATGCCTTTTCTTCCGCAATAGCACGTTCCTCGGCAGACCTTCCATTTTTATCAGGCTGGGTGCTGTTACCGCCGTCAAAATCGAACATAGCCATAGCACGTTTTTCAGCTGCAAGAGTTGCATTGATAGCCTTTACTTCTTGCTCCAGAGTGCTAAACTCGTTTTCTTCTTTTTCACTGAATGCGCGTGATTCAGCCTTGGCTCCGTCGATAATAGCGCGTATCCTGTTCTGCTTTTCCTGCTTCTGCTCTGTGAGAAGCTTAGTATTGATGTTAGATTCCGCCCTGTATTCGGGTATTTTGATTTTCATGTTCATGTTGCCTCCTCCAATACTTTTAATCTTTTTTCATATTCGCTGTAATCGGGCTGCGGAACAATATATTCCGAGTCCGAAAACTCCGATGCTCTTGTCTCAGCATATAAAGCGTCTGAGCGGCACTCTACGGAAGTCCCTGCATAACAGGGTGATTTACGCATATCGATAAGAGACACCTCAAATATGTCAAGATCGGTAATATGCCGTCTCGGAAGTCCGTCAGCTCGCTCTTCCATATGTACGGAATTTGCATACATACCGAAAGACCAGCCCTGCAGTTCCTTATTTCGTGCCTTGCGGATAATTTCAGGATCGGTAATCGTACAGCTTGCCCTAAGACCGATATTATCCTCACAAAGCTTGAGAGTACCGCTCTTTTGAGATGCATAAGATTTTCCCTTTTCGTGGTTAAGAAGCAGCAGAACGTCCTCTGCCCTCTCCAAACCCTTTTTGAACGCGCCCGGTTCAATGATCTCCACACACTTTCCGTCTGGAGTAATGATAGGTTTGCTTTCACGACCGACTGCATTTACGTATCCGTCGATAAGAACACAGTCGCTCCTGACTTCGATTCTCAAATTTCTCACCTCTTTTGTACGTTTTGTATATGTCAATTATATTACACAAAATACGGACAAAACGGACAACTTTTATTTTAAAGCAAAAAACTCCGTCCTCATTTTTCGGAGAACGGAATTTATGTAGTTCATATTTACTTTACCATTTTAACTAACAGTATTTTCTTCTGATAATTGTTTTATTTGATTATATTCCAAATCTAATTTATTGACACAATACACTTCATTGTTTTGGTGTTTTACTTAAAAGATAAAATAATTTGCCAATCTATATTTTTATTCATTAATAAAACCTACTTATTATATATTTTAATACAGTAATAAAATGTACCATTATTGTACATAATACCATGAAATCATAATAAAGTCAATATTTTAAAGCATTTTACAGTTAACTGCAAAACGCCTTTAAATTAATCGTTACATATAAATTCAGGAAGAAGCTGATCGTTTTCATCAAATAAAAGACTAGTAGCGAAGTCTAATACTTTCGAAGAATTAGCCTTCGGGTTTTCTTTTAAAAATTTGATAATATTTTTTTCCATTTCGTCACTATGCCGCGCCTGACACAATACACCTATAACGTAATCTTCGTACGAATCGTTTGTTTTTTCAAGTAAGCTTTTCAACTCGCTCATTTCCTCTAATCCTTTAAGCTTATTCACTTATAGAACCTCCACTATATTTTTTCTTTAAGAAATATATTATATTCGTTGAATTCGTGTATTTCAAATCTGTATACATAATTACCAGAAGTATGTTGTGCAGACGTACGTCCCTTATATTTTGTATCATACAAAGTATTTATCTCATGCATTACCTTGCCATATTCTTTTTTCGACAAAGTCAATCTCGGATAGGCATAAGGATTTCCCTTAGAATCAAGTGTAACACTTTTTTTGCTGCTTGTCAAGACCTTTGAAGAACTCACACCGCTGCTTGTAAACCTCCCGTTTTTAGGATCGTGATATGGATTATACCGAAATTCACCATGTGCCCGTACATCCGAATCTTCATTAGGAATACTTTCAATTCCCTTTCCGAGAACTTCTCCGAGATCGCGAAATTGATTTGTATTCGGAGTATAAATGCGGTTGGTGTTAAGATCAAGCAGAACGTCCTCCAGACCAAGCTTCATAAAATTAAAGCCGCGCGGCTTCAAATCCTCTCGTGCTCTTACCTCGTCTATACCCATAATGTTATGATCAACGGCAATAGCATATCCGCTCATTCTGCTTGCAAAATCGCCGCGCGTCAACTCACCTGTATCAAAGGCAAAATAATGGCTGTCCTTTTCCCGCTCCAACAGCAAATCATTGTCAAGAGCAGCTTCGATAATATTCAATAGTGGAATAATGCAGTTTTTTACCCATGAAGCCTGTGTATTTTCGTCTGCCCTGCCGTCTACAACAGCCGCAGGAGTTTCAAAAACCGAATATATTTCATTTCGGTTGCTTTGCTTATTTTCGTTAAGCTGCATTTCAACCGATGTTATCGAACTTTCAGAAAAATCGAGCCCATCGTTGAGGATAATGACATTATCGTTACTATCACTGTTTGAATAAAGTTCGCTCCACGCCTTTCGGATAGCTTCCAATGATTCTTTGTCAAGTTTATGTTTGGCTTTCAGAAATCCGCGTTTATTTCCGCCTTTTTTAACAAGGGCATTTTCAAATTTCATTGTATTATAGGCAATAGAGAACAGAAGATTATTTTCTTCATTTATGCTTGTCCCTTTTCCGTATCCCTTGCTGCTTCGCAGTATTTTCAAAAAATCGTGAGGGTAATATGTGTTTCCACCAACAATTATACTGTACGCCTTAAAAATCGGGTCGGCATTTGTGCTGATACTTACACGCTCCTCCGAAACATACCGAAGCGAGATGATATCACCGAATGGATTACGTTCAATATACGTATATGCTCCCTTGCCAAGAAAATAATCCTTTACCCATTCGCGTCTCATTTCGGTAGCGTTGACAGTATCTCCCGTATCGCCGTTTAAAAGCTGCACTCGCTTGTCATCGGTAATTTCCTTTACCTCGCCATCGGATTTTTCATAAAGCTTTATGGGCAAAGATGCAATTTTGTCACTTATAAGAGATATACAGCTATGTACACTCGGGATCTCCCAAATCTGGTCTTTGGTTAACTGGACATTTCCTCCAAGCAGTGCTTTTAAAAGCTCACTACCAATGCTGGAACTGTCAATGACCTGCTCCGTACCTTTAGACCTGATTTCTTTTTTTTTCCAAAATGCCATAAATAGTCCTCCAAAAATATTATGCGATCTGTGCACCCCAGCCGCTGGAATTAAGCATATCCTGCTGCAATAAATAAAGCGCGTTGATAATTGCAACAACGCAGTCAACCTTTCCCGCAGATTTTTTCTTGTTGACATAGCGGTTCATATTTGTATCATATGTACACCGGGCGTTTTGAAAGTTGACCTCAAGCAGCAAATTATTTTCATATCTGAATGTCTTATGCAGAATGTATTCTTTAAGCAGTTTCGTAGGAGCGTGGAGAACGCTTGAATGCTGCTTTATCTCAACGCATTCATATCCAGCTGCCTCAAGCTTTTGAACTGTTGACATAGCATTATAGCGGTCGTATCCTATCTGCACAATTTCAACGCCTATAGAACTTTCCATATCCAAAATAAATTTTTCAATTTCAGAATAATCAACCGCGTCATCTCCGCAGTCAAAGCATACGCCCGATTTTATAAGCGAGTTGTAATCAAGATGTTCGGACTTTGATTTTCTGTCAATTTTATCAGAAGGGATAAATCCCCAAACCTTAGTATAAAGAATACCGTCAGCCTCGGTCACTATCGCCACAGCGGTGTTATCTTCTGAGATAGAAAGATCGAGCCCAAGCCACACTCTTCGTCCACGCCAGAATCCCGGATCATTTTCTATTCTGCACTCACGAACGCGAGTTATCTCAACAAATCCCTCAACGCCAAGGCTCTTATATTGGATATTACAATGCTTACAAAGAAAATTTTCTCTCTTGTTTTCATACATGATCGCCTTAGCACGCTTTTTCTTTAGATCATCTAAAATGTATGGATACACATATGCAACAGGGTTAGATTGATATAGCACTAAATCCTCTGACTGCCACTTATCACCTGATTTTATATCATCGTCAGGCTCAAAAAGAAGAGCAAAATACTGACTGTCCAATGCCAAGCCGTCAAGAATTTTTTTAGCATAATCGATCTCCGTCAGCATAACATTGTTATCGTTCGGATATTGAGTTGATATTATAATTCCCAGCTTATTACGAAGCGTAATCTGTGAGGAACGCATAGCCTCCACTGGATAATCATCAAGCGCTCCTGCCTCGTCCGCAAGAAACATATGCGCCATTTTACCATCCATTCCGTCCTCAGAATAAGCAAGCGGGGTATACTCGTTTTCTGTCAGTAAACAGCGTATCTCACTTCTCAGCGTTTTAAAATTTCCGATAAGCGCAGGACTGCTTTTTATAATTTTTCTTACAGCAACTTGAAGCTCCTTGGAAAGCTTAAGGTCTGGGGCAACAGAATAAAATCTGCTGAACTTTGGTTCTGTAAGCATACCGATTATGAATATTACGCCGCTGTAAAACGTCTTAAAATTTTTTCTGCATATCTCTAACAAAGCAGTCTGATACAGCCTGTAATCTCCATTTCTGGTCTTAGTGCAAAATACGGCAATTATAAGCAGCCACGCATAGTCCTCCATACACTCATAAAGCGGCTTCTGCAAATCGGGATGTATCATCAAGCGTAGTATACGGCATATCTTTTTGAAGCTTTTTTCACAAACATACGCTTCAGAACTACCACCGAGCACAATGTCCAACCATATTTTACATTGCCTGCGAACATATTTCGGAACATACCTGTTATTTTCCTGTATGCACCATTCGGAATATTTTACCGCAGGACTTTCACTTATTGTCATTTCTATACACGCCTCTCGATCAATACATTCAACTGTAAAACGATAATATTAATCATCATCTTGCAAAGCAGCAAGCAGCTTGTTTTCCTTTTCGTCCGGAGCTTTAGGTATAGAACGTAAGGCTGACGAAACAGTCATAACATTTTCTTTTTCAATGTCAAACATCATTTTGCGCTTCGACATAATTGCAGAATCGTAAGAAAGAATCTGTCTGTGCAGCTTTTCCGCGGTTTTTGTAAGCTCTATCAGAGCCGTATATCTTGCCTTTGCGCTGGAAAACTTTATTTCCTTAAAATCCTCACGGAGCGTTTCAAGCTGTTCCAGTTCCTTGTTCTTCAAATTCTCATATTCGATACATTCAGAATAAAGCAGGCAGTAGCGGTTCACCACTGCTGTATAGAGTGCATCGTTCTTATGGATTTTTCTTAACTCTGCCCGAACCCGCAGAAACTCTTCGTGTGCTACTGCATTGTTCTTGACCTCCGCTCGCTCCGTAATAGCTTTTCCACTACTGAGAGCCGCCTCCGCCTTTTCGCGTACTTCAAGCTCTTTTTTCGTTCGATGTGATTTTCCTTCTAACTTTATCATAGAGGCAGGTTTCGGCGGTCTCGACACGATTAGAGCCTCCTTTTTCTCAAAAATTACGTTTTTTCAAAATTTGTTTTGGGAAAAAATTATTTACAGAGTGGCACTGTAGTGGAACAAAATCATAATACACCTATATGAGGTATGCCGGGGCGGTATTTAAATTCGATTTTGGAATTAAATCTCGCAGTTTTTGACGTGGAATCAGTCCCTTTTCCGCAAGCTCGTGATGATACCTGCAAAGACTAATCAGATTGTCATTATCAAGCCTCTTGCTCCAGTCCTCAATCAACGGTGTTATATGGTGTGCCTCCACTTCGGTGTTATACAAAAATCTGTCGTCGGAACAGTACAATCCGAGGCGACAAAGTATGCACAAATTAAGGTCTCTTTCACGTATCTCTCGACGCTTGTATTTCCACTCTGCTGAGCCTCTAAATTCGTCGGATTTGGAGCGTCTGTTTCGTATGCTTTGCATACACGGACACTTGTAACTTTTTTCGTGAATTTTGCCACAATAAACACAAGATTTTTTCATAAAACGTTCCTAAATTTTATTTTATGAAAATATTATATTACAAAAAAGGTGGACAAAACGGACAACTTTCTACGGCGTGAATCTTTCGTACATTTTCCGTATCCCGTCAGCGGAATTGCCGCCGCCAATTTTTTGAGCGATGCTGTTCCAGCTCATACACTTAACGCAGCGGTAAAATAGTATCTGCCGCATATACGAATCCGAAAGTCCTGATATGTATTCGGTCAATACCCGCTCATGATTTTTTATTTCCAAAAGATGATTATTTATTTTCTGCTGTGTTTCATTGTCGATATTTGAATTCAGTTCCGTTTCCCACATCTTGATTTCCTTTCGGAGATAAAAAATACTGTTAAGTTCTTTTTTCGTCATAGCAAATTTCACCCTCCAAATACCTAACGATCTCTGCCCGCGCCGCTTCCATACCGCGGCAGACAACACAGTAATACCCCGCAGCCGAACGGCGCTCCAGAAAGCCGCGTTGCTCCGGTTCGACGTGTCCGCCACGCAGACGCTTAAGTTCTATGTACATTCCGTGATACCCTCCCCGCGCACACGGGAGAAAAATATCTGGTACGCCCTTTTTCACGCCCATAGCTTTAAGACATCCCGCTTCCGATTTGGAACGTCCGCCGCCGTTGGGTATGTGGTGCATATCCCTCCAGTTCGGGATATTTCCCCGAAGCCCACCGCGCCCACTCGAAAAGCTGTATCTGCTCTACCTCCTCCGTAAGACACGGAACTGCTGTTCTTTTTTCCTGCATTCAATCCACCCTCTTCATAAGATACTTAATGAAATTTCCGCCCGTCAGCTCGTCCGCACCGCTGCGGATAGAGTCGGGAACGATATACCAGCCCTTGGGAGCTTTCGGTTTGTACCAGCGGTCCGCGTCGATCCACTCATACACGATCTTCGGACGCTTCAAGCCGTGGCTTGTGTTGAACCGTCGTCCGCCCTTTTCATGAGGCAGAACGTACTCGTTGCCTTTATTGTCTTTTTTTACACCGCATATGTACTTGGCCAGACCGTACCAGTCCCAGTTAGCCCAAAGCATATAGCCTGCCGGATTGTGCTGCACCGAACCGCCGCCCGCTTTCTTCCAGAGAAATTCAATGTTCGGTATATCGGCGTGATTATGCAGCACGATGTGATGGTGCCATGTTGCGCTGCCGTGCTTCTCGGTATTGTAAATATAATCGGGCTTATAGCCGTGGGACTTGCAGTAAGCGCGGTACAGGGTAAGGAACTTCTGTACCGTCCGCACCGCCTGTTCCTTATCGACCTGTTCCGCATAGGTCAAAGCCAGGTTGAAGTCTCCCGGAAGGAAGTTAGACAGCAGCAGATAAAACAGATTGTCAATAGCCTTGTTAAGGTTCTTGCGTTCCTGCCGCTCCGAGGACGGCATTGTCTTAGGCTCCCGCTTGCTGCTGTTCCCCAGGGTCGGCATTTGGCATTTTGTGACAAAGGTCATGCCGTTGGGACATATAACCTGTTTCTTGTAGTATCCGTCTTTTTTTAACATTCCCATGAGATCACCCGGTTCCTTAGGTTTGTGAAATGAAAAGATAACCCTTTAACCAAGACAGGTCAAAAGGCGCGTTAAGTCCTTGAAAAAATTATATATTATATATAGTATAGATGTAAAATCGCGGTTTGATAGGGGAAATTTGCACTCACAGTGCATAACTTGAACTGTCAGTGCAAATTTTCCTTTTTAATCAACATAACACCACGACTGCGGCGGTTTGGTTTTACTGAACTCGGAAAGCTCTTTCGGCGTGTCGTATATTACGAGATCAGATACATACCAGCCGTAACCAGGTTTATCCTTAAGATATTTTTGTATTTTTTTCTTTGTGAGGCAACTGCTGACAAGTGTTTGCAAAGTATGAAGACAATACGGTTCGGACTCTGTTGCCTTTTCATCATAAGATTCGTTTGGTGCTATTTCATCAATATAACCAACAACAAATTCACCAATTATTTTTCCGTTTCCGCATTCATAATTTTCATTATAAAATCTTTCCGGAAAACCTTTTATAAATACAGGTTCGCCGTGATACGTTTCGCCGTAAAATTTATCGCCGTCAAACATAACGTCAAGAAGCTTTTTCTTGCCTTTGGTGCAGTATATGTACACCTTAAAAGGCGTTTCAAGCTTCGGACGGCTTTTGCGGACTTCTACGGTTTTTATGCCTTTTGCAATCAGCTTGCACCATTCCGGCTGAATTGATATTAGTACCGATTTACTCATTTTTATCACCGTCCATTTTTGCATTGCAGTTAGGGCAACGATCAGGCATTTCAGCCTTAAATACCTTCTTCCTGTTTTTTACCGCTGCACCGCAATTAGAGCAATACCACGAGTACATCATCTTAAGATCTTGATTTGGCTCTGCCTTTTTGTTTACCCATTTCCCATGTTCTTCTCCCAAAAAGCGCACTTCTTTACCATATGCCTTAGCTAATATGTATTCGTGATATGCGCCTTTGCTTTCTCTATAACCAGGAAGTAAAGCAATTTGTTCGCACTCAACAAGCATAGCCCCCGCCATACGCATATACGCCTCATACTCAAAGCCCTCAGACGGAAGCCAAGCGGGATTAAGAACTATGTAGCCCTCTGCTTCAAGTTGCTTTTGTGCCGCCGCAAATTTCTCTTTGTAATTCGGGTCACCGCTAATTTTCCCTGCGATATAAATTGTTATTGCCATTATTTCATTCTCCTTTCACTGTCAGGTAAAGCCAATAGCCCCGACGAAAACCCGCTCCAAGCCATGATAATAAAATTAACGGCGGACGATACGGCAGCTGCTTTTAAGGATACCTCCCCGCAGTCCAAGCTACCCGCGATCAGGAACATTGCAAGCGCCGTCAGCAGGAATATTATCTGTTTAAGTTTTTTCATAACTTCGCCTCGCCTTTCTGAGTTACATCATATACGCCGCCGCGCTTCAGCGCCTTACGGATATTATCCTCACTGCGGTCAAGCAGTTTGGCGATCTTTGGAATTGTCTTACCCTCGCTGAACCATTTGCAGACAAGAAAAACCGTATCCCGCGTATAAGGCCGTTCAAGCGCGGCGGCCTTATTTTTGGAACATTCGGAACATCTGATAACACCGCCGCTGTATGACGTTTCAAATTCCCGACCACATATGCTGCACTTTATAATTTTTGTTTTTCCCTTTTTAGACATGATAAAAAATCCTTTCACTTTATAGTCGGTACAGTATGCAAAGCATGATCCCACAATTTATCCATATCGTAGCTGTGGGATTCCGAAGCGGCCGATCCGCTTAAAGGAGACTGGCCCTTTTTAACGTCTCTGCTATGATAATTTTTTATCGTCTGGCAGTAACCTTTATACGGCTTTCCGATGGATTCCACATAATTGTCCACATCTGTAATATATTTTTTCAAAACTGTTTCAGCGTTGGACGTACCGTATTTTTCTCCGAAAAAATCCGTCAGCTTTAAATATTCCTCATCTGACAACAACACATGGCCGTATTCACCGTATTTATGCTTTTGAACTTCCGGCTTGCTTTTTTTAGGTGCGGAGGCTTTGACTTTCGGAGCACTCCCGACCCGCTCATTAAGTACGGTAATGACATCGGTAAGCCCCTGAATAGCCGATGTAAGGTTTTCCATATCGGATTTTCGGCGTTCCTCCTGTTCCGCTTCCTTTTGGGCAATGAGCTTGTCCATAAAATCAGCGGAATCTTTTAAAGCGGCGTTGACCTCCGGAGTATTGCTGTCGGAGATCAAGCTCCGCCAGTAAGCTGCCATAGCGCGGAATTTTTCAAATTTATCGGTACTCATAATACAATTTCCGGGTGGTCGTCTCCGGCGGCTCTGTTACGCTGATCCTGTTCCTGCAATTCCTCAAAAGCGTTTTTCACGATTTTTAAATTTCTGGTGCACTCATAATCGCTAAAGGAATGCGGAAGCATTACCGCCTTTGTGATAAGTCCGGCCTTTGCGACGATAACGCGGACGTCCTCGTTATTTACAGTAACCGTGCGGCTGTAGAACTCATACTTTTTATCGGAAAGGGGAGACAGCAGTTCCGGGAGGACAAACAGGCACACCTCGGGGAAGTTATGCTTCTCGCTGTTATAGTAGGTTCTGAATACCGTGTAGCCAAACATTTCGGACGCAGGATATACAGGTATATCCGAATCGTCTGAATCCTCCAGAGCAGCCAAAAGCCATTTGGGAGTAATGCCAACAAAGCAATTTACATCTTTTTCGGGATCGATACCAAGAAGTCCGTGAATAGTATCCTCGTCAAACAGCGGGAGGTTTTCCAGCGCATAGCACGCCGAACCGTCGCACAAATACTGTATGGCGATTTTGGTTTCTCCCGTGTTATCGAAGTATATCTTGTTATACAGCTTCAAGTCGTAGCGCTTTTTGAACATGGAATTTATTTTTTCGAGTTTCATTCTGTACTCCTTTCAAATTTAAACAAATTCTTTCGGTGGCAATTCAAATTCACTGCCGCACTTGCGCCACAGGTGCAAACAATACGGGTGATTATTCACGTACTCCGATTTCGGCGGGTGGAACTGCACAACGCACTCATTGTCGTACCAAAATATATCCTTGACCCTGCACATTTCCTCCCAGGTCGGACAGCGGTTTGAGTATGACACGCTGACGTGTTCCCAACCCATTCCCCAAGAGAAAACCACAATAGCGGGTTTGGACTTTGTGCCGCGAAGATACAGCTTTCCGCAGCCGCCGTCTATTCCTGTCTGTTGTATCATGAGACCGTTCGCCTGTTGGATTTCGAGAAGAGATTTCATTTATTTTCCCTCTCTTTCTTTGGTTTTTCAAACCATTTTTGCAACTCGTCTGAACATTGTTTACACAAATCAATATCAGCATTTGGAAAAGGAAAGCGCGCTTTTTGCAAAACTAAACCATTCACAACATTTTTTTCAAAACATTTGCCACAGCGGTCGCATTTTTTAGCGTTCATTTTTGTCACCTCCAATCAGTTCGGGGTTGTCGTGGATATTGCCGATAACAGAAAGCCAATCAGGGGCATTGTTTAATCCAATTCCATACAACCCATTACGCTGAATAAAAAAATTAGCTTCTGAACCATAGAAAATATAGCCTAGTCCGCGACCTCGTATATGCGGTAAAGGATTTCAAGCATTATCATCACCTCGCTTCTCCTCGCCTAAGGACATCTTGAATTTCTCGCACATAGCCGCAACTTGAATAGCTTCTATAGCGGCACAAACAGCCCTTAACTTGATTTGATTAAGGCGTTCAATGCAGTCGCATTGATGATTTGCCTTAACAAATTTCCACAAAGCTTTTTTGTGAATTTTAAGCGTTTTTACCTCATATTTTAATTCATCAATTTCCTCCAGCAACACCGCATATCCCTCATGC
Source organism: uncultured Oscillospiraceae bacterium (assembly GCA_910586535.1). Taxonomy (GTDB): domain Bacteria; phylum Bacillota; class Clostridia; order Oscillospirales; family Ruminococcaceae; genus RGIG8773. Next base: position 20,095 of record CAJUHS010000029.1, read on the forward strand.
GGCGACTTAAACAACGGGAACTTTTTGTTTGCCGCTTCAAGCTCTTTTCCCACAAGAGCCTCAACGTCTTTTTTTACTGCGTTCATTTAATCAATTCCTTTCAAATTTTTATTGTAAACTACTACCATAGACGGAAATGGGGCAGGAT
>CAJUHS010000030.1 GCA_910586535.1 uncultured Oscillospiraceae bacterium
ATATCGGTTGTATTTATTATTGCTATGAGAGTTAATTCAGTTAGAGAAGTTTTTACAAACTTCTTTAATGTTTTTTAATTTGCATTTTTGCATTCCTTATTTCGTTGGTTTAAATTTAACATTATAGTTATACTTATAAGCATTTCAAGGTCTACATCTTTAAAAATAAAAAGCTGTAGACCTTGGTTGTTTTTGTAGGGTAAATTATGAAAGTTTAGGCTATCTATGTTTTAAAAAATGAATTGCATGAAATGAAGTTATTAAAAGCTAAAAATTATTAATCAAGGTATTGCGACTATTTCGCAATACCTTGATTTTATGCAGGGAGATATGTGGTTTATATTTGTTTTATAGGTATGTGTTATTAGTAAAATATGGCAAATCTTTTCGTACTCCTTTTTAAAATTTTCATAGTCCTCTGCGTAAATTGAATTTATCTCGTTCGCTTTTTTAGCAAGTTAATTGATATTTTTTCTAATGATACGCAGAGCGTTCATCACAGCGGTCACGTCCTTGAAATTGCAGTTTATAACTTGTCCGTTGACAGAAATCTGTCTTATGTAAGTTCCCGTTTTCATCGACAAGGCTGCGGCTCGGCGTTCGACTTCATGCCATTTGTCAAGCGGATAAGTAACTTTCTTCTCTTTTACAAGCTTGTATTTTCTCAATAAGAAATTCCTCCGTTTCATATTTTGTGGTTTTAGGCTCTGCCTGATTTTTTAGGGGTAATCATTTCATGCTGCGGGTTCCCTAAAATCATTTTAAGGTGGTATCATCTTAAAATGGGAGAAAGTGGGAAAGTATGCACCACTTTCTATGGCTTGCTAAGCATACCCAAAACAACGGTATACGTATACTCCAAAATATCCCATTTTTATTTTAAACATTACCCCTCAAACTTTTTTGAATTTTCTAAAATTCAAATTGGTGGGTACATTGATTTTCATAACGAAATTTTTTATACGCGAAATCCGGCCTCCTTTAAAATCTGCCGTAATGTTTTTCGATATTTTCAACGCTAACCAAAACAAAAAGCAAAGCTGCGAACATTGCCTACTGCTTTTGTCGGCATTATCATAAACTTCATTAAGGTAGTAAACAATGCTTAGTATCTTGTGTACAAATTCATTAAAAACATTCATTGTTTACAATTATGTCATTGATTTCAGACCATCAATATGTTATACTTACCTCAATGAATAATTATATCTTACTATTATATATACAATTCATTATAGTGAATAGCCTCTTTTTTATCAAAAGAAAAATAAATTTCGTGCAAGATATACAAAAACCAAAGGGGAAAACACTATGTTTTACAACAGATTTATGGAAATTTGTCGGGAGTACGGAGAGAAGCCTACTCCCGTACTGAAAAAGCTGGACATCAGTCCGGGGAACTTAAAACGTTGGGAGGGCGGCGCGTCCATTACAGCCGAGACGCTGGAGAAGATTTCAAACTACTTCGGAGTACCAGTTGACTATTTCTTTCTCAAAGATGATGAAAAGGTGTTCACGGAAGTTCAGCAAAATGAAATGGCAATTAAGGACGACAAGAACAGTATTCGACAGATTTACAACATTGCGCGTATCCACCCCGACTACATTGCAAGCGTTTTAAGCGGACGGGAGCTTACCGAGAGCGAGCTGGAGAGAGTTGCAAGTTATCTGCGCTGCAAAAAGGTTTATTTGCTCAATCGTAATATTTCCGAGGAAGAAAATCATGTCTGCAAAAAATCCGAAACGGATTCCTCCGCTTGTCTTTCGGGCAAGGAGCTGGTTATTGATATTTTGTCGAGGATCCCCGCTAATGATGATTACAAATATTTGCAGGTTATGATTTCAAGAATTATCGCTGAAAATCTTAAACGCAACGGGATTTATCAGGAAGATTTGGTTGCCTGCGGTATGGCGCAGAAGAAAGTTACAGACCTGTTTGACAGCTCGTCTAACAATGAGAAGATTTTGGCTTTCAATAATTCCGACCTTATTCGGATTGTTCATAACTTTAGAGTTGGGTATGATTTGATTTTTACGGGGGTATAACAATAATACTGACAATAAATTTAGGAAAATAAATTTATTATAAATATGAAACAATCTGCTACTGCAAAGTAGGTCATTTTTTCTTTGTTTCTTTTGTTCTATTTATCTTGAAGTTTAAAGATAAAAAATCCCGACAAGGGTCATAGCCCCTGTCGGGAAACAACGATAACTTTTACAGATATAGTCAGTTTATACTATTGAGTTTGAAAAGTTGCGCTGCATTAGTCATGTCGGAAGGATCGTAGCACCAAATGTTTGTTCCGTTTTCGGTATCTGCATTGTAAACATCAAGTGCAAGATTATTGAAGTAGTTAATAATCTTGTAATACCCATTACCGCAATCAATGAAATACCATTTGGACGATGAAATTTTATATGGTGCTTCGATTACATTATGTTCATCGCCCGATATAAGATATTGGTTCGTAAGCATATTTTTTATAAAGTAAAGTTTTTTGCCGTCTTTTTCGCCATCGTATTCAATATTGAACTGCTGATTTGAATTCCCTAAATATTCCCACAAATGGATGTTATGATCATAGTTGTCAGATAGGTTTGGTCCACCTTGTGAGTCAATGCACTTTTCATCAGGAGCTACACAAAGCGGAGTAAGATAATATACGCCTTCTGTCACGTATACGGAAGAACATTCTTCAAAAGATTTATTTGAATCATTTTGTGAACCTATTGTAAAATATACTAAATTACAGTATGTGAAATTTCCGTTATTGTCAGCGGAGCATACTTGCACTTTATAGTCACCTGGATCCATTTTAAAACTAAGGCTCAGTTCATCTGGACTTCCACCCCAATTGTCATACAGCGATCTTCCGTCAGCGTAGTAGAGTCTTAAATCATAATGTGTAGCACTTCTGACCTTATTCCATGATATTGTAACTATTTGACCGGTTACTGACACGTCTAAAGCAGGCGCAGCCAATGGTTCATTTTCAATGGTGAAGTATACTGCATTGCAGTATACGAAATTTCCATTATCATCAGCAGAGCATACTTGTACTTTATAGTCACCTGGATCCATTTTAAAACTAAGGCTTAGTTCATCTGGACTTCCACCCCAATTGTCATACAGCGATCTTCCGTCAGCATAGTAGAGTCTCAAATCGTAGTGGGTTGCATTGTTCACTTTATCCCACGATATTGTGGCAATTTGTTCGTTTACCGACACATCAATTTTAGGGGCGGTTAAAAAAGCATCAGAATAATTATAGTCTACATATGAAACATCGACATCAACATTTCCGTTAATACCATTTACTGCACCTAGACTTGAATACTGCCAAATGTTGCATAAGGAGCTTTTGTCGTATTCGGCAGGGTCAACCGCATATTTGCCTGAAGGAAACTGAGCCATCCAAATTTCGTATCCCGAATCTCTGATTCTGGACTCGTCCAAGTAATTTTTGAACCAATCTCGGTTTGCATATATTCCGGCTTTATAACCGGCATCGCTGATTATGTCAAGTGCAGACAAAATATATGTAGTCAAAGTATCTTTACCTAATGCCATTTGTTTTAATGCCTTCTCCACATCAATATATACCGGTAAATCAAAAGTCTTATCACCAAGAATATTCAAAAAGTCATGAGCATTTCTCTCAAATCCCTCTTGGGTATATGCACCGCAGTAGTAATAAGCTCCGACTTTAAGTCCAGCATTTTTGGCACCCGAATAGTTATTTTCAAACTGTCTGTCCTTATAAAGGGTTTCGCCATCAACATCAGTCGAACCGGCTCGTATGATAGCAAAATCAACATTACTGTTTGCGACACTATTCCAGTTGATGCTGCCGTTGTGATGAGACACATCAATTCCACGGCATACATATTCGTGGGCTGAAACAGTATAGCCAATAAGATTAAAGTACGGAATAAATAAAGTTATTACCATTACAATAACGAGGGAAAATGCAGTAATTGATTTGTTTATAGTTTTTTTCATATTACATTCCTCTATTTTGATAAATTAATAGCGTTTAGAAACATAGTGGGTGCCATTCGGTTGTTATATTATACTTTCACCACCCCCATATATGCCATCAGAACTTCTTTGGAAATTCTTTCAATCACGCTCATGTGTTTTTTCTATTCTAATTATAGCTCATAACTAATATAATAATCGGAATAATTACTGATAGAATTATTCCAAACATCCCCAAAACTTCTGAACAATCCTCAACCTTAAACCATCCTACTACGGTACCTATAAGCAGTATAAGTAAGGATATAAATAGTTCGCCGGTCAGTCCGAATCCGATAACAAGAACTATATGCGTAATAATAGATAATGCCGCGCCTATACAGCCCCTGTTAAAGCACCAATCAAATGCTTTAAACATCATAATCGTGCATGCAATAAGAGAAATCACACCAAGCACAACACAGGATATTTCTATGTACTCAATAATTGCCCCAATCACCAAACACAATAGAACAAGTATAAGAATTATACCTATATTTTCTGCAATAAATTCACTTAAAATAATCAAAAACAATATAATAATTTCAAACATATGCCTTATCCTCCTTTCATTCTATTTATATATTACGACATTAATTAATAAAATTAACCATTATAATAAAAAATTATCAGAAATCACAGAACGGATATTAACATCTAGAAAATGAGCTTAGGCGACTTAAGGCAATACCGCACAAAGCATCTAGTAATAAAAGAAAAAATATGGTAAAATAAAGGTATGAAAAAACAAATGACATTTTCGCTAATAAGCGATGAACTGGCAAATGCAAAAACAAGCAAAAAAGAATTTTTAGAAAAGATAGAGCGGATAATACCATTTTCCGAGTGGATAGAGATAATCAAGCCATGTTATTACAAAGGAGAACACGGAAATAAACCCTACGATCTGGAATTAATGCTACGTATTTATCTTCTTCAGAATCTTTATGACCTTTCAGATATGAAAGTAGTGAACGAGGTTATAGACAGCCGAGCATTTTCGGATTTCTGCGGAGTAGATTCGCCAAATCAAATACCCGATGGAGATACTGTCGGACGTTTCAGAAATATACTTGTCCTGAACGGATTACAGGAAAAACTATTTCATCAAGCAATAGAAATTTTCAGTGAAAAAGGTTTGATATTAAAGCGAGGAACGATAGTAGATTCCACACTTATTGCGGCACCCTCATCAACCAAAAACAAGGATAAAAAGCGTGATTCCGACGCTCATTCAGTAAAGAAAGGAAATCAATGGCACTTCGGTTACAAAGCACATATCGGAGTTGATAAGGACAGCGGACTTGTACATCATCTGGAAGTAACAAGTGCAAATGTACATGATGTTACGATTGTTCCAAAGCTGCTCCACGGTGAAGAAAAAGACGTTAACGGTGACAGCGGATATGTCGGTGCAGAAAAGCGTGAGGGTGCAATAATTCGCAATAAACAGGGCAAGAAAATCAAATATAAAATAAACAGGAAACCATCTCAGATAAAAAAGCTATCCAAAAGCGGACAATATGCGGCAAAGAAAGCGGAGCATAAAAAATCCTCGGTAAGAGCAAAAGTCGAACATGTTTTTGCAGTTGTAAAAAGATTATTCTGGTATCGGAAAACACGATACCGAGGTCTGCTAAAACAGACCGCTAAACTGAATATAATGTTTGCTTTGGCGAACCTTTATCTGGCTGACAGAAAATCTCTGTCGGTCTGATAAACTGCGTCTTGCAGATGAAAAATAGAGCGGTTATTTGTTTATTTACAAGATGCTTGTGCTATTGAATTTAGCCGCATTTTCAAATCGCAATGTGCGGTGTTGCCTTAAAAGAAATGTTCAAAATGTCTTTAGCTATTGCTATAACAGTAATATTGACAAGCTGTTCTGTATTATCAGATATAAGTGGCAGTTTAATAGAACTTAAAGTTACATATGACGATATAGGCGAAATTTATTGTAATTCTATTGATATTAATCATATTGCAGGTGACGAAGGTGTAATTAATTATATGGATAATGAGATTCTTGTCTTTGCCCAACCCAGCGCAACAAAAGAAGAAATGGCAATGCTTGCAAAAAAATATAATGCGGAAATCGTAGGTTTTATTGAGAAAACTGGAGATTATCAACTGCAATTAGCAGATATTCATACAAAAGATGATCTTCAGTCTATTGTGAATGAGATTGAAACGGAGAGCAAAATCGAAAGTGCTTGTCTTAATTATGTGTATGAAATTTCGGAAGATACTATTAACTATGGAAAGCAATGGGAAAAAGATTTAAAAAATTATACTGATTGCAAAGGAAAAAGCTGGGGGATTGAAGCAATAAGAGCACCTGAAGCTTGGAAATTGCTTGAAGAAAATTCCGAAAAACTAAATAAAAATTTACGTATAGGATTAATTGATGGAGGATTTGATTTTACACATGAGGATTTAGGATTTGCCGAAAGATTTGAGAACTATAATGGCGATTTGCAAGATAGCAAGAAAAATCATGGCACTCATGTTGCTGGCATAATGGCGGCTTCATCTAATAATACTAAAGGCATATGCGGAATATATCCTTACGGTAACGGCAATCTGTATGGAATATCATCAAGTGGTATATCCAGTTATTCAGAAAATGGAACGTATTGGGAATCTGTTATGATTGAGAAAATAGCTTTAGCAGAGTTAATTCTTAGAAATGTTAAAGTTATAAATCAAAGTCAAGGGTTTAATTGGTATCAATTTAAAACAATTAATATAGGAAAAAGTGGCTTTACAGCATGGTGGGATAATTTTAACATAGGAGATTATTCCGTATATAAAACCCAATCAAATTTAATTGGAGATTTTTTAAATAGATTAATAAATGATGGATATGATTTTGTACTTGTTTGCGCTGCTGGCAATGATTCTGAATATTCTACACATCACCTTGAAAGTGAATATAATTCATGGTTAAACCTCATTGGTAAGGAAAAATATCCAAATGTGTATAATCGAATAATTGTAGTTGGTTCAATTGGAGAAAATTATAACATTAGTAATTTTTCAAATACAGGAAATCGTGTTGATTTGTTTGCTCCAGGAGAAAAAATATTTTCAACAGTGCCAAATAATAAATATTCAAATTCAAATTGGAATGGTACATCTATGGCTTCCCCCCATGTTGCAGGAGTTGCAGCAATGGTTTGGGCAGCTGACAGCAAACTTACGGGCGAGCAAGTTAAAATAATTGTTTGCAATTCTGCAAGCTATGAAAGCCATAATGTGAAAATAGTTGATGCCAAAATGGCGGTAATGGCGGCTTTAAAAATAAGTGAGAATCATAGCGAAGCTGTGTCCGAACCTAATAATCCAAACTATGGCAGCATAATGTCATATATTGTTGATAAAAATGACGAAAATATAAGAATCAGTGGGGCGCATATTACAGCAGAAAGCCTTTCTGATGGTTCTGTTTATGATGTTTATTCTGATAATTCTGGACATTTTGAGTTGATACTTTCGGAAGGATCATATAATATTATCATAAATGCTGATGGATATGAAGCATATTCATATCAGGAAGATATTCAATGCACAGCACAACAAGTAAATTACATTGATTGGGCAAAATTGACAAAAAGCGAAAAAACAAGTAGGAAATATGCTGAAGATTTTTATGGGTGGACAATTCAAGATGTCAAAGATTATTTTGGTGTCAATCAATGTGAGGAATATACTCTTTTACATGGTAATGAAGGATTATATGTTCCGAAAATAGAATATGTATTTATTAAGGGTAGAGCTATTGATGCATTTAGCGACAATACTATAGTTGATGGAATAGAAGTGCTTAAAAACGGTGAAATATTTCATGGCGCAATTATAGGTTCCTCAGCAATAAATGCTGCTAAAAACACGAATGGACGGTTTAATAGTAATATGATACAGGTATCCGATGTAAATGGTAATTATATTTATGTTGATTCTTTAGATAAAAGAATAACCTGCTATATAGATTTAAACGAGAGTCCTAATTCTGTTGGGGATAGCATTGATAATCATATGGAAACTATGGTTCTAAAATCGGGCTTGGTCAAGTTTAAATATGATGCAGATTTTGAGAAAGTCGAACAGATTAATATCGATATAGACCCTGACGCTTTTGAATATGGTGGACATCATTATATGGTATATCAAGGTATTGCTTCAACTTTTGAAAATGCAAAAGAGCATTGTGAAAAGTTGTGTGGGCATCTCGCTATAATAAATAATGAAGAAGAGAATATGGCAATATTTAACTATATTAAAAATTTAGGTGTAGAAAATGCTTATTTCGGATACTCTGATGCCGAAAATGAAAGCACTTGGAAATGGTATGACGGTGAGAGCCGTTATACTAACTGGCATCAAAATGAGCCGAATTCGGAGAATAGTTATGAAGATTATGCTATGTTTTATTATAAATATACCGATGGGACATGGAACGATGGCGATTTTGGTGGCAACACTGTGAACGGCGGAACAAATTTTATTTGTGAATGGGATTTATAAATTAACGGAGGAATTTTAAATATGAGAAATGTGTATAATGCAGAATATCTTAATAAATAAATTGTTAAAATATAAAATAGTTTTTATATATGTGATATATTTATATAAAATTAAGGCAGACGGAAATAAATTCCGTCTGCCCAGATTGATTAAGTTATTATTGCTCCCCCAATTAAAGCTTGCCAAAAAATAAATTATTATTTTCGGAAAAAGCCTTAAATAGGGACTTCACAAAATTTTATACAGCAAAAACGGCAAGGTTTAGTTGGATTATCAATAGTTATATACTGTGTTAATGTAAGAGAGATAAGAACCCGAAACATAAGCGTCCTGCGAATTGTAGTTGATATGCCACCATGAAACACCGCGATCATCTGTTATGGAGTAATCTGTATAAACCTTTGTACCCTTTTTGAGAACGCCAAGTTTACTTCCGTATATACTGGGTTCGCTTCTTACGGTAAGATCGGTTGTTGTTTGGTATGTGTAATAGGAAAATGATGTTTCGGAATCACTGCCATATGTACCGTCAACCTTATGAAGAGAGAATAGTTGTGCGCTGTTATCAAGGACTGATGAATCCCAACCCTGTGCGTTTGTTCCGTTATCTGAGTAAGCTCCGTTTATGTCAAGTGCCAGACCTGTAGCTTCATTTATAAGCTGGTAATATCCGTTGTATTTAACAAAGCGCCACTTCGCATTTCTCATGGAATATTCGCTCTCCAAAACATTGTTGTCGCCGCCTATGTTCATAATAAGATATTTACCTGTAAGGCGATTTTTGAGAGTATAGTAATTTTCATTTTCTTTGTTATATGCAAATTCAAGCAAAAACTGTTGGTTGAGATTACCAAGGTATTCCCATAAATGGATATTATCATTATATCCGTCGTATAAATACTCGCCGCCTTCTGCATCAATACAAGAATTAGGCGCGCACTTAGGCGAGAGGTAATAAACCGCTGATTCAATGGAAACAGGAGTTGATGTTGTTATATTTGAATCATTAGGTGTATAATTTACGTCCGAGTCGCCTGAAATAATAGTACACCATCTAAGATTAATCCAGCCGCAGCCGTCGGACTGTGTATATCCCCATATATCTCCTCCGACATAAATTTTTTCTGTAACTGTGAAAGTTTTTCCATTAACAAAATGATAATTAACAACAGATGAACTGGAACTTGCAGATGACCTTAACAGGCAGCCGCCTTGAGTAGTTACCCTCCAAGTTTCAGCTGATGAACTATCAACATACTGCTCATCAGAATAAGAACCGTCATAAAAAGGAGTTCCATAACCGGCTATTACTGAACTGCCGAGAGAATACGTATTTCTTTTGACCCTGTAATTGCTGTTTCCCTCAATGGTATGTACGCCGTTGTCATCAACATATTCAACGATTCCGACATGGTCAAATTTGCCGCTTTTTTTACCGCTCCATCTAAAGAAGATTATATCTCCTTTTTGCGGAATGTAATTCCCGCCGTTGTAAGCTGAGTTATGCCATGCGTTGTTATCCTTGAACCAGTTGCCCTCTACAGTACATGATGCGCTCCTTTTCATTGCCGAAGAGGGAATGCCTGCTTCTTTTCCACACCATGCAACGAAGCTCATACACCATGCCTCATAGGTATAACCTGTGTATGCACCAAATTTTGTATATCCGTCAGCACCCTGTTTGTAACCTATTTCGTTTGCTGCTGTGTTTACAAGGTCGTCCGGATTATTAGCTGCGAAAATTGGGATTACGGGAATAGACGAGATTGCCATAATAAATGCGGAAATAACTGCCATTGCCTTTTTGGTTGTTTTTTTCATAGAAATTCCTCCTTAAAGCTGCGGCTACACTTTTGTGTATCCTGTGTTTTATTGTAATTTAAGTATAGCATGAAAAAAACATCATTTTTCTTAAACTGACCGAATCATTATTTTATAGCCGGCAAAATGGTAAAAAACTGAAAATTTAAAACGGAGGCAAGAATATATGTATACAGATAAAACAATATATATGGAAAACGATATTCTTAAAATGAATAATATTGAAAGTCTTATGGATTATATAAAAAATGAGAGAAATAATTTTCTTTCATGGCAAAATTATATTTCCGAACAGCTTCAGCTTAGAGGTTGTTCATATGAAAAATTTGCTAAAATGGTTGGTTTCAGCAAAAATACTATTAAAAGTTGGTGCTGTTCAGGTACAATGCCAAGAAGCAGAGATATGTTTATTAAATTGGCGTTCGGACTTAAAATGAATATTGAAGAAACCAATGAATTACTGACAAAGTATGGCAAATATTCGGAATTGTATGTTAAGGATTTGTATGATGCAATTACCATTTACGTAATAAATCAGCGAACTGAAAATTGGGACGATGAAAATTATAATTATGATTCCTTGAAACGCTGGAATGAAAAATTTAAGGAAATCTTAGAACAACACCGAGTTAATCCAAAGTATTACAACGATCCTAAAACAATTGGCATTTATGACGAGGTAAAACAGATAAAAGATGATATTGCTTTTGAAACGTTCGTACTTGAAAACAAAGAAATATTTTTTCGTCGTACTCAAGTTTAATTTGCTTTATTGACGATTTTATCGAAATAAGACTTGACGAAAAAAATGATTATGAGGACGATGGCAAATATAGCTGGCATAAATATATTTTAGAAAAAGGTCTTGATTCGTCTTTTGAAATAATGCTGTCGCGTTTAAAGCACGATGGCGTTTTGCCTCGCCGAGAGCAGTTAATAGCATTGGGGATACATTTGAATATGGTTGCAAATGACATTAATAAAATGCTATCACTTGCTCATATGAGAGAGCTTTATGCAAGGGATATGGCTGAATCACTTGTTTTATACCTATTGAGAAATGCAGAAGCGGTTGACCCTGATCTACAGCTAAATAATGCTTGGAAATTCGTAATGACTACGTCTGACAGAAAACTCAAGAAAGAATATCAGCAGATAATAGATAAATATTATGGTTCTGACGTTGAAGAGTGGGACGAGGACGGTATAGAAAATCTTGCAGAATACATCAGAAGAATGATTGACGATAACAAATTGAACGATTTTACCGATAAATTAAAAGTTCTTTTAAAAGGATGTTGAATATGACAATTACCGAGAGATTGAAATCATATGAACCGCTTTGGGAAAATTGGTACTTTGACGGATATTTAAGTAGCGGTGCTTCAGGCACAGTTTATAAATTTAAGCAAAACAGATTTGGGAAAGACGTTTTTTCGGCAGTAAAGGTAATATCATTATCATGTGATAATCAACTGAATTTACATAAACGTAAATCTTTTATGGACGATATACGAAAAAGAGCTGAATCGGAAATAGAGAATATGTATCTATTAAACGACTGTCCCCACATTGTTCATTGCAATAATCATGCTATCAAAGATGTTACAAATGCTTCCGGCGATGTTGTTGCAGTTGATATTTTGATTCAGATGGATCTGTATACTTGCTTGGTTAATTATCTTGCAGAGTATGAGGAATTATACGAAAATGAAGTAATCAAATTGGCAGAGCAAATTGGTCTTGCTTTAAAAGCGGCACATAACCGAGGAATTATTCATAGAGATATAAAACCATCTAATATCTTTATTAATGATAATGGAGATTTCCTTTTAGGAGATTTGGGCGTATCTAAAAGATTCAATGCCGATTGCTTTTTGACAAAAACGGGAACAGAGCCATATATCGCTCCTGAGATATGGAAGGGTGACGGAACAAATGCCTATACTACAACGGCTGATATTTATTCGTTGGGAATTGTATTGTATATGCTAATGAATGATAATTATCTTCCGCTTGTTGATGAAAACAGTTCATGGTCGGAAACATCAAAGGCTATTATCGACAGGATAATGGGAAAAGATTTTGAAGCGCCCAGACATGGCTGTGAGGAATTTAAGAAAGTTATAATGAAATCGTGCGAATATGATACAACAAAAAGATATTTAGATATAAACGATTTTCTTGCTGACTTAAAAGCTGCCCACGCTTCATTTACAAATAAATTGAACTCATGGGAAATAAGAGAAGACGGCACTCTTATTGTCAATACATTTATTGATGATAATTATAAAGAATATATATCTGATGTATCCCGCCTTGTTATTTCTGAAGGTATTAAAGAAATACCCCAAAATGCTTTTAAAGGATTTCAGTTTAAAGAAGCTCAATTGCCATATTCTCTGGAAGTAATTGATTCAGGTGCATTTGAAATGTGTAAAACTCTTACCATACTATATTTTTCTCTTATGTGATGGAAAAATAATAAAAGCATTTGATGATAAATACACTTATAAAGTTAACTGTTTAAATGGTGATCGAACATTTCAATATCTAATCCCCAATAAATTACTTCCTGATTCAGGATTACACACATTTCAAGCATTTGCTATTCCTGCGGAAAAATATGATAATTTAAATTCATATTCAACTAAGAAGATAAGAATTATGTTAGAGAACTGAGGTTGAAAATTATGAATCATTTACAAATACAAAAAAAATATGTATATTATTGTGTATCTTTCTTTTTCTTCTAAATGGATGCTCTTTAAACCGTGATTATGAAGTATACGTGGATTTAGATAGTGCACAGCATAAAATTGAGGAAAATAAATTAGATATTCAGACTAATAATTTTTTATATGACGATAAACCATATAACATTATGAAAATAACTTCGACAATAGACGGAGATTATTATTATTCTTTTCAAACTCCGAATACAAAAATAAATTTACAAAGTGGACGCATTCAAAATATTTGTCAAATCCCAGGGTGTGCACACAATTATATATCACCTAATTGTATTAACTATCAAAATTTTATTTCTCCAGTTGCAACAAGTAGAGGTATTTATTACATAGATGAAAATAGAGTTATGCTTCTTAATGAAAATACCGAGGAAAACGCACCTTCGGGTATTACTTTCAATTCGGGAAGAATACCCTTGTTTCCGTATTTTGCATTATTTATAAGGTGCTGAACGGCAATGAAGTCGTCTTTGGATATAATCGGTTCATGTTCGCCTTTCCAACGGTGCTGCGCACGTTCTCCACGATTTTTCTTTGATTTATGGTCTAAATAGCTTGGTGTATATGTCTTTCTGGTTAGGATTTCACCGCAATGACGCTCATTTCTCAATATTTCCAGTACACTTCCTGTATTCCACGTTGTGTTGCCTTTCTTGGTCTGTCTTCCGAGTTTTGTCAGAGAATTGGCAATTTCCTGACACGAATAGCCATACAGATACATAAAGAATATTAGCCTTACCGTTTTTGCTTCACTCTGATTGATGGTCAGTTTTCCATTTCCGCCGTGGTCGTAGCCAAGCAGAACAGGTGTAAGCACAATACCACGCCCGAAGCGCATTTCAATGGACGAGTTCATAATGGAGTTTTTTATATGGGACTCCTCCTGAGCAATTGTTGCTGTAAAGCTAAGGCTCATTTCGGTATTGTCATTTAATGTGTAAATACCTTCCGTTTCAAACCGCACACCTATGGGATTTTTTAAAGAGGAGAGCTGCCTGACAATGCTTATACAATCGACAATGTTTCTTGCAAAACGAGATACGCTCTTTGTAATTATCATATCAATCTTTCCCACCTTGCAGTCCTCAATCATACGATTAAACGCTTCTCTATTCAACAATGATGTTCCTGATATGCCTTCATCGGCGTAAATCCCTACTAATGCCCAGTTTGGATTTTTACTGACTTTTTCTTCGTAATAGTTTTTCTGCAACTCGTATGAGCTGGTCTGTTGCAGATTATCGGTTGATACTCTTACATAAACGGCTACACGCCTTTCAACATCGTCATAAAAATCAGCCGCTTTTTTCCCCGAAATTACTTCAAGTAATTCAGAGTTTGAGCCTTTATAACGTTCACGGATTTTTTCACGTCGGAGTTTTTTATTTGAAACATTTGCTTCACTTTCAAACATAGCTATCACCTCATTATCGGATTGTATATTCAGTATAGCTCTTTTTCCGACAAAAGAAAATTAAGCATAAGTATAATCCTATCCTTATGGTTATAAAATGAGAAAATATTTTAAACACCTCCAACTCAGCTTGCGGATTGGAGGTGAGAACTATGGGATTGAACTACGAAAGAATAGAAAAAATAATCAAAGCAGTTCGAATTGAACGTGGATTATCTCAGGCAGATTTGGCTGAACACGCTGATTTGTCAGTTCCTTATATCAGCCATATTGAAACAGGCAGAAGCAAGGCAAGCTTTGAAACAATCATAAATATAGCCGACGCTCTGAATGTTACGGTTGACAGACTTTTGTGCGGCAATATGCAGAACAGCGGTGATTACTCTCCTGAATTACGAGAACTATTTTCCTTGCAGTACATATGAAAAATCGATTATATTCGATACAGCGAATTCGGTAAAAAAGAGCTTGCGTATGAACAAGGAACTGCTATTCAAGAAAAGATTCTGATTACGACTTGTCAAGTGTTATCTTATTTTTATGGCGTGCTATATTTTTATAACAGTTTTTTTACTTTGAGCAAACAATTTCAACAACTGTGTATTATATTAACCGGTTCAACTTGTAACAATGTACAAATTATGATAAAAAATTAACTTATTATTGACAAATATTCGTTTGTGTGTTATTATTTTAACGGGGTGATATAAATTGGCGCATACGATTTTATTAAACTTTCTTGTCACGGCGCTTGTCTTAATATTGATATCAAGAAAGCGTTTCTCCTTTATCAAAGCAAGGTACGGCGGTCAGGGTGTAAAATATAAAGCATGTAATATTTTGCGGAATAATAGCAGTTTCGGCTGTTCCTGTGGTTTTTCTGACATTTAACGAGTTCCTTATGCTTACAGCCGTTGTTTTGATAGCTTACTTTTCAGAAAAAAGTTTTTTGCATTTTCCCAAAAAACTTTGTCGAAAAAGAACGGAAAAATTAAGCTTGCGGGAAGCATTGATGCGGCGGTATTTGTTTTATGGTTCGGACTCGCTATCATAATTATTAAAAATTGACCTTCGCTTTTACGGCGAAGGTCAATTCATAAAAGGATGTGTTTAAATGGTTGCAGCAGCCGAAAGTGAACAATTAAAGCCGGACTTCGGTCTTCAATGCCTTATGACTATCGCGGCATATTACAGGATCCCAGCGGACGCTAAAAATATTATACACCTGTTGGTCATGGAGGGAAAAACATTTTCCGATCCTGACCTGATACGCGGAGCAAAGCTTTTAAAGATCAAAGCGAAAGCCGCTGTAATTGTCCCCCAGAAGCTTCTAAAAATGACATTTCCCGCCATGCTTAAAACAACAGACGGGTATTTTCTGATCCTCAAAGCAGACTCTGATAAATGCCTTATTGTAACGGAAGAAAACAGCGCTCCGAAAATAATTTCAATGGAAAAGCTTTGCGAAATTTGGCATGGCGAGATACTTCTTTTTATTCCGCGAATGATGAGCAGCCGCGATATAAAATTCGGATTTAAGTGGTTTATTCCAACAATAATCAAATACAAGGCTCCGCTTATTGAGGTGCTTTTCGCCGCACTTTTTATGCAGATTCTTGCGTTGCTTTCCCCTCTTATTACTCAGTCGGTAATTGATAAAGTTCTTGTACATAACAGTCTTTCAACTCTTGACGTGCTTGCAATAGGTCTTTTGCTTATTGCGGTTTTTGAAACAATTCTTTCTGTTGCAAGAAATTATATTTTTACGCATACTGCAAGCAAGATAGACGTTATTCTAAGCTGTAGACTTTTTAACCACCTATTTAGATTGCCAATGAGATATTTTGAAACTCGGCGTATTGGGGATACGGTCGCAAGAGTTCGGGAACTTGAAAATATACGCCGTTTTCTTACAGGCGTACCTATGACTACATTGCTTGACGCGCTGTTTATAATAGTGTACATAATTGTAATGCTTTTTTACAGTACAAAGCTTACTTTAGTAACTATTGTCTCTATCCCTATACTTGCGCTGATTTCAGCATTGGTAACACCTGTTCTGAAATCCCGTTTGGACGAAAAATTCAACTGCGGGGCTGAGTCCCAGTCCTACCTTGTGGAGGCTGTCACTGGAGTTCAGACGATAAAATCATTTGCCATTGAGCCTACTGTTCAGAAAAAATGGGAGGGACTCCTCGCAAACTACACAAAAGCAGGCTTTAAAACCTCTATTCTTTCGGGTAACGCAGGGGCGGCCGCACAGCTTGTCCAAAAAATTTTCGATCTTGCAATTTTGTGGCTTGGCGCGCGGCTTGTAATTGCCGGGCAGCTTACGGTAGGTCAGCTTGTGGCGTTCCGTATGCTTGCGGGACGCGTCAGTTCCCCTGTTTTGCGGCTTGTCCAAATGTGGCAGGATTTTCAGCAAACCTCCATTTCCGTTCAAAGGCTGGGAGATATTTTTAACACCAAGCCCGAGCCTACTATGGATAATTCCAAAACAAGACTTCCCGCAATACGCGGAGATATACGCTTTGATAAGGTCTCGTTCCGATACCGCACAGACGGCGCTGAGGTAATAAAAAATATGTCTTTTGGAATACGCCCGAATACGGTAGTGGGAATCGTCGGCAGGAGCGGTTCTGGGAAAAGTACAATTTCAAAGCTTATTCAGAGGCTCTACATTCCCGAATCGGGAAAAATTCTTATCGACGGAGTCGATCTGTCTCTTGCAGATCCCAACTGGCTGAGGACTCAGATTGGCGTTGTTTTGCAGGAAAATTTTCTTTTTAACGCTTCTGTACGAGAAAATATTGCCTTGCAAAATCCCGCCGCAAGTATGGATGAAATAATCCGCGCCGCCAAAATCGCGGGAGCGCATGAATTTATTCTCGAACTCAGCGAGGGCTATGACACAATGGTTGGAGAAAAAGGAACCGGACTTTCAGGCGGTCAGAAACAGCGTATCGCTATTGCAAGAGCGCTGCTGACAAATCCTAAAATTCTAATTTTTGACGAAGCTACTTCCGCGCTGGATTACGAATCGGAAAGTATAATTCAGCAAAATTTAAAGGAAATTTGCAAGGGCAGAACGGTACTTATAATAGCCCACAGGCTTTCCACTTTAAAGGACGCCGATTTGATAATGGTGATAGAAAGAGGTCAGCTGGCGGAGTACGGTTCAAAGGAAAAGCTGATTGAAGCAAAGGGACTGTATCATCATCTGCTTTCTCAGCAGCAAAATGCGAGGTGATAAAATGCTTGAAAAAATAAAACAAAAATATGATAAAAAGCTTGAAACCGATTTTCTTTCGGAGGCTCTCGAAATTGTGGAAAAGCCCGCCTCCCCGCTTGGACATTTTGTTATATGGACAACAATTGCAATAGTCGTTGCCGCAGTTATCTGGTCGTTTTGCGGAAAAATGGACGAGGTGGCGATTGCTTCCGCAAGAATTGTTCCAAAGGACGGCGTACAGGTGGTTCAGCCTTTATATGAGAGCGTTGTTACCGACATTCTTGTGGAGGAGGGAGAATTTGTCCGAAAGGGTCAGGAGCTTATTATTCTTGATTCCACGGCGGAGGAAATAGGAATGGAAAATTCCGAAGCAAAAATAAATGAGCTTAAATTGCAGAACGATCTTATATCGCTGCTGCTGAAAAAATCCGATATTACGGATTATGCCGAAAAAAACAGCATTTTCGATGAAAACGAAATTCAGGTAATAAGGCTCATGATATCCATGCAGAATGAAAATAAGCTTGCGGTAAGCCAATATGAATCCCAGCGCAGCCAATATGAAAAGCAGCTTGAAATTGAAAATAATACTCTTGAAAAATTAAACGGCGATCTTTCCGCCCTGCAAAAGCAAAAGGCTGAAGCAAGCGAACTGTACAGCGGCAGTACTCCGGAAAATCAGGCTCTTGAAAATTACAAACTCCAGCTTGAAAATGCAGAAAAAGAAGTCGAGGAATACAAAAAGCTTTATGAAATCGGCGCGGCTGCAAAATATCAGCTTGAAGAAAAACAGGCAGCTCTTGACGAAATAAAAAAGCAGTATGAGCTTCAGCAAGTCCGAGCGGAGCACGAGTCGGCGGGAAATTCCGCAGAAATCTCTGAATTGCAAAGAGAAATTGATTTGCTGAAAAAGGACATCTCGGCGCAGGAAAAATCCGTTGAAAAGCAGGAGGAACTGCTGTCACAGTCAGAAACGGCAATCGAGTCCGCAAATGCCGAATTTGAACAGTCGCTGACAAATATGCTTGTTTCAAATAATCAGTCAATTATTGATTACGAATCGGATCTAAAGCTCAGGGAACAGACGAATAAGTCACAGGTACTTACAGCTCCGGTGGACGGAACGGTTCAAACGGTAGCAGTAACAACCGTGGGCGGCGTGGTAACCTCAGCTCAGCCGGTAGTTTCGATAGTCCCGCAAAATGCCGAGCTTATTGTTGAAGCCGACGTGCTTAATCAAGACATCGGTTATGTTTTTGA
Source organism: uncultured Oscillospiraceae bacterium (assembly GCA_910586535.1). Lineage (GTDB taxonomy): Bacteria > Bacillota > Clostridia > Oscillospirales > Ruminococcaceae > RGIG8773. Next base: position 19,029 of record CAJUHS010000030.1, read on the forward strand.
AGGACAGGAGGTTTCCGTTAAACTCGATACGTTTTCATTCCAGAAATACGGAACAGTCGACGGAAAAATTATTTATGTAAGTCCCTCTGCCGTTGAGGACGAACGAAAGGGTCTTGTGTATAAAATAAAGGTTTCGGTTGACAGAAACAGTTTTAATATTAACGGAAACGATGTTCCGATCTCGTCGGGAATGAGCGGTACTGCGGAAATAAAGCTTGAGGAACGAAAAATTATTGAGTTTTTCCTTGAACCTATTTTTGAATATTTTGACGATAGCTTGAAGGTGAGATAAAATGAAAATTAAACGTATAGCTGCCATAATTATTTTAATTTTAGTTTTTATATCTGTAGGAGGTACGGTATATGCGGAGCCGCCGAAAGAAAATACTACTGCGGAAAGCTTAACTGATAAATTATATTGTGATTTTATTGAATATAAAGAAATTGAATTAAATGATAAAAAGACTAAGCTTGACGATTATACAGTAAAAAAATATCTTGATGAAACAGAGAGGCAGGTCGAATCTAATGATAAAAGTATAGAACAGGCAAAGACAAAATTAAATTCATCTGATATTACAAATGAAGAAAGAAATCAAT
>CAJUHS010000031.1 GCA_910586535.1 uncultured Oscillospiraceae bacterium
GCTCTGCAAAGGCTATATTCAATGCGGCCGAAACGAACCTTACATCTATTGCTCACGACAACTATATTTCTGTTGAGGAACGTCTTGTTGCGTCGGCAAACGGCACATACTCACAGGAAGAGCTTGATATCTTCGCTACAGAGCTTGACGAAATCGCCGACGAAATGGTCAAGACCCTTAATGCGGACTTCTCCGAAAGACAGCTTTTCGGCGGCGCAAGCAACCAGAAGGCTCCTTTCCGCATTGAAAGAGTCATGATAAAGGATCAGAACGGTCAGGTGGTTTTCCCTCCCGATTATAACAAGTACTACAATGCGGACGGCTCTATGAAGTCTGACATTTCACTCAGCGATATTCCCCGTACAGTTACATACAACGGCATTCCCCTTGATTTCGATGTTACGAGCGATATGATACTTCCCGACGGAACTGTTACAAGGGCGGCGGGAGAGTATACAGTTACAGTTTTCGATGAGAAAACCAAAAAGTGGCTGGATAATGCCGACGACAACCGTATAATTTCCGCTGAGGACGTTGCAAGGGCTCAGGAAGAAAAGGACAACTCGGTTCTTTATCCCGGCTCAAAGCCAATTTATGTAGATATCGGACTGGGAATAAAGTACAATGACGACCTTACGGTTGATCCTCAGACAGCCCTTGACGTTTCTATAAACGGTGCAAAAACCACCGGCAGCGGCATTGATATATCGGGGGTTCCGATTAACGGAACAGCTTCCTGCACCATAGCCGATCCAATGGCGGCTGATCTGTCAGGCGGATATGCGGCCGGCGCAGGAAAAATTCCCCTCAGCCTCACGGTAGACGGCACAAAATACGATCTTGAGCTTGATATGGGCGCTGTCCTTCCCGAAAAGACAGACGGCACCACCTATACAGACGATGAAGTGAAATCAGCTCTCAACAACGCTCTCAAAACAGCGTATAAGGCTGCTGCAAAAAAAGGTCTGCCAAAGGGTATCTCTTTGGATTACAGCAATAAAGAGCTTACGCTCAATACCGGCTCGAACCGCGTTGAGGTCGGGGCAAACGACTTCGGCATCGCGGAGGGCGAAATTGCAAGAAAAGCGGAAACACAGTATGCAACTATTTCCGAAAATTACGAGGAAAAATTAGATACCGCACAGTTTGAAAAGGGTCTTGCTGCGGGAGACCTTACCAAAACGCTTACAATAAAGGTGAACGGTACGGACTATACGCTTTCCCTTGACCTTTCAAAGCTTGACAGCTCCAAGCTTACCGGTACAAAGACGTCTTTCACCAAGGACGAGATAGTAAGCGCTGTAAGTGACGCGCTTGACAAAGCAGTAAAGGACGCGAAGCCTTCTTTGCCTGCGGGCGTTTCAATAGGCTGCAGCAGCAAGGGCGCTATCGTTATGAAAGCGGACACAGGAATTACTGCCGAAATATCTGATCCGAACGACCTGGGACTTCCGGCAGGCTCCGCTTCCACCGAAATAGACACTTCTCAGCCTCAGACTCCGACGCTCAATGAAAGATTCAGCAGGAACCTTATGCAGCTCGTACTCGATGCGTCGTCGGCTCTCAGAAGAGGAGATCAGGATACTGTAAATGCTATCATTGACCGCGCAAACGAGGCTAATAACCACATACTCACCGAAATAACCACCCTTGGAACAAAATCCAACAGCATTGAGTTCTATCAGAATAAAAACAAGGATTACGAATTTAACCTCAAGGAGCGTCAGAACCTTGTCGAGGGTACGGATATGGAAAATGAGATCATTGAATGGGAGGCTGTCAAGGCTGCATACGACGCTACTCTTAAAATGGGTACGCAGATACTCCCTCACAGTATTTTTGATTTTATTTAAGGCGTTCAGGATAAAAGGATATTTTCAGCATGGACGGCCGCTTGGGTCTGCTGTCCGAGAAAGGCGGGTTATTGATATATGGAGCAGCTGCTAAGCATTAAGCATATTCCGATCAAGGTTGAAGTTAACGTTACAAGAGGAGAGTTCAAACGCGTTGAAAACAGCGCTCAGAGCGCTCCCTCGGTAAAGGTCTCGCCTAAAAAGGGCGGCGGACTTCGTCTTCAGGCGGAACCGTACAGAATGGAGATTTCCGAAAGCCGCAATTATGACGCGTATATCCCGTCCGGTAATTACGGCAGCGGTTTTACGCTTACATACGAAGCTGTTGCAAAGCTTGCAGACGGGGGAAATTCTGCGGCCGGCATAAAGCAGTCCGGAGAAATGAGGCAGTTTTCAGCGAAAAGAGCCTCCAGAAGCATTGAATCGGTTCTTCAGTCTCTTCCCAAAAGCAAGGACAGCGCGGTAAGCTATGCCGACGGCGTGCTGAGCGTGAACTACCGCATGACCGGAGCCGAATCGGTTGCTGAGCTTGCTTCATCGTACCCGGAATTTGAATTTATTCCCGGCAGCATTGAGTTTATAATCAGCCAGATGCCGGAGCTGGACATAGAATATCTCGGAGACCCGATATATTTCCCAAGAAGCGCAGACCCCAACTATGAACCTATTGTGGACGTTCTTGTTTGACGTCCGAGTCTGTGAGGAAGTTTATATATGATAGTTAAAACAAGGGATTTCGGCGAACAGGAAATTTCAGAAGACAAGATCATCAGCTTTCCCAACGGAATATTTGCTTTTGAGGACGAACACCGCTTTATAATGCTTTCCCCTCTCGGAGACGATGTGTATCCCGCATGGCTCCAGAGCGTCGATAACGAAAATCTCTGCTTTATTGTGTTTGATCCGTGTCAAATCGTCTCCGACTATTCGGTAACAGCCGATGAGGAGAGTCTGTCGGCGGCAAGGTTCGGAAATGAGCCTAAGCCCCACTATCTTACTCTTGCCGTGGTTCCCGAGGACTATAAGGATACCACGGTGAACCTTAAAAGCCCGATACTGGTAAACAGCGAAAAAATGCTGGCTGTGCAGACAATTGCCGCGGAAAATTACCCCATAAAGTTTCCTATCTTTAAAAAGGAGGGAGACTGATGCTTGTTATTACCCGTAAAAACGGCGAAGGACTGCATATAGGAGAGAACGTCCGAGTGACTGTTGTTGAAACTTCCAAGGACAGGGTGAAAATAGGTATAGACGCTCCCTACGACGTGAGGATAATCCGCGACGAGCTTTTTGATACCGAAAGATTCAATATTCAGGCTGCCGTGCACAAGCCCGCAGCGGATCTGCTTTCGATGATAAAAAATCAGCAGAATAAATGAACAAAATGATTAATACGAAAGGATGATCGTTATGTCGACAATTTCCAATTCCAATAACAGAGCTGTGAGCAGCCGCAACAGAATGTCAGGTCTTATGTCCGGTCTGGATACTGAGGAGCTTGTAAAGGCGATGACCGCCAATACCAAAAACAGGATAAATACCAAGCAGCAGAAGCTTCAGACCTTGCAGTGGAAACAGGACGGATACCGCTCAATTATTTCCAAGATAAACGACTTTAAGAATAAGTATCTTGACTTGACCAGCTCTTCTTCCATAAAGGCTAATGCTATATTGAAAAAATGCCTTGCTACGTCTTCTAACGATAAGATTACCGCAAGCGTTTCGGCAGGCGCGACGCCCGCAAAGTATACTATCCGCGAGGCCGCTTCTGCCAAGACTGCTTCTGTAACTTCCGGCGGATCGGTTTCCGGCGGAAGCATAAAGCTTGATTTCTCGGACGCCAAGAAAGGCAAGAACTACGAGGTCAAGATCAAGCTGGACGGCGCTGAAAAGACTATCGTTTTCACAGGCGGAAAGGACGCTGCCGAAACGCAGCAGAACTTCCTTGACGCGGCTAACAACGCAATAAGCGATATTGTTCACACTGGTCAGAAGTTCGAGATAAACGGCGAGTCCGGATTGGTATTCAACAGCGCGGGCGATAATATCTACCACGTTTTTGAAATAGCTGACAGCGGTGACAATATGGAAGAGGCTCTTGGCATCGACGGCGGCAGAACGAGCCGCATATCCAAGTCCTCAAAGCTTGGCGAGATCGGTTTTAACAATAAGCTTGTCTCCGAGGACGGCAAGTATAACATCAACATTAACGGCGTTTCCTTTGAGTTTACAGAGGATACTACCGTTTCAGAAATGCTGAACAAGATCAACACCTCTAATGCGGGCGTTACAATGACTTTCAGCAACGTATCACAGTCCTTTACCCTTGAGACCAAGGATACAGGCGCAGGTCAGGAGCTGAACCTGTATCAGACAGGCGGAACGCTTCTCAACTCGCTGTTCAATATCAGCGGCGACAAGCTGGGAGTTTCATCTGCGGATTCCACTAAGATTGAGTATGGTATAAACGGCAGCTATACTCAGAAAATTGACGATTCCAAGCTTAAGAACGGTTTTGACGACGGAGAGAAATTTACTTTTACTCTTAATATCGACGGCAAGGACCGCAAGTTTGAATGGGATCTGAGCAAAGTCCTCAAAAAGAGAGACGACGGCGAGACTTATTCCGCTTCGGAAATAAACGAAGCGCTCCAGAAGCAGCTAAAAACAGAGCTTGAGGCTGACGGCGGGAGCGGAAAAGAAAAGCTCGACCTTGAGATCAAGTATGATTCCAACGGTTTGACCCTTACTTCAAGCGACCACAAGTTCACTGTTGTGGACAGCAACTTCGCTCTCGATCCCGGCAAGACCAACGAAAAAATGGTTGGGGGCGACGAAATGTACGTTATCGCTCCCGGCGTTAAGAGCATGAAATTCAAGGTCGGCGATGAGGAAATTGAAGTTACTGCGAGCAAAAAAGAAGGCATTTCTATAAAGGACTTGGCTGACAAGGGTCTTTTCAACATCAGGAGCGACGGAACTCTGGTGGCTTCACGCGAAGTAACTGCCGTTGATGACAACGCAAAGGCAATGTTCAAAACATATTTCGGCGGCAAGGAGACTCTTACTCCTGCGGCGGACAATGATGTATTTACGGCTTACGGTTCCAACAGCACGCTTGAGATAAGCACCGACGGCGAGAATTTTACCAAGTACACAAGCGCTACAAACCTTTTTACTTTCGACGGTACAACTATCAACCTTACCAACATTAAGGAATTTAAGGCGGAGACCGACGAGGATCTTATTACTGTTGAGACCAAAAAGGATACGAGCGGTATCAAGGACGTTATCAAGGGTTTTGTTGACGACTACAACAAGCTTATCGAAGACCTTTACAAAGAGATAAATACAAGACGTCCTCAAAAGAACAAAGCGTATTTTGACCCGCTGACCGACGAGCAGAAGGACGAAATGGAATCTGACGAGATAGAAAAGTGGGAGGAGCAGGCTAAGCAGGGTCTGCTGTACCGTGACAATAATATCCAGAAGTTTCTTTCCGAGATCAGAGGCGTTATGTCGAGAGGCATCAACGGTTTTACTCTGAAGGACATGGGCGTTCAGCTTACCGAAAACTGGCGCGACAACGGCAAGCTTGAGATCAAGGAAGATAAGCTTGACAGCGCTATCGAAGCTTACGGCGACAAGATCGCGGATTTCTTTACAGGACCCGACGGACTTGCGTCTAGGCTTGAAAGCACTATCGACAAGGCTATTTCCACAAAGACCAAGAAGTACGGCTATCTGACTTCTTTGGCGGGTATGGAAAATACTAAGACCGATACCGACAATCAGATCTATAAGGAAATGCAGTCGATCCAAAGCATTATCGACAAGCTGAATGAAAAGTACGAAAATGAACAGGACCGCTACTGGAACCAGTTTACAGCTCTGGAAAAATATATGGCTCAGATGCAGCAGCAGGCGTCCTATTTCATGCAGGAATAACCGAAAGATTATAGCAAGAGGCAGGATATTTCCTGCTTCCTGCTTGTGTAAGCTTATACCCGTTTAGGCAGGCGTATGCAATTGAAAGGAATGAAGTCATAATGCAGCAGAATCCGTATCAGAAGTTTATGCAGCAGAGTGTTACGACAATGACGCCCGGACAGTTGGTGGTTGCACTTTATGACAAAGCCATAACAGAGCTTAACAAGGCTGTTTATTATATCGAAGAGGAACCGAGCATTCCCAAAGCGCATAACTCAATAATCCGTGTTCTGGATATTGTGGACACACTTGATTCTCATCTCAAGGAAAAATATGAAATTTCCAAAAGCCTTGCGGCGATGTATCAGTACTTCCGCGAAAGTCTTACAAAGGCAAACGTCAAAAAGGACGCGGGCATACTGAAAGAGCTTATACCGTTTTTTCAGGAGATACGCGACGCTTTTGCTGAGGCTTCAAAAGGCTTTTAACACTTTCGGGGAGGCGCTGTAATGAATAGTAAGCCGCTTTTAAATCTCGTTGACAGAAAGATACATGAAATGGAACGTTACAGCGAAATTACGAATCGTATGCTGTACGAGGATATTGACGGTGTGGGAGAACTTCTTGCTGAGAGACAAAGCATTATTACTGCTATGGACGGCATTTCGCTGGATATCAAGCAGTACATAAGCGAACAGTCCATGGAGCACCAGGATAGGCTGAACAAGCTGATGAAATTTGAGGATATCGGCGTACTTAACGGAGAACTTCTGGAACTTCAGGAGAAAATCGGTCATGTACATGAACTGAGAGAAAAAATACTCAAGGATGACGCGGCTGCTTACGACAGATTTGAGAAAATGCGCGACGAGCTCCGCGAAAAGCTTGAACAGTCCGCAAAGGGTAAACAAGTGATCAACTATTTTTCCGGCACAAATACCAATATAAATAAAGGAAAAAAGTTGAATATTTCAAATTAATATGTTATAATATTACTGTCGGACTGTTTGGACAGTCCGACAGCGATTTGCGTCTGTAGCTCAGTTGGATAGAGCGTCAGACTCCGACTCTGAAGGTCGCAGGTTCGACTCCTGTCAGGCGCACCACGTGTTTAAGCCGTTTGAGGGTTCTTTGGCGGCTTTTTATTTTGCTCCAAATGGCGATTTTGACAACAGATTGACAACAACTCCGTGAAAAATATAAAAATCAAGGCTCTTTTCCATACTCGGGAAAGAGCCTTTTAATTATCCAACATCTTCCTTTTTGTCATCCTTGCGGGGATCGGGTTTGTGCTTGAACATAAAATCGCCTATTATATTTGAATTTCGGGAACGGCTTTCCTCCAGCGCGTGAGCATACACTTTTTCGGTGGTTTGGGGACTTGTATGTCCTAAGTATTTGGCAACCGAAGCAGGGTCAACACCGCCGAATATAAGCGCACTTGCCGCGCTGTGCCTCAGTGAGTGAGGGTTGATATGTTCCAAACCGTTCTTGTCGCATATGAGCTTCAGCCACTTGTTAGCCGTATCGGGCGCGTGGGGATAGCCTATATTCTTTGACTGGGAGAACAGGAAGTCCGCCGTAAAATCTCTATGCCTGCCGCTGCCGTCCGATATGCTTACGGTTTTCGGGAAAGCTGTACCAACGCTATCGCGAAAATCGTCCCACTCTTTTTTGTACTCTTTCAGCAGCTCCATTAACTCGGACGGAAGTCTGATAAACCGCTGACTGGTCTTGTTCTTTGGCGTATCAATGTATATTCCCGAAGCGGGACGGTAATAGACAGCTTGACGTATTTCGATTTGGTTAAATGTGAAATTCACATCAGACCATTGCAGACCCAGCAGCTCCCCGCGCCTTGCGCCCGTTGCTACTGCGAGGAACACGAATACCTTTACTTCCATAGTTTCACGTTCGGCGGCTGTGAGGAGTGTGCCGATCTCCTCCGACTCTAAGTATCGGGGGGCAGATATTTCAACCTTTGGCAGACGTACCCGCTCCGCAGGATTGGAGGTTATAAGACCGTCCTTTAAAGCTTCCGACAGTACCATACTGACAAGGCTGTGTACCTTGTGAAGCTGTGAGGCACTTAACGCCCGCTTGTCGCTTTCGCAGACGTTGAACAGACTTGAAACAGGCATATACAAAGCCTCCGAAATCCTTGCCGCCGTCTGCTGTGAAACGCTTTTGCCGTTTATCGCGGCGTTTAATGTGGTTATGGCAATGCCGTACTTTTGCGAAAACTGCGTTTTATTGGGTACTGCTCCAAGCTTCAGCAGGTTAGTCTTGGCTTTAAGTCGGTACTTTGTATCGGAAATCGAGGGCTTGTCGAGCAGGTTTCTATACAGATTATTTAGGGTGTTTGCGTTGACAAGCGAGATCGGAACGCCGTCAATATCGTGCAGGAGCGGGTAAAGGGAGCGGTAGAAGTTCGCGGTGCTTATCTTTATAAGACCGTCCCGCTGTTTATCGTCCACGAGCTTGCGGCAGTACGTCCCGAACAGAACGCGCTGTTCGGCAACTTCGCCCGACAGGCATTTCGACTCATAATCGGCGGCAAACTTATTCAGAGCCTTTTTATTAGCCGACTCCGTTCGTTTGGGGTCGGCTTTCCACGTTGTTTGGAAAATGCGCTGTTTGCCCTCCGAGTCGCGTCCTGCGAATACACGGATACGGTAAACGGTTGAGCCGTCTTTATTGGTTCGTTGGGTTATGGCTGCCATTGCTTATACCTTCCTTCCAAGTCAATATTCAAAATTACCTTTATCATATTCAGCAATTATTTGATTATATTCTTGTTCAGTTATTCGGTTTTTCCTTAGTAATCCTTCTGCGAAGCCGTACATTTTTTGACGAAATAAGTATTCCTGTCTTTCATCAACAGTTTTGTATTTTTTAAGGAATTTATCTTTCATTCTGGACGATATTTCGGAAATGTTTTTTTCAATTCCATAATCATTTAAATCACTTGTCTTTATTTCTATTCGCGCATTACCTACATCAACAGTTTTAGTTAAATTATTATCGGTACACATTTTTGCCTCCAACAAAGCTAAAAAATATTCAAAGTCTACATCTTCAATCAGTACCGAAAGAGTATCACTGTTAGCAGTGACTTTATTTCGCATACTTATTTTGTGTAACTTTTCTACAGCTTCTTTAGAAAGTGTGATATATTCAGTAACGGTAATTACAACAGGGTCATCTGTGGGTTCTCCTTGAAGTCCGAGCAGATAATCAGTGGAAACGTGGAAGTATTTCGCCATTTTAACAAGTGCACTTATTGGACATTCGGAAGTTGCATATCTATAATTATTAAATGTATTATACGGTATATCCATTTGTTGAGCCTGTTTTTTGTCTGATAGTTTGTAGTCAATATCTCTTTTTCTCTCCATTAAATCATTTAATCGCTCAGCCAAAATTTGCTTTATTTCATTTTTTGCCATTTAGCCGCCTCCATTGTCACATTTAACAATATAAATCTATATAATCATCAGATTTAGTCAGATTACAAATTTTTCGTAATTTATAATTTTTTATGTTATACTTAAATCAGATAACAGCAATAACAACATTGTCTGATTTAAGTATACGTTATTTTATTGCTGTTGTCAAGACCTTTTTAAATTTTTTGGAGGTGTGTTCATGATTGGATCAGAAGTCAAGAAGCTTGTACTCGACAGCGGGTTAAAATTATGGCAGGTCGCAGAGCGATGGGGACTTACCGACGGTAATTTTAGTCGTCGATTGAGAAAGCCATTTAACGAGAGTGAGGTCGAAAGGATTAAAGAAATTATCGTTGATATAAAGTTAGAACAGGCAGGTGCTGACAATGAGCAATAAGCAGTCCGTTTACGTCCCTATCGTATGGACGTTTGAACAGGCAGAGATTGAAACGGGGCTAAAAAGGTTCACCCTAACCAATCTTGTCAAATCGGGAAAGGTTAAGTACATTCGTGTCGGAGCAGGTAAGCGAGGCAAAATATTAATCAACGCCCAATCGCTTTGTGACTATATGCAGGGGGTGTCAGAATGAAAAATGTTCTTGACTTTATACCGTTAGGGCGAAATCACGCTATCTCTATGAGTGAGCTTGCAAAGCGCATGGAAACTGACCAACGGACAGCACGCAAAATGGTGTTTGCGGCAAGGCAGCGAGGGGCGGTCATTTGCTCGACGTGCGGAGAAAATACAAGCGGATATTATCGCCCAAACACAGTAGATGAAATCCGCCCTTATATAGCTATGCAGCAAAGCCGCATTCGCAGTGCAAAAATCGCGTTACGTTCTGCGGAAAATTTCGTTGCAGGGGCAAAGGCAGGTGGGAACAATGGCTGAACGGCGTATGTTTGCAAAGGCACTGATTGATAGTGATTTATTTTTAGACTTGCCATTGTCCGCGCAAGCTCTGTACTTCCACCTTTCACTTCGTGCAGATGATGACGGATTTGTCGGAAATCCGCGAAAAATTCAGCGTATGGTAGGCGGTAGCGATGATGATATGAAGCTTCTCGTTTTAAAACAGTTTATACTTGTTTTTGAGAGCGGAGTTATAGTTATTCGGCATTGGCGATTGCATAATTATATTCGCAACGATCGCTACAAGGAAACAATTTATACAGAGGAAAAATCGCAAATTTCTGTTGGAAAAGATAATCTGTATACCGTTGGTATACCAGGTGACAACCAAGTGGTAGACAATCTGGCAACCCAGTATAGGATAGTAGAGGATAGGGAAGAGTTAGGAGAGGACAGGGGAGAGAGTACGCCCTCTCCCCCGCCTAAAAAATCCCCTCCGAAAGCAGAACGGCATAAACACGGCGAATATAATCACGTTTTACTTACCGACGAACAGCTTAAAAAGCTTAACGAGGATTTCGGCAATGATACAGTAGCTTTGTATATCCGAAAGGTTGACGAGTATTGCCAGCAAACGGGCAAGACTTACAAGGATTATAACCTAACAATCAGAAACTGGATAGGAAAGGACGGTAAGTTCAATGGAAATAGCAACCACAAGGACATTGGTGCAGCAGATGCTGAACGCTCCAAATACGCGACCGAGTTTTGATTTCGACCGCGCATATTATGAAAACCGTTGTCGGGTAATGAACGAGGCTGCAGGCAACCTGGACGACGGCTATAACTGCGAACGTTGCCGAAATAAAGGCGTTTTGTACACAATGGCTGACGACGGCGAAATCCTTTCGTTAAATTGCCCCGATTGCTATAATGTCCGTACAAGCTTGCGGCTGCTCAAAAGTAGCGGTTTGGAGGACAAGACCTTTGAAAATTTCATTGTCAAAGCAGATTGGCAAGGCGGGCTGCTGAGTACCGTCAAGGAATTTGCCGCCGATACAAGCGGGAAGTGGCTGTTTATCGGCGGACAAAGCGGGTGCGGCAAGACTCATTTATGCACCGCCGCGCTTCGGGAGATAATTTTCACTCAAAACAAGTCCGTGAGGATTTTGAAGTGGGTCGAGGGGGCAAGGTCGCTTAAAGCTTCTGTCAATGACAGCGGCTATGCGAACGCGGCGGACGTTTACAAGGGCGCGGAGGTTCTCTACATAGACGATCTGTTTAAAGGGGGCGGCAATTCCGTATCCAACGCGGATTTGCGGTTAGCGTTTGAATTATTGGACTATCGTTACCTTAAAGGGCTTACAACGGTTATTTCAAGCGAATTTTCGTTTGATAATATCCTCCGTGCAGATGAAGCTATCGCGGGGCGAATACGCGAAAAAGCAGGCAAGTACCTGCTCCACGTGAAAAAGGATAGCAATAAAAATCAGAGACTTTAGGGAGGTATTTTGAAATGCATATAAGTGAAGTAAGTTTCGCAGAGATAGACGGCATAAGCTTTCAGATACCATATCCCCCCGCACATCACGGACGAATTATGATGTTGGGAGAGTTCCCAAAGCTGCTGCCGAATGAGGAATACGAACGGTATGCAAAGGCGGCAATTCCGTTTTTGAAAGCAAATTTTGAAAAGTGCGGTGCGATAAATTATCCCGTAAATCTCAAATGCGTTTTTTATGTCAATAAACAGCACAAGGGTACGTTTTCGGGGTACTTGCAAGCTGTTCAGGACGTTCTTGTTGAGGCGGGTATACTGGAGGACGATAACGGTAACGTTGTCGCTTCTGTAAACGGGAGCGAAGTTTTGTACGACAAGGAAAATCCGAGAACGGAAGTCACAATAATGCGAAAATCAAACGATAACGGACAATTAGTGTCAAAACCCGAACAGATGAAAGGAGATATTTTACTATGACTGAATTAATTAAAATCAACTACGATAACGATCGTCCCACCGTTCTTGGTAGGGATTTGCACAAAGCGTTAGAGGTCAAGGAGAAATATGCCGACTGGTTCAAAAGAATGTGCGAGTACGGCTTTGTCGAAAACGTTGATTATGTGATTTTTTCCGAAATCTCGGAAAAACTTATCAAAGTCGGCAGACCTAACACCGACCACCAACTTACAATCGAAATGGCAAAGGAAATCTGTATGATACAGCGTTCCGAAAAAGGAAAACAATGCCGCCAATACTTCATAGCTGTTGAGGAGCAGTTCAATAACCCGCAGGCTATTATGGCAAGAGCGTTGAGAGTTGCCGACGAGGAACTGAAACGTCTGCACATCACGGTATCACAGCTTACAGTCGATAATCAAATTATGAAGCCGAAAGCGGATTATTTCGACGAGCTTGTCGACCGCAATCTGCTGACAAATTTTCGGGAGACTGCCAAGCAGCTTGGCTGTAAGGAGAAGAATTTCGTGCAGTTCCTGATCGACAGGAAATACATATACCGCGACAAGCGCGGCAGGCTTATGCCTTACGCAAAAAAGAACGACGGGCTTTTCGAGGTCAAGGAGTGTTTCAACGAAAAAACACAGTGGAGCGGTACTCAAACGCTTATAACGCCTAAAGGTCGGGAAACTTTCAGGCTCTTGTATACCGCATAATCAAGTGAAAGCGAGGTGCTGTTATGGCGGCAAGGCTTACCGACAGGCAGAAAAAGAAAATTATTGCTGATTACATTCAGCTTGAAAGCTATAACGCGGCTGCCAAGATAAACGGAGTTTCCCCGAATACCGTTAAAAATCTTGTCACAGGAAATGCAGATATTGCACAAAAATGCGAACTAAAAAAAGGGCAGAATACCGCCGAGATACTTGAATATATGGAGCGGCAAAAAAGCGGCGTTTGCGAAATACTGGACATTTGCCTGAACGAGCTGAAAAAGCCTGAGAAGTACGCCAAAGCACCGCCGCAGCAGATAGCCACCACAATGGCGATACTGATAGACAAGTACACCGCCGACTACGGCAAGGCTGCCGATACTCAAAATACGGAGTACGACGCGCTTACCGCCTCTCTTAAAGAGCTTGCGGCGGAACTGGAGCAGGGGCGCAAGGAACAGTAAAAACCCGCTCCGTTGTTTGGGCGGAGCGGGTATGTATTTTATTCGGTTGATTGCTACATAAGTATTTGGCTTAGCAATTCGTCCGCCTCCCTTTCCTCTTCCTTTTCTTTTTTTATTCTGTCATCGCGAATATCGTCAAGCAAATCTTGAATACGGCAACGGCAGGTATCACAAATGTCAATCACCGTATCATCATTATTTTTAAGTAATGTGTAGTATATTCCTAAAAGACTGTTAATTCTTATTTCACCGCGATATGCAAAAAGTTCTCCGCAAAAGTCACATCTAAACGCATTCATTAAACAACATTTCCTTTCTCTCTTGACATTCGGGAGCAGGTCGGTTATAATAATATTGACCCGCTCCCATTGTGGACGGTACGCCCTTACATTCACTTTGGTCGGAGGATATGTAAGGGCTTTTCTCATACGGTAATGGCAAGAGCCGCGCCGTAACTCACATACGGATTGAAGCCGCCCGTAACTCTGAAAGCTTTGGTACTCGGTTCGGTGTGCTTGTCCATAAGCGGCGCAAGGACGGCGGCAACGGCTTTCGGGAGATACCCGATAAGAATACCCTGTTATCCCTCAAAGCGGCGTATACGGCTACTGCGTTGCTGTCGTGGGCGTTGTGCGGTTCTCTTTTCAGCTTGACGGATATGTCCGCAGGATTGACACCTGAGAGCTTCTCCAGCGCGTCCTGACGGCGGGACGTTCCCTTTACCTTTGTGCGGAGCGCGGTTGCCTTGACGATTATCCACGCTTTGACCGTTGCTATCGAGCGGGTCAGTCCCTGCTTCACAAGGCGGTTCGCTATTGTCATTACTTTTGACCTTGTTTTGTTCATTTGGTTTACCTCCTGTTTTATTATCGGGTTCGGGAGCGGGTGTACCACTTTCCTTATCCTGTGATTATATTATAACACAAGTATTAGTGATAATCAATAGGCAATATCCCTAATCTTTGTGATATATTTTTGTACAATTAGTCACTTATATTTGTGATAAAGATATGTTATAATATTTTGTAGGAGGTGCGAAAATGCCAATAGTATATGAAAAGCTTATAGCAATTTTTAAGGATAAGGGAATAACTTCTTACACATTCAGACAAAACAAGGTAATAGGTCAAGCAACATGGCAGAAGATACAAAACGGAGGGGATATAGACACACGCACTATTGCCAACCTTTGTGAATTTTTGGGTTGTCAACCTGGTGACATACTTGAATATGTACCCGCTCCCGACGGAGCAGAACGGGAGGAAAATTAAAGTATAAATTATCGAAAAATGGCGAATAACAAAGCAAAACGGCGAAAATTGGAGAAATATACAGAAATTTGCGATAAAATAAAGTTGACATTTTGAAAACTATCGCATATAATATAATTAATAAAACCTCGCGCACCTCTGCTTACAAGTGACCCAGCGAGGGTGTTTTTATATGTTTAGTAGGGAGGTGCAACTATGGAAAAGGTATTAAACGTTGCTCAATACATTTTTGATGAGTATAAAAGGCAAGCTAAAACGTCTATTGATGAAATGAAACTGCATAAACTACTTTATTTTGCTCAAAGAGAGTCATTTGCAATTACTGGCAAACAGCTTTTTGATGGTGAATTTAGGGGTTGGAAATATGGACCTGTTTGTTGCGAGGTTCGCAACGCTTTTTCACCTGATGGAATAGTAGTTGATACTTCTCCAGTAAGCGATGAATGCGCATATATAGTTAATAATGTGGTTCAAGAATATGGTTCAATTGCTTCATGGAAACTAAGTGAATTATCACATAATGAAATTTCTTGGAAAAACGCCCGCAAAGGCTTGACTGCAGATCAAAATGGCAATAATCTCATTTCTATTGAAGATATACAAGAAGACGCTAAAAAAGTTAGACCCTATGATCATGTTTGGGATATGTACTATGACGAATTTGAAGATTATGAGGTCAACGATTTATGATTGGTAAAATATATTGGTCTATTATTCCGTATTTTGACGTTAAAAAGGGGCGTAATTCATATAAAAGGCGTCCTGTACTAATAATTGGAGATATTCGTAACGATGATTATACTGTGCTTCCTATCTCAAAAGTATCAAAAAAGCAATATCTTGATTCGGTTTATGATGTTGAGGTTAAGCAGGTTGATTACCCAAATTTAAAGTTGACATGTGACTCATATATAAGAGTTCACAAACAGACTACTGTTCACAGGGCTATGCTGAGAGATGAAATATCAGATTTGAAGTGTGCATATGAGGATTTATATCTTTCAGTATTAGAATTGTTTGAACAGCGCAATAAGGAACTAATAAACAGTGCGTTGAGTTAATGATTTCATTTTTTGAACTATAAGGGCAGATTATTACATCTGTCCTTTTTCTTTATTTTACCTAATGTGGGTCAAAATAATGGGAGCGGGTCTGACCTGCTCTCATTTCTTGTCAAAATCGCGATACCATCTAAGAACGACTACAGAGCCGTTTTTAGAGGTTTTGTGTTTTATACGGTAATAACACTATGAAGCATCTTTCGCCGATTGTGGGGCGTTCTGATAGCCTTACAGCGCATATAATCAATCAGAATGAAAAAGTATGTACTTTTTCTGCGCTTGCTATCTTCCAGACGGTAATTTTTTTAACCGATTGAAGACGGTTATTGCAGCAGGTTTAAGATTATGGAGCAGGTCACGTGAAACACTTTCCCCCGAAAGTTCTAACACACTATGACTATTTCCGCCGAAAATAGTCTGTGTGGCAGCGTTCCCCTGCACCCCTTTGCCGCTTGCAAGCATTCAGCGGCATAGCCTCACGGCTTACTTGGGCTTTGCCCTAAGTAACGCCATAGTGCTTATGACATTCCGTAAAACTGCATATCATAAACACGGGCGACAACGGTTCCTCTGTACCCCTTTGACCTGCTCTGAAATTGACAACAAGTTGACAACAACTGTTGTCAAAAGTTACGTTTTGCGGTGAAAAATTACGACAAGTTATAAAAATGCAATAGCCGCAAATGGCTTAAATACGTCATTTCGCGGCATGATATAAAAAGTTACGAAAAGCATTATAAGAGACTCCGACTCTGAAGGTCGCAGGTTCGACTCCTGTCAGGCGCACCATCTTTCCTTTGGAAAAAAGATATTTCGCTCTCAAATGGCTTAGATAGGCGGTTTGAGGGCAATTCTTTTGGCAAAAAGCGGAGTAAGAAACCGTAGATATTTTTAAGGGGTTTTTATGGCAAAAAGGGATTTGAACCCTTTTCGTAGAAAATTCCGAAAAGTTTTTGTGTACAATACCGAAAAAGGAATGAGCCTTTGGAATAAAGATTTCCGAGGGACATGAACACCTGCGGTAGAAAAATACCGTCCAAAATCAAAAAATATTGTATACATTAAATAAATCATAGGAAAAAAGATTTTTTGGGGATTTGAACCCTAAAAATAAATATTACCAAAAATTTGCAGCTAAATATGTGCAAAACAGAGAAAGCCATGTTGAATGAAATTCATTTGACATGGCTTTTTTTATTGCCCAAAAACATGGAGGTACTAAAATGGAAAACGAAAGAAACAAACCCGATTGTCCCTTGATAAATCAGGACGGCAACGTATTCAATTTGATCGGTATAGCTTCGAGAATATTGAAAGATAACGGCATGGCGACAGAGGCAAGCGAGATGTCCTCCCGCGTTTTTGCTTCGGGCAGTTATGACGAGGCTCTTTCAATTATCGGCGAGTACGTCAATATCACTTCCGCTGATGAACCGAACGGGGACATTGGCGAGGAATATGAAGAAGATTTCGGAATGGAGATGAGTTAGAATTGCTTTTTATGAATACGCCATATTGGAGAGCGGTGGAGCGGGAGATGCAGACCGTCCCGAATTTCAAGCCGAGGCGGTCGGGATTTATGGTGAACGGCGTAACACTTGAACGTTTCCGCGGATACAAAAACGCGGCGGCAAAGCTGCTGTACCGCTGGAAGCGAAATGATGTTACTGAAAGAATTGCGGCAATGTACAGAAAATTATGCAGCTTTTTTGCGGACTTCGACCATAAAGCATTTTTTGCGAAATTCATTAAAAATAATCCTTTCGGCGGCGGCAGGTTTTATGCTGCCGTTTTTCTTTTGTCCGCAGATTTTAATTTGCGGAAACGTTCGGAAAACGCTGTGAGCAACGGTACTGTTGATTTCGGGAAAATCGATCTTAAAGGAATTTCAGCGGACGGCTACGCCTTATACAAAGCGGCGAAAACCGTTTATACTCAAAATCCCGAAATTACTTCGGAAGAACTTTTCGACAATGAATTAGTGGACGATTTAATTCTGTACATCATTTTCAACGGTTTTTTGATCGCTGAAAACGGTATTAAAATTTTAGAAATGGAGGACACAAAATGATAGGAGTTACTGTAAATCACGAGGGAAATACGCTGTTAATGTCTCTCCCGACGGACGAGCTGCACGACCACCTCGGCAGCATTGGGATCAAAAAAGATATCCCAATCGGCGACACAGAGGATATCGACGTAAAATTTTATGCAGATAATGACCTGGAAATTTCACAGACGGTCTGTGAAAGACTTCTCCCCGACGACAAAATCTCGCGCGTAAACGAGCTGTGCGAGCAGATAGAAAGCGCGTGGAGAGTTGGGTACACCGATACGAACAAAGCCTTTGTTGAGCGCAATCTGCGCGGTGTTGAGGCGATGTCGGAGACGGTTTCGGAATTGGATATTTGGGCACAGGAGGAAATATAGCAGGAGTTGAAAATGCAGTAAAAATTCTCAATCGTCACAAATGGGGTGAGAGATGAAATTACTTTTAATGAGCATTTTAATGGCACTACGCTCCCGCCACACCTTTAGAACGAAATATTGTATTTGTAAAATATCCGCTTTATTGAAACAAAAAAGTGCGAACCGAAACACTCCGCACTTGTAAAATATTCAATTCAGTAAATCATTTGCAGAAACCTAACTCATTTCCGTCCGGATCAGCTATTGTAAATTTTCTTGTCCCCCAAGGAGTATCGTAAATCGGCTCAATAACAGTTACTTTATTCTTTAGTTGTTCCCACAATCGATCAACTTCTTCAATTTCAAAATTTATTCTACCGCCATTGTATATTTTCCCATTCTCCGCAAGTCCGATAGCAAAACAGGCTCCTATACCTTTGAAATCGTAATAAACTGGATTTTTTTCAGGATAGCAACTGTCTACCTCAAATCCCAAAATTTCAGTATACCATTTCAATGATTTTTCAATATTACTTACTCCTATTTTTATGTGAGTCAAATTTGTTTTCATTTCTTCCCCCTTATAGTAACATTACAATATTTCCATCAATATCTTTAAAGATAAGTTCTTGCCCACCCCAATCTGCTGTGCGTGGCGGGTCAATATTGATTCCTTTTGATAGTATTTCTTCGTATGTTTTATGCACATCATCAGTTTCTAAAACAATAGTAACAAATCCTTCCGTAGACTTACCCCAACTATTCTCATCCCACACGCAGACCATTCCACCTTGTTTGGGGTCTCCGATAAACCAACCGTCATAATTGCCATCCTCTATAAACACTGGTGCACCAATTGATATGTAAAAATCCGCTAATGCTTTTGGGTCTTTTGATGAAATGTTCACGCATTTAAAATTCTTTATCATCTGTCCATTCCTACCTATAAATAAATTCTGATATATACGAGTATATTTTTAATTATAGCATTCCATAAAAATAAGCAAACATTTGACAAAAGTAGTATAATAAAAATGGGAGATGATAAAATGTTAAGCACAGAGATAAGGGAGTTAATGGTAAAAGCATATGAAAAAAGTCATAATGCAACAGAAGTGGCAAGAAATTTTTCTGTAAGCAGGTCAACGGTATACGATTATGTAAACCAAATGCGAGAAACCGGGTCTGTGGCTGTACAGACAAGCAAACGTGGACGTAAACCGATATTAAGTCAGCAGCAGCTTTATGAAATTGCGGAAACAATAA
>CAJUHS010000032.1 GCA_910586535.1 uncultured Oscillospiraceae bacterium
TTCGCGGCAGACTGCATTTTACCGATGAATGCGGCAATACTGCTTATCCTGCCCCATTTCCGTCTATGGTAGTAGTTTACAATAAAAATTTGAAAGGAATCGATTAAATGAACGAAAAATTTTTATCCCGCGGAAAGCGGGAAGATAACGGTGAATGGATCACAGGCTATTACGTAAAACATCTCGAACGTCATATCATTTTTGATTTGGACGGGGACGTTCACTATATTATTACCGAAACTGTCGGACGCTGCACAGGCTTGACCGACAAGAATGGCAAGATGATTTTTGAGGGGGATATTCTTAAAGCGGTCAAATATAGATTTGTCGTTAAATTCGGCAAATGCGGCGGCGTTCAGAATGTAGACACCGAAGTCGGGTATATTGGGCTTTATGTAGAGCCTATAGGTAAGGACGCCCAATGGCTTTCCGATAGCGGGTTGAGAACAGATATATTATACTGGATAAATTCCGTCCGATTTGGTGTTGAAATTATCGGCAATATTTACGACAACCCCGAACTGATTGGAGGTACGGAATGAAATATAAAAAAATATATGCAATGTTCCAAAAGAAAGACGTGCTAAGGCTTTGGAACAAGCTCTATGATGATGACGGTGAAACCAAAATCGCCATGCAGTATCTGAGCGACGGAACAGCAGTTTATCCGCTTGAAAATCTTCCGCTGTTTGATACCCTGACAATAAAGGGACTGCTGGAATTAGATCCCGATGATAAATTGGACTGCTTTCTTGACGCTGCTCCCAAATGGTTTGAAACGGTGCTGGCTGATTATGACGATTCGGACGTCCCTCTTGCCGAAACAGCGGATATGTTCGAATACAGCGTCCTTGAAACGTTCCATAATAATAAGGACGATAATTTTCCCGAATTATGCTTTTTTGTCGATCCGAAATATCTTGCTCCGCTGTCGGACGAAAAGTATGATCTTTTCAGCCGTAACGTCATAATATCGAAAACAGCAGTGCGAGTTATCGTTGCAAAGACGGGACTGATACTTAAAGCAGTAATAATGCCTTATACATTCAATGTTTTTGACTGCAATAAAAATTTTGAGACTATCGAAAAAGCTTACTGCGTACTGCGTGATCTGCGGGACGCGTATAAATCCCGCGAAGTCGAAAATGAAATCAAATTATGAGCAGTACCGATAAATTTGAAAAATTCCGCGCTATGGCAGCTTACTGGCGGAGCTTGATCTCCGACAGCAATACTCCGGAGGTCAACGCCGCTTTAAAAGATTCCGCTGATTTTATGGACAAGCTCATTGCCCAAAAGGAAGCGGAACAGGAGGAACGCCGAAAATCCGATATGGAAAACCTTACATCGGCTATTCAGGGGCTTACCGATGTCATTACCGTACTTAATGAGCGGGTCGGGAGTGCTCCGAAAGTCAAAGCCTCCGCACCTAAAAAAAGCAAGCCGGAAGTTCAAAAGCATAAATACGGTGAATACGGCCATGTGTTGTTGTCAGATGAGGAATATTTAAAGCTGACGGATTTTTTCGGAGAAAAATACGGTACGTCCAACGCTGAAACAGTTTTGAAAAAATATATTACAGATGTGGACAATTATGTGGAATCCATCGGAAAGCCGTATAAAGGTTACTGCCAGACGATAAAAAATTATCATAGCAGAGACGTTAAAAAGGGCCAGTCTCCTTTAAGCGGATCGGCCGCTTCGGAATCCCACAGCTACGATATGGATAAATTGTGGGATCATGCTTTGCATACTGTACCGACTATAAAGTGAAAGGATTTTTTATCATGTCTAAAAAGGGAAAAACAAAAATTATAAAGTGCAGCATATGTGGTCGGGAATTTGAAACGTCATACAGCGGCGGTGTTATCAGATGTTCCGAATGTTCCAAAAATAAGGCCGCCGCGCTTGAACGGCCTTATACGCGGGATACGGTTTTTCTTGTCTGCAAATGGTTCAGCGAGGGTAAGACAATTCCAAAGATCGCCAAACTGCTTGACCGCAGTGAAGATAATATCCGTAAGGCGTTGGAGCGCGGCGGCGTGTATGATGTAACTTCAAAAGGCGGGGCGAAATTATGAAAAAACTTAAACAGATAATATTCCTGCTGACGGTGCTTGCAATGTTCCTGATCGCGGGCAGCTTGGACTGCGGGGAGATATCTTTAGAAGCGGCTGCCGTATCGTCCGCCTTTAATTTTACTATCATGGCTTGGAGCGGGTTTTCGTCGGGGCTGCTGGGGGCTCTTGATAAATATAAATGACGGAAAAAATCAACCGCCCATAACGGGCGGCTTGAGGAATTATTGATATAATTCATATTCGTAATCAGTACGATGGATTCTCACCTCTACAGTGCTATCCCAGTTGTCGCCATTAGCTATATATGCATTAGCAATTGCTTTGGCTAAAGAGTCATAAAAAACCTTGATATTATTTTCATACCAATTAGCATCCTGTTGAAGCGGACCCTTACCATCTGTCGCTCTATACTCTACGGTACTGTTATCATCGTTGCAGGTTATAATAATGTCCCTATTTCGTCCGCGATGTTGTTCGCTGTATGTAAACTGTTTGTCCGAATCATCAACAAGTTTGACATTCTCTCTTCTGTAATCAGCCACAATAACCCCTCCTTTCAATTATATTCGGTAGTTTTACCGTACACACAGCATATCACATTTTAATTGCAGACAAATTATATTTTCATATATCAATTGTTTTTTATCTTATCCAAAACGATATGGCTACTATACTATATATAGTATTTTGAAAACTTAGGCGCACTGCCTTTTATGCCGGTAATGGGATATTAACAAATCAACTAATTTCGGGAATGGAGAAAAAAGGAAATGAAATGCAGATACAGAGAAAAAAGAATCTCATCGGGTATGCGTGAAGAAATTTTTATCTATCCCGAATTTGCAAAGGCAAAAAAAGGTAAACGCGCTTCAAAATATAAAGCTACCTCCGAGACCCAGCAGCGGCTTAATAATAAAAATGCAGTCCGTAAGCTTGCAAGACTGATAAACTGCAATTTTGGAAAAAAAGATTTTCTTGTGACTGCCGAGTATCAGAGATGGAATATACCGGACACACTGGAGCAGGTTCAAAAGGATATTCAGGATTATATCCGTCGTCTGCGTTATCATTATAGAAAAAACGGTAGCGTCCTGAAATACATAATCGTTTTTGAAGCGGGAGAGCTTCGGGGCAATTATCATGTGCATATTTTTTTGAGCGGCGGGCTTGACCGTGATAAGATCGAAAGCTTATGGGGACGTGGCTGCGCAAACTGCAAAAGATTACAGCCCGATTATTTTCAGGGACTTGACCGCGTGGCGGGATATGTTTCAAAGTCTCCGCTTGGCAGTAAACGGTGGATTCCGTCCAAAAATCTTGTCAAGCCTAAAGAGCGGGTTAAAACCATATCGCGCCGCAAAGCGGAGGAATTTCTTGACGCATTGCAGGATAAAGTCACGGCACACAAGGTTCTGGACGGCGCACAGCTTCTCGGTATCGATGAGCTTGACAATGAGATCAACGGGTGTCTGTACGCGGTAGTAGATATTTTGCATACAGAGGAGGTAAAAAAGTGCAGGAAAAAAGAATAACGGTTCTGTGTCCTACGGAGGAGGTAGAGCAGATACAGCTTTTCGAGTGGGCGCGGTAGGCTTCTGGAAAATATCCCGAACTGGAGGATATGCACCACATACCCAACGGCGGCGGACGTTCCAAATCGGAAGCGGGACGTCTTAAAGCTATGGGCGTGAAAAAGGGCGTGCCGGATATTTTTCTCCCATGTGCGCGGGGCGGGTATCACGGAATGTACATAGAACTGAAACGCCTGTGTGGCGGACACGTCGAACCGGAACAACGCGGCTTTCTGGAACGCCGTTCGGCTGCGGGGTATTACTGTGTTGTCTGCCGCGGTATGGAGGCGGCACGGACGGAGATTGTCAGGTATTTGGAGGAGAGGGTATGAATGAAAAAAGACAGGGTGCGGGACTATGCGACCGAAGCGTTCCGCGACTATGCGCTTGCGCTTAAATCGTCGAGCGACATATCCGAAGCGCGGCGCATGGATATTGCAGCGGTAGAAAAAATGCTGACGTATTTTGCGGATAAAAAGCCGTGTGTTGTTTCGGCGGTCAAGGCTGTATATTTTACCGACGCGGGTGTGCCGTTTCGGAAAAAAACAGTCACGCACCGCGTGCGCGACTATGCCCTGACGGCAGGTGCGGACGAAAGCTCTGTGTATCGTTGGCTTCGGGAAGCAAGGTGCAAATTTGCGGAGTACCGCGGATTGGTCATATATTAACAAAATATGTCTAAAAGTTGCGAGTAGTGGGTTCGGATTTTTTGGTATGATTATAAGCGAGGACGGATATTCCGTATCTCGCTTTAGTATTTTGGTGATTTTATGGCAATGCTTACGGTCGAACAGATAAAAAAGCTTATCGAGGACAACAGGCTTGATATTTTATATAACTCCAAATACTGGCGCAGGTTTTCCCATGAGGTCAAACGGGAGCAGAACAACGAGTGTCAGATATGCAAAGCCCGCGGAAAATATTCACCCGCTAAGATACTGCACCATGTCAAGCACCTGAAAGAGCGTCCTGATTTAGCGTACAGCAGATACTACACCGACGAAAGCGGAGTGAAGCAAAGGCAGCTCCTTGCGGTATGCTTCCGCTGCCATGAGGAACTCCACGGCAGGACGCTCAAAGTCGGCACGCGTCCGCGCAAGGGCTACACCAACGAGGAAAAATTCTAAAACCCATACCCCCCTCTCGAAAAAACGGCTTTCAAGAGGGGGCGGTACACCGCAGGGGACAATCAAGACAAGTTCGGGAGCGGGTCGCGCGTAACACACACGGGCGCGGGCGCGCGTATATATATAAACTTTCACGAAGTTGAATGGCCGTGAAATTCAGGCAGGAAAAGGACTTTTACGGAAAGGAGATGTTGCGTTACGGCTAAACCCTCTGTTGATAAAATCAAAAAAAGCTTGCTTGAACAGCTTGAAAAAAGAGGCGGTTTTTCTCCGTTTTTTGAGTCGCTTATCGAGGATTACTGCAACTGGGAAAGAGCGGAACGCAATATCTGGACTTGCATGAAAAATTCTGAGGTCGGGTCTGAGAAATGGGAAAAATATCAGAAACTTGCACTTAATGTCAGCAACAGAAAAATGTGCATTCTGAAACAGCTTGATTTCAAGACAACGAATGTTATCGGTGGGGACAATGAAGAACTGTAACCCTCATATCCTCGAATATATCGAACTTGTCAGGAGCGGGAAATATCCTGTGTGCACGGAGCAGGTACAGCTTATTGAACTTGTGGAGCGGGTCCTTGATGAGGACGGTGTATATATCGACGGTGAACAGCTTGAAAAATATCTGAGCTATCAGAAATATTTTCCGTATGATTTATTCCCTTGGGAGAAATTTTTATTTGCGCTGCACAACTGCACCTACACTGCGGACAGTTTCCCGCGGTTCAGTCATTTGGTTATTTACGGCGGGCGCGGACTTGGAAAGAACGGATATTTAGCATTTGAAAATTTCTGTATGCTTACAAATACGAATCCCGTAAAAAATTATAATATTTACGATTACGCCAATTCGGAGAAACAAGCGAAACGTTCTTGGAACGACGTTTACGAGATAATGAACGATCCCCAGAACAAGGCGAAATTATCGAGGTTTTTCACATGGAACAGCGAATATATCCAAAATATAAAAACAGGCTCGGAATACTGGTACATGGCGAACAATGCCAAAACAGGCGACAGCTACCGTCCCGGAAAGGTCAATCACGATGAAGTACACGAATTTGAAGATACCTCCGCACTGACAACAAGCATAACGGGTCTTGGTAAAGTAGACCAGCCGCGGCGCACTACCTGCACCACCGACGGAGACGTTAGGGGCGGATATCTTGACGATCTGCTTGGAAAGTGCAGAAAGATACTTAACGGCGAAGTCCCCGACAACGGTACGCTTCCGTTTTTATGTCATGTGGAAAGCGAGGCGGAAATAACCGATCCTGCCATGTGGTACAAGGCTAATCCCAGCTTGCAGTACCGTCCCACGCTTATGTGGGAGATCAAGCAGGAGCTGGGAGACTATCTCGAAAACCCTATTGCACATTCGGCGTTCGCTACAAAGCGAATGAATTTCCCGCCAAAGGAGAAAGAGGGCGGTATCGCAAAATGGGAGCAGATAGAGGCTACAAATCAGCCTATCGTTGAAAGCCTGCTGAAAAACCGTCCATGTATCGGGGCGGTGGACTATGCGAAAACAAACGACTTTGTTTCGGCGGGATTGCTTTACTTTGTAGGAGGCAAATATATCTGGGTGACTCACACATGGGTCTGCACCAATTCCGCCGACCTTAAAGCAAACCGCATAAAAGCCCCTTTGCGGGTCTGGGAAAAAGCCGGACACCTTACGTTTGTGGACGCGCAGGAAATTCCTCCGGAACTTCCTGCGGTATGGATCGCAACCGAGGCGGCGCGGCGGGGATCGGTGATAATAAAATTCGCTATCGACTTTTATCGGTTCGCATGGCTTAGGCGTGCGCTGGAATCGGTAAATATTACGGGTGACAAGAAAAACGGAAAGGTAATGTTTGTCCGCCCCTCAAACGAAATGATGATATCGCCGATCATAACGTCGGGATTTGTAAACAATCTTTTCGTGTGGGGGGATAATCCGCTAATGCGGTGGGCGGCATGGAACAGCAAGCTTGTAATGTCCTCCAACGGTAATATAACTTACGGCAAGATAGAACCTAAAAGCCGCAAGACAGACCCGTTCAAGGCGTTTGTAGCGGGTATGTGCTTTTCTGACGAACTGGAGAAATACGACAAGGCGCAAGGGCAGCTTGGCACTATTCCGTTTAAAATAAATATTTATTAATTTTACATTAGCAGGTGAAAAAATGACATTTAGAGAATTTCTCGGAAGCTTCTTTAAAAAGCCGTCGAAATCCGTGTCGGGAGACGTTGCGTCCGAAAGTGGTAGTTACGAGGAACTTTACACGGGAGCAATAAACGCCTTTGCGGTTTTCGCGGTCATTGATATGGTCGCCTCTCTTTGCGCGGCGGCGGAACTTAAAACCTACAAGGACGGCAAGCCGTTCAAGGGCTTGGAGTGGCATAATCTCAACATTCGCCCCAACGTCAACCAGTCGGCTACGGAATTTTGGAAAGAGGCGTATTCAAAGCTGCTTTATGAGGGAAAGCTTCTTGTTGTTCCGATCGGCGGTCAGAAAATTATTGCGGACAGCTTTTCCGTTGATGAATACGCGCTGCGGGAAAATGTTTTCACGGGAATTACCCGCGGATCGTTTACGTTTAACAAGGCGTTCCAATCCTCCGAGGTGTTTTACATACAATACTCAAACCAAAATGTCAAGCCAATTGTTAACGATGTGCTTTCGGTATATTCGGCTTTGTACAGCGAGGCGGCAAATAACTATATACGTTCGGGCGGTTCTAAAGCTATTATCGAGGTTGATACGCTTCCTGCGGGCGATCCTAAACTGGAGGAGGAATACAGCAAGTCCATAAATAAGCGAATGAGGGAATTTAACAGAGCGCGGGACGCAACGCTGACGCTGTTTCAGGGCATGAAGTATACCGACCTTAAAAGCAGCGGCGGCGGTAAAGAGATTCCCGACATAAAGAGCATTTTCGACGGTGCGGTAACGCGTGCGGCGCAAGCGTTTAAAGTCCCGCCCCAGCTGGTGCTTGGAGAGGTATCGGACATAAACGACGCTATAGACTATATGCTGACTGTCTGCATTGACCCTTTGCTTAATGTGGTTTCTGAGGAACTTTCCGGTAAAGAGTTCTCTCCGGACGAATATATTTCCGGAAGCTTTATTGCAGCGGATACCACAAATATAAAGCATATTGATATATTCAGCCTTGCGCCGAATATCGAGAAGCTTATTTCCTCCGCGTTCGCGAATATCGACGAAACGAGAGAACGAGCGGGACTGCACCCCACAGGCGAAGATTGGGCGCAGGTGCATTTCTGTACTAAAAATCAGGAACCGATCACAAATCTTAACATAATGGGTGATACATCGGGAGGAGGTGAAAAATCATGACCAATTTTTTTGATTTGAAAATGAACGCCAATACCCCGAAAACGCTGGACTTGTACGTTTATACCGACGTTGAAAGCGACTACCGGGATTGGTGGACGGGTGAGCAGGTTGAAAGTCAGACCAGCGCGGAGCATATCCGCAAGGAGCTTGAAGCGGCGGGCGATGTTACACAGATCAATATTTACATAAACAGTCTTGGCGGATCGGTCATGGAGGGCATGGCGGTCTATAATCAGCTTCGCAGACACAAGGCGCACAAGACGGTGTATATTGACGGTTTCGCCTGTTCGGTAGCTTCGGTAATTGCCATGGCGGGAGATGAGGTTATAATGCCCTCCAACACCATGATGATGATACACGCGCCCCTGCTTTGCGTTCGGGGACATTCCTCCGACCTGCGGAAAGCTGCCGACGAACTGGACAAAATTTCGTTATCCACAATGCAGGCGTATCTTCAAAAGGCGGGCGGCAGGCTTACTGCCGAAAAGCTTGCGGAGATGTACGAACAGGAAACATACTGGAGCGCGGCGGAATGTATTTCGCTGGGACTTGCCGACAGAATGGCGGACGCGGACATTGACCTTGAAGCGGCGATCGCGGCTTTGGAAACTTCCGAAAAAGGCGAATGCAGACAGATGATCGACAGACTTAAAACCGCGGTGGCAAAGGCGGCTATCCCTCCGACTTCCGAACATATCTCGGAGCAGGTCGGAAGTCCCGTTTTGCAGTCAACTGCAAAAGTGGAACAGGGAGCGGCGGAACAGTCCGAAAATACGGATATTACCGATCGTCCCGAATTGACGGGCGGCGCGGATATGGGACAAGCCGAATCCTCCAAAACGGATTTTATTTCCATAGCGGAAAATAAAATAACAAATTTTTTTAGATTATAGGAGATGTGAAAAATGCCAATTTTGAACCTTGACAAACTGAAACAGAAAAAAGCGGAATGCTCCGCGGCTATCGTTACGGCTATGAAAGAGCAGGACGGAAGCAAGCTTGACGCGGCACTTGACGGTTACTCGCAGTTTATAAGCGAGGCTGTGCAGACGGAGCTTGCCGCGGCGGGAAACGGTGCGATAGACACGGTCGTACTTGCGACGCGCGGTATCCGTCAGCTTACACAGTCGGAAACAGATTTTTACACAAAATTTATTGAGGCGGCAAAAGCTTCCGACCCTAAACAGGCTATCAAAAACGTGAATGAGGCTATACCCGTAACTGTTATTGATACAGTCATTGATGATATCCGCAAGGCGCACCCGCTTCTTGACCGCATTAACTTCCGCAACACGTCGCTGTACACAAAGTACGTATATAACAAGACAAAAAAACCCGCCGCGGTATGGGGTAAGGTCACTTCCGCTATCACAAACGAGTTGGAGGACAACATTGACTATTTTGATGTTGAGCTTAAAAAGCTTACAGCGTTTATGTATATCCCTAAGGATATGCTTGACCTCGGTCCCGCTTGGGTCGACCGTTTTGTCCGCGAACTGCTTTCGGAGTTTATCGCGCTTAGCGTTGAGACTGCCGTGGTTGACGGCGACGGCAACGACAAATACATCGGCATGACACGCGACGTTTCGGACACTGCTTCGGTCGTTGGCGGCGTATATCCCCGCAAGACGGCTGTCAAGCTTAGTAAACTTTCTCCTGCCGCTCTGGGCGGTATCCTTGCGGAGATCGCGAAAAATATTGACGGCACGGCGCGCCCCGTAGTCAATCCGATCTTTGTGGTAAATCCTTTTGATTATTTCAGAAAGGTCATGCCCGCAACTACCGTTCTTGGTATGGACGGTACATACCGCAACGACGTACTCCCCTATCCTATGCAGATAATCCAGTCGGCGGCGATTGAGGAGGGCAGCGCGGTCATAGGCTTGCCCGAAAGATATTTCGCGGGTATCGGAATGAGCAAGGACGGAAAAATCGAATATTCCGACGAATACAAGTTCCTTGAAGATAACCGCACCTATGCGGCGAAATTCACGGGCAACGGTCGTCCCCTCGATAACAACGCTTTCGTGCTTTGCGATGTTTCCGAGCTTGCGGCGGCGGCTCTGGAGGTCGTGCTTGTTGACAAATCGGGCACGGCTGACGGCAAGCAGGAAACTGCAAATCCTCCCAATGGCGAAGATCAGTCGGGGGAATGACCGCCGCTGCTGATATAAAAGTTTTCACGCAGACAGAGCTTGAAGCGATGACAAAGCAAAATCTGCTTGATATCGCTTCCGCCCGCGGTGTGAATATTGGCAGCGGCTCTTTAAAGGCGGATATTGTAAGCGCTGTCCTTGAAAATCAGGGAAACGAGGTCATATAAATGCTTGCTCTTAAAGACGTAAAAAATTACCTCAATATCACTTGGGAGGACGAGGACACGGACGGCAGGGTCAAAGGAGCTGCCGCCCGCGCCCAGTCCTCCGTAAGGGAGCTTATAGGGGCGGTTTGGCTGAAATTCGTTGACCTTTCTGCGGAGGAATCCACGGAAAGCGAAAGCAGCGGCACGGAAGCAGAACAGCTTTTCCTTGACGCTTGCCGTTATATCTATAACGACGCATACGAGGATTTCCGCCGGAATTTTTCGGAGACGATCATTTCCCAGCGTATAAAGTATTCCGTGCTTGCGGAACGGAAAGAGCGAGAGGAACAGGAAAATGCTTGAAAAGCAAGTATCCTTTAACGACGGCGTTGCACATATCTACACGGTGGAAAACGCCGCTTTGCCAGGAGACGCGCCTGCGGACAAGCTTACCGATCGGCGCACTGCAAGGTTTTCCAATCGGACTGTGGGCGCGGTGCGGTTCTTTACGGCGAAACAGGCGGACACCAAAATTGACCGCATGATAATGATACCGAAAAAAATCAAGGTGTCCCCGCAGGACGTTGTTATCCTTGTGAGCGAGGACGAAAACCAGTACAGCATTGAGCAGGTACAGAACAAGACCGATACCCGACCGCACACAAAGCTTTTGTCCCTGCGGAGATTGGAGAGCAATTATGACTTTGCGTGAGTTCCGCGACATTTTATGTACCGTTCCCAGCGTTTCTGTGTATCACCGAAAGGCTCACAAGGCGGCGGACAATTACATCGTCTGGCAGGAAATAAAAGCCCTGTCTCTTGACGGGGACGGCGTTTCCTCCGAAAGGGGTATACGTATCGCTGTGGATTTTTATACAAAAAAAGAATACAGCGGTACCCCCGCGGAAATCACTTCCGTACTTTCAGTATACGACGATATCTGCATTGACGATCCTGTCATTGATTATGAGGACGATACGGGGTTTACCCATTATGCGTATACGGCGGAGGTGTTCGGAGGTGGCTAAGTTTTCGGTAAACGGCATTGACTCTTTGGCTGCCGATTTAAAGTGGTTGGGTCAGCTTGATAATGTGGAGCTGGTTTCGGATATGCTGGAGGCGGGCGCGGAAATAGTTACCGACGAATGGAAGAAAGGTATAGCGACCGCTGTAAAAAGCAAGACGGACGGCGGACGCAGTACGGGTGATATGGCAGACAGCGTTGCGCCGACAAAAGGCATAAAAAAGAGCGGCGACGTATCCGCAAAGGAAATTTACCCGCAGGGTAAAGACCGCAAGGGGGTGCGGAATGCCGAAAAGGCGTTTATACTCCATTACGGAAAGAGCGGACAAGCCCCAACACGCTTTGTTGACGCTGTTGAGGAGGCGGCCGAGGACAAAACAGTATCGGCTATGGAAAATGTTTTTAACGACTATTTAGAGAAAGAGGGATTTTGATTATGGCAATGATCGGACTTAAATACCCCATCGCGGCACCTATAGCCAATTACATAAAGGGTGTATACCCCGAGGTTGAAGCGGGTACTGCATTTGTGGTAGGAAAAATGATATCGGCGGACAAAGAGGTCAAGTTTTCGGACAATCCTCTTTATGCCGATGACGAGATCGCGGAGAACTATCTGAACTTTGACGAAGGTACGCTGAAAATCTGTGTGGATCACATGACTCTTGAAGCACAGGCGAAAATGTACGGACATACCTACACGGAAGCAAACGAGGATTCCCCCGAAGAAATTGAAAAAGGCGGCTGGGATATCCCTCCGTATTTTGTGTTTGGTTATTACAAAACCATCATCAAAAACAACAAAAAGAGCTATCAGGTGACTATCCTCTACAAGACTAAATTCAAGCCTCCCAAAGAAAGCGCAAAAACAAAAGAGAAGTCCATTTCTTGGGGTACCTACGAGAGCGAGGGTACTATTGAAACGCTGTCGGGCTTCAATAATGATCCTTATGAAAAGGTCGTGAATTTTCAAACGGAAGATGAGGCGCGGAAGTACCTTAACGATTATTTCAAGCTTTCCGAAAATCCCGCCGGAATCGGCGCGGGCGGCAATACGGAAAATACGGGAGGTACTACAAATGAGCAGGTCTAAAATTATCGCGATCGACGGAAAAAAGATCGAACTGTTTTTCTCCACATGGGCGCTTATGCACATTTCGGAGCGGGCCGGCGGAGATATAAGCACTCTCGGTACATGGCTTGACAACGGTAAAAACATTGCCGAAACACTGGCGCGGTTCAGCTACATACTTGCCGATCTTGCCAACGGTGCGGTAATCAAACATAATGCGGATATTTCTCTCGGATTGGAGCAGGGCGATAAAAAACCGCTTTTCCCCGATGATTATTTTATAAACATTCTCAACGTTTCGGATATCATGACCTACCGCGAAGAAATATTCGCGGCTCTCAATCTGGGGGCGGACTATGAGATACCCGAGGACGTGGAGCTGACGGAAAAAGACCCCGACCTTGCGGAGATCGAACGTGAAAAAAAGGAGGAACGGCGTGCGGCAACCTGACCGCCGCGCGCCTGTTCCAGCGGGGATATTGCCTCGGTATGAACTATCGGGAAATAAATATTACCGCACCGGGAGAAATAATTCAGATGTGGCTTTTTAAGGCAGGCGAATAATATGGCTAAAAGAGAGATCGGAACGTCCTTGAAGCTGGACGGTGAAGCGCAGTTCAAGGCGGCGATCACAAATATAAATCAGGAGCTGCGGGTGCTTTCCTCCGAAATGGGGGCGGCGGTATCCTCCTTTGACAAAAGCGGCGCGTCGATCTCCGACCTTAAAGGCAAGGGCGACATATATGCAAGACAGCTCGATTCCCAAAAGGAAAAGCTTTCGGTGCTGCAATCGGCTGTTGAGACGGCGCGGGAGGCGCAGGCAAAGGCGGCACAGACCGCGGCGGAAATGGCTGAAAAGTACGGCGCGAACAGCAACGAGGCGAAAAAGGCTTCCGAGGCTGTAGCGGCTGTTACTAAAAAACTAAACGATTACCAAATACAGGCAAACAATACCACAAAAAATATTAATCAGCTTGAAGCTGCGCAGCGGGCGAATACCACGGAACTTGAAAATTTCCAATCAAAGCTTGACAGCGCACAAATCGACAAGCTTACAAATAACATAAAATCCTTTGACAGTGAATTGAATCTGCTTGCTTCCGAACTTGGAAAAGTCACATCTTCATATGACAAAAATAAGGCAAGCGCAGAAAATCTTAATAGGACTAACGAGGTGCTTGAAAAGCAGTCGGCAGCCCAAAAGGAAAAACAACAGGCATTGAATGCCGCTATTTCGGAAGCAAGCAATATTCTTCAAAGCGCAAAAATAAAGGCTGCTGAAATGGCTGATAAATACGGTGAAAACAGCGTTGAAGCTGAAAACGCCGCGAAAGCTGTTGCAAAAGCTGAGGGTGCGCTGAATGACTACCAAATACAGGCAAACAATACCACAAAAAATATCAATCAGCTTGAAGCGGCGCAGAAAGCTAACAATAATGAGATCGACAAGCTTCGTTCCAAAAATCTTAAAAGTATTTTGGAGGGAATTGCAAGCGGAGCAAAATCCGCGGCTGACGGTATAGGCAAGGTCGTAAGCGCGACCGCTAAAATTACTGTCGGGGCAATTAAAACATATACCGCTTCAATAACTGCGGCAGGCGCGGCGGTCGTCGGACTTGCCAAAAGCAGTATTGACACAGGAAAAGCTTTCGACAGCTCCATGTCGCAAGTGGCGGCGACTATGGGAACGACCGTAGATCAGATAGAGTTCCTTGCGGACGCGGCGAAAGAAATGGGGGCAACAACCTCCTTTACCGCTTCCGAGGCGGCTGACGGACTTAATATACTTGCAATGGCGGGTATGGATATGAAAGAATCCGTTACCGCCATAGCAGAGTCGGCTTCACTGCTTGAAACGACTCTGAACATGGCTTCGGCAGGTGCTTTATCCCTCGAAGATTCCGCCGGATATTTAACCGGCACTTTAAAGGGCTTTGGCGATGAAGCTTCAAACGCGCAGTTTTATGCCGACCTTATGGCTAAAGGTGCAACCCTGGCTAACACAAGTGTTGGAGAATTGGGAGCGGGTCTGTCTGGCATATCGGCAACGGCCAGCTCTTACGGTCTGAAAGCCGACTCAATGACGTTATCGCTTTTAAAGCTTGCCGACGCAAACGTCACGGGTGAAAAAGCCGCAACCTCCCTTAAGGCGGCTATGTCTAACCTTTACACGCCTACCGATACAGCGAAAAAGGCTTTGGACAGCCTGGGCGTTTCCGCATATGACACCAACGGAAGCGCAAGGGATTTTAACACGGTAGTTGATGAGTTGAGCAATGCACTGTCCGGACTTTCCGACGAGGAAGCGAACGCATATAAAAACTCCATTTTCGGCATACAGGGACTTGACGCTTTTAATAAAATGGCGAACACCTCTGCCGACAGTATCGAAAAATTCAAAACAGGCTTAGCAGAGGCAAGCGGTTCAACAGCGGAACAGGCGGCTACACAGCTTAACAATTTGGAGGGTGACATAACTCTTTTAGGCAGCGCGGCGGACGGGGCTAAAATGGCTATATATGACGCTCTGAACGGTACGGAAAGCAGATTGCGGCAATTTGTACAGCAAGGAACGCAGGAAATAACCAATCTTACAGCGGCTTTTGAAAGCGGCGGCATTGAGGGAGCGGTACAGTACATACAGGACATTATCCCTATGATAGGAGAAAATCTTGTAAACGGCATTTCCGATATGCTCCCGACGTTCCTAAGCAGCTTTAACGGCATTGTTCTTGCCATAGTGCAGTCTGTTTCGGAAACATTGCCGACTGCTGTAAATTCCATACTGCCTGTGTTTATAAGCGGCTTTAACGGACTTGTGAGCGGTCTTGTGCAGAAAATACCGTCCTTTGTCCCTACGCTTCTTAAAGGCTCTGTAACGCTGTTTAAGGGTATCCTTGACGGGCTTAATCAGGTTATTGCACAGATAACGCCCATGCTTCCGCAGATAGTATCCGATATTTCTGAGGTACTTGTTGAAAATGTGCCTATATTACTTTCAAGAGCTAAAGATTTTTTCTTTTATATTGTTACTGCCATATCGGAAGTGCTGCCATCAATTTTAGCGGCAATTACAGAAATCGTTCCTCTTATAGGTGAAGCTATTACAGAAGAATCATTTTTAGTTTTGATGGCTGATTCAGGAGTAAAGTTATTAACCTCTTTAACAAATGCTTTACCCGACGCGATAGTGCAGATAGTTGCGGCGTTGCCCGAAATCATAAACGGAATTATCTCCGCGCTGTTTGAAGCAATTCCGCAGATAATTCAGGTGGGCATTGATCTGTTTGTTGCGCTTATAGAAGCTTTGCCGGAAATCATTACGACGATTGTTGAGGCTTTGCCGCAGATCATCACAGGTATTGTTACCGCTCTTGTAGGAGCGATACCGCAGCTTATAGAGGCGGGTATAGATTTATTTCTCGGACTTATCGGCGCGCTCCCCGATATTATAATAGCTATCGTGAACGCGCTGCCGCAGATCATAGACGGAATAATAACCGGATTGATAGAAGCGGCTCCCGAACTTGCACTTGCAGGAATTGATCTGTTTATTGCCATTATTACCGACCTGCCTAAAATCATAATCGGGATAGTATCGGCGATACCTAAGATTATCAAGGGTATCATCGACGGATTCAAAGAGAATTTTTCAAAGATGACTCAGATCGGTTCCGACATTATGTCGGGTATCGGAGAAGGAATTATCAACGGCGTTACTGCGGTAAAAGATAAAATTTCCGCAGCGGGCGAAAAAATAATGAATGCCTTTAAGGATTTTTTCGGTATTCACAGCCCGTCAACGAAAATGAAAGAGGAGGTAGGATATAACCTTGCAGACGGTACGGCAGAGGGCTTTATTGAACAAATGGAGCGAAACACTGATGATATGAATGCTGCTGTACCTAAAGATTATTCTATTGGCATTAAAATTACTGATGAAAAAACTGCTAAAAAAGCTATAGATACTATTGCTTCCGATTATAAAAAAGGGCGGCTTACAGAGCAGCAGGCGGACAAGCTTGCTGTGGAGACGTTCAGGGACTGCGAACAGAAAAAAATTGACATTCGTCAGTACACTATTGAAAAAATTACAGCAATGCGCAAGGACGAAGCTGATAAAAACCGCGATCAGCTGGAAAAAGATTTGAAAGCTGAAATTACGGCATATGAAAAGCAATCGGAAGAACTCGGCAAGGCTATACAAAAAACTGCCGAGAATTTTACCGAAAGTTACAAATCAATGTACACCTTTGAAAAAGACGATGACGGAAATATCATTTCAGCAAAAGTCACAAATAAAATGCGTGAAGCAACAAAGGAGCTTGATAATTTTAATGCTGAGATTGAGAAATTACAGGAACGAGGCATAAGCAGCGGACTGTTAAGTCAACTTGACGGTATGTCAAAGGACGAGGGCGCGGCAGTTGCGGAATACTGGAATACTTTAAGCGATAAGCAATTAAAGGCTCTTGAAAAGAACTGGGAAAAATACCAGCGTTCTGCAAATCAGCTTTCGAAACGGCTTCACGCGGAGGAAACAGAAAAGGCGGCTCGCGATATGCTTGAAAACATAAATGCGGTTATAACTGACAGCAGCGCGGTTCTTGACGATATGGGCTTGCAGATCATGGCAGGCTTGCGAGAGGGTATGACCGGAAATGCAGCCGGTGAGCAGATCAAGGCGGTTTGTGACAACATTATAAGTCGTTTCAAAGAATATTTCGGTATTCACAGCCCGTCAACGAAAATGAAAAAAGAGATCGGTCTTAACCTTGCGGACGGTGTTGGTATCGGCTTCACGGAGCAGATGTCGAAAATATCCGCGGATATGCAGAAATCGGTACCCACAAGCTTTGACTTTGATGTAGAAGTGGACGCGGCTGCAACAAGACGGAAACGGTACGGCGCAAACGGCGGAAATGATCGGGGCGGTATTAATTTTACCCAGATAAATAACAGTCCCAAGGCTTTGGATACCGCTGAAATAAACCGTCGGACACGGCAGGGACTACAGCTTGCGTCGGTAATAAGATAGGAGGCATAATGTGAAAAGACAATTGATCTTATCGGAAATTTCCGAAAGCGGCGAAACAGCGGAGCAGGTCGATCTGTACAACGACATCGGAATAAGAATAGTTTCTGCGGACGGTATTGGATTTTCTTCCGAAATATCGTCAATGCAGTTATACGACCGTGACGGAAGTCTATATCAAAACAGTACACTTCCGCAGCGCGGCATTTCTCTTGTGGTTCGGTACATCGGCGCGAAGTGGAAACATGAAATCAGCAAGCTTCGGCTGAACAGTCTGCTTGACAGAAAAAAGGAACTTCGCCTCCGCTACATAACGGACAACATAGACGTATACATAGAGTGCCGTACGGAGCAGGTCAGCACGCCGCCCAACACATACCCAATGGTAACGCAGATATCCCTGATATGCCCCGATCCGTACTGGAGGAAAAGCGGCGATAATTCTATAGTTATGGCCGGAATTATCCCCCTGTTCGAGTTCATTATCGGCATTCCCGAAAGCGGAATGGAGTTCGGAGATATCAAGGCGGGTACTATCACCGACCTTTGGAACGGCGGAACGGTGGAAAGCGGCGCGCTGTTTATCATAACCGCAAAAGGCGCCTGCGCCAAGCCAAAGCTTACGAACCTCCGCACCGGTCAGTTTATTGAGGTACCCGCTTTTATGGACGCGGGTGATGTTCTGGAGATATGCACGGAGCGGGGCAAAAAAGGCGTTTGGATCACAAGAGGCGGTATCCGTCAAAGCTGTTTTGACCGCTGCACGGTCGGTTCTGAATTTTTTCAGCTTGCCTGCGGAAGTAATCCTATCAAGTACAGTTTTTACAGCGGCGGAGATCAATCCGCGGAAATAATCTGCAAATTTGATACGAAATACGGAGGGATATAA
The DNA here is from genome assembly GCA_910586535.1 of uncultured Oscillospiraceae bacterium. Lineage (GTDB taxonomy): Bacteria > Bacillota > Clostridia > Oscillospirales > Ruminococcaceae > RGIG8773. The sequence goes on from CAJUHS010000032.1 coordinate 18,449, forward strand.
ATGGATATACAAATTTACGACGCCGATCTTAACGCGCTCGGGGTGACAGACGAATTTAAGTCCCTTATCAGGACGACTCGCTTTTATGAGGTCGGAAGCTTTGAGCTTCAGGCTCCCATGACGGAAAATAATACCGCACTGCTTCAAAAGAACAGATATCTGTATTTTCCCGACTCGCAGGAAACGGTCTTTATAAAATCTATCAATGAAGCCGCACAGGACGGCGAACGGCTTGTTATCGTTTCGGGTGCATTTCTGGAGGGACTGCTTGACAAGCGTACTATCACTCA
>CAJUHS010000033.1 GCA_910586535.1 uncultured Oscillospiraceae bacterium
CCCCCCCCCTCGTCACGCAGTTAAATGAATCTTGAAAACAATCCAGTGGATTGTTTTCAACGGACAAATTTTGATTGAGTTAATCCGACTTTTGCTTAAATCTAAACAACCATAGTTTGCTTCGTTTAAAACAGTCCACAGGACTGTTTTAAAGATATGTTTTGCTTAAACCGCAAGAAGGGGGAGCGGTCGTGTTCGCTACCCCTCGGAATGGCTCTCGCCATTCCTCACCCCTGCTCCGTTTTGAACGAAAGGAGATTTCGCCGTCTGCGGACGGCGACAATGGGGCTCTGCCCCCTTGACCCGCGCAAGCTGTGCTCAGCTTGACCAGCTGAAGTCCTGACGGAACAACGTCATTAGTGCGAAAAACATAAATTTAAAATTCCGACAATCTTTCCCGCCCCCTTATGGGGCATTACTTTGTAATGATTCAAGCAAATTTACATATAGGGGTAACTAACTTCGCGAAATCCCCCGCAGGAAAAATTGTTTTCTGCCTTATCCCTATTGAAAAATCAAAGAAAGTATGCTATAGTTAAATAGTTAAGTGCAATTCCGAACGTTACGCATTGCATAATTATTTGTCGGAATTTATAATGATCTGCATACGGGCCTCACTGTTCTTTATTACGTTTAACAGAGAAGAAGCGGAGCTCGGGTATTCCTCGGACAGCGAGTTCGCCGTGATAATAGTTTCGTCTCCCGCTTCGCCCGAAGCAGCAGCCGACGTTGAAGCCGCCGCCGCGTTTGCTTCGCACATTGCCATTGCCGCCGCGGAGGAACCGACAGCGGGTATCTCCTCAACGGTAAAAAATCTTTTGTCGTTTTTGGAATTAGCCGAATGCACCACGCGGAACATCTTATAGACCGCAAGCATGAGATAAGCGGAAACTTCCTTTAAAATCACGGGGCTTCCGGTTTTCTTTACAAGCGAGAACAGCACCGTTACCGCGTTCACAACAAGCTTTTTGTTGAACGCCGCCATTACTCCGCCGGGATCCATTTTTTCCTTTCCGCTCATGTCAGGCTCTGGAATATCCTCATAGGAAATAGTTTTCCCCGCAGGCTCGGGGGAACGCCCCAGCAGATAGTCACAGGATACGTTATAGTAATCCGCCGTTTTAACGAGAAATTCAAGACCGCATTCTCTTATACCCTTTTCGTAGTGTGAAAGCAGCGCCTGGGATATGCCCAGATCGGCGGCAGCTTTTTTCTGACTGACTCCCCGTTCCTTTCTCAGCAGGGTAATTATTCTTGGAAAGTCCGAATTCATCGTGTCACCTCCTGAAATTTGTTTCTACATACAGTAAATTATACAGTATTGCGTACAATTTGTAAATAGTTTCAAACAAAAAAAGTCGATAAATGTTTAAGGTATTTTTTGTAATTGTACACAAAGCGGGGAACCCCCTCAAGGGGGCGGGAAGCTTTGTTTAAGTCCAAGGGTTTTTACGCTTGCCGCGTATATATCCGCCGTTCCTGAAAGGAGTTTTTATGAAAGGTTATCACATAAGCATTTTCCGCCACGGAATAACCGACGCCAACGAAAACGGAATCTACATAGGAAAGACCGACCTGCCTCTTTCCGAAGCAGGCAGGGAAGCCCTAATGGACAAGTACGAACAGCTTGATTACCCAAAGGTGCAGAGAGTCTATTCCAGTCCGCTTGAACGAGCAGTACAGACAGCGGAAATAATTTTTCCCGAGAGGGAAATAGTCATAGTCGACGATCTGCGGGAAATGGATTTCGGCGTTTTCGAGGGACTTCCCGCCGAGGAGCTTGTCCGTCTGGACAGCTTCAAAAAGTGGCTCAAGGGCGGACTTGACAACCCTCCCCCAAACGGAGAAACCCTGCGGAGCATGATGCTTCGGTGCTATTCCGCTCTGAACCTGATGATACTTGATATGATGAAGGAAGGCTTCACCCACGCGGGAGCAGTGACCCATTCGGGCATACTGATGAATATGCTGTCCTGCTTCGGACTGCCGAAAAAGAAGCCTATGGAGTTCTCCTGCGAACCGGGGGAGGGCTACGAGATACTCGTCACCGCTATGATGTGGCAGAACAGCAGCGCCTTTGAAATACTTGGAAAAGTACCCTATAACGACAGGGACGAAGACTAATGCTTTAGCTATAAGCCAAAGTTGTTTTGAGTTCCTGAAAAACAGGGAGCGAAAAAGCTTGCCGGGATTTTAAATTTTTGTTTGGATGGAAGCCACGGATAAACAAAAATTTTTACCGCAAGATTATTGAAATCCATTCTACATATAAAGGAGAAAAACATGAAAACTGTTAAAGAACTCAGACAGACCGTTCTTCAGCGGATGCGATACTGCTGGGGAGAAAATACCGCTGTTTTCTTTATCTCCGCAGGAGGGATAGCCGCAGTCGCCCTGGCATGGTTCATAACTACGGATTTCCTGATGGCTTCGGGTGTGACAGATCAGTCAGGACCGCGGGCAGACCTTTCAAACGGGATAGTCATTGCCGCTACAGCGGCTGCGCTGCTTTTGCTGTTCGGGATCGCCGAACCTTTCCGATACGGAGTTAAATGGTACAGGCTTCAGCAGGTGCGAGGAAACGCCGTTCACGCACGGAGCATATTTTCCTGCTACGGCTCGTGGAAAAGAGCGGGCCAGATATTCAGACTGGACGCATACCTTTTTGTACGGCGTATGTATTTCGCCTTACCTCTTATCGCTTTGTTTGCGGCGGGAGCTTATATGGCAAGCAGGATAAGGATTTCGGAAAACAGCGTTGCATACAGCGCGGCGGCGGTATTGGTACTGCTTCTTGCAGGGAGCGTAATATGCGCGTCCGCAGCCTTTAACTGTAAATACTCCGCTGCCGAATACCTGTTCGTGCTTGATCCCGACGCTTCTCCGAAAGAGCTTATCGACAGGAGCGTCAGGCTTTCCAAGGGCAGATCCGATTATCTTATCGACGCCATGCTTTCTTCTTCGATATGGCTTCCTTTCTGCGTACTTGTTTTTCCGATGATATTTGCTTTGCCTTATATAAAGATGATCTATACGGCGGCGGTAAATGAAATCATACTTTCGGAGGAAGACGAAGATCAAAACGGAAAGGGGTCGGATATTGTTGACGGCGAATATACGCACAATTGATCTTACCGCAGGTGTTTCCGATAACGGAAAGATCTGCGGCGATTTTTTAAGGAGCAGAGGAGTTTCAAGGCGTCTGACTGCAAAACTGAAGCGTATCCCCGGCGGCATAACCCGGAACGGTTATCCCATAAGAACTGTGGATACCGTTCTGGCGGGGGACGTTATTTCCCTGAAAGCCGAAGACGAACGGCTTACCGAACCCAACGGCAGGCTGTACGTCCCCGTGGTCTACGAGGACGGCGACGTCATTGTTTTCGACAAACCTGCGGGAATGCCCGTGCACCCCTCTGCGGGACACCGCGGCGATACGCTGGGAAACTTTTTCGCGTCGCTTTATCCGGACATTACGTTCCGTCCCATAAACAGGCTTGACAAGGATACCTCGGGGCTGTGCGCCGCCGCAAAAAATCCATATTCGGCAAGCGTTCTGAACCGCAGCGGGAGTATTTCCAAGGTCTATTACGCGGTTACCGAGGGTACGCCTGTTCCTCATGAGGTATGCAATACGATGATAAAATGGTATGAGGATAACGGGATCTGTGTAATAGACGCTCCGATCGGCAGGGCGGAGGCTTCGGTCATACGCAGGGAGATACGCGGTGACGGCAGACGCGCTGTTACAAGGTATACTATATTAAAAGAAAACCATAAGCTCTGTCTTGTGCGGGTCATGCTTGAAACGGGAAGAACCCATCAGATAAGGGTACATTTTTCTTCCGTGGGACACCCCCTTGCGGGAGACGATTTTTACGGCGGGAGTCTGGAGGTTTGCCGCAAACAGGCTCTGCACTGCGGCGAAATGCGTTTTGCAAGACCGTCTGACGGAAAAACTGTTGAACTTTTTTGCGATATACGTGAGGATATGAGACTATGACCTGTAGACACTGTGCAGCTCATGTAAATTTATTTTTTGCAAAGTCATTGTGTTTTTTTTTATAATATGCTATAATTTAATGTGAATAAGTTTATGCAGAACAATACAGTACGGAGGCTTTTATGGCTGATTACAATAGAAAAAAACAATACGGCAACGCCGAAAACCGCTCTTTCAGGGCTGAACGTCCCAAAAGAGACGTGCGGCAGCACCGCGAAGAAAATAATAACAGCGAACTCGATGCGGGCATTATCGCGGGAAGAAACCCGGTGATCGAAGCTCTTAAAGCTGACAGACCGCTGAACGCGGTATATGTATGCGGCGAAGGCGGGAGCCTTGGACTTATCTGCCGTATGGCTGCCGAGCGGGGGATCGTGGTCAAGAAAACAACCGAGGCAAAGCTGGACGAAATAACCGGCGGTGCGGCTCATCAGGGCGTTGCCGCAAGCGGAGCCTGCGCCGAATATGTCACGGTGGAGGACATTCTTGCTGTCTCGGCAAAAAAAGGCACAAAACCGTTTATAATAATATGCGACGAAATAGAAGACCCCCACAACCTGGGCGCGATAATACGCACCGCCGAAGCCGCGGGAGCCGACGGTATCATAATCCCCAAGCGAAGAAGCGCGGCTCTGAACGTTACCGTGTTCAAGACCTCCGCAGGAGCGGCAAGCCGTCTGCCTGTGGCAAGAGTCGCCAATATCCCCGCCGCCCTCGATCTTCTCAAGGAAAACGGAGTGTGGATATTCGGAACGGACGCCGACGGTTCAGACTACACCAAAGCGGATTTCCGCGGCGGCACGGGTCTTGTGATAGGCTCTGAGGGAAACGGCATGGGACGTCTCGTCAGAGAAAAATGCGACTTCCTCGCAAGCCTGCCCATGATGGGTGAAATAACCTCCCTTAACGCCTCGGTGGCAGCGGGGATATTTATGTACGAAGCCGTCAGACAAAGGCGGAACAATATCTGAGGGTAAAACCTCCGGGCAATTAAAAATGATAGGAGAGCTGCAATTTGTCTGATGGAAGATACTCGGTCGACGACATTCTGAACGAATACTCGGACGATGAAAGCGGAAAATCCGCCGGCGCCGACAGCGATATAAATATTGACGACCTGATCGGCGGATTTGCCTCGGGCGATATGGACAGCGTGAAAAACTCTGTTAACGAAGCCGCGTACCGATCGGAAGAGGCTTTCGGGTCTGATTTCGACGAACTGCCGGAAGCTCACGAAGCCTGCGGCGGAGTCAGCGGCAGCATAAACGGCATAAACAATAAGGACAGCACAGTTCCGGACAACAGCTTTTCGAGCAAGTACGACAAGCTTTTTTCCGCAGTTACGGCAGTAAAGGAACGGGAAAACGACGTTCCCTATACACCCGTCCCGAAGCCGGACAGATCGTTTTCCGAAAAATTTGAAGAGCCAGACCTTTACGGAGACAGCGGGGAAGGCGATGAAGAGGAAAAAGCAGGGATAGTCTCCCTTTTCAAAAGAAAAGGCGGAGCTAAAGCCGGTTCGCGGAAGTCTTTTCCGGAGCAGGGAAACAAAGGGCAGGAAGCCCCTATACAAAGCTTTTCGGCGAACTCTTCCAAAACGGACGATCCCTTTGAAAAATATTCTTCTATAGGCAGCGGAAGTCTTGACGATATCCTCAGCGAATATTCGGAGAGCCGCAGAGGTTCCCTTAGGAATGAATCTTCACAGACCACCCAGCACAAAAGCATAACCGATTTTTTTACAAAGCTCGTTCCCAAGCCGGATAATTCCCAGCAGGGCGTTTCCGGAAACACCGAGCTGCTGGACGGCATGATAAAGGCGAAAAGAGAGCGCGTATCCCGCACTCAGCACGTTTCGCCGATAGAACGAAAATCCATTTCGGATATAGACCTCGACCTGGACGGAAAGATACTGCCCGACACGGCGCAGCTGCCAGACACGGCGCAGCAGAACGAGCTGGAAAAGCTGAACGCTCTTAAGGAGCGCAGAAGCAGAAAAATAAAGGACTTCGTTCTTGTGGGCGACGAGGAGGACGTTCCCGAGGACGAGGAGGATATCGGAAACGAACCTGCAGTAATCGACGATTTCGAGAATTTCAGCGACGCGCCCTCCATTGCCCATGATATCGCCCAGCTCAAAGGCAGCCTGATACTGCGGCTGTTCGTTCTTATAATATGCTTTGCGGCAAGCCTGTACATTGCCTTTGCGAATGATACGCAGGCTCTGCCCATTATGGATCTGCTCAATAAAAGAGTGCAGACAAATACATACCTTTTTACAAACGCCGTTATAGGATTGCTTGCGGCATTTTCAAGCTATACGGTGATATCCTGCGGACTGTCCAAGCTTATCTCGCTGAAAGCGGACTGCGACAGTCTCTGCGCTGTGTCGATTGTTTCGTCTATTGCTTCGGCAATGATAATGTTTGCAAACGGCAATCTTGTTAAGGGAAGCTATGTGCACGTCTATGTGCCGGTAGCGGTGGCTTCGCTGATGTTCAATACGCTGGGAAAGCTGTTCATTGTTAGCCGTACCCAAAGAAGCTTTCGCTTTGTTTCGGGAAGCGGAGACAAATATGCGGTATTTCCAGTTTCGGATGATGAAACAGCCCAGAACTTTACAAGAGGTGCGCTGAACGACTTTCCAAAGCTGGCTGCAATGCGCAGAACAGAGCTTATTTCCGACTTTTTAAAGACGTCTTACTCAAGCGACAGCGCCGACCGTTTCTGCCGCGTATTTGCGCCGATAGCTCTTGCAGCGGCGGCAGCCATCGGTCTTATAGCCGGCTTTTTGGGCAGAACGGAGCACGGCTCTTCGTCTCTGTTTATAGGCATTTCGGTATTTGTCGGAGTTGCCGCCATATGCGCGGGCTTTTCGGTAATGCTGGTGGTAAATCTTCCCATGCTTAGGGCTTCGGAAAAAAACGCAGAGCTTCAGGGCGTAGTGATAGGATACGACAGCGTGGAGGAATTTGCGGAAACGAACAGCGTCCTTATCGACGCTGAACAGCTTTTCCCTGCGGGAAGCGTTAGGCTTTCGGCGATAAAGGTGTTTTCGGACACAAGGATAGACGAGGCTATAGTCGAGGCGGCAAGCCTTACCACACAGGCGGGAAGTATCCTGAAAAATATGTTTTACGACATAATCGCAGGAAAAACAGAGCTGCTGAATCCAGTTGAAAGCTATATTTTCGAGGATTCCATGGGTCTGTGCGGCTGGATAAACAACAAAAGAGTGCTTCTCGGCAACCGGGAGCTTATGATGAATCACAGCATAGAGGGAGTGCCCCCTCTTACAAAAGAAAAGGAGTATACCGAAAACGGAAGATACGCGGTATATCTTTCGATTTCCGGAGAGCTTTCGGCGATGTTCCTTGTGGAGATAATCCCCGCTATGGAAGTACGGAACGCGTTTCACGACCTGCAGAGAAACGAGGTGTATTCCATGATCCGCACGGTAGATTCCCTTGTGTCGATAAACCGTCTTTCGGAGCTGTTCGAGATATCCCCAGAATATCTGAAGCTGATACCTTTCCGCGTTCACGAACAGTTTGCAAAGACCACTGAATACTGTCTCAAGCAAAAGGCTGCCCTTGCCTGCTCGGGAAGATTTTCAGCGTTCACGTCCCTTATCCTGAGCTGCCGCCGCATGAAGACAACCATAGGCTTCGGTATAGGCTTGCAGGCGGTATCCATGCTGCTGGGCATACTTATATGCCTCGCCATGGTAGTAGTCGGAAGCTATCAGAAAATGTCGGTGTCCATGGAAATACTGTATAATTTCATTTTCACAGCAGTACTGGTAGTTTTCCAGATGTTCAGAAAAAACTGAAATGTATGAAAAGGGACAGATAAATATGGAAACAAGCAAAAGGTCTTTTAAGGAAATAATTACCGGCGAAAAATTTTATTTTTTCTATATAGCAGCTGTTATCGCGCTTCTGCCGCTGGGTGAATTGGTTTCAGAGCTTTTCTGGGGCGAGCAGTTTGTGAGCCAGCCCCGCGTTCTTGCTCTGTTCGGCGGGGCTGGACTCGCTTCGGTAATCGTATTTTTTCTTGACGGGGCAAAGACTCCTCGGTTCTATCCTACGGATATTTTTTATGTGAGCCTTATTTTCTTCGCCTCGGTCTCGCTGATCTTTACAAAAAATATCCTTTTCGGCACAGGAGGCGGCGGAGAATGGCTGATACATTACGCGGCATATTTCAGCCTGATGTTTGCGGGAACTATGATAGAGGACATCGGTCTCAGAAAAAAAATACTGTACGTATTAGCGGCGGCCGCCGTACTAAACTGCATTATAGCCGTTTTTCAAAGCTTCGGTCTGCGCATAATGGACTGCGCGTCCTCGACGGAATACCATAACGCTACGAACGCAGCGTTCGGACTTACGCTGAACTGCAATTATTTTGCAGGGCTGTGTACGCTTTTTATCGGACTTAGCGCGGGAGCCTTTATTTTTGCCGCCGATAAAAAAGCAAAGCTTCTTTCACTGGCGCTGTACGCCCTTTGCTTTTACAGTGCGATTGCCACAACCGCAAGGATAGCGTGGCTCGGAACTCTCGGCGTGCTGTTTTTTTATGTAATATCCTTTATTGTAATGAACGTAAAAAAATACGATAAAATCAGGCTTAAAAATCATTGGCAGCGGCTTGGGGTAATCGCTGCAGTCTCGGCGGCTATATTTGTTTACTTTGCAGTATTCACTGACACAATAAGTCAAAGTATGTTAGAAATGTTTACTGACCTCAACGGTGACTTTGAGGATTTTGGCAGCAAAAGAGGCTATATATGGAAATATGCCTTTGAGGCAGTACCGAAAAACTGGCTTACCGGAGTGGGACTGGATAACTTCCATTATGTGTTCACCTCAAACCCTCACTGGGATCATGCTCACGACGCCCCCAGAGCCCATAACGAATATATACAGACCCTTGTTACCCAAGGAATACCGGCGGCGGTAAATTATATAGCCCTGCTGGTCTATGCCTGCGTTGTTGGGGTAAGAACCGTGATAAATACAAAAGACGGTGAAAAGAGAAGCCTTGCATGGATACTTCTCGGAATGTTTGCGGGCTATGCGGCGCAGGCGCTGGTAAACAGCAGCGTTGTGGACGTAGCTCCCTATTTCTGGATAACGCTGGGCATGACAATGCCCAAAAGCGAGCAAAAGATACTGCGGCTTAAAGAAAAAACCGTAAAGTGAAAAGAGAATAAACAGTATAAAAGCGGCGTTTTTCGGGAAATATTTTTTCCGGAACGCTGTTTTTTTATACTTAAAAGACAGCGTTAACCGCAGATAAGCATTAAGCTGTGCATATCCGTCAAAATGTTTATTCGGCAAAAATCCGCATAAAATAGTTGCAGGACAAACAAAAATATGGTATAATTATTCAGGATTATTTTTTGAAAAGGACGGTAAGCTTTATGAACAAAGAACAGTTTCTGGCAAAAATAAACGAAAACCTCCGAATTGACGGCAGGACGGATATTTCACACGCGGCTCCGAAACAGCTCCACAATGCGCTTTCAAGAGCGGTAATGGACGATATTATACCCATGTGGGATAAAACCGAGGAACGCCATAACGAAAAGCGCAGAGCGTACTACCTCTCCGCAGAGTTCCTTATGGGACGGGCTGTTTTCAATAATCTTTACTGTGCCGGGCTTCTTGACGAAGCTAAGGAAATTTTAGCGGATCAGGGCGTTGACATTACCTGCCTTGAAGATATAGAGGACGCGGCACTTGGAAACGGCGGCTTGGGACGTCTTGCGGCGTGTTTTCTCGACTCGGCGGCGGCTCACGACATACCGCTCAACGGCTACGGAATAAGATACCGCTACGGTCTGTTCAAGCAGTCTATCGGAAACGGCTTTCAGCAGGAAAAAGCAGACGCTTGGCTGGACTACGGCGACGCATGGAGCGTAAGAACCGAAAGCGACGCAGTACAGATAGATTTTGCCGACCAGTCTGTAATAGCTGTGCCCTATGATATACCCATAATAGGCTACGGCGGAAAGGCTGTGAATACCCTCCGTCTGTGGCAGAGCGAGCCGCTCAGGGGCTTTGATTTCGGCAAATTCGACAATCAGGACTACATGGGCGCAAGCGAGGAGAAAATTCTCGCCGAAGCCGTTTCAGACGTTCTGTACCCAAACGACAACACTGAAAATGGTCTGCGGCTCCGTTTGAAGCAGCAGTATTTCTTTGTGTCCGCTTCCGTTCAGGACATTATCCGCCGCTACAAGAAAACCCACGGAGACGACTTCTCCAAATTTGCGGAATGCTATGCGCTCCAGCTCAACGACACCCACCCCACCGTTGCAATACCCGAGCTTATCAGGATATTCATGTTCAAAGAGGGTATGTCCTTCGGCGAGGCGTTCGATATCGTACAAAAGACCTGCAACTATACGAACCATACCGTTATGGGCGAGGCTCTGGAAAAATGGGGCGCAGGTCTGTTCAGAAGCGTTATACCCACTCTTTACGAGATCGTACTGATGATAGACGCGCACCTTGTTAAGTACCTTAAATCAATTGGTCAGACTGAAGATCAAATAGCAGAAAAGCGCATCTTTGACGGAGAACGTATCCACATGGCGAGAATGGCTATATTTGCCTCATCTCATACAAACGGCGTTGCCCAGCTCCACACGGACATTCTCAAGAACGACGTTTTAAAGGGCTGGTACGAGATATTCCCCGAGCGTTTCCAGAATAAGACAAACGGCATTACCCCCCGCCGCTGGCTGGGTCTCTGCAATCCCGAGCTGTCCTCCCTTATCACCGAAAAGATCGGGGACGGCTGGCAGACCGAGCTTGACAGGCTCTCCGGACTGAAAAAATTTGTGGACGACGGAAACACCATTCGCCGCTTTATGGATATCAAGCATGAAAAGAAAGTACAGCTTTGCGACTACATCAAAAAGCACGAGGGCGTTGATCTGAACCCCGACTGGGTGTTCGACATTCAGGTAAAGCGTCTCCACGAATACAAGAGACAGCTTCTTAACGCGTTCTCGGTAGTCGATCTGTACTTCCAGATAAAGGAGAACAAGCTTCCCGATTTGCAGCCTGCCTGCTTTATCTTCGGAGCGAAAGCCGCTCCTGCGTACCGCCGCGCAAAGGGTATCATCAAATATATCAACGAGGTCGCCAAGCTTGTGAACAACGATCCTCAGACAAAGGATAAGCTGAAAGTTCTATTTGTTCAGAACTACAACGTTTCCTATGCGGAGAAGCTTATCCCCGCCGCCGACATTTCCGAGCAGATATCCACCGCGGGACTTGAAGCCAGCGGCACAGGCAACATGAAATTCATGCTCAACGGCGCGGTAACTTTGGGTACCTATGACGGAGCAAACGTAGAAATAGTGGAAGAAGCCGGCTGGGAGAACGAGTATATCTTCGGAGCAAGAGTTGAAGAAATCGAAAAGATCAAACCCAATTACCGCCCGAAAGAAAAGATATACTACACCAACGACCGTGTTAAGAGAGTTATAAACACCCTTGTTGACGGTACATTCAACGACGGCGACACCGGAATGTTCGGCGAGCTTTACAACTCACTCATCAACGGCACAAGCTGGCATAAGCCCGACAACTACTTCCTGCTTGCGGACTTGGAAGGCTATGTGGATACCAAGCTCCGCGCCCTGTACGACTACAAGAACCGCGAGGTGTTCTCCAAGAAGTGCTGGATGAACGTTGCGTGCAGCGGAAAGTTCAGCTCCGACAGAACCGTGAAGCAGTATGCCGAGGAACTATGGAAATTGTAAGCCACAGTAGAACAGTGACAAGCCCCCGCCCTACAGGCTGCTTACTGTAATTTTTGCGAAAATTTATTTTTATAAAAAATATTGAAAAAATACTTGACAAAATGATTTTTTTGTATTATCATTAGCTTGTGTTCTTTTTAAAGGACTAAAAATTTACCGAAAGCGAGGCGGACAAAGTGTATATTTTCGTATCTTTCAACCCACATATGTACTATGGAGTCTGTCTGCAAAATAGGTTCGGACGCGCGTAACCAAACGTAGCGCGTGACAATTTATATGCAATTAAGGTCTCCGTAAGCGGCGCTGCGCCGTACGGAGGCTTTTTTTGCCTGTAAGAACCTTTTGGCAGACATTAAGGAGGTATCATTTATGACTGATAATACTTTTAGAGAAATTGTAAGAGCGGTGCTTGTGTCCGCAGATACCGGAGAATTTGACGCGGAGCGTTCCCTTGACGAGCTTGAGGAGCTTTCCCGCACCGCAGGGGTGGAGGTAGCCGCCCGCGTTACCCAGAAGCGTCCCGCTCAGGACAGCGCCACCGTGATAGGTTCGGGCCGTCTCGAACAGCTTGCGGAAGAAGCGGAGGCTCTCGATGTGAACCTGATAATCTTCGACTGCGAGCTTACTGCCAACCAGACCCGAAACATTGAAAAAATTCTCGATATCCGCGTTATCGACCGCACTACCCTTATACTGGACATTTTCGCGGGACGTGCCGTTACCAAAGAGGGACGATTACAGGTTGAGCTTGCCCAGCAGAAATACCGTCTGCCGCGACTGGCGGGAAAGGGTGTGGAGCTGTCCCGTCTGGGCGGAGGAATAGGAACAAGAGGCCCCGGCGAATCAAAGCTGGAAACAGACAAGCGGCATATACGCCGCCGCATAGAGGCTCTCGAGGCTGAACTAAAGGAGCTTGAACGCCGCCGTGAACTTCACCGCGCCCGCCGCAAAAAAGACAACGTTCTGTCCGCGGCAATAGTGGGATATACCAACGTGGGGAAGTCCACTCTTCTCAACGCTCTCACCGATGCGGGAGTACTTGCGGAAAACAAGCTTTTCGCCACACTGGATATAACCTCCCGCGCCATTGAGCTTCCCGACGGCAGAAGCGTGCTGCTTATCGACACAGTAGGACTTATACGCCGACTTCCTCATAATCTTGTGGAAGCCTTTAAGAGTACTCTCGAAGAAGCGGCAGCTGCGGACATCATAATCAATCTTATCGACATCAGCGCCGAGGACGGATACGAGCAGGCTCAGGTCACGGCGGAGCTTCTTGAAGAGCTGGGCTGCGGTGATATCCCGCGGATAGATGTGCTCAACAAGTGCGATATGCTTCCCGAGTCGGAGAATATCAGGTGCGACGGGCGTACCGTCAAAATTTCCGCAAAGCAGAAAAAGGGCTTTGACGAGCTTCTTAACTGCATTGCGCGGAATCTTCCCGAAACGTCGGTGCGGGGAAAATTTGTTATCCCTTACGACAAGACGGGTATACTGAACACTATCAGAATCGACGGCAAGATCCTCTCCGAGGAGTATCTTCCCGAGGGAACTCTTATCGACGCAATTGTGGATAAAAAGGTGCTTCACATGGCGGAGGGCTACAGGGCAACCTAAGCTTAAACTAAGCCAACCTAAGCCAAATTAAGCTAAATAAAAAAGGACGGTTAATATCAGCCGTCCTTTTTTATGCCCGTGATCACCCTGTCCCTGCCGGCGTAATCACGATAAACAGAAATGTTTTCGTATCCGCTTTTCTCCAGAATATCCCTTACCGCTTCAGCTTGTTCAAAGCCAATCTCAAAGGCGATAAGCCCTCCGTCCTTAAGGATTTCCCGCCAGAGACAGGATATCACCCTATAGAACTTCAAACCGTCCGCGCCGCCGCGGAGAGCTGCTTCGGGTTCTCGCCGCACCTCACGGGAAAGCTCGTTCATCTCCTTGTCGGTAATATAGGGAGGGTTTGAGACTATGCAGTCTATCTTCCTAAGCTCGCCGATATCGTCGGGGTCGGCAAAGTTTTCAAGAAGCCTGCCGTCGGTAACGTCTCCTTTCAGTACTTTAACGTCCGCGCCGTGGCGGAAAATATTTTTGGTCAGGTAGGGCATTGCTTCCGAGGACAGCTCCACGGCGTGAACGGCTGCGTCCGGCAGTTCCTTTTTAAGGGTAACTGCAATACAGCCGCTGCCGCTGCAAAGGTCGCAAATTTCGGGAGAACCGCTGCCCTCCGCTTTAAAGTGCTCCAGTACTTTTTCAACAAGGACTTCCGTGTCGGGACGGGGTATCAAAACTCCCTCACCCACATAAAAGGGTCTGCCAAAAAATTCCCACTCGCCTAGAATATACTGTAAGGGCGTGCCGCCGCAGCGTTTTTCCACCGCAAGCATAAGCTTGTCCGCATCAGGTTCGGGGACTTCCGTATCTCCGCGCAGAACAAGGTCTGTCTTGTCCGCGTTTAAAATATCCTCAAAAAGGCAGTCGGTATCGAAGCCGCTGTCCTCGATTCCCGCGGCGGAGAGCATATTCACCGTAAGCTCTCGAAGCTCTTTCAAAGTCATAACAATATCCTTTCTGAGGTAATGAGATAGGAGTATTATATCACAAACAGCGAAAAAAATCAAGGAAAAGCATACTCACGGAGATCAATTTACAGTATAAAAACCGTCGCTGGCTTAAACAGATATTTATAATACTTACTGTAAAGCAGTTTTCCACATATCTATATAGTCAAAAACGTTTACGTGCCTGATTTTTACACCTTTTCCACCGAGTTTTCCACATTATTTTATAATTGTCCGTAGTTTTAACATGGTTTTCCACCGAAATACTATTACATTTGGTATAAAAAATCCCGCAGCTGCCTATACTAAAAGAAATATGAACGTTGAAAACCGGTTAAAAACGCTGTGAAAGGAAAGGTTTTCCTTTATGATAAAGGGAGTAAATAAAAGGGTGGTCGAAATAACGAGCACCGATCACGAGTATTTTGAAAAGGCTGTTCTTTATGTTAAATCCGACAAAAGCGATGTTCCAGCAGAAAGGCTGGGAGAAGAGGCCCGGATGTATCTGGGAAAGATAGTTCCCGTGGGAAGAAGACGGGAGATACCGCTTGTGTTTAAGCTGGCGGCGGCTTCGGTGATGCTGGTGCTTATACTGCTGGTGATCTTTCTTGCCGTGTGCGTGTTTTAGCAAACTGTTCCGGTCTGAATAATGAAAGAAATCGTCCGCAAAAATTCACATAAAATTGATTTTTACCTTTAGAAATATTTGGTTGTAATCTAATAAAATATGTGCTATAATGTTTCATAACAGTACTGCTCTTATATGTATAATTATTTGCAGAAAGGAATGCAGCATTATGGTAGAAAAGATCAATCTTGCGGGATCGTCATGGGACTTTGCTCTCCGCTCAAAGGAGGAGGGTATGCCGGATATTTCGGACATTGGCTTTGCAGATACGATAACGCTTCCGTCTACAGTTCAGCAGATGAAAAAGCCGCCTGTTACCAAAGAACGCAGCGACGGTTTTCTTACCGACCCGTACCGATTTGAGGGGTACGCCTTTTACCGCAGAACGGTAACCGTCTCGCCTCAAAAGCCCGGCTGCGGTGACTGCGAGGTTTTTCTGTCGCTGGAGCGCACCCGCACTTCGACCGTATGGGTAAACGGAAAAAAAGCGGGTACCTATAACAGCCTTTGCACCGCTCACCGCTACAATATAACAAAGCTTGTGCAAAACGGTGAAAATGAAATAATAATCGCGGCGGACAACGTTTCATGCCCTGTTACGGGCGGACATATGACCTCTCAGGACACCCAGACCAACTGGCTGGGTATTACCGGGGAAATATTTATCGAATTTAGGAGCCGTCTCCGCTTTGAAAATATAAGGCTTACCCCCGACGTTACAGCGGGAACGGTATTCGTAAGCGGAACAATAACAGGCGGGGACAGCATTTCCCTGACTGCCGAGGTAAATGGCTTCAAGCTCAAGGAGACCGTTCTGACCTCCGAAAACCCGTCCTTTGTGTACGAAATGCCGAACGCGGAGCTTTGGAGCGAGCATAATCCGGTTACCTATACAATGAAAATAGACTTCGGCGGAGATACCGTGAAAATTCCTTTCGGTATGCGGAAGTTCGAGACACGCGGCACGGACTTTCTGCTTAACGGAGAGAAAATATTTCTGCGCGGCAAGCACGACGGAATGATATTCCCCATGACGGGAGCTGCCCCGACCGATACCGAGGGCTGGCTCACGGTCATGAAGACCGCCAGGGAGCACGGTATAAACCATTACCGCTTCCACACCTGCTGTCCTCCAGACGCTGCTTTCAGAGCCGCCGACGAGCTGGGTATCTATATGGAACCGGAGCTTCCTTTCTGGGGTACTGTTGAGGATGAGATAACCGAGGGTCAGCAGTACCTTATCGACGAAGGCTTCCGCATTCTGGACGAATTTGCAAACCACCCCTCGTTCTTTGCGATGTCCCTGGGCAACGAGCTTTGGGGCAGCAAGGAGCGGCTTAACGACATTCTTGGAGGCTACAAGCAGCACGACCCCCGTCCGCTTTATACCCAAGGCTCAAACAACTTTCAGTTCTGGCCCTGCGTTCTGGAAAACGACGATTTCTTTGTGGGCGTGCGCTTCTCAAAGGAGCGGCTTTTCCGCGGCTCGTACGCCATGTGCGACGCGCCCCTGGGACATATCCAGACCGACGCGCCCAACTCCGGCTACACCTATGACGAACATATCCGTCCCGCTTCGGTAAGTACCGAGCAGGGCGGCGGCGGTACTATTGAAATACAGTACGGCACAGGTGTCAAGACCGTTTCCGTCGGCGACAGCGGCGAATTTATCTCCGCAGTGCCTGTGGTAAGCCACGAAGTAGGACAGTACTTCATGTATCCCGACTACGGCGAGATACAAAAGTACACGGGAGTCCTTAAACCTTACAATCTGGAAATATTCCGCGAACGGCTTGAAGAAGCGGGACTATGCAAGCTTGCGGACAAATTTTTCCGAGCTTCGGGACGCTTTGCCGCGGAATGCTACAAAAATGAAATAGAAACGGCTCTGCGCTCAAGGGAGCTTTCCGGATTCCAGCTTCTGGATATTCAGGACTTTTCGGGACAGGGCACCGCTCTTGTAGGAGTGCTCAACGCTTTTATGGAAAGCAAAGGGATCATAACCTCCGTTGAGTGGAGAAGCTTCTGCTCCGACAGGGTAATCTTAGGATGTCTGCCGAAGTTTGTTTTCGCAGCGGGGGAAAAGGTCTCCATGCCCGTTAAGCTTTACCAGTACGCCGCAAAACCCGATACAAACCCTATTGCCGAAGTGCGTCTTACAGCCGGCGGAGAAACTCTTGCGGAGTACACGGTATCCGCCAACGGCAGCTTTAAATGCGGACTTTTCGATTTAGGTACGGCCGAGGTAGTCATGCCCGAATGCGCCGAACCGAAAAAAGTGACCCTTACCATAAACTGCAGGGATATCTGCAACAGATACATACTTTGGGTGTACCCGAAAGTACAAGCGGAAATTCCCGAAAACGCTGCCGTTACAAACGACTGGAACGCCGCAAAAGCCGCTCTTGCGGAAGGCAGA
Organism: uncultured Oscillospiraceae bacterium; assembly: GCA_910586535.1. Taxonomy (GTDB): domain Bacteria; phylum Bacillota; class Clostridia; order Oscillospirales; family Ruminococcaceae; genus RGIG8773. Next base: position 17,395 of record CAJUHS010000033.1, read on the forward strand.
AACGTGCTTTTCATGCCCTCGGGACTTGACGATACCAATTCGGTGGAGGGCACATACTGCACCGATTTCTGGAACTATCCAATGTTCCGCTCTATATCCGAATCCATGAAAAAGCCTGTTCCGGTGGGAACTTTAGGTCTGCTTATAGACAAGGCTCACCCTGCCCTTGCGAAGTTCCCCTCGGAAAGCTATTCAACAGCGCAGTGGTACGATATAGTTAACCGCTCAAGGACGGTTATTCTGGACAGTCTCGACATAGACCCCATCGTCCGCACCATTGACAACTGCGAGCGAAATCATAAACT
>CAJUHS010000034.1 GCA_910586535.1 uncultured Oscillospiraceae bacterium
GAACCCTCGCGCCGGTTACCCGACCTACGCCCTTAGCAGGGGCGCCTCGTCACCACTTGAGTACTTCTGCATATGGTAACAAATAAACTATATGATTAATTGGCGGAGAGGGTGGGATTCGAACCCACGGTCCCTTTCGGGATCACCGGTTTTCAAGACCGGCTCCTTAAACCGCTCGGACACCTCTCCGGATGAACCGCAAACGATTCGCCGGGATACAACCACAGGAATTGTAACCTGTGACTAATATAGTTTACCACAAAAAAGCTGTTTTGTCAATAGGAAAAACAAATTTTTTTATAAATTTCGTAAATATAAGCGGGGAAACGCTCACAAAGTCTCCCCGCTTAACAATTTTAATACAAATCAAACCAATCCCCTATACTCTGAACACGCTGATGAGCTCTCTCAGTATCGACGCCTGACCCGAAAGCTCCTCTGAAGCCGCTGCGGACTGCTCCGCCGTTGCTGAGTTGGTCTGAACAACGCTGGATATCTGCTCAATACCTGTTTTAATTTGTTCTATCATACCGGCCTGCTTTTCGCTTGCCGATGCAATTTCCTTAACAACTCCCTCAACGCCGAGAGCGCGTTTTTCAACGCCAGCCAAAGCTTCCGATGTGCTGCCGGCAATGCGCGAGCCGTTGTGAACCGCTTCCAAAGACTTCTGAATAAGCGTCGTAGTTGTTTTTGCAGCTTCGGCAGACTTTGAAGCAAGGTTTCTTACTTCATCGGCAACCACAGCAAAGCCTTTTCCGGCTTCACCGGCTCTTGAAGCCTCAACAGCTGCGTTAAGTGCAAGAATATTTGTCTGGAAAGCAATATCCTCGATAGTTTTGATGATATTTCCGATATGCTCCGAAGTTTCGTTTATGCTTGTCATAGCCTCGTTCAGGCGGGACATTTCACTGATAGCGGTATTCATATATCCGATAGTTTCCTCGGCAAGCTTGTTGGCGCTTTCGCAGCTTCCGTAATTTTCCTCGACCTCGGTGGTTATAACAGCTATTCTCGAAGCAAGATGCTCTATCTCCGAAGCCTGCTCTGTAGCGCCCTGAGAGAGCGCCTGCGCGCCGGATGATACCTGATCCGCGCCAGATGTTACCTGATCTGCGGAAGTGTTTATTTGAGTGATAGTCTCGACAAGCTTGCTGTTGATATTTTTTATATAACCAAGCAGCTTTTTAAAGTCTCCGACGTAATATTCCGCTCCCGTATCCGTATTTACCCCGAGATCACCGTCCGCCATAGCCTCAAGGACGCGCCCGATATCACCGATCATATTGTTAAGACTTTCAACTACTGTATGGGTAGCCATAGCAAGCCTTCCAGCCTCGTCTTGCCTGTGTATCTCGGGTATACCGCTTTGCAGATCGCCGCTTGCAAGCTTTTCGATCCTTTCAGTGCATAAACGAATCGATTTTCCGACTCCTATTCCGAGCTTCGCCGAAATGATTGCCGCAATAACAACAGAGACCACAACTACAATAACAGTAAAGTAAATTCCCCTTACCGTACTTTCAAGGAAATCATTGGCAGGAGCGTATATAGCAATAGACCATCCGTCTGTACCCTCTATGGGACTATAGCCCATAAATTTTTTCTCACCGTCAAGAGTATATGAATCATAGCCTGCATTTCCGCTGAGCATGGATTTATGTATCACAGCCAGATCACCGTAGCCCCTTTCCGCCGCTGCGGGATCTTTTGCCGTTTCGCTTATATTTTCGCCATTAAGCACCACGTTGCTGTCAATATTAGCAATTGTACTTCCGGATTTGTCGATAATATAGGCAACGCTGTTTTCACTTGCCTTTATATCGCGTACGATGTCGTTTAGGAACTCCTCGTCGGGAACAATATAAACGCAGCCGACCGATTCACCGCCTGCAATTCCGTCTTTCCACAGAGGAGCTGCAACAATGACCGTTATTTTGCCCGTTACTTTTGAAATAAGCGGAGAGGAAACATACGGCAGACCTTTCATTGCATTTTGGTAATAGGCTCTGTCGGTGTAGTTATTGCCGTCTACGCCGTCGCCGTTTATATCCACAAGGTTGCATCTTTGAAGACCGTATTTTTCGGTATGATTGTTCAGTATTTCGATCTTGTCCTCAACAGGCACACTTTCGTCGGACATTCTTTCTATCATGCCCAACTCGCTCGCAATGTTTGCGTACGCCTGAATTTCCCAAGCAACGCGTTGTGCTGACAGTCCGGCGGTCTCGGTCAGATTCATTTCCGCCATTTCCATTGTGGAATTGTAGCTGAGCGTACTGGCAAACGTCCCCAAGAAAAGCAATGAAATAATAGTCATGATAACGATTGTGTAAAAAATTTTTTTCCCTATTGATTTCACAATGATTCCCCCAATTTTAATGTATAAATGCATAAAGCCCTTGTATTCCGAACCGTCAAAATACGCGCCGTTCGTCATTTTTGGGAGGACACGCATGGCCTTGAATCCAAGTTATTAATAGCTTATTAACATTATACCACTTTACTATATATGTGTCAAGAGGTAAAATGGCAAAATCGCTAAAAAAATGCTTTTATATTGACAAATTATTATACGAAAAAACAATGCCTCAGTATTTTAATATATGTTTCAGCCTTTTTAATATATTATTGGAAATACAAAATAAAACACACTCTGCAAATATATTTAAATCATAACTCACAAAATCCAAAAACGAAAAATGCGTGTGACTTGTGCAGCCTTCGTAAAAACTATTTATGGATAAGCGCTTTTTCCGCGTCATTGTCAGCCTGACGCTTTCCCATTTTCCGCCAGCTTATAAATCCGTAAAGGTCGTTGATCAAAAACATTGCAAAGCAAATTATTACAGACAGATAAGATATGTCCGATATTGCCGCCATTACCCATAAAACGATAAGTATAAGATCGTTTGCCGCATATGCCAGCGCGTAAAACTCACTTCTGCGGAATGTAAAATATACCGCGATAAAGCTCGTAGTTACCGAGATCGTGCTGGGTACAAGATTCGCCGTGCCGAATCTGTCTAATATAAAGTAGAAAGCAACCGTTACCAGCGCCGTTAATATAAGCATAAAAACTATTTCCCCGCGTTTTATACGGTTTACCTTTACTTCAGAACGGTTGCCGTTATATGGGTTGCGTACCCAGGAAATAAATGCCAGTACAGCCATCGGCGCGGACATACCCATATAGGTTATCATTTCGCCGTAATATGCAAACGAATAGGAAATTATTCCATAAAGCACACTGAAAACAATTATCAGTATTTGTCCGGCCGGGTTTCCCTTTGCGTTGAAGATCAGCGCAGTGATCCCGATAAGCGACGCGGCAAGCTTCAGCCAGCCTGTTCTGTCAAATATCAGAAATGAACCTGTTATCGCTGTTACCGAACACAGCCACAGTGCGATTTCCCCCTTGGTAAAATAGTTCAGGACTTTTTTTAGCATGACGATCCTCCTAAAAAAATAAACATTCGACCGCGCATCTTCAAAGACCTAACGATACGCGGCGAATGTTTTCAACATTCTTATTCTGCCCGGTGGCATTACATTATTTGCATTTAATTGTAGCATGTCCGAACAGAAATGTCAAGAGACATAAAATCAAATTTACGCAGCAATGAAAGATAACAGCGCCGTCACAGCAGCAATACTGTCATTTTCTTAAGTTCCATTTAGGAAAGACTTTAAAAAGCATCCGCGGTATCAAAAATACTGCTATTCCTCAAACGGTACAAAGGATATTTTTTCATACTCAGCGGTAAGCGGCATTTTCGAGTCGTCAAAAGCGTTGAGCCAGCTGTCCACGCCTGTTCCGCACCATGCGTTCATCATTATCTTGCTTTCGGTCACGGGAATATTTTCATCTACCGAGTAGACCTCAACGCCGTCCACAAACCATACTATCTTGTCCTTATGCCACTCAAAAGCATAGGTGTGGAAATCTTCGGAAGCGTCAAATCCCAGATCGTGCATATACTCATGGTTTCCAGCGCCATTCGTAAAGTAGTTGAACTGAACCTTTGTGGTGTCCTTGCCCAGTATCTCGATATCTATCTCGTCCCAAGGATTGCCGTCGGAAGGTCCCGTATAGGTAAAGAACGAGGACACAACTCCGTCGTTCTTAATTGCCTTCATGGAGACCTCATAACGTCCGTAACCGTAAAAATCCTTTGAACGGTACTCTCCGCCCGAATATGGTACCGTCTTTAAAGGGCTTTCATCATTGTTGATAATGAGCTGCATTTTTCCGTTTTCAAAGGTACAGTTTTCCTTTCTCCATGTTACGTTGAACATACTTCCGTTGCACCAGCCGTCCGCTGCCTCGAACAGCTCCGAACCGCCGTTTTCAAAGCTTACCGACGAAATATCCGCCGCATTGGGTTGACTCATTTCACCGTCTCCTCCGTTTTTCCCGCAGGAGCAGAGCGCCGCCGACATTACCGCCGACAAAACAACAATAAAAAATCTTGATTTAAATGTTTTTTTCATTATAGCAGCCTCCGTTAAAATTATTGCTGAAATCATTATACCGCTCCGGCTCTTCGGTGTATATCATAATTTTGACGTAACTTTAACTATTTTGACTTTTTTGTTCTGTCCATGCTCCAGGTGGAGCGGTAGTATTTTTTTCGGAACTCGTTGGGGGTCATTCCGGTATACTTTTTAAAAATGCTGATAAAATGACTGTGGGAATTAAAAGCAAGATAATTCCCTATATCTACGGGAGCATAGTCGGAATATTTCAGCATATTCTGAGCAGTCTCGACTCTTTTTACAGCAATATATGTGCTGACAGTGACACCTACCTCGCTGCGGAAAAGTCTCGACAGATATGACGGGCTCAGAGAAACGTATTCGGCGATCTCTTCCTCGGATATCTTAGAATGGAGATGATCGTAAATATAGTCCATCGTCATTATGATCGGCTTAGAATAAATACTGCTTCGTGCAACCTTGTTCATCTGACTTGTGAAATCGAGTACAGCTTCTTTGTGCAATGCATGTATCTCCGCCGCTATAGAGCACTTATCCGCTTTCAGTATGTACAGATCGCTGAGAGTATATGCCGGTTCCATTTCCATTCCGCCCTCTACACAGAAACGTGTTATAAGTGCTACGGTTATGGTAAAATGATACTTAAGATTCCGAAGGGGATCCTCGGAAAGCATACCAACTCCCCCTGAGCCGAGCGGGGTCATAAGCTGCTCCACCCTTTCGATATTTCCGCTTTTAACGCAGTCGTAAAACTCAAATTCCTTTTCAAACGGAGAATGCTTAAAAGAGTATTCCCTATTCATAAAGGCTCTGTAGGTCAATTCCTTTTCCGATTGAGCCATAAGAAAAACACCTCCTTGCCTCTGACTCTATTATACACCAACCGAAGAAAAAATGCAACAAAATCTTGATAAAAAAAGCAAAAAAATAGTATTATTAGATGTGCGGATATGTTATAGTAAAGCTACAAGCAAACGGTTAAAATGTGATAATTTTAACCCGGTTTGAAAAGGAGAGATTTATATGAAGAATTTAAAAAGAACACTGGCATTTATTTCCGCGCTTTCTATCGTGGGAACATTGTCAGCCTGCTCCGACAGCGGCGAGCAGACCCCCGAAGCTACCCTTGCAGCCACAGTTGAGACTACTGCTCCCAAGGAGCTGAGCGATGAAGAAAAGGAATCTGTTGCGGCAGTTGACGTCGGCGATGACGAGAAGCTTGAAAACGGAAAGGTAAGATGGCTTGCTACATACGATATCAACCCTGCCAAGGGCAAGCCTAAGGACTTCTCCCTTGAGCTTTTTGAGACAAAATACGGCGGAAGCATCGAATGGATTAACACCACTTGGGAAAACCGCTTCACCGACCTTTCCACTCTCGTAGTCGGCGGAGACGCTCCCGATATGTTCCCCGCACAGGAATTTGACACATTCCCTTCAAAGGTCGTAGAGGGTATGTTCCTGCCTTGGGACGAATATATCGACTTCAATGACACTGAACTCTGGAACGAGGGCGGCAAAAAGCTTTCCGATATGCATATGCTGGGCGGAAAACACTATGTTTGCGCTACCTCGAGCGAATCCAAGTGCCTTATGATCTACAATCAGAAAACCATCGACGAAAACAGCCTTGACGATCCGAGAGAGCTTCTCGCTGAAGGCAACTGGACATGGGATACGTTCCGCAGTATGTGCGTTGAGTACTGCGACCGCGAAAACGACAAGTTCGCATACGACAGCTGGTATTTTGAAACACAGTTTGTTCTCACAACAGGCGTTGCTCCGATCACTGTTGAAAACGGTCTTGTTGTAAACAATATTGCAAGTCCCGAAATGGAACGTGCTGAAAACTTTATGTACAACCTCAAAAAGGACGATCTGCCTCTCCCGAAAGCAGAATTTGACTGGACTGAACAGCCTCAGCGTGTTCCGGAGGGCAAAACATTGTTCTACCCAATCGCTACATGGGCTTTGTGGGAAACAAACCTTACCGGTCTCGGCACTCCCGAAGAGATAAGATTCGTACCTATGCCCAAGGATCCCGATGCTGACAAATACTACCTCCCCGCTAATATGGACGCTTACACTCTCTGCAAAGACGCACAGAACCCCGAAGGCGCAGGCGCGTTCATGAAGTGCAAGCTCATTGCTGAAAAGGACGAAAGCGCTCAGCAGATTACTTTTGACCAGTGGAGAAAGGACTACGGCTGGACAGACGAGATGTTTGAAATGTGGCGTACTGTAAGAGAGCTTACAGACGAAAATCCTGTTGTAAGCTTCCATATGGGTCTGCCCAAGGATGTTGCAGATATTGTTGACGACAGAATAAAGCAGGCTTCTTTCAACGGAACAGACTGGGCTACAACAAGAGAAGAAATCAACGGTCTTACACAGGTAACTGTTGACGAGCTGAACGAAAAGATTAAGGCGAATTTTTCCTGATTTACTAACCAGCCTTAATTCACGGTAACGGATATCCATACGTCATTTAACGCGGCAGGGTTCCGCCTTTAGGACGGAGCCCTGCCAAAGTTATTTTCTTTAGGCAACAAATATTATAATAATCAAACAAAAATTGTATATTTTTATCGGCGCAGGGTCTATAGTAATCGTATACAGCCAGTTCTGTATAATATCTGCGAAAGGAATGATACAATATGAAAAAATTTAACGGCTATAAAAAAGGCGTAAACCTTGGCGGCTGGCTTTCCCAGTGCTGCCATACAACAGAACATTACGACAGCTTTATCGCCAGGGAGGACATTGAAAAGATAGCCTCCTGGGGACTCGACCACGTCCGTCTGCCTATCGACTACAATCTTGTGGAGGACGCAGAGGGAAATACCATTGAAAAGGGATATGAATATATTGACAACGCAATAAAATGGTGCGGTGAGTTCGGGCTGAATCTTGTACTTGATCTGCATAAAACCGCCGGCTTCTCATTTGACAAGGGCGAAAATGAAAGCGGATTTTTTGAAAACAACGCTTTGCGCGAAAGATTTTACCATCTTTGGGAAAAGCTTGCGGAACGTTACAGCAAGTACAGCGACAGAGTGGCTTTTGAACTTCTGAACGAAGTAACTGACAAAAGCTACATAACGGTATGGAACGAGGCAATATACGGCTGCATTGAAAAAATACGCGCCATTGCCCCCGATGCTACAATAATTGTCGGCAGCTACTGGAACAATAGTCCGGACGCTTTGCCCGACCTTGTAAAGCCTTATGATGATAATGTGATTCTTTCTTTTCACTGTTACGACCCGCTGATTTTCACGCATCAAGGTGCGGACTGGGTGGACGGCATAGACGTTTCCGCCCCGAAAAGCTTTGATGAAAAGGAAATCAATCCTGAATACTTTGAGGAAAGATTTTCCGCTGCTCTGAAAACAGCGGAAAAATACGGCGCCGCTCTCTACTGCGGTGAATACGGAGTGATTGACCGAGTTTCACCGCAGGACGCTCTCAAATGGTACAAAGCCATAAACGCTGTTTTTGAGCGTCTTGATATTTCCCATTCCGCGTGGAACTACAAACAAAAGGATTTCGGACTTTCCGATAAATGGATAGAACCCGTTATCGACGAACTTGTGAAATATCTTTAATTCTTAAATTCTTCATAACCTCTTTTTTATTCCTTAAAGCATTCTGCTCAGAAAATGTAAACAAGCTGATCCTAAATCTTTCATATATGGATTTTAGCAAAAGACTTGTTTTCATTTTCCAAGTGAAATTGCTGTATGGAAACGGAAACAGGCGGGAATATTTGATTCCCGCCTGTTTCCGTTTTACTACATGAACTTTCTTCCGATATGACTTCACTTTAATATGTTATCAAGGGTATTAATAAGGTTTTTAACGTCAATAGGCTTTGCAATATGATCGTTCATTCCGCTTTTCAGAGCCTCCTGCTTATCTTCCTCAAAGGCGTTCGCAGTCATAGCGAGTATAGGTATGGAAGCCAGCTCCTTATTTTCAAGCTTTCTTATGGCTCTTGCAGCGCCGTACCCGTCCAATACAGGCATCTGCACGTCCATAAGCACAAGCTGATAATACCCGGGTTCCGAGTTCTTCAGCATATCTACTGCTATCTGACCGTTATCCGCCACCTCAACACTGAAGCCTTCCTCGCTTAATATCTCGACAGCAATCTCCTGATTAAGCTCGTTATCCTCGGCAAGCAAGATACGCTCATTATGGCGGATCGTTTCCTGTTTCTTGTTAACAACCGTTTTGCTGTCCTGATTCACGATAGAACTGAGACAGCTTCTCAATTCGGACATAAACAATGGCTTGCTGCAAAAAGCCGTAACGCCAGCCTCTCTCGCCTCGTCCTCAATATCGGACCAATCGTATGCCGTAAGCACGATAACAGGAGCATTGTCTCCGGTTTCCTTGCGTATTCTTCTTACTACCTCTATTCCGTTTACATCGGGAAGCAGCCAGTCTACTATATAAACATTGTAATTGTCGTTGCGCATAAGAGCCTGACGGGTACGAAGCACAGCTTCTTTTCCAGACAAAGTCCACTCCGCTCTCATGCCTATCTGCTGGAGCATATAGGAAACGCTGTCGCAGGTATTAAAATCGTCGTCAACAACAAGAGCGCGTAAATTCTTAAATTCGGGAAGAACCGCAGGTTTTTTCGCTTCGGAATTAAGTTTGAACATAAACGACACCGTACATTCCGTACCGACATTCTGCTTGCTTTGTACTTCAATGCTGCCGTTCATCAGATCAACGATATTTTTGGTGATAGCCATTCCGAGACCAGTTCCCTGAATACCGCTTATAGTGGAATTGCGCTCCCTTTCAAACGGCTCGAAAATATGTGATACGAACTCATCGCTCATGCCTATTCCGTTGTCCTTTATACGGAACTCATAATTTGCATATCCGTCCGGCGCACCCGGTATTTCGGCGATCCTCATAGTTATCGTTCCGCCAGACCCAGTATACTTGACCGCATTGCTCAGAAGATTCAGCAGAACCTGATTCAGGCGCAGCTTATCGCAGAATATCTCCTCATCCATAACGTCCACAGTATCCACAAGGAACTCAAGCTGCTTTGCATGAATATCACCCTGAATTATATTATGGAGTCCGTGAAGTATTTCGGGAAGACTACACGGCTTTTCTTCAATATGGATTTTTCCGCTTTCAATGCGGCTCATGTCCAGCACGTCGTTGATAAGGCTGAGCAGATGATTTCCAGAAGACATGATCTTTTTCAGATACTCCTCGACCTGATCCCTATGGTCAATATGGTTTATTGCCAGCGAAGTAAAGCCTACGATAGCGTTCATAGGAGTACGAATGTCGTGGGACATATTGGAAAGAAATACACTTTTTGCCTTATTTGCTCTGTTTGCCTGCATAAGCGCGCTTTCAAGCAGATTTTTCTTTTCTATTTCGCTGCGTATTTCTTCGTCCACACATCTGAATCCTATAACAACTCCGCGAACTTTTTCCCATGTTCCCGCCCGAACCGCTTTCATCTGAAAATATCTTATATTATCGTCGCTTCCGCAGGCTGTTCTGTAGTTCACATGGAAATTTTTATTTTCAGTAAGCTCTTTTTTCAGCCAATCCCTTGCGCACACCTTTGTCATTATCTCTCTGTCATCTTTAAGCACACAAGTGTTTATGTATTCCGCCATATCGCGTTCCAGCAAAAGCTTTTCCTTGCTTCCGAAAACAGATTCAAGCACGTTTTTGTCGCAGTCGGTAATTCTGAGAGCATTTCCAAAGCCTGTCTCCAGATCGTAAAAGCACACGAGATTGTAGTCGATACTGAGCGCGTGGATAAGCTCTGTCTGACGCTTTTCATTTTCTCTTTCCTGAATTTTCTGAGCAGTACAGTCCAAAAGAAAACGCTGATAAAACATCTCGCCGTTTTCCTCCAGAAGCTTTATGTTGCCCATAATGTGCAGTACTTTTCCGTCCTTATGCTTTATGCGGTACTCCACGCTTATGTTATCGCCGGGATTCTTTAACGTCTTGATACGCTCGGTAAGCATATCTCTGTCAACGTCCATAACCGAACACGCGACCATGTCAAAGCCGTCTTTCTCAAGAGCCTCAGCTGATTCATACCCGAGTATTTTGAGTGCGGCGCTGTTTATGCTGAGTATATGCGAACCGTCCAGCGAATGGCATAAAACCCCGCAGTCGATCGTAGTGAATATTTTTTCAAGTGAGCGGTTTTTACGGACTATTTCCTTCTCAAAAGCCCGTTCTCTCGTGATATCTATCGCCACTCCGACAGTACCCATTACGCTTCCGTCAAAATCGTAAAGCGGGGACTTATATGTAGTAAGCAGCCTTGTGCCGCCACCGGTCTGAACCGTCTCTTCTGACACGCAGGTTTTCCGCGTATCCATTACTTCGCGCTCGGATTCAATGCAGGCGGGATCGTCCTGTTCAACGTCCCAAATATAAGCGTGTCCCCTGCCCTCTACCTGAGCCTTGGTTTTATTGACCGTTTTACAGAAGCTGTCGTTCACCTTTTCATGTATGCCGTTTTTGTCCTTATACCAAATAAGATTGGGTATGCTGTTTATGGTGGATTCAAAGAAATGTGACGTCTGCTTGGCGTCCTTGTCCGCCTTGCAGCGCTGCTGCCACCTTAAAAAACGGAACTTCAGCTCTTCATCGGACATCGGGAGTATCCATATATCCTTAACGTTTTCCATAACTCCGTAAAGCGCGGACACCTGCTCCTTATCCGCAAGAAGAATAAGCTCCGCACCGTCTTTCATTTCCGAAACCATACGGGACATAAGACGCGGCAATTCCTCCGCGACATTATTTCCCAAGTACGCAAATATAACGTCAGCCTTTTCGGCAAACCGCTTTTCCAGATCGCTGCCCTCACAGAACTCATGGGTAAAGTTTTCAAACGTAGGCATTCCTTTAATCAATTCAAAGAGACGGTTTTCTTTACCGAACAAATAAAAATGAACATGGCAATGATACATAATTATTTCCCCCACAAAACGGAATTTACGTCAGTATTCTTTGATTCAAGCGAACAAAACATTTCATGTTATTATACCATAAAAATACACATATGTCAATGCTGCGGCACGTATTTTTTTGTGCAGCATTTGCAACATTACCATATAGGTCTGCCGCAGAAATTATTTTCAGATAATGCCGCTGAAATCAAACCGCAAAATAAGAATTTTAACAGCCAATACGTATCTTCCGCCGAAGCAAAACAGAACCATTTAATTTAATACAAGACTGCAAACTTAATTTAGAAATACGTTCTTGGCATAAATATATTATGAAATGACAGTTGGAACGCTAAAATAAATCGGTCACTTATTTTTACCCTATGGTAATTTAACAGAAAAATATTTATATTTTCATATCTTTTTATAGCGTAACAGAAAGCAGAAAAACAGCAGCGTTCCTGTTCGCCCATGTTGGAAGTAAGGAACGCTGACTGTGCAGTGCTGTATAAATTTTGTTAACCCATGACAGATCGATACCGATGTATACTGATGTGTTTTGTCTATTTGTTTTATCCGCAAACGCTTTAAATCATATCAAGGCTCAATCAGCAAGTAGTAACTATGCTGTAAATTCAAACTGCTATTCTTAGAAAATACCCGTAAATTGAGAACTTTTTGAAATAACCGTTCGATTTATTTTAAATGTAATAATTTGCTCATACGCCGAAAAAACTGTAATGTCATTTTACGTCTGAAATACAAGATCGCACCGCTCCCGTATTTTAAAGTGTGAAAAATATTTTTCCTCCATGGGTATCCAACGGCGGCGGAACAGTTCCGCCGCCTCGCGTCCGCCTCGGTTCAATATCCTGCAAAACTGCTCCTCGGGTTCGGCTGTAAGGAATATCCGCAGACCGTAAAAATCCCAAAGTTCAGGGTGACAACTGTACGATCCTTCAATCACGGCTATCTTATTCGGCTCTATCTTGATCTCATCGGAAAGCTCCATTTTTCCGCAGTCAAATTTTCTGTAGGAAAAAACTTTTCCCTGTGAAAGCGGCAGCATTACCTCCGCCCTGAGCCTTTCATAATCAATGTTTCCGCCAGCTTCGTTCAGACGCCCCTCCGTCCTCTGCTCGGGACGAAGAAAGAAATGGTCGGCGTGTATAACCGAACAGTCCGTCTCTTTTTTCAGCGCTGCGGCAAGAGTTGTCTTTCCCGAAGCACATCTTCCGTCAACAGCTATAAGCAAAGGCATATTTAGATTTCCGATCTCCAGCAGAATCGCTGAGACAATATTTTTCATATCTTTCATTATCAGTTCTCCGCGCTTTCGGTAGAAACACGGTTATCCGAAAAGCGAACAAGTCCCGTTCGGTTTAAAGCTATCATGACCGCAGGTATCAGAATAAGCTGCAAAATTATTCCCGGAACAGCGTTAATAAAAGCTCCCGCAATAAACATTTCAAGCGTAAAGCCGTTTCCTCCGAGACCGAGCAGCAGAACCTGCGCTGCTCCCCAAACGACCCGTCCTGTCAGCATAGCAATGATCATGCATCTGTACAGCGCAATTACACATTTCCAGCGTGAACGAAAATACAGAAATCCGACCGTAAATCCGTAAGCCGCAAGCTCAAACGACATGGAAACAGCAGTCGGGAAAAGCACCGGCATTCCGAACATCACGCAGCGAAGCAAAGGAAGAACAAAGCCTACTCCAAGACCGTACTGCCACCCGCAGATAAGTCCGCATAATATCACGGGAATGTGCATGGGGAGAAGCATATTTCCGATCTGCCTGATCTGTCCCGTAAGAAAAGGAAGCAGCAGACCTATCGCCAAAAACATTGCCGCAAGAATCAGTTTCATAAGATGATCTTTTCTTTTTGTATCCACCGGACATTGCCCTCCTTTATCTTTTAGAATCTAAATCACAAAGCATAAAGCGTTTATAAAATCACAGTTTTCCGTATTCCTCATCGGAAACCTCTTCCAGCCACTCGTTGCAAGCGCCTTCGGTCTGAATCTCCACCGCCAGGTGAGAAAACCAGCTGTCCGACGCCGCACCGTGCCAATGCTTTACCTCTGGAGGAATATTTACAACATCGCCTGCGTGAAGCTCGCGCGCGGGCTTTCCCCATTCCTGATACCACCCTCTGCCTCCTGTTACGAGCAGTATTTGTCCGCCTTTGCGGTGAATGTGCCAGTTATTCCGGCAGCCCGGTTCAAATGTAACGTTTGCGATCGGCCCTCCCCTGTCAGTAAGCTGGTTAAGGTACGCCTGACCGATAAAATATTTGCTGAACATTTCGGGAAGCTTATCCCCTGTTTTAAATACGCTGGGATTTTCAATTTTATTACCGCTCATAATGCCTTTCCTTTCAATTTTTTAACTTTACTAAGTTTGAGATTTATAAAAAGCTGAGGCTAAATAACGTTTTGTCCGTATCGGATATTCATTTTGTTACTTTGCCGCCTCGTTTACACACCGAAGAGCGTTAAGACTTCTCGGGTATCCTATGTACGGAAGACATTGAGAAATAATTTTTATCAGGAACGCTTTGTCGTTTCCTATTCTGATATTTCCCGCCGCATGGCTTATAAGCTGAGGCTCACAGCCGCCCTGAGCCGCAAGAAAGCAGAATGTGATCATTTCCCTCTGCCGCAGATCAAGACCGCCTCTTGTGTAATAATCGCCGAAGCAGTTTTCCGCAAGCCAGTAATTTATGTGACGGCTCTCCTCTGGACCTGATCTCCAAAAGTCCTCCATGCCCTCCCCGAAAATATCGACCTGAGCGCGGGTACCCGCTTCACGGCGATTTTGCCTTGTTACTGCCGACAAGGGCGGCAGCGGGAGCGGTATTCCTCTTTTTTCAAAGACCTCGTTTGTGATATTCAGGAATGAAAATATCCGCCCCATTCCCAGATATGCAGCTGCTTGATAAATCATCTCCTTTATTTCAGCGGGAGTTACTCCAAAATCAAGAGCAGCGGGAAGCACAGCACGAAAAACATCTGTCCCCTGACATCCGAGAAGCGATGCAAGTATTGCCATAAAACGGGTTTTGTCGTCAAGATCGTCATGATTTACAACCTCTCCAAAAGCAAAATCCGCAAAAATTTCAGCAAATTCGGGATCGTATATAAAAAGATTCGTATTTTTACCGTAAAACATTTCAAAATAATCTCTTGTATTTTCTGCATAAGTCATAAGAACCGCTCCTGTCCCACAATATTTTTTGCTTTTATTTTTGCATAAAATAATATTTTTGCAAATAAACAAAATTTATTTGCATATGTTTAAAAAATAGCTTTTATATTTTATTGTTTTAAGTATATCATATATATATAATAAAATCAACATTATATTTGTAAATTATGTTACCTGTCCCAAAGCGTCGGCTTCCGTACCGCATTTACAAAACATACTATTTATCATGCAGGCGGGATACCACGTCCACAAAAAAGATTATTTTTATAGATCGCTATAAAAAAATAATAATTTTATAATTAAATAAATCAGTAAGAAATTAGAAAAAATCGTAATTATTTATTGACATTTGATTTTAAATTGGTTATAATATTTTTAAAGTATAGTTTATTTGCTGTTTTTAAGTTTATAAACTTTATAAAAGGAGGATAATAACATGGCTAATAGCAAGAAAAATGTTCAGGACGAGAAAATCGGTGCTGTTGAAAAACAACCTGAGATCAAAGCTGAAACTGCCGCAGCCGAACCCGCAGCTAAAGTTGAAAATATTCCCGCAGTAAAAAGCGAAACACCTATAAAAACCGAAAAAAAGCGCGGAAGAAAACCTGCTGCCAAA
The DNA here is from genome assembly GCA_910586535.1 of uncultured Oscillospiraceae bacterium. GTDB lineage: Bacteria > Bacillota > Clostridia > Oscillospirales > Ruminococcaceae > RGIG8773. The sequence continues at coordinate 15,290 of CAJUHS010000034.1, forward strand.
ACTGAAAAAACCGATGTTAAAGCTGAAAAAGCTCCTGCAGCCAAATCCGGAAAAACCAAAACTGCAAAAACGAACAAGCCTGCTGCAGCCGCTCCCGCTTCGCCGGCAAAAGAAAAAGCTTCAGCAGCTAAAGAAGACGACGCTCCAAAGACCGAAAAAAAACGCGGAAGAAAACCTGCCGCCGCTAAATCCGAGACCATAGCCCAGACTAAAACAACAAGCAAGCGAACTTCCAAAAAGGCCGAAGAAAAGGCTCCGGCAAAAAGAGGCAGAAAAAAATCTTTGACTTATACCGCAGTTGTTGAGGCTGCAAGAAAAAAAGCTTCGGAAGCGGATATTTCCAGGATCAAATACCCTATAGCTGTAAATGTTGAGCTTAAAGGCTCTGACTCCGCCGCAGGTGTTTTCTATATTGTTGTTTCAGACGGAAAAGTTACAGTTGAGCCTTATAAGTACAACGATTACGACGTTTATATCGAATCGGACGCCGCTGAATTTATGAACGTTCTGAACGGCAAAAAGAACATTTATGACGCTCTTGCCGACGGCAGCGTTACCTTCGGAAACTGCAACCTGAAAAAAACAATTCTCTTTATCAACGCTGTTCTTTAATAATTAATAGGAAATCCGCATGGAATTTATAAAACTCTATGCGGATTTTTTCGGAGTTTTTATGATTTTTTATAAAATGCTTGATAAAAATATATCTGTTCCGGAGCACATATATCAGCACGAAGCAGCGCATATGCTTCTTGACGCGGCTCTGAAAAAAATATACGGCGTTGAAAACTATTCAATAAAGACCGGCAGCCGCGGCAAGCCTTATCTGGCGGATCGTCCCGGCATTTTCTTTAATCTGAGCCACTGCCGCGGACTTGCCGTATGCGGCATATCAGATTCGGAAATCGGTGCAGACTGCGAACTGATACGTCCGTACAGCGGAAATGCGGCAAAAAAAATATTTTCCGCGTCAGAAATTGATTTCATTCTGCAAAGCCGTTCTCCCAGCGAAAGTTTTTTTCGTATATGGACGCTAAAAGAGGCTCTCGGGAAAGCCATGGGAACGGGTATATTTTCGGGTCTAAAAGAATACGAGTTTTGTTTTAAAAACGGAGAACCGTTCTGCAAATCTATTCCGGAAAAAATATTTACCCAGAAAATTATCCGAGGGAAATAGATAATAATAAAACCGATAAAAAAGAAAAGCTGATAACTTAACAAAATCAAAATAAATATTGAAATTCTGAAAAAATATCGGCATTTAAAAATTAAATCAAACCATAAAGTTTCTTAATAATATCATCATCGGAATATTTGAAAGTTTCATCATTTTTAAAGGCAGAAGTTTCTTTGTTGGAAACTTTTTCAATAGCCTTGCGTTTCATTTCAGTTGTAGCTCTTGTATAAACAAGAGATGCTTCTATCTGTTAATGACCAAGCCATTTGGACACTAACTCCAAAGGCATACCTGCCATATAGAGATGCATTGCTCGAGTGTGTCGAAACAAATGAGGGTGTATATGCGGTATGGACGGCATAGTTTTTTGCTTTAACACCATATTTTTTAACCATGCTCTGTACGTTATCACATGACATTTGTAAAATAATACCATTTCTTTTAGTATAGAACAAATAACTGTCAAGATTATAGTACGCCATAAAAATAAGATAACACTTGACAAAAACAAGCTTGTTTTTCTTGACGAAAGCAGTGTAAATATTGATATGACAAGGATTTACGGACAGTCATTTGGAGGAAGTCGATGTGTTGATAAAGCTCCGCTTATCAAACCGCAAAGTACGACAATTTTATCATCGGTACGTTTAAACGGAGAGACAGCTTTCACAACATATCAAGGTGGAACGACCT
>CAJUHS010000035.1 GCA_910586535.1 uncultured Oscillospiraceae bacterium
GCGACAAGGGGCTCTGCCCCCTTGACCCCCGCAAGCTGTGCTCAGCTTGACCAGCAAATGTCCTGACGAAACAACGTCATTAGTGCGCTAATCAAAATTTACAGTAGTACATAAAAAAAACGTAGAGGACAAAAAATTAACAGAACATTTACATTTAAAGTTGCATATCCGCGTGCAACTTTTTGCGTTTTTGGGTCTTACTATAGAAAGACATTTTTAGAAAACTTTTTGGGGAGGTACTTTCAAATGCAAAAAAATTATCACACCGACAACAAAACCTTTATGGTCTATAAGGAGTGGGAGGAATACCTGAAAATGCTCACGGACGAGGAAGCGGGACGCATATTCAGAGCCTTGTTCGCCTTTGCCGGAAGAGGCGAGGAAGCAGATTTCAGCGGCTCTGCTGCAATGCTTTTCGCGGTAATGAAAAACTGTCTGGAAAGAGACGGCAAAAAATGGGAGGATGTCTGCGCAGCACATTCCCACAAAAAAACAAAGCGTGCAGATAAATCAAATGAAACAGATGAAACAAAAGCGTATGATAAAGATAAAGAAAAAGATATAGATACAGATATAGAAAAAGAGCCTCCGAAAGGGAGGCGTTCCGCCAAAAGCGGAAATTCCGCCGCGGGCGGAAAAAGCCGCTCCGCGGATAAAAAAATAATTAATGACGGTCATTCCTACGACCTTGACAAGCTTATGGAGTACGCAATGACCCACACTCCAGCGTTTCCCTCCGACAGGCGCGGCGGCTAAAGCTTGATAACCTTTAACTCCGTATCCGTCACGGCCTTTGCAATAAGCGGCTCAAAATCGTAGGAAGCCTGAGCCTTTTCCACCTCCGCGGGAACGGGGCGTGTCTTGGGGTGCTTGGGCGTGAACACGGTGCAGCAGTCCTCATAAGGCTCTATGGAGATGTCAAAAGTGTCTATCTTCCGCGCTATTTCCACTATTTCGGTCTTGTCCATGCCGATAACGGGACGGAGCACAGGCATACGGCAAGCCGCGTCGGTGCAGACGATAGCTCCCATGGTCTGGCTTGCCACCTGTCCCACGCTTTCGCCGGTAACAAGTGCCTGAATGCCCTTTTCCTCGGCGATACGCTGGGCTATCTCCATCATCAGACGGCGCATTATAATAGTAAACAGCTCTTCGGGACAGTTATCCCGCAAGGCCTCCTGTATCTCGGTAAAGGGTACGCAGTAAAACGCTATGTCGCCGCACCAGGGCGCAAGCTTTTCGCAGAGCCTTTCCACCTTAATGCGCGCCCGTTCCGACGTGTAGGGAGGGGACACATAGTGGATCGCCGACAGTCTTACGCCCCGCTTTGCCATCATATAGGCGGCAACGGGACTGTCAATGCCTCCCGACAAGAGCAGCATTGCGGAACCCGACGTGCCCACGGGGATACCTCCCGCGCCCTTGATGTTTCCCGAATGGATATAGGCTCCGTTGTCACGTATCTCAACGGTAACGGTCATCTGGGGATTTTTCACGTCCACGGAAAGATGAGGGTACGCGCCGAGAATACGACCTCCAAGCTCCATGCATATTTCGGGGGACTTCAGCGGGAACTTTTTATCCGATCTCTTAGCCTCCACTTTGAAGGTGCGGGACAGCTCGGCAGTCTCGCGGATATGGTTTATCGTCTCGCGGCAGATCACCTCGAAATCCTTTTCAACTACCAAAGCGCGGCAGAGAGCAGCCGCTCCGAATACCTTTGAGCCGCGGCTGACAGCTTCGTCCAGATCAATATCGTCCGCTAAAGGCTCGGCGCATATAGTTGACTGGGATTTTGTATAGCTAAACTTTCCCAGAGGAGCAAGACGGTGCTTCAGGCTGCGGATAAAAGCGTCCTCGAAGCTGCGTTTATTGAGACCTTTAAGAGCGATCTCTCCTTCTTTGAAAATGATCAGTTCTTTCATTTCGGAAATTCCTTTCAGAGTTTGGGGTATTGGTTGCCCATGCGTTTTTATTACATTTTGTATCAGATTATTTTAGCATATTCTCTATGTTTTGTCAAATCGTAGTAAAACCAATTTATGCTCAGCACACTAATTTTGCTGACACGGCTGACGCATCAGGATTTCAGCGAATAAAAGTTCTAAAATCCAAGCAGGGTTTTGCGCCTTATTAACCGGTCAAAGCAAAGCTAATAATCCAAACGCTTTATGAAACGGGAAGCTTGCCTGCAGAGAATGCCCTGAAAAAATTTTTTCCGGGCGTTGCTTATTTCAGCAAAATAAGGTATAATAAATATATATTTTTCCGAAAGGACGGTTTTTATGAAGGACGGATTTATTAGAGCCGCCGCTGCGACTCCAGATATAAAGGTTGCGGACTGCGGCTACAACGCTGACAGGATAATCGAGCTGATAAAACAGGCGGCTGCGGAGAACGCGTCTCTTGTTGTGTTTCCTGAGCTTTGCATTACCGGCTACACCTGCGGGGACCTGTTCCTGCAAAAGGTGCTGCTGGACGGAGCGAAAAAAGCTCTTGTAAAAATTGCGGAAGAAACCGCCGGCTGCGATCTGCTTGCTTTTGTGGGACTTCCTTTCGAGGCGGACGGCAAGCTTTACAACTGCGCCGCCGCGATAAATAAGGGAAATATAATCGGTTTTGTTCCGAAAAAAAATATCCCCGCCTATTCGGAATTTTATGAGACAAGGCATTTTGCTCAATGGCAGGGAGGGAATATCACCGTTAAATGTGCGGGCGGCAAGGATGATGACGAACGGTACAAGCCGTACGCTTGCTTCGGCGATATGCTTTTTGAGTGCGATAAGATACCCGAGCTTGTTATAGGCGTGGAAATCTGCGAGGACTTTTGGATACCAGAGCCGCCCTCCGGAGGTCTTGCAACGGCAGGCGCAACAGTCATATGCAATCTTTCCGCCTCAGACGAAGTTATCGGAAAAAGCGAGTACCGCGAACAGCTTGTCAAAAGTCAGTCCGCACGGTGCGTTTGCGGCTACATCTACGCCGACGCGGGAACGGGAGAGTCCACACAAGACCTTATCTTCAGCGGTCACAATTTTATTGCAGAAAACGGAACCATCATCGGTGAAAGCAGGAAGTTCACCACCGGTCTGACCTTTGGGGAGATAGACCTGCACCGTATTGTCTCCGAACGCAGAAGAATGAACACCTTTGAGGTGGGAAATTCTTCCGGCTCAAAAAGAAACGGATACGATTCCTGCAAATTTTCAATTACACCGAAAAATATCGAGTTAAAACGCAGCTTCCCGCCAATGCCGTTTGTGCCGACTAATAAAAACGACCTTAACAGCCGCTGCGAGGAAATACTTATCATGCAGGCAGCCGGACTCGCCGCACGGCTTCGGCATATCGGCTGCAAAAACGCAGTTATAGGTCTTTCGGGAGGACTTGACAGCACCCTTGCACTTATTGTTGCGGTACACGCTTTCGATATGCTGGGACTTGACCGCAAGGGAATTTTGACCGTCACAATGCCGTGCTTCGGCACAACAAACCGTACAAAAAACAATGCTCTCAGTCTTGCGGACGCGTACGGAGCCACCCTGAAGGAAATAGACATAACCGCCTCGGTAAGACAGCATTTTACCGACATCGGACAGGACGAAAGCGTTACAGACGTTACCTTTGAAAACAGTCAGGCGCGGGAGCGGACGCAGGTAATCATGGATATTGCCAACAAGACCGGCGGTATTGTGATAGGAACTGGAGACCTGTCCGAGCTTGCGCTTGGGTGGGCGACCTACAACGGCGACCATATGTCTATGTACGGCGTTAACGCGGGCGTACCGAAAACGCTGGTGCGGCATCTGGTTTCCTATGAGAGCGCAAACACTGAGGACAAGCAGCTTTCGGAGGTTCTGAGCGACATTCTTGCCACCCCTGTTTCCCCCGAGCTCCTGCCGCCGGCAGAGGGCGAGATATCCCAGAAAACCGAGGACATTGTAGGTCCCTACGAACTGCACGACTTTTTTCTGTACTATATGGTGCGGTGCGGATTTCCTCCCCAAAAGATACTGCGGATAGCAGAGCAGTCCTTTTCGGGACGGTTTGACAGGGATACCATAAAAAAATGGCTGACGGTTTTCCTGAAACGTTTTTTCTCACAGCAGTTCAAGCGTTCCTGTCTGCCGGACGGTCCGAAGGTGGGCAGCGTTACGCTTTCGCCGCGGGGCGACTGGCGAATGCCGTCTGACGCCTGCGTAAAGCTCTGGCTGGAAAACCTGCAATAACTTACAAGCGGAAACAATCCCGGCGCCGGCGCTGACGGAAACGCAGAATTAAAGGCCGCTCCTATCGGGGCGGTCTTTTACCGGCTTGGGTATTGACAAAACCAGGGTTATGGTGTATACTGTATATAAAGAGAGTGCGCCGCGTTAATAACGATCGGCTGCTCCCGAAAAGTTTCAGCTAAAAAATAACCGTCAACTTGGGGAAGCTGGGCGGTTATTTTTGTCCTTTGTTACTTATGTCGCTTGTCGTGAAAGACAAGATAACAAAGGGTGACAACTGCTGTCAACATTATTACGAACTGGATCATTTCTGACCAGGCAACATATGTATCCATAGTTATCAGTCCCCCTTTCTTATGACCGGAAAGGGGAGCAACCGTCCGCCGCGCGGCACACTCTTTTGCTATAGTATCACATATTCTGACGATTGTCAAGAAAAGCCGTTCCTGCCGAGGGCGGTCTTTTTTGTTTCCGTACCTGTCCGCGTAATGTTTGCGGTACGCTCTGCATATAGTTAACCGAAAACTTCCGAATTATCGAAACGGAGGCGAGGGCTTCTGACGTCTGCAAAATTTTTTATATACAGCAGGAAATCGGTCTACACGGGCAAGGGCGAAAGCGTTGAAAATCAGGTCGAAATGTGCAGACAGTACATTATTTCAAAGTTTCCCGAAAGCGTTTCCGGCTCAGGTATCGCCGTTTACGAGGACGAGGGCTTTTCCGCCAAAAACACCGACAGGCCGCGCTTCCGTCAAATGCTTGCGGACATGAGAACGTGCAGACCGGATTACCTTGTCTGCTACAGGCTTGACCGCATAAGCCGCAATGTCAGCGATTTTTCCGCTCTTATCGAGGAGCTTAACGAAAGGGGCATATCTTTCGTTTGTATAAAAGAGGAGTTCGACACCTCCAAACCCATGGGAAAAGCCATGATGTACATAGCCTCGGTATTTGCCCAGCTGGAACGCGAAACCATTGCGGAGCGCGTCCGCGACAATATGCTCATGCTTGCGAGGACCGGCCGCTGGCTCGGCGGAACTGCTCCGCTGGGGTACGGCTCCGAAAAGATCAGTGAAATAATTATCGACGGCAGGATAAGAACCGCCTGCAGGCTTAAAGAGATTCCCGCAGAGCTGGAAACGGTAAACACGATCTTCGACAAATTTATTGAGCTGCAAAGCGTTTCGGGAGTCAGCAAGTATCTGATAAGCATGGATATACGCTCCCGCAGCGGTAAATTTTTCTCTCTGCCGGGCATTAAGGAGATATTGCAGAACCCCGCCTACTGCACTGCGGACAGGGACGCGTTTATGTACTTCAGTTCCGTAAACTCCGATATTTGCTTCGATGAAAAAGACTGCTCCGGCAGGTTCGGACTTCTGGCGTACAATAAGCGCGACTATAAGAAAAAGAACGCTCCGCGCCGTCCCGCGGAACAGTGGATAGTCGCCATAGGAAAACACAGCGGACTGATCTCCGGCCGCAGGTGGTCGGCGGTACAGAAAATTATTGAGGACAATATTCCCACCGGAAAAAAGCCTGCAAAAATGCACAACGATTATTCCCTGCTTTCGGGACTGATCGTATGCGAAAAATGCGGCAGCCGTATGTTTGCAAAGCCCCGTTCAGTCCTAAGCTCAAACGGCAGGCTCTACGACTACATTTGCGGGAGCAAGCTCAAAGGAGGGACAAAGCTTTGCAGCTGTCCGAACCTTACGGGTATGCAGACCGACGAGCTGGTTTGCAGAAGTATTTCGGGGTACCTAAAGGAAAGTCCGCGCATATTGGTACTTCTTGAAAAGCTCGTGCGGGATATCCGAAGCGCGGAAAATGAAAATCCTTCGGAGGCGATTGAAGCGGCAATAAAAAAGCTTTCCGACGAGGCGGATAACCTGATATGCGCCCTGTCTCACGGAGACCTCAGTCCCGCATTTGTACAAAAGGTAAACGCGCGCATAGCTGAGATCGACAGCGAGATAAAAAAACTTGAATGTAAAAAAAGCGGGCTTGAAGCTGAAGCAGACCGCTTCGGACAAACGGATACCGCAGAAATAATTGCGGAAGAGCTGTTCGACATGAAAAAAATTTTTTCCGAGCCCGGCGTGCTTTCCGTGTATGAAAAGCGTTCGATAGTCAGGCTGCTTGTTAAAAGAATATATTGGGACGGCGAAAATATGCGTATCTGCATAGGCGTGAAATGACAAGCGTCTTTTCAGTACAGTCCCCGCGGCAAGCGCGTTTGTGTTTGTCCGCATATCTGCGGCTGCAATTATGCAGGTTTTACTTTTAAAAGCTGCAAATTCAGTCAAAATAGTGCGATTTTAACATTGAAATATGCAGGGAAATGTGGTATAATAATGTTAACTTTTACAAAAAGGAAAGGAAGAATTACAAATGATGGAAATAAAAGTTACCAGAACGGAAGCTCCGAAAGCAAAACCGGCGGACGAAAGCAAGCTCGGCTTCGGAAAAATATTTACGGATCATATGTTTTTGATGAATTACGACGAGGGACAGGGCTGGCATGACGCACGTATCGTTCCTTACGGACCTATCCCCATGGACCCCGCTTCTATGTGCCTGCACTACGGTCAGGCGGACTTCGAGGGAATGAAAGCCTACAGAACGGCTTCGGGCAGGATACAGCTGTTCCGTCCCGAAAAGAATATGGCGAGAATCAACGTTTCCAACGACCGTCTCTGCATACCTAAAATAGACGAGGCTTTTGCGGTTGAGGCTGTAAAAACCCTTGTAAAAGTCGACGAGGACTGGGTGCCTCGCGCCGACGGAACGTCCCTCTATATCCGCCCCTACATTTTCGCGGTAGACCCCATGCTGGGAGTACACCCTGCAAAGCACCTTATTTTTGCTATAATCATGTCTCCCGTAGGCGCATATTACGCGGACGGACTTGCTCCCGTAAAGATATATGTTGAGGAAAACTATGTCCGCGCAGTATCGGGCGGTACAGGCTTCACAAAGGCTGCGGCTAACTACGCTATATCCCTTAAGGCTCAGGACGAAGCCGAAAAGCAGGGTTACGCTCAGGTTCTGTGGCTTGACGGCGTACACAAGAAGTACATCGACGAGGTAGGCGCGATGAACGTATTCTTTGTTGTTGACGGCGAAGTGATAACTCCCAGCCTTGACAGAGGCTCTATCCTCAGCGGTATTACGAGAATGTCCTGTATCGAGCTTCTGAGATCCATGAACTACAAGGTAACGGAGCGCGATATCGAAATAGATGAGCTTGTAAAGGCATACGACGAGGGCAAGTTCGACGAAGCTTTCGGCACTGGAACGGCTGCGGTAATTTCTCCCGTGGGCGAGCTTAAATACGGCGACAAGGTAATGACCATAAACGGCGGCAAGATCGGCGCGGTATCGCAGAAGCTCTACGACACTCTCACAGGTATCCAGTGGGGCAAGATAGATGACACTCACAAGTGGACTGTTCCCGTTGGCGAGTGCTGCTGCAAGTGAACTTGCTGCAAATAAATTTACTGCATATTTACAATGCCCCATCAAAGGGGCGGTAAAGAATGTCGGATAATTTATAATAAAATACAGTCGGACGGACGAAAAATCCGTCCGATTTTTTATCGGGAGGCAGGATGTACGTCCGCCTTTGCCGACGGTACGGACAGGCTTGGCACGTAAAATATCAAATTTTTTTAAAAAAGCTATTGACAAGCTTCAAAAAGAATGGTATAATAACAAAGTTGAAATTCGGAGAAGTCGCCTAGCCCGGTTTATGGCGCACGACTGGAACTCGTGTATGGGTTAATAGCTCATCGAGGGTTCGAATCCCTCCTTCTCCGCCAGCGGGGAATCCCCGCAGCCGAAAATGTCCTTGCAGCAATGCAGGGACATTTTTTTGCAAATTTCCAAAAATCTTTTTTCTATACAAATACAGACGTGAACCTAAATTGGCGCATACCCGAAAACATTACGGAAACTTTTTTCCCCTGTATAAACGAAAATTAAATGCCGTAAGCAAACAGCTTACGGCGTTTTCTTTTATGTGTACAACCAATTTGCGGCTACGGCTGTACAAAATTTTAATTTTTTGCGCGGAGCGCATTCGCCACGGCAATAAGACATACTCCGACGTCGGCAAACACCGCAGACCACATTGTGGCGAGTCCCAGAGCCGAAAGTACAAGCACCGCCGCCTTTACCGCAAGGGAAAACGCTATATTCTGCACGGCGATAGCCTTTGTCTTTTTTGATATCCTTACAGCCTCGATAAGCTTGGAAGGCTCGTCGGTCATTATTACTGCATCCGCAGCCTCTATTGCCGCGTCGGAGCCTATGCCTCCCATTGCAACCCCCGCGTCAGCGCGCATGAGTACCGGCGCGTCGTTTATTCCGTCGCCGATGAAAATTGTTTTGTTTTTCTTCTTTTTTCTGATATTCTTTTCAATGATCTCCTCGACGGCTTTTACCTTTCCGTCGGGAAGCAGCTCCGCGTGCCATTCGTCAAGACCGAGCTTTTTCGCTGTAACGTCTGCGGCGCTCTGTCTGTCTCCTGTCAGCATTACCGTTCTTATTCCCGCCTTTTTCAGTTCGGACACTGTCTTTGCCGCATCCTCTTTTATTTTGTCGGAAATAACTATCGCTCCCGCATAAGAACTGTTTTCCGCAACGAAAATTACCGTACCCGCAGATTCAACCCGTGGGACGTCAGCTATACCGTTTTCCTCCATAAGCTTTTTGTTTCCCGCAAGAACGGTCTGTCCTCCGCGCACAGCCTTAACGCCCCGTCCTGCAAGCTCTGTTATCTCCGCAGTATCGGGAACTCCATCAAACCGTCTCATTACCGCCAATGCGGCAGGGTGATTTGAAGCCTGCTCGGCAATTGCCGCAAGACCCAAAAGCTCCTTTTCCGAACGGTTCACGGGAATTATTTCGGTAATGTCAAATGTACCGTCGGTAAGGGTGCCCGTCTTGTCAAAAACGACTGTGCCGCAGTCCGCAAGCTGCTCCATTGTTACGCCGCCTTTTATGAGTATTCCCTTTGCGGACGCGCCGCCGATACCGCCGAAAAAGCTTAGGGGTACCGATATCACCAGCGCGCAGGGACAGGATACTACCAGAAAGCTCAGCGCGCCGTAAACGTACCGCTGATCGTAGCCGCTGACTATCGTTGGAACTATGGCAAGCAGCAGCGCGGCAATGACTACGCAGGGAGTGTACCACCTTGCAAAGCGGGTGATGAACTGCTCGGTTCTGGCTTTTTTTGCGGAGGCGTTTTCAACCAGTTCAAGAATTTTTGTTACCGTGGATTCGCCGAAAGGCTTCGTAACCCTGACCTCGATAAGTCCGCTTAGGTTAACGCAGCCGCTCATTACCTCGTCTCCCTCGGCAAGCCGCGCGGGAACGCTTTCTCCGGTAAGAGCGGAGGTATCCGCGGTAGTGCTTCCCGAAACGATAATACCGTCAAGGGGAATTTTTTCGCCCGCCTTTACAACTATTATCTCGCCTGTTCCGACGGTCTCGGGAGGTACCTGCTCAACGGCGTCCCCCCGCTTCACGGAGGCGACGTCGGGACGGATATCCATAAGGGAGGAAACGCTTTTACGCGACCGTCTTACGGCGCAGTCCTGCAGGGTCTCGCCGAGCTGATAGAGTATCATTACCGCAACGCCCTCGGGGTACTCTCCGATAAAGAACGCTCCCAAAGAAGCAACCGCCATGAGAAAGCACTCGTCAAACGGTCTGCCGCGTAGAATATTTTTCCCCGCAGTGATAAGCACGTCAAGACCTATTATAAAGTACGCCGCAAGAAATATCCATAGCGCGCGGCTGCTGTCGCGGAATATCAGTCCCGCAATAAAAACCGCCGCCGATACCGCGATCCGCACAGCCATGGTCTTAACATCGGAGCTGTCGTCGTCATCGTTTCCGGCCGGAATCGACGCAGGGTTCTCAAGAAGCGTGACTTCAACGTCCGGCTCCATTGAAGCGGTTATCCTCCGCACTTCTCTGAGCACCGCCTCGCCGCTTTCGTCAGCGGCGGTAATAGACAGCTTTTTCGCCATAAAGTTCATGTCCGCCTTTTTCACAAAAGGTATCCTTTCGGTCTCCGCGCGTATTTTTTCCGCACAGTTGGGACAGTCCAGATTTTTCATATATAAAACCATTTCCATAATGATCCGCCCTTTTCAGAAGATGTTTAAAGTTTGTATTTCTGCACCTTTATTACGCCGAACGCCACAGGTATCAGTCCGTTTATTTTTGTAACTTTTACCTTTCCGCAGCCGCAGCCTTTCAGCATTTTTTCGTAGCTTTCCGCTGTGTATGATGAGAACGCCCTGTACCCCAAAAGAGTATAGAGCCTTACCAGCGGATTGCTGTTTTTCGCCATAAACGTGGGTACTATTATCCTGCCGCCGTCTTTCGTCACGCGGCACAGCTCGCGGACGGCTTTTTCCGGCTCTTCAAGCAGATGCAGAACGTTGCCAGCCATTGAAACGCTGTATGTATTGTCCCCGTCGGGGAGATGAAGTATATCCCGTTCGCCGAAGGAAATATTTCTGATCCCCTTTTCGGCGCACTTTTTTCTTGCCATTTCAAGCATGGGCAGCGACATATCCGTACACAAAACGGTTTCCGCCTTTTCGGCGGCGGCTATTGAAAGCTCGCCCGTTCCTGCGGCGCAGTCAAGAACCTTTGCCCCATCGGGGACGACCGCTGCTATGCCTTTAAGCATACCCCTGTATGCTTTGGGATTAAGGCTTTCGGCAATGTCGTACAGCCATGCTGTCTTATCCCAGAACGTCATAAAAAAACTCCTTTTTAAAAACGCTGTTTACATAAATATCATAATAGTATATTGGAAATAATTTTCGCCGCGCGGTGTTACCCGCTCATTCCATTATATGCTCGAACGCCTGATTGAAAATGGTCTGTATATGTCCGTCCGCAAGAGAGTAAAACACCGTCTTTCCCTCGCGGCGGTACTTTACCAGACGCGCCTGCTTCAGCACTCTCAGCTGGTGGGATATGGCGGACTGGGTCATATTCAGCACTTCCGCGATATCGCATACGCACATCTCGCTTTCAAAAAGAACGCAGATGATGCGCACTCTTGTGGAATCTCCGAAAACCTTGAAAAGCTCTGCGACGTCGTAAAGAAGCTCCTCGTCGGGAAGCTTTTCCGCTACCGCCCTTACAATGTCCGGATTGGACGCCTCCGATTCTTCGGTACCGTTATGTTCTTGCACCGCAGGTTCCGCAGGTTCCGCAGGTTCCGCAGGTTCCGCAGGTTCCGCAGGTTCGGTGTTTTCCCCGCAGCCGCAGCCGCAGCTAAAAGCTCCGGCAATAGTTTTGTTTTCTTCCATTTGGTATCCCCCTCTGCAAGTATCATATGAATTATTGTTCATATGTATTGTAAATCATTTGAACATATAATTATACATACAAACAGTAAATAAAATATGAGTGTTTTGTAAATTACTGCAAAACACCAAAATAAACAGGCAGGTAGCAAAATATTAACCAAACAGAAATAAATTTATGCTAAACTTTAAAAAGCAAACATTTACCCGGAGGTGAGTCCAACAATGAAAAAGAAAGCCGAAAAAAACGTAAAAACCGCAGAAGATAAAAAGCTTCGCAGTCAGGAGACCGGGGAAGACCGTCTTAACTGGCGGTATCAGGATAAGCAGTACAACGAAAGCTTTAAAAAATGGCGGAAGCAGAAGCAGGATTCCGTGGGATTCTATTTTGTGGAAAAACCTGACAGACTCACCTATCAGGACGGCGTGGGCTTTATCAACGATTACCCCGAAGCCCGTGAGGCAAAGACCTTTCGAAGGGTGCTCAATATACTGGGACTGGTACTCCTTTACCGCGTTACAGTTGATATCCTTTTCATATATTTTTTCCCTCCGATAATGGAAAAAATGGGAATGAACATTTACTACAGCTTTTTTACGGGAGACCGCTACGGAAGCAGGGTTCTTATCACCTTTATGGATATCTTGCAGCAGATACTCGGAAGAGCGGTGCCGGCCGCTTTGCTTATAAAACATCTTGAAATACCTGCCTCGGTCATGCTTCCCACTAAGATAACAAATAAGCCGATGTTCGGATTTGCGTTCTTCGCGGCTCTGTTCGCAGCGGGAGTGTGCTCTGTTTTGGCGTATTTTTACAACGGGATACTCGGCGTGTTCAGAATAGACGCAATGCCGTCGTATACCGTCAGCGCCGATTCGGACGGTATCGTCTGTACTGTCATAGTAAGCGTTTTGGCAGTGCCCATAGTAAGCGAGATATGCACTCACGGCGTAATACTTCAGCTGATAAGGCAGTTCGGGGACGGAACGGCTATTTTTGTAACAAGCCTTATCATTGCAGTATCTTCTTACGATATAGTCAGCTTTCCCTTTGTGGCGGCGACTTCTTTTGTTGCCGGGTACTTCGTTATCCGAACAGGCTCGGTAATAACCGGAATTATAATGCGCATCATAACCAGAGCTTACTTATGCACTCTTTGCTATATAAGCTTTTACGCGGATCCCGCATACAATGCTGTTCTTATGCGCGTGTTTGTGTTTGTAACGATAATGATCGGACTTATCGCTTCGGTATGGTTTCTCTGCAACAAAAGCGACAGCTTTTCCATGAGAATAAAACCCGGTTATATGTCTTTCGGCAGAAAGATACTTGAAGCGGCTACCTGTATACCTGTGGTGATATGGTTTGCGATGTCTTTCCTTGTTACCGCGCTGAACATTAAATTTATACATTAGGCGGTGATACGGCTTGAACAGCGACGAATACTACATGGGCATTGCTGTCGGTCTTGCCGAGGAAGCCATGCTGCGCGGAGAAGTTCCCGTGGGAGCGGTGGTGGTGCGGCAGGACGGCTTTATAGCGGGCAGAGGAAGCAACCGCCGCCAGCGGGACAGAAACGCTCTCGCTCACGCGGAAATAATAGCAATAGACGAAGCGTGCAGAACTCTCGGCGGCTGGAGGCTTACGGAATGTACTTTGTACGTTACTCTTGAGCCTTGCCTTATGTGCAGCGGGGCCATAATGAACAGCTGTCTTAAGCGCGTGGTTTTCGGCATGAGCGACGACGGTGCGGCAGGTTCCTTTACGAATCTCAAAAGCGATAAGCTTCTAAGCCGTACCGAAGTTACGGCAGGCGTTATGGAGCATGAATGCAAACTGCTTTTCGAAGAATTTTTTACAAAGCTGAGGAGTGAGCGAAAAATGTGCAAACTGAATTTTACCGAGGTAATGACCGATGCGCAGACGGAAGTTGCGGCGGCTCTTGCGGATGAGATATGGCACGAGTTTTTTCCGTCGATACTGAGCGCGGAGCAGATAGACTATATGGTGGAGAAGTTCCAGTCCGTCAGAGCAATGAAAGAACAGATCGGGTCTGAAGGCTATAAGTACTTTCTTCTGTTCAGAGGCAGGGAGCGGGTCGGCTATATTGCGGTGCGCCCCGATAAAGACGGACGTCTTTTCCTGTCAAAGCTGTATATTAAAAAAGAACACCGCGGAAAAGGGTACGCCGCCGAGGTGTTTGGATTCCTGAAAAAATATTGCCGCGGAAACGGATTCAATTCTGTGTGGCTGACAGTCAATAAGAACAACGTCAGCGCGGTTTCCGTGTACGAAAAGCGGGGATTCAAAAAAATCGGCGAGGGCGTGACCGACATCGGTAACGGCTTCGTAATGGACGATTTTTATTTTCAGCTCGACGTTGACGCTAAGTAAGGAAAGGACTGTATATGACAGGAAAAGTTTTAAAAGCCGCCGGACGTGCGGCTGTTTTTGGGCGGCTGTGTACTGCGGGGGCGCTTTTGGTTTTATCAGCGGCGGCAGCGGTTTTTGCAAAACGCGCCCGTATACGCAGCGGAAAGCTTGTCGGAGACGTATATGTTATCGGTAAAAAATCGAATCCTAAAGCTGTGTGCGTAACCAATATGCCCCCTGTAAAATCTGCCATAAATGTTATAAAAAGGCATTTTAATGGCTGATCCTTCCAAAAAAATAATGTAAAAAGCCCCTGAGCGTCGTTTACAAAAATTTAATATCCATCTATCGTGTAAACTCACCAACAAAGCAAAATATATGTCATAATATAATTATTAGATTATGTGCAATTGTATTTTTCTTGATTTTAGGAGGATTCAAATGAATCTTAGAATTCGTGATTTGCGCGAGGACAACGACCTGTACCAGAGGCACATTGCCGAGTATCTCGGCTGTAAACAGCAGACCTATTCGAGATATGAAACCGGCGAGCTTGAACCGTCGCTGCCTGTTATGGCGAAGCTTGCGGCTTTTTATAAAACAAGCGTTGATTTCCTTATGGGGCTTACTGACGTCAGAGAACCTTATATTCCTGCCGAGCCTGACAGATACCTTGAAAACGACTGACGGCAGATTAGGATAACGCTCCGTTAATAGCCTCTCGGTCAGACGCTTGTCCTTGAGCCTGTGACAGACGGTTATTAGCTTTTGGCTGTACTTTAACGGAGGATATATATGACTAAAAACGAGTATCTGGAATTTTGCGGTACTATTGCCGCGGCAGTTTCGGACACGCCATTTGAAAACGACGCGGAAAGCGTCGTTATTCGTCACCGCGGCACACGCAAATGGTTTGCCGTTGTAATGGAACTGAACGGGAAAACAATCGTAAACCTGAAATGCGAACCGGACGAAGCGGATTTTCTCAGAAGCGCATATGAGGGAGTGACCCCCGCGTACCACATGAACAAAACGCACTGGAACACCGTTTTTCTCGATTCCGACGTTCCTGATGACGAGATTATACGCATGACAATGACCAGCTTTAAACTGACTGTAAAAAAGCCGCCGCGCCGCCGGCCGGACTCTTCGTCCGGCTGACCTTTGCGCCGGCGCCGTACCTCCTTAAAATTATCCTTGCAAAATCCGACCGTATATGATATAATAATTAAAATATCAATCAAAACGGAGGTTGTCAGTTTATTATGGAAATAAATTTTCATATTCCCGACTTTACAAATCACCTTTATCTTAATACGATTCTGATAAATTCCATTTCAAAATATCCCGAGTATTTTCACGACGGTCTTAGGATAGCGTCGATTTTCGGTAACTTCGGCGGCAGCGTCTGGAACGGCGGACGATTTCTCGGCGGCATGACGGACATGAACTTTGTGAAGCACGTTGCCGAAGCTATAAACAGTAAAAATATTCCTCTAAGATTTACGCATACGAATCCAATGCTTGAAAAGAAGCATCTCGGAGACCCGTTTTGCAATCAGGTCATGCGTATGTGCAATAACGGATTCAATGAGGCTATCGTTATGTCGCCGGTTCTTGAAGAGTACATAAGAGAAAATTACCCCGATTATCCGATAACCTCGTCTACCTGCAAACAGATCGAAAATATCGACGGCGTTAAGGAAGAACTGAAAAAAGACTACAAATATGTGGTGCTGGACTACAACTTCAATAACCGTTTTGACCAGCTGGAACAGATTGATGAAAAAGACCGCGCAAGGTGCGAGGTGCTGGTAAACGCCTGCTGCACTCCTAAATGCAAGCGCAGGGGCGAGCATTACCGCTCAATCGGTCTGGAGCAGATAGCGGAGTGGGAGCATAAAAAGAATATGCTTTCCAAAAAGCCGTACGAGGCAAAGGGTTTTGCCTGTGAATTTATGAATAACGGTCCTTACGCCATAACGGACTATGTGACATATATTTCCCCGCAGGATATTTTTGAAAAGTACCTGCCGATGGGATTCAATAATTTCAAGATAGAGGGCAGAACCATTCAGGATATTTGTCTGCTTGAATACTACATTATTTATATGGTCAAGCCGGAATATCAGAACAAGATACGTCTTGATATGCTTACGGCGCTTACAAGCAAGCATAAATATTTTATGTGACTGTGACAGGCTAAAATAAAACGGTACGGAAAGACTGTGTTCTCTCCGTACCGTTTTTTGTATTGTATCTATGGTCAGTTTCCGGTAGCTATGTAGGGACGTACAGCTCCCGCAAGAGAAGCTACGGGCATTGTCTGGAGCCATATGTGTCCCGGTCCGCTGACGCGGGTATTGAAAAGTCCCTCGCCTCCGAACAGGGCGTTCCCAATTCCTTTTACGGTCTCGATATCAATGGAACAGGTGGCGTCCATTGCGGCAAGATAACCGGTGTCCACAAGAATGGACTCGTTTGAGCCAAGGTCGTATTCGACAACGCTTCCGTCTATTTCAAGGAAAGCTATGCCCTGACCGCTCAGCTTCTGCATGATAAATCCCTCGCCCCCGAAGAATCCCGCGCCTAACTTTTTCTGAAAGAAAATGCTGAGCTCGACTGAGGGACTTGAAGCAAGGTAAGCGGATTTCTGAGCGACTATCGTTCTTGAGGGAGATATCTCCATTGGGAGGATGTTTCCCGGAACGGAGGAGGAAAATGCGATCTCGCCTATTCCGCCCTCGGCCGTGTACTTGTTCTGGAAAACAGATTCGCCCGAAATAGCCCTTGAAAACATTTTGCCTATACCGCCGCCTGCATTTGTGGACATCTGCATATTGGGAGACATCCATGCCATTCCGCCCCGCTGACAGCATACTGTCTCGTTGGGTTCAAGCCTGCAAATTACGACGGGAAACGGTGTGCCTTTGATCTCATACTGCATATGAATTTACCCCTTTACAAAAAAGTACATTAATATTATACCTTATGCGGCTGATAAAGTCAAGATTTTTGTAAGCCGCCAATAAGCAAAAGACCGCCCCGATAGGAGCGGTCTTTAAAAATCGTATGAGCAGGAAATGTGC
>CAJUHS010000036.1 GCA_910586535.1 uncultured Oscillospiraceae bacterium
TTCTGCTAAAATTTCATCGTAAATGTCACGGATATAATCAAACTTTTCGGAATCGATAAGTTTATTTCCCTGATCGTCCACACTATTTTGGGTAGTAACTGTGATTTGTGTTTCAAGTTCGGAAATACGCTTATCGTGATATGCTTTTTGTTGTTTTTCTTCCTCTGCAATTAAATCTTCATTTAATTTTTTACGACCTTGATAAACCTTTTCTTCATTTTTTCTAAATTCGTCAAGGTACTTTTCATTATTTCCGTAATAATATTGATTAAGCTTGTCAAGCTGATTAAGGTAACTTGAATAGGATATTTTATCCATAGCATAAAGATGTTCCAAATCAGCGAATTTCTTTTCGGCGGTTTCTTTCCAAGCGTCGGTTTTAGTACTTGAAGTATCAAATGTAGGAGCGTCCAAGCTTATGCTGACAGAATTATTTTTATCGACTAAACCTTGAAGCTTTGATTTATTTTGGGAGCGCTGCGCTAATTCAATTTCTATTGCCTTCAAACGTTCCGCATTGGCTTGTGCATTTGCATTTGCCAACGCTTCATATTCCATTTTAAGACTGCTGATAGCGGACTCTTCTTTTTGAAGCTGTGTTTCAAGTTCGGTATTCTGTTGTTCAATATCAAGTTTTATTTTTAACTTTTTCTGTTCGTTAAGACGGTTATAGGCTTCCATATTAAGAGTAACCGCGCCTGTCTCTTTATCGACCGCAAGAGCCTGGCTGTAACCCGCTTCACTCAAACTTTTTATTGTATCGGCAGATAATTGTCCGTGTTCCTTTTGCTCTTTAAGCGCGTCCGTCAATGTCTTTTGGGATTTTGCATAACTGTCTGCAGACTTAGAAAGTTCCTCATACGATTTTTCCAAATCGTCTAATGAAGATGTATCACCAGTTTCAACATCAACGTTTATTTGATTATCCGGATCATTTTTGAAATTTTCAATAGCCTGTTCCGCGCCTTCAATACCGTTTTTAAAAATGTTTGTATCAAGCTGAATAAGTATTGATAAATCATCGTCCGAAAGAGAATTTATAAAATCCGATATAGGCTTTGAATTGACTTTACCTACAACAAATTTATCTTTTGCGGTTTCGATATTATTAAGACGACTTTGAACGTCCGCAAATTCACTCATTTTTGAAAGAGTACCGTCAATAGAATTTATAATATCCTCTTGTGAGCCTATATATTCTTTGCTGTCATTTGCTGATTTTATTAATTCGCTTCGATATTTTTTATATTCCTCAACAGTCTTAGGGACTTCTTTCCCTACAAGAGACTGTATTATTTGTGCTTCAGCAGCGGTATTGTTGTAATCGCTTAATGCCGTTGTATATTCGTCATATGAAGCTGATAAATTTGCAATTTGATTATTTGCCGTTTTGTACAAGTCAACATTTTGAACGTCCTCTGCACCAAAATAATCAAACAATTCCTGTTTCAGTAAATTAAGTTCGTCTAACCGCTTTTTAATTCCATCAACGCTGTTATCAAGGTCATTATTAAAAATCTGAACAAACGAATATTCTTTGCCAATATCTGTAACATGCGGAGCAGAATTTCGGTCATAAGTTTTATTGGTGACTTCAATAAATTCAGTATTGTTTTTCGAAGTAAAATCGTTAAGAAAATCCGTTATTTTTTTATTAGCGTCGTTCTTGTCGATTGTAAAGCTCATTGAAGCTTGTATGTTGGATTTGTATGTAAGTTCATCAAGTTCAACGTCAACGGCATTTGCAAGGTCGGGCAAGCTTTCTTTTAAACGGTCTGCTGCAGCTTGACTGATAGCAGTATGCAAGTCACCGTACTTAGCTATCAAATCATCGACTGCACCGCTCTCATAGCCTAACGCCTCAAGCAATTTATTTGTCGCTTCGGTTAAATCCTCTTTGCTTGCCGTACCGTTTTCAACGCCTGTTTTCATATCCGAATAAGCGTCATAAAGAGAATTTAATTCGTCTGTAAATTCCTTTGTTTCCTTTGCGGTATCCTTTACCGACTGTCTGTATTCTTCCTGTTTTCTCTGTACGGTTGAAATAATCGTGCTGACCGCCGTAAACGCCACTGTTAAAGCCATAACAGGGTTTGCAACTATCACACTCCATAACGCTCTAAAAGCTCCCGAAAGACTGAATGTGCTTGCAGTTGCTGTATCATTTGCCTGTGAAAGTCCAAGGGTTTGTAATTTTGCCTTTGCTTCGGCTTCTGAAACACCTTTGGTTCTTAATATAGTTATCATTTGCGCTTCAGACAACTTACTATTGCTAAGTACCAATTTTAATTGACTGTCTGTAAGTATCTTTGTCATATTCCGTAAATCTACCATACGTTTACTTGTCATAGCACCGCTTTGTGTGGCTAAATCCATAGCATATGAAACATTTTTAATATCAGTAACCATACCCGAAAAACTGTTTTTAGCAGCAATAGCACCTTTAGCAAGTCCATAAAAAACAGCAGATTTTAGAGCAGTCTGCAAAATCTGATATTTGTCTGTAAACTGTACAACAGCAGTACCCGCGCTCGTCATATTGCCTACAAAGTCATCGGGCAAAAGATTATTCCATAATTCTTTTGTCGCTGTAGAAAATTTAGCGGATTTCGCTTCGATACTATTTAAATAGCTGTCATATTTCTGTACGCTGGTTCCCATAGAATTAAGAGAAACGTCCGTCAGTTCCTGAATTTCATTCCAGTTTTCAATTAAAGCAATAAATGTATTTCGCTGTCTTGCTCCGGCAATTGTTGTCGCTATTGCAGACTGCTGTACGCTGTTGAATTTATCCCAATTATCAGATAACTCCGTAAACAATTCACCAAT
This sequence comes from uncultured Oscillospiraceae bacterium, assembly GCA_910586535.1. Classification (GTDB taxonomy): domain Bacteria; phylum Bacillota; class Clostridia; order Oscillospirales; family Ruminococcaceae; genus RGIG8773. Next base: position 2,830 of record CAJUHS010000036.1, read on the forward strand.
ATCACGAAATTCATTTTTAGAATCCCTAAGTTTAATATTAAATGTATTAAGAAGCTTTTCAGTATCATTTATAGCTTGTGTTATGTCCTCAGTACCGTCCTCTGACTCGATAATAAATTTTCCAAGTTTAACATTTTGCAGTCTTGAAAAAATCATGTTAAGACTGTTAGCAATTTGAGACTCGGTATTACCCGTTGTATCTTTAAGCCCCGCTATACTTGCCGATAATTGGTCAATGCTAAACCCTGCCAACTTAGCATTTTGCGCTGATTTAGCAACGCCCTCTGCAAGTTTACCCGCTGTAACGTTTGCAGACGTATCAAGTTTTGCAAATTTATCAACAACAGCAGACATTTCATCAGCGGTATATTCGTAAGCATTTCCGATTGTAACCAACTGGCTTGCTGACGTGTCCATATCCTGAAATCCAAGCTTTGATAAATATACTGTATTTTCAAGATATTTATTGGTTTCGTCAATGCTCTTTCCCGTCCTTAAAATGGTTTCTGCTGCACCTTCAAGGTCAGATATATCTACTCTAAAATTAAGACTTTTTTCGGCTAAATCTCCTATAACCTTGTTGCTGTTCTCACGCGAACCGCCTGTGATAATAGAGAGATTGGTCGCGTACCGATCGTATTCCTTAACCGCCTGTGTGGCTTCATTTGCAGCCTTGCGGACAAGCTGCAATGCCGACTGTGCAGAAATTGCAAGCCCCGCATTTGAAAAAGCATTTTTTAAAGCAAGCCCAAGTCCAACAGTTTCATTTTTGGTATCTCCCATAGTATGCGATACATTTTTTAGCTGTTTTTGTGCGTTCACTGTATCAACATTTATCGAGAAGTTGTTTCCTCTCTGAAGTTCTTGATACTGCTTTTTTAAAGTATCTTTTCTCAACTGCAAATCAACATATAACTTTTTTCTCTGCTTGTTAAGCGTTTCAATCTGTTTTTGAATTTCTGTCTTGCTTTTGCCATGGTCAAGTGTCGCTTTAAGTTTCAGCTTGTTAATTTTCTTTTCAAGCTTTTCAATACTTTTATTGATTGACGGTATTGACTGATTAACGTTTAAGTCTGCTGATATTAAAATATTCAGTTCGTCCATATAATTTTGTTCCCTTTCATATTTAAAATTTTTTATCAATATCTTCATAAATATTGACATTTGTGTGTTATTGTGGTATACTATATATAAATAAGATTGATTTGGAGGTGTTGAGAATGTTTGAGTTATCCAGTAGCCTTTTAGCTCATGAGCCACCATATATTATATATTTACGTTGCGAATGTGGAAACGAAATAGAAGTCGATACAGATAACTTTGAAATAGTCAAGGACAAATATGTAGTTTTAAAAGAAAATGTAACTATTACTTGTCCCGAATGTTCACGTTCTCAACCTCTTGATGAACGTTACCTGCCTCTTGAAAATCAACACTCAGGCAATCTTCATATTCCCACTTGCCCAACCTGTGGATCGCACAACGTCTCCAAAATCACAACAACCTCTAAAGTAGTAGGCTTTGCAGCAGTCGGCGTATTCAGTTCCAACTTTGGTAAAACAATGCACTGTAAGCAATGCGGTTACAAGTGGTAACACACCAATTATTATATATAGTACATAACCTCGTTTAGGCTCTCTTGATTTCATATGATTTCAAGGGAGCCTATATTTTATAGTACAAGCATAAGCACCACCCCCTTATACACTGCTCTAAAACGTGTATATATTTTATTCAACAATTTTCAAAACATAATCACCGTTATCGTTATCAACGCCGATAACAACGCCGTCCGTTGTATCACCAACAATAAATTTTGCTCCTATAGCTTAAGTCCTCCGAATCATTGTCGGCGTTCCAAGTTGAAAAAGCAGAATGTGCCGTTGTCTTTGATACCCTGACGCGCTTTCCTTTAAAGTCGCAAAGATATTTTGGTACTGACTTGATAACCGATTTGATATTCTCTTTTAAATATTCGTCCGCAACAAAAAACGAATATCCGTCACGCATATGAAATTCCATTTTGTAATCAACATCATTCTTTAAAATTATAAGAAATATAAACCTGCTATCATCTGTCAAGACTCTTGATATGAGACGCGTATCATACTGATTGAATTTTACAATAACATTTCCTTTTTCGTCAAAGAAACAAAATTGTTTTGTTTTTCTGTCAAAGGACGCTGTTTTTGCAACTTCAATCTTTATTGCAAGGCTTGTAAATCTCAAATTCCTTATCCAGAACGTTCGTAAAATATTTATCGTCTTTTTCGGGAGCAAAATTCTCAATCCCTTCCTTATAAAGACCGATAGTTTTGTCAAAAACCATATCAAGAAAACGTCCCGCATTTATAAGAGGTATATCTCCAAAATCATCGGGAGAATCAATAATCCCATTGGCTACATTCAAAATATCTTTTGTAAGCTGGTCAACGTCAATATCGTGACAAAGGTCAAAATCCGTAATATCTGTATCCATTTCAAGTTTATTGTAATCCTCATAAACCTTTTCAGGGCTAATATCCAATCTGCAAAAATGTTCGGGATTTAAAAGTGCTTTGCGGATTTTGCACACAACTTTCGGGTTTCTATATACGCCCTTGCCCTTATAATATTTTTTTACAATTCGTACAAATGCTGCCATAGCGACAATTTTTTCATCAACTTTTACTGTTACGTTCATTAAAATTCCCTCCAAGTTTCCGTGCCAAATACAGACGCCATATTTTAGTTTTGCTTATTTAATCCTACAATTTTGATTTACGCTGCTAATCTTGCTACAAGCATAAGCACCACCCCTCTCAAGCAGATTCTCAAAATGAGAAACTGCTTTTTATTCGAGAATTTTTAAAGTATATTCTCCGTTTTTAGCGCTGACAAACATCTTATCTTTACCGCCAATAACGAACATAACATTTAACGCTGTGCTGTATATCTTATTGTTTGAATTATCGAACATTTTCAAAACAATTATACCGTCCGCAACCTCAAAATCATAATTGAAATCACTTACAATATAGTTATCGGTTACAATATGATTTTCGGAATTTTCATTAATATTCCAAGTTGAAAAGACCGCATTTGCGGAAGATCGGGACATAATTATCTGCTTGCCTTTGAGAGAGTCCAGATATTTAGGTATTGCCTTTTGTACATCGGATATATTTTTCCTTTCGTAAGACGTTACTGCAAAGGGGGTAAAGCCTTTTTTCATAAAAAATTCTATCTTGTATCTTTTACCGCTGTACATTTCAATATAAAACATAAATTTATCGGGAACAGTCTCAAGCCTTGAAATCATTTTTATCTTATTTCTATGGATTTCAAGTCCGTTATCCGAATTTTTAAAGCTAAATGTTTTTTTACTGCGGTCATATTTGCACACGGACGTTTCAAAGGATTTTCCGCTGTCAATATCGGTAATATGTACCTTTTCGGTTTTGTTTATTGTCCGCATCAATCTTTTGGAATTTATCATAAGTTGTTACTCCTTTTGTTCATAATTATGTATTTTTTATTGTTTTCATATAGAGATTCTTCTGCGATCTCAGCGACATTATTTAAAAGTTCGTCAATTTCATTCACCAAATTTGACTTGACAGGTTTGTTTATATCGTCCATTTTTTCATCATTCTTTACTATTGTACACATCTTTTATTAGTAGTATCGTCTTTCAAGAAATTGCTGGATTCCCATAATCTGCTGATTGTTCAAACAGTCTGAACCGTTTTTAAAATTAAGCAAATCAGGGTATGTAATGTGTAACATACTTGCAAGCTTTATTTCATCAATCGGATTTTCTTCACAATACTTAACAAGCTTATTTCTTGCGGTTTGACCGTAAACCGAATTTAAATTTTTTTCAAAGTTTCTTATCATAATTTTACCTTCGCTTTCTTTAATTTGTTTTTTCTTTTTAGTTTTGTGTCAATTCTACAAGTACCCGTACATAGCCAGCCATAAAATCCGCCATTCGCTGCTGAAGCTCATCGCTTATCTCTCGTTTATCGTTCAGCCAGCAGTCCAATGTAGTTAAACTTATGTCACAACGTCTGCAGAATGTTGTTTTGCTAATGCACGAACATTTCAAAAACGATTTAACTCTATCTTTAAACAACATCTTGCTTTACCTCCTTTCCATTAAAAGTAAAAAATAATATGGCAATTATTACTCTGAAATATTCATTTTATGATTGCCATATCTCAAGGCATTGATGCTTCCAGCCTTTTGAACACGAATCAAACCTCATGCGGTTGTCATCGTGATAATATCCCCGCCAGACAAACACAAATCTGACGAGGTATCGGGTTCAGACGTTTTGAATCCTACTGCCAATATGTATTATAAACATTTCTGCTTATAATCGAAAATTGATTATATTTTTCTTTCTCTAATTATATTATAACATATTTTAAAAATATTTCAAGCTCAAAAATACGCAAAAATACAATTTTAGAGCACTTTTGTAAATTTCAGCGATATGTACAATAAACAGCTCATATGTTTTGTTTGTATTGTACAAACGTTTCTATATTTTCCAATCATAGCACTCCATATTATTAGCACACTTAACAATATAAACATTATCATTTAATTGAGTTGCATCGTAAAAGCCACCGCAAACAGACTCACCGCTACTTGATATGCAGCTTATATCACATTTTGCATTAGCCGGCATTATGCCCTCGGAACCGTACTTCGCACCAACAATATAACTATACTCGCTTTCAAAGTTCTTTCCGTATGCTACAGCTTTTATTTCGTTCAAAATATTATTTTCCATATGTTATCCTTTCTATATTTAATTTGTATTAGAATTTTCTTCTATCCATTGTTCAAGAAGATTTCTCATTCTCACACTTGGTATGTAAACCCAAATTTCTTTACCGTCTCTTATTGCAGAACGCCATATGAATTGAAGCATTTCCGAAAGAGCAAAACCGTCTTCATCAACAGTTATTCCATTCTGTTCAAAGAATTTTTTTACAAGAACATTTATAAATTTATTTACCAGATACGCAACAGAAATTCTATCCCTAAAATCATTTGTACTTCGTGCGTTATGGCTTAAATATCCTTTTCCATAACCTTTACCGCAAAGACATTTTTCATAATCACTAAAGGTTGTCCATAGATTTAATTTGCTTTTTGTCCCTTGAATATTATTAAAGAAGTTATAGACATTCTTTTTTAAGGTACTCATAACAACATTATCACGATTTCTCTTGTACCAATTCATACTTAAATCCGTAGGCAAATCACCTATTGAATTTAACTTCTCGTGCTGACATATATGTATTAATTCTTTGTAGTTGCGGTTAATACCATTTGTTACAGGATTATCCGTAAATCTGTAATTTTCAATAGAGTCTCCCTCAACATAAGCAAATGAATACGGTAGCTTAAAAAAATCATAATAATAACATTGCATCTGACTTTTGAATTTGTATGTCAAAATGTAAATTTTTTTAAACGCGTTAAACACACTTACGGGAAATAACCAAAGCATTATAGCTCCACCATAATATGCAAGGCAATTAAAATCACACAGACGCTTCTCTTCAGAAAATTTTCCGTCGTAATCCCGTGAATCCTCACGCCATTTAATAAGGCTTGTCTTTTCATCAACATAAGCGTATTTGGTTAGAAGTGTTTCAAAATCCTGCTTAGAAATTTCATATGGTTGGATTACAGATGTAACCTCATCGAGAATTAGTGTATAATTTTGACTCCTACACATATCTACTAATTCCTCGTCAAATCTATGAAAAAGAGCGTGTGTACTTGTTATATTAGCTCCTTTTTGAACAAGAAATTTAATTCCATTAAGTTTGGTTTTATATACTTCCGGTTCCTTAAAATTCTTTTTTTCACATAACGTTTTTATTCTCTTAATCTCATCAAGAAATGGTGTGATATACAGAATTTTTTCATTTTCAGATTGATTGATATAGTTAACTGCTGCTGATGTCTTTCCGCTTCCCATAATAGAATCTACAACTTTAACATTGCAATTATATGTCATTTATTAAATTCCTCCTATATATTAAATTAGTTATAATTAATATATTTTTACTACCTTTGTTTTACCCCAAAGCATTAAAATCTAAGTTGGTATTTTTGAGTTTCATTAGAAAAATACTTGTGTTTATGGAATATTGTATTTTTATGACCCCCAAAATGTAAAAAACAAAAAGTAGTAAATTTGTCCGCAAACCACGTATTTAAGCCATTTTATCAATACACCTCATAATAAAAAGGTATATCTAAAAGTAGTAAAATCAAATTCTTACGGCGCAAGCCGTAAATTCGCATATCTGCGTCAGCAGATGTGCGCCTACTTCTTCACGTCCAATAGAACAAAATTGTTTGAGTCCAACAGATTTACAAACAATTCACAATTTGCTTGTGTTATAAGCGTCTCCAAATTATTTATTTCTCTCTTGATTTCATCAACGGTCATACAATAATTGGTTTTAAGTATTCTTTCAATGATATTTCTCTTTTGAATAGCTACCTTGAAATCCCGTTCATAACATTGATTACTTGCACCTCCGTTAGCCCACTTCTTTTTAAGATAAGCAAATCGACTGACTTCTTTATTTAACTTTGCATAACCCTGTATAAGCATATCAAGATTTATTCCTTTATTGGCTGTATGTGCTTTGCATTGTTCATTAAAAGCTCGTTTCAAATATATACCTCCTCTCATACTTATAGGTTTTTAATAGCAGACGTTGCTACGCAACGAAGTAGATTTGCTTCGCAAATCTAATATTTTTTTAATTGATAAAATTATTTACATTTATATCATCTCCTAAAAAGCCAAAAATTGTTTTTGGTGTATAATTATAAATGGTTAATCGTTCCCCTCAATACCACACCAAATAATTAAAGTTGATTATTTGTGTTTTACTTATACAAACAAAATACTTAAGCCGTATTCTAATAAATGGGAAACGTATAAACGAAAGCTTTTGCCTTTAAAGATTATATCATTAAAACAGATGTTTGTCAAGATAGTATTTAAAATATTATTTTTTTCTTTTAAATAAAGTATATTACTATACATATTACGCATAATTCTTCGGAAGCTGTACCAAATATGAGATAGAGTGGTAAGCCAATGAGCGATCTAACAATTGAAATGGCAAAAGGATAGCTGTTCGAGAGCTTAAAATTTGTTTGTGTGAATTTGAAGCACCAACTATACACATATTGGTACTATTTACCACTTTTTAAAATGTAAATTCCCCCCCTATACCCTTATACTGTCCGTACTCCGTTCTATCTGCTACAATACACATTAAGCCTATAAATAATATATGTTCTATATGCTATTCTATTGCCGTTTTAAGACACGTTAATTATTTATAGTAAACTTACACTAACAGTGCATTAAAACGCCATAGCAAGCCTTGCAGACCACTTAAAACGCATTTTAATATAAGCATAGTCACTTTGCTATATTTTCATAATAAAACATAGGTGATTTTAAAGTAATAGTATTATGGGTATAGTTTACCCTTGAAATCGGTACAAGTCATTTTTCTAATAAGTTTGCTTTACAAAATCGCCTAAAAATGCATTGCAGTAAGTAGACCCGCTCCCAGATATAAATTAAAAGGGTGTCGCATTTTACGACCCCCTTTATATATGGTACTAACTTTAGTTATCCCCTTTATACCGCTGCTAACTTAGGCATTGAAGCAGTTGCAAAGCTTTTACAGCCGTATTTACTTTTTATTTCGTCAAGGCTTAAATTTTTACGGCTCTTGCAAGCGTCCTCGGCGGTATGCCAGTACCACGCCTTTTTCTTGCTTGCGTATCTGAAGCCAAGTCCTTTTATAGTGTCCTTGTATGTATATGTGTTACCGCTGACCCATATCCAACGCCCCACAAGCTCTATTGTTAAACCCTCACAGCTAATCAAGCTATTTATAATACTCATAAATTCGGCGGGTGTCTCTGTTGTTGTCTCGTTCTCCCTGCTGTCTGCTGTAGTGTCTGTGTTGTCTGCTCTGTGTTTATTCTTTAAAATCTTGAATACTGTTTCAAATTCGTTATTGATTAACTTCATTGTCTCCGTTGTGTCGTTCTCGTTTAAGTCGGGGTGATATTCTCGGCAAAGCCTTTTGTAAAGCTCCTTTGCGTCTTCAATCGTTTTGCAATTCTTAAACCATTTCAACATATATAATCAAGACCTTTCTTTTACAAGCTTGTGCTTGTGTTTTTATCTTGATTATATTATAACACATTTATTTTAATTTGTCAATATAAAAACATACAAAACTATATACAAGCTTACGCAATAAATATTGTATAATATGTATACAAATTAACTTGTAAATAATGAGATTGACAAATACATAAAAATATGTTATACTATTTATAGAAAACTTTAGAAGGAGGTTTCAATAATATGGAGTTAGATAAATATATAAAAAAAGTATTAATAGACAAAGACATTAAACAAATTGATTTAGCAGAGAAAATGGGTATATCTCGCGCAAGTTTGGGGGGACTCATTTCAAGAAATAAAATGGGAATTGATAAACTTGAAGAGCTTGCCAATGCTTTAGATTGTGATGTAAAAATAACTTTCGTTGATAGAGAAAACGGGAAAGAATATTAATTATAGTAGTTTTAATTAATAGCTGTGTGGAGTAATCCATACAGCTATTTTTTATTTATATTGTATGCTTCAAAGGGGTTTTGTACGTTTTTGTGCATACATAACAATATTTACATTATATGTTTGTATATTATTTTGTATGTTTTTATATTGACAAGTCAATTTAAATGTGATATACTTATATCAATGAAACAAACCAAACCCAAACCAAACAAGGAGGAGCACACAATGACCGAATACATAAAAACAGCAAAGAACTTTTTGAAATCCTGCAACGCGAAAATGTCAATCACATTCAAAAGGTACGGAAAGCACTTTGAAGATGACAAGGACTACAGAAACATCTACACGGTCAGAATAGACCGCAACGGCAAAAGCTTTAGTTTTCAGTTTGGCGACTCGGTAATGAATACCCAGAACGGCAACCGCCCGACTTGCTATGATGTTCTTGCTTGTCTGCAAAAATATGATGTAGGAAACTTTGAGGACTTCTGTGACGAATACGGCTACACAATAGATTGCTACGAGGACAAGAAACGTATTACCAAGATTTACAGAGCAGTAGCAAAGGAGTTTGACAAAGTAACACGCATTTTCGGGGACGTTATGGACGAACTTCAAGAGATATATTAATACATACGGCTTCTAAAGGGTTGAGCCTATCAGCCCTATTCCAAAGGTGAAAGCCTTATACATCAATATTTTATAGGAGGTATTCTATTATGTCACAGAATGAACTGCACGACGTTATCAAGGAACTGAAAGAATTCAAGCTTCTGAAAGAGGAAGCGGAGGCAAGGATCGCCGAACTTGAAAGCGTTATCAAGGACGAAATGAAATCCCAGGAGCTTGAAAAAATGGTAGTCGGCGAATACAAATGCAGTCTTGCTACCGTAACAAGCAAGAGAGTTGACAGCAAGGCATTGCAGGAGAACCGCCCCGACATTTACGCATTGTTCGTCAAGGCTTCAAGCTATGAACGGTTGACAGTCCGCTAAAAGTTAAAGCCCTTATGCAAGCTACCAACAAACATAAGGGCAAGCAAACACCCGATTAGCAAGGGCGGTTTGTATATATAGTATATCCTAACCGCCCTAAAATGTCAAGAATATTTTGGAGGTTTTTAATATGAACAATTTCAAACCCTTTGCAGAAACATACACGGAAGTTACAATACCCCTTGATGAAAAGGTTATAACTGCTTTTGAGCAATCGGAGTATTCCTATCTTTTGGAGGACTTCTACAGCGCGAATGCTAATCCCGCTTATAACAGCGTTTACTGTACGCTTACAGTTGCTTTTGACTTCAAGAGCATGGAGACATTTTTCAGCCTTAACACGGTCTGCAAGTGCGATGACGGCATAGCCTGTGACGGTAATGTTAATATCGACTTTGACCCTGCGACTGCGGAATATTTCAAGAACGAGGCTTTGAAGTACCTTGTGGGAAATTTCAGGGCAATGAGGGCTTGTCAGATTGGTAAGATAGCCGTATCGGCTTAACCAAATATGATGGCGTGTAGTCCCTTAGTGGGATTGCACGTCCGATATGAAAAGGAGTTTTTAAAAATGAAATATATTACAAGAGATTTAGCGCGTCGCATGACCTGCAAACTTGAAACACAAATCGGAATACTTGACAAAACGGCATATGACTATGTCGTACAGCTTATCAATGTACCGTATGGAATTGTCGGTTATACGGATTGTCTGGAATGGCTTGACGGATTTTCAGCCTACATAGAGACGGCGTACAGCGGTCGCATAGGTTCCTTTGAGGATATAGCGGAGGACTATAATAAACAGCGTAAGCGGAAATTTCTCAACGGCAACGGTTTACAGATAAGCTTTAAATGTGTCTGTAATAAATTTTTAAAGTTTATGTGCCTTGCGGAGAATTACGGAAAAAGATACACCACGAAAGGATTTAACAAATTTCTTTCGGAAAACTATCGGGAGGTGCTTGTAAATGGCTAAATCCAAAAAGTCCGCGCAAATAATTGATACGGTTGATGTTGACGGAAAATCCTACAAAATGGTATGCATTGACATTCAGCAGGAAGGTACGGTCAGCGAAATACCTATGCGGATAAAGGATTTTATCGAGGATATGGAGCGGGGGAAAATCTCCCGCGATACCCTCATACAGCGCGAAATAAATCAGTGGAGCGGGTTGTTAAAGAGTAATTTTATATACTCCATTATGATAAACCGTCCTATCGGAACAATTTTGACGGCAACAGGCAGAAGCGACACACAGAATTACGCCGTAAATTCCCTTATTGACGGACTACAGCGGAGTACAACTATATATGACTTTGTAAACGACAAATTCAGATTATCAAACAAGCTTAAGCCTATACGATGTAAATTCAAGGATACCGAAAGCGGAGATATTATTTCAAAGGAATTTGCGGTCGCGGGTAAAAGATTTAACCAGTTACCCGAAATTTTAAGGGACGCTGTTCTTGATTATCGGCTGATTATCTGCTCTTACAAAGGCTTTTCGGACGATGAGCTTGACAATATTCTTTACTGCGTGAACAGCGGAAAGTCCCCCACTTCATACCAGAAAATGAGGTTTGCTCTCGGAAGTAACGCAATGCGGACAATTCAACCTATGTGTGACAGCGACTTATGGGAAGATGTTGCGGGGTGTACCGCGAAAAACGATAGTATTTTATGCGCCGTACTTCGCGTTATTATGATGTATTCGCTTTATAACTGTACAAATTACGGCATTTCGGAAATGAATAAATTTGTTGACGATTTTGATGAAAACACGGATATGCAGACTTTGACATCTGTAAACGAACTTATAGAGCAGTTTGCGGACATAAAAAATCAAATGACAGACGACGAACTGACCGCACTTAACGCTTGCAGTATTCCGCATTTTATTATCGGTCTTGACCGCTTTAACGCTATATGTGAGAAAAAATCTCAGGACAAAACATATCTTGAATGCTACAGGGCTTTTATTGCAAGTGATGACTATAAGAAATTTTTGGAGTTTTCACAGTCGGGAAGTGGTACCGCACAATATTCCGCTGACAGCGTTGAGGACAGGCAGTATATTTTTGATGGCTTTATTGAAGATTTTTTTGACCTTCCTTTGCCTCACAACGGAATACGCGTTGATGTCGAAAGTGACACCTCCGATGCTGACATTGTGGACGAACCGCATACGAATATTATCCAAATCAAAAATACAGCAGATGTTATAGACGCTGAATTTAACGAGAATTATACGGACGATTTTGTACAGGCGGTTTTAAATTCCGATTAAGCAAAAGGGGGGTTAGTATGGACTAATAATAAAGATTATCTTTCTATCAGTCCCTATAAAAACCCCCGCACAATAAATATTTTTATGAAAGAGGTTGTTTTAAAATGAGCAGTAACAAAATTTCAAGCGAAACAAAAACGGCGGTACTTAATTTGTTTAAGGACGGAGAAAGCCAGAGAAAAATTGCGGAGAAGTGCGGTATTAGTCATCGCTCCGTTGGACGTATCATTGATAACGATAAAAAGGACAATAGGGACGAATCCGCAAAGCCCCTTAAACTTGCCGTTATAAAGGAAAAGAATATCGCTGACCCTATTCCAAACGTCCCTAATCCTAATATAAAGGGCTATGTTGTTCAGGAAGAGGTCAGAAAGATTATGGAGTATATCCGCCATGAAATAAAGGGTGTTGAAGCTCTCACATACTTGATCGAAAGTAATGATACTCCAAGCAATTTAGAGAATTACCGCAAGGCTTTAGTGTATAAGCTGGCTTCTATTAAATGGTGGATTATGGACGTTAATTCCGTCAAATTGGAAATACACCACATAACCGAAAGCGAACGGAAAGCTATTCATAATGGTACTTATGGAATAAAATAATAAGGTGCGCTATAAGGTGTACGGTAAAACGCCGTACACTTTACAGCGGAATAATAAATTTTGAAATGAGGTTTTATACTATGGGAAATAAAAATATCCTAACATCTGTTAATGATATTGTAAACTTTTTCACAACAGTACCGCATTGCAGTTTAACGATTGAACAGCTTGCGGAAACGGCATTTAAGGTTGCTGAAAACAATATGCTTAAAGATAAAGGCATATTAATTATTGTCCCTTATAATTTCATTGATAAAATTATAAGTACACTAAAAAGCACTAATATTTATAATGCTAACTTTGAAATTGATACAGAAAAAAGCTATAATAAAGATTATGAAATATGGATCGTATACGATAGCTGTGACGGTAAAAATTACGAGTGGTCTGTATATATTAATATGACATATGAACCTGACGAAGAAATTACCTACAGCCTTGAAGATAGCATAGTCTTACTTCATAAAGGCGTTTCACCGAAAATATTTAAAAACATAACAAATTTAAGCGATAATAACAAAGTCGTTACATTTGATTTACTCGCTTAATGCGATTGACATAGATAACTGCAAGGGGACTCCAAAACAGAGACCCCCTATGCAGTACCTAAAGAACGGAGATAACAACGGATAAATAAAGAAAGGTTGATAAAAATAACGGCTCCCAAGCTTAACCCTAGCGAAAATATAAGACCGCAAATAACCTATAACGAAACGCGCCGTAAGGCTTCTAAACGACTCTCTAACTGCCTTTGCGGAATAGCCTTGAGTGGTATTGGGTATTGCCTCGGCAGTCGCTACAGAGGACGGTACAGCAGCGGTTATGCTATTGGTTATGGGATTGACGGCGGTATTTA
>CAJUHS010000037.1 GCA_910586535.1 uncultured Oscillospiraceae bacterium
GTGGTGAACCAAGGGATTACTGCGCCTATTCGATTCACCATGTGAAAATTATAATCCCTAATCAGGGGTTATCAAACGAAAATTAAAATATAAATTCTCATTTAGGGATTTGTAAAAAATAAGGTAGTGATTTTTATGAATATTAGCCAAAAAGTACAAGACGAATTAAAAAAACATAATCTTACTCAAAAGGAGTTGTCAAACCATTTGAGCATTACAACTTCAACAATAAATAACTGGATTAAACTAAATAGATGCATTCCGGCAGAATATATAATCCCTATTTGCGAATTTTTGAATATTACACCTTATTATTTATTAACAGGAAAAGAAAAAGAAGAGTTTGAGAATATTCCAGAGCAGGAACTATTAGAAAGCTATAGAAAACTATCGGATTTTGAAAAAGGCGAGGTTTTAGGAGATATAAAACGCCGCGTGGCTAACGCGGAGCAGGTCAAAAAGCCGAATGTCAGACGCGTATATCAAGCGGCTCGTACCTACGATCACACGCCAATTGATCCTTATGTAGACGCTGATATTTCAGAATTATATAATGCGCCGGACTCCTCAGACGAATATTAAATGAAAGAAACCTCCGTTAAGGGTTATACTCTTAACGGAGGTGTTTTTATGAGTTATGACGAATACAAGGCGGCACGGGATTTCAGTTGGCAATGCCTGATAAACTGCAAAATAAACTTGCTGCCGATATCCTTATCCGACGTATGCCGTCAGTATGGGTATACTATTGTAAAAGACAGCCATTTATCGGACAAGTTTCCGATTCGCTTGTCAGAAAACCAGCGAAGCAAATGCTTTATTGACGAAAAGGTTTTTATCTTGGTGAAAGATACAGAATCAATTCCCGTTCAGCGATTTTCTGTCGCCCATGAAATAGGTCACATTTTCCTTGGACACGTTCCGGCGGAACGTCTTACCAAGGAGCAGGAGCTTACTGCCGATCGTTTCGCCGCTGATCTTCTTGCTTCCGCTTGTGTTTTGTGGGGATTGGATTTGCACACACCCGAAGAGATATCCGCAGCGTGTAACATTTCCATTACTTCCGCAAAGATACGCGCAGAGCGTATGAAAGTCCTCTATGCGCGAGGAAAATTCCTTTTGCATCCACTTGAAAGACAAGTGTACAAGCAGTTTGAGGAGTTTATAAAAAACTACAAAAAGTAGTATAATAGGTTAATGGGAACTGGTTCCCATTAACCCGGATTTTAGTTCCCATATTCCCATTAAAAAATTTCCAATTTTCAAGGCAATAAACCACGGAGTGTTAAAGGTTGTTTTAACGGCGGTTTAATCTTAAAATTACGTATTTAAGCCATTTGAACGGTGTGATAAATTTTGTTAAAACGCTGTTTTAACATCAAAACGGCAAAAAGGTATTTCCAGTTGATTTTAAAAAATCAGCCGAAAATGCCTTTATTTTTTTGATGCCATATATTTCCACCGTTTCAACATTTGCAAAATATTACACTTTTAAAACGGCTATTTTACGCGATTTTAATAGGATTTTTATAGATATCACGGTTTTTTCGCTTTTTTGCATTTTTTGTGTTTTGCGCGTCAAGCTACATCTTCTTATAAAAAGAGAGATGGGAGCGTGACCGCTCCCATTTTGTGACCCGCAAAGGGTATTGTTATAAGCAATAAGCTTACAATGATATGTTACTACATTTCCGCTATTATGTCAACTATTTCGATTTATTATCATCGTCCAATATGTCCAATTGCTTAACACTCGCAGCTTCGGAAAGCGTTTTCATCTGCTTTATGGCAAGCTGATTGAGCATTACGACCCGCTCGCTCTGCTCCACGCCGTTTTCAATAAACATAGCATTCGCGCTTTCCAGATTGGCAAGCACCAAAAGCTGTTCAATAGTGGCATAGTCACGCATATTGCCTTTGGCTTCGGGATTTGCCTTGCGCCACTCGGCGGCGGTCTGACCGAAAAGAGCAACATTCAGCACGTCCGCCTCGCTTGCGTATATAATACCTTGCTGCCTTTGGCTTATGTCGGGCGGTATAAGATTATCCTTTACGGCTTCGGTGTGTATTCTGTAATTAGCCTTTGATATAAGCCGCTTTACGTTCCAGTCAAGCGAAAGCCTGTATGCCTCATCTTCCTTAAGCCGCTGATAGTCTTTGATTATGTACAGCTTAAATTCAGGGGAGACCCACGAGGCAAACTCAAAGGCAATATCCTTATGCGCAAACGTGCCGCCGTATCTGCCCGATTTTGAAATAATACCTATCGCGTTTGTAGTTTTTACCCATTTCAAGGGTGACATAGTAAAAGCGTTTGCGCCTGCTTCGTTCTTAAACCCCTCGAATTCGAGGGGGTTAAAATCAACATTGTTAAGCTGCTCCCATAATCCCAAAAATTCTATTGTATCTTTTGAACGCATCCAGTTTGCAATTACTGCTGTTGGATCGTCGCTTCTGTACCTGGCAATATCGGTAAGAGAAATATAATCTTCTTTCCCAACGGCTGAAATAACTGCTATATCGGTATCTTTTGCGTGTATTACGCTCTTTATGCTGTTATTCGGCATGTCCGTTTTCCTCCCGTTCTGCTCCGTTAGGAGCAGGCTTGCTATTATTCTGTCGTATCTTCACCTATCCATCATTCATTATGTCAAAATGCCGCCTATAACGCTTTGGTATCTCAATCGGAACATCATAACCGAGCTGCTTCAATGCCAGCGGAATTATTCTCATTCCGTCCTTAAAAAATTCCTTTATTCGCTTGTCTTTACGTGTTATGCTGCTGTAATCCGGAGGACACACAAAGGTCCAGTCCGCACCTGAACGGTCAACAACCAAACGAAAATATTTATCTATATCTCTGTCTGAAAATCCGACTTTAAGCAATAATATATGATGTTCTACAGCCTCGTCTATCTGACTTGTTATAAGCGTTTCACCGTCATAAGATATTAGCACTAATAATGGCTCATCACGTTCTGAGGCATTGTTTACATTGTTTTTATCGGGATAATATATTATATTCATTCTCACTTCTCCTCCCGTTCTGCTCCGTTGGGAGCGGGTCAATATCACATACCGAATAAATCGGCGTGCGTTCCTGTGCGATACAGTAACAGCTCGTTTCCGTCCTGACAATAAATAAGCAGCCAATCTGGCGTAATATGACATTCTCTGTACCCCGAATAATTCCCGCTTAAATTATGATCCGAATTTTTAGGCGGCAAAACGTCGGGTATTCTCAAAATGTCAACGACCTGTTGTAAAAGTTCCATTTTGTAATGCCTTTTGGAGCAGGTCTTGAAATCACGTTTAAACTTTGAGGAGTATCTTACATCAAGCATTGTCAGTCCTCCATAAGCTCGTTAAAAAGCTTTTCGGTCGTTCCGCTGAAGCTGTGACCGCCTCCGCTGTCAAGCTCCTCAAAGGCTTCCAAAGTGTCGGCATTCGGCGTTTCGTCGGGTACTGCCGCACCTTGCAGGTAAGATATGACATAAAACAACTTGCTTTCGGGGATTTTGTCTATAAGATTTTTAGCTAAATCACGATTACTCATTATCCGCACTCTCCTTTATATCACGTTGTATTGTTTCATTTATTGCACGAGTAGCAAAAGCATTAACGGACTCCCCGCGACTTTCCGCATGAGCTTTGATTTTACTCTTTTCACCTTTTTTTAACATTAATTCCATTCTATCATAATTATTTTTGATGTATTTATGCGTTGCCTTTTGCTGTGCTTTGCTTACCGGCATAATATCACTTCCTTTATTTTATTATATCACAATATGTATATATCCGTAAATATACAAAATATACATATATACGGTAATATATTTGTTGTATATGCCTATTGATATATCTACGTGTATATAGTATAATATAATCATAGGGTAAGGAAAGCAGCACAGCCGCTCCCGACCCCAATAATAAAACAGGAGGTAAAACCGGTATGAACAAAACAAGGTCAAAAGTAATGACAATAGCGAACCGCCTTGTAAAGCAGGGACTGACCCGCTCACTCGCAATGATTAAAGCGTGGATAATAGTCAAAGCAAACGCTCTCCGCACAAAGGTAAAGGGAACGTCCCGCCGCCAAAACGCTTTGGAGAAGCTCTCGGAGGTCAATCCTGCGAACATATCCGTCAAGCTGAAAAGAGAACCCCGCAACTCCCATGATAGCAACGCAGTAGCCGTATACGCCGCTTTGAGGGATAACAGGGTATTCTTTATCGGCTATCTCCCGAAAGCCGTAGCAACCGTCCTTGCGCCGCTTATGGACAAGCACACCGAACCGAGTACCAAAGCTTTCAGAGTTACGGGAGGTTTCAATCCATATGTGTACTATGGCGCGGCTCTGGATATAGCCGTATAAGAAAAGCCCTTACATATCAACCGACCAAAGCGAATGTAAGGGCGTACCGTCCACATGGGAGCGGGTCAATATTATTATAGCCGACCTGCTCCGAAATGTCAAGAAAGGAACTGATAAAAATGATGCTTTACAGCAAAGCGGATATTGACATATTAAATAAATATCAATATCCAAATCTTGTACTTGAAATTGAAATGGGAACCGCGGGACATATCTGCACATACGCTAACTATGCGCACGTAACAGAAAGGCTGCTGCAGGAATTTGTTGCCGGCAAAGCAGAATTAGCCGTAAATGAAGTTGCTAATATTATAAATGCTTACAGATTTACGGATATATCCATAGGGCTATCATACTTACTTTATGCGCGTGTTTCTTACTATGATTACGACAATCCAAAACATCTTAAAAAAATAAAAATACTGTTTTGGCGTTTTGAGCAGGCCATTGAGGATTATTACAATTTCTTTTTCAAAATGCCAACACATGAATGTAAAATATTACAGGAAGCTAAGGAGCTTGCCGATGAGGTACAATATATGTCAAGGGCAAAATATAATTGGTTGAGCAATCAGTACCGCCGACTGCAATGGCATATAGATAGTAACCGTAATTCTATTCTAAATCCACCAAGGGACATAGGTATACAATAACAAGAAATATTACGGAGCAGGTCGCGCACCTGCTCTTTTTTCATATTTGTTGAGGTCAACAAAATATAAAATCCCCGAAAAATCTATAGAAAAATTTCAAAAAAGGGATTTTTTTGCACACGGAGGAGCATGGCGGGTATTTTCACAAGCGGACTGTACTTTTTTGAGTACCCCACGGGTAAACACGCCGCCGCGCCTTTGCAGTCAACTGCAAAAAGCCCGACCCGCTCGTTATAGATCAATATCCCAATTCTTACGGTCGGACTCCTTTTGCGCGATTTTCAGCCGCTCCTTATCCATTTTAATTTTGTGCTTCATGTAATCGTCGTCCCGAATAATGCTGCGAAGCTCCCGTATAGCCTGTATGTCCCCCGCCTTGGCGGCTTTCAGTATGGCAGCGTTCACCACGAGCATATTTGTAATATCCTCGGGGAAATCCTCAACGTCGATACCCATATCAGACAACGTTTTATAATCTTCCTCGGGAGCCGGCAAGGACAAAAGCAGCTGCATACAAGCTTTCATATCACGCTTACGGCGGCGGACTTCTCCCGACTTTTTTCCGCCTCTCGACTGTTCCTCGACAGTTAAATTATGAGCAGCAGGTATTAAGTTTATATCGTTCAACCTCCGCCGCCTCCTTTCTTTCCTTAAAATGCCGCGAAAAAATGTATTTTCCGAAAAAATCCGTAAAAAAGTGAATTTTACCCCGTGTATAAAATTTGCCTATCCATTTACATCGGTCTTTCCTTGCGGTACTGTCGGACATAGGGGAGGAGGTGCAGAACCTTCCACCGCCGTCCGACCTGCTCCGATAAGTATAGTTATTTACTGTTAGTCAGCTTTTCAAGCTCGTTCCGCTGTAGCCGCAAGGCAAATTGAAGCCGTTCCCGCGCGTCCTCATTACAAGTATCAAGACAGCGTTCAAGCTTGTTAATGTTCCGCTCCAGCTCCGACACTCTATGTTCTATGTACTGACTATCTTCAAGACCCGCTCCGTATACATTATATAAAGACTGCTGACATGATGTGAGGAAAGTGCCGTCCCCCGACATATCGGCTATGCAGCCTACAGCGATCATAAACAGACGGAAAGGATTTTCGGCAAGTGCCAACCCACGGCATATATCACGCCTTGCCGTTTCGCTTTTCTTGATGTTTATTGCAAAGTAGTTGTCAGAATTTAACATAACCGCCGACTTCCTTAATGTTTCGTCGTAAAATGTGCCGTAAATTCGAGTACCTAACAGAGCGGGTGAAGTCATATTTTTTCGGCAAGGCTAAACGCCCGCCGACATACCCGCTCCGTGGTGTGAAATATATAAATTGTATTCGATATTATAGCCGCTGACATTCCGAAAGCTGCTTATGCTTTGAGAAATTCGGCTGAATGTTCAGCGGTTCGCAAGGTATACGAACATACTTAAAATATACATATCCGCTCTTGTAGTAGTCGCTTGTCCTTGCTTCGACAAACATAAAACCTTTTGGAGCTTTCGGCGGACGTTCGGGACTGTATACACGTTCAATCGGCTTTACCTTTTCCTGTGCAGGCTGCTGTATACTCTTTGTCTGCTTCCAGCGTTTGCCCTTATGCTCCGCAGGCGTGTGCTGATGTAGATATATAGCTAAAGCCGTAAAGTCCTCGCCGTGGTTTATTCCGTTATAGTAATTGTCTTTCCGCAGGTGTTCAACCTTTGCGATCTCTCCGAAAGCCCACTTGCATAATATATCGTTTTCGGAAACGCCGCTTACTATCAAGTGATGATGTAACCGTCCCGACCTGCTTCCGAACCCCGTCACGGCAATAATTTTCGCGTGAGGATTGGAGTACCGCAGGCGGCGGACGTAATTTTCGAGATTTTTTACAGCCTCGGCATAGCTTGGCGGTAAATGCTCGTTGTCGTATGTAAGGGTGACATAATATGCCGCACTTGTGAAATTGGTGTTCACCAGGCGTACAAAATGCTTTTCGGATTTATAGTTATTATACCGCGCCTTTTCCTCATCGGTGCGGACGTTCACGGGTTTGGGCTTGCTTTTGCTGAAATCCCGTACCGTTTCCGATACGGGATAATATTCCACCTCGTAAACCGCACCCGAACGAGTAACGCTCTTACCGTTCGGCATAACTTAACCCTCATAGTCAAAATATGCGGAAAGAGAAGCTATAAGCTGTTGAACATCTTTGCTCTTGCTGTTCTTTGACCGTTCCAAGCAGTAAATTATAGCTTCAAGTTCAGCGGCAAGGACTTCAACAGGATAGAGCCGAACAGGCTTGCAATGCTCTGTTTTCTTCATAACGGAAGAAATAACGTTTCCCTCTATCTCCGTTGTACAACGCTTCACAGGCTTTTTAGTGCGGGTAAGGCGCGTCTGAATAATCCTCTTGCCGTGTTCAAGTGCGGTTCTGACCTGCTCCAGCTGCGAAGCGGTCAAGAGAATTTCGGCTTTGCGTGCTGTTACGCCGGTGTCGGGAACGACAACGCCGCGCGGCAATGATAATTCAATCGGCATATATGTTTCGATTTCAACATAATTTTCCATAAAAAATTACCTCCAATTATAGCATAAATGCTTGAACCCGCTCTGAAAATATGCTATAATTAGAGCAGGTGAAGCAATTCACTTTATAGTGCGCCGTCTGCTGTTCGCTCGCCAAAGGTCACAGCAGACAGGCGTTTTCTTTTTGATATAAAATGTTACACATCAATCCACGTCCTCAACCACAAATTTGAAATTACTTTCCTCTCGTTCTATATCGAGAAGCAGATAGATTGGTTTAAAAATTCCTATAAGCGTCTGAATGCGTTCATCGGGAATATCTTCTGTACAATTAGGATCCCATGAAATCAAAAATCTTTTAATTACCTCAAAAACATAGTCTTGTTTGCGTTCAGGGAACATTCTGTATTCCGATACAAAATTTTTTAATGCATTGGCCTTTTGCTCACTGATTGAAAAAGAGAGTGTAACTTTCTTCAATAAAATCATCTCCTCATTTATAATTTCGCGGGGATAGGGTATATCCCCGAACGTTCCGCGGGCTCGTCCCGTTCATTTGGCGCGGGAAGCTTATTGCTGTTAAGATAATCGGCAAATTTGTCCACGTTCACTAGATACCGCCGCCCCGCGCTGATCGCGACAATCTCGCCGTTAAGTACTTTTTGCCTCACAAGATTTTCGGGAAGTCCAAAAAGCCGCGTAGTTTCTTGAATTGTCGCCATTTGCGGGATAGCACGGCTGACCGTTATTTCGGGTTTGCAGCCAACTGCAAAAGCGGGGTTGTTCATGTAATTGCACCTCCGTTCTGCTGGGCTGTAAGTTTGCTAATAATTTCATACAGTTTTTGGGTATCACTTTCGTTAAATGGTTTGCGGAGTTTTCGAGAGAAATTGCCGTCGCTTATGCCCCACGCATAGGCTACTTGCCAGCATTTCAACCCGTTTGAGAAAATAAGCTTCTTAACTTCATCGCCAGTCATGACAAGACCTCCTAAAATTTCATTTTGTTGTTGACATTTGGTTTAAACAATGTTATAATGATGTTGTTGATATTTTTATTATACATCAACAAAAGCAAAATGTCAAGCTGTTTGTTGAAAACAATTTTAAAATTCAACAAAATTTTAATTTATGAGGTATTTTTAATGGCGACATCAGAAATATTTGCAGAACGACTTCGAGAATTAAGAAATGATAACGGAGTTTCGTTAAAGGACTTGGCTAATTCATTAGATACAACAGCACAAAGTTTAAGTCTTTATGAAAGAGCAGAAAGGACTATAAATATTGATTTACTATATAAAATTGCAAAGTATTTTAATGTTTCTGCTGATTACCTGCTCGGATTAACAGATAACAAAACATTTGATATAACCGTAAAGGCAATATGTGAATATACTGGACTTAATGATGAAGCAGTTGAAAGTCTAGCAAATTTTGCTCGCCTTGATTTTTCAGAACCTGGTATAAACGAAACACCAGAAGAAAGCGAAATGAATCTTAAAATTTCATTAAACATTTTTAAAATACGAAATGACTTTATCGCTTCGGATTGGTTTTGGGATATTATGGATCATATTTCTGAATTGGACATAATTAGTGAACAGTGGAAAAATGCAGTTACAAATCAAGTACTTGCAGAGCTTAAAGGCAATAATGAATATCGTTTTTTTGCAGAAACGATGAATATTTCAAAAGAATGTGACGTTATACGATATCTTATTACTGAAAAAATAAATGAATATATCAATTTTTATGATAAAAGGATAGATGATGAACATAAACGTATACTTAGTAATTTTGAAAGAGAACAAAAATTGAAAGAAAAAATTTTAAGGGAGGCTTCCGAAAATGGCGAACATAACCCCCCGAAAGAATAAAGACGGCATTATAACCTCCTACACGATACGAGTATATCACGGCTACGGCAAGGACGGCAAACGTTTGAAACCCTATACAATGAGTTATAAACCCGCTCCCGGCATGACCGCAAGGCAGATTGAAAAGGAGCTGAACCGTCAGGCGGTGCAGTTTGAGGAGCAGTGCAGGAACGGTATGACGGGCGCGGCAGGCAAGCTAAGGCTTTCCGACATTTCGGAGCAGTACTTTGAAGCTATGAAAGGCAAGCTAAGTCCAACAACATACAGCAATTACCGAAGCATTGCCGATACCGCCATACTCCCCGCCTTCGGACATCACAAGGTATCCGAATTGAAGCCCGTACACGTCCAAGAGTTTGTAAAAATGCTTTCCGCCGCGCCTATGCTCAAAGCCAACGGTCAGCCCTATCCGGACGGACGCACAGCTTCACCCGCAACGGTCAAGCGCAAGCTGGCTGTTCTCCAGTCCATGCTGACGTTTGCTTATAAGCTTGGGTACATTTCCTCAAATCCCGCGGACACCCGCCGCCTTACGCTGCCAAAGCAGATACAGCCCGAAATACAGATTTTTACAAAGCAGGAAGCGGCGTATATCCTTAACTGTCTTAAGGACGAGCCGCTCCAGTTTCAGACAATTGTGCAGCTTGCGATTTTCACGGGAGCGCGTCAGGGCGAATTGGTCGGACTGAAATTCTCCGATGTGGACTTCTTTAACAACAAACTGACTATCAGCCGTTCGGCGTACAAGCTTAAAGGGGAGCAGGTTCGTACCAAATCACCCAAAAGCGACAAGGAAAGGACTGTCGCCCTCAATTCCTCGTGTATGGGACTGCTTAAGGAGCTGATGAAACAGCACGCGGAAGAAGCCCAGCGGGCTCGGCAGCCAATGGAAGGGCGGCAACTGGATATTTACCCGTTGGAACGGTGAAATGATGTACCCGAAAACGCCATCCAAGCAGTTTGCAAAGTTTTTGGAGCGGCACAATATCGAACACAGGAAGTTCCACAGCCTGCGGCACACGTCGGCAACACTGCTATTGTACAACGGTACCGATCTGAAAACCGTCCAAGAACGGTTGGGACACGCCGACCTCACCACTACAAACAAATATCTTCATCTTGTGGAACAGGCGGACGTGGAGGCGGTAAACTCTCTTGAAATGCTGCTAACGGCCTCTAAAAACACTAAAAGCGGATAACATCATTTTTTGAGATCGTCCGCTTTTTTTGTACTGCTTTTCGGCAATGGCGCACAAACAGCGCACAAAACGTAAATTGCCAAAATAAAACAGCCGTCTGTAAATGCTTGCAAACGGCTGTTTTACGTGGTTTGTAATGGTGGAGCATAGGGGACTTGAACCCCTGACCCCCACACTGCCAGTGTGGTGCGCTCCCAACTGCGCTAATGCCCCGAACATATAACATTAATATTATATCATATAAAAACAAATATGTCAAGAGTTAAATAAAAAAAGATTCGGACGTTGCACTACGCAAAAATATGAGCGCACATTGACACATACCGAATTTTGCTGTATAATTGATTTAATATTTTAAAGGAAAGAAATGATCCCAAATGCTTAATGAATATGCCGAAAAATTACAGTCCCTTGCGGTTTTCAGAGGGATACTCAAGGAAAAGACGACAGCGAAGCTGCTGAAATTCCTCATCTCTCCAACCTCCGGAAGCTACGGAGATTTCGTATCAGGACTATACGAACACGGTGATTCTCTTACGGATTTCCTCACAGAAATCGTTACGGAGGACGAAAATCCGTACATAAAGCGAATTTCGGAATGCAGAGAGATACCCGTAAAAATAGACGAAGCAGTGCGCAAAGAGCTTGCTTTCCTGCAGGAGCTATCACAGCTTACATCCGAGGAGGCATGGACTGCGGTAGGAGAGGGAGCGCCATTTGCCCGCTGGAGCGTTCATGAGGCGGACTTTCTGGAAACGTACCGCGAAAGAGTATCCGCGCTGCATACGCGGGGCTTCGGTATATTTGCTAAATATCACGCTTTTTCCTTTAAGGACGGATGCATCGTCCCCATAAAAAATCCCGACGGTCAAAAGCTTTCGCAGCTTACCGGGTACGAGCTTGAACGTGAAAAGGTTATCGCAAATACAATGGCTCTGCTCAGGGACAAGCCCGCCCAGAACGTGCTTTTGTACGGCGACGCGGGTACCGGAAAGTCCTCCACGGTAAAGGCGATAGTGAACGAGTACAAGGACGCAGGTCTGCGGCTCATAGAGCTTACAAAAGCCCAGCTCGGTGAGCTTCCCGCGGTAACGAAGAAGATAGCCGCAAATCCGCTTAAATTTATTATTTTCATAGACGATATATCCTTTTCCGCTGACGACGACAATTTCAGCGCGCTGAAAGCCGTTCTGGAGGGCGGCGCGGCGGCTAAGACCTCAAACACGGCTATCTACTGCACCAGCAACCGCCGTCACCTTGTCAGGGAAACCTTTTCAAGCCGTCAGGGGGACGAGATCCACGCCTCCGATACCCGCGAGGAACAGATTTCCCTGTCGGAACGCTTCGGGTTAAAGGTGGCGTTTCTTAAACCGAATAAGGATACCTATTTACAGATCGTGGAAAAGCTTGCCTTGGAGTACGGCGTAGCAGTCACACCCGACCTGCTTACCCGCGCGGAGGCTTACGCCCTGCGCCGAAGCGGACGTTCGGGCAGAGCGGCTCGGCACTTCATAGAGCTTGAAGCGGGGCGGACAAACGTCTGAAAAGCAATCGCAGGTCAGTCCTGCTTTTTCTTTCTGTTTTTCCAGAGCGCTGCAAGAATATCTTTCAGTACAAGAAAAGCGTCCAGCTCGTCATATCCGTATTTTTTCCTCAGATTATCCAATAGTCTGCTTAACTCTGTATTATAGTATTCGGTTTCAACCTCCTTCCGATATCTTACAAGCACCGGATATTTTTTGCCCCAAACCTTTGTCCGGTTAATTTTATCTGTCGTTTCACCGCTTGTCCTGTCAATAACCTCCTGTATTTCTTTTACGTCAATATCAAATTCTATAAGTTCGTCAAGGGACAGGCCGTATAGAACGGCAAGCCTTTTGGACTGCCTTATATCGGGCAGAGTTTCGTCGGTCTCCCACTTTGATATGGTCTGTCTGCTCACGCCAAGCTTTTCGGCTACGGCTTCTTGCGACAGACCTTTGTTTTTTCTTGCGTTAAATAAGCTGTTCCCCAGATTTATTATTTTTCATCCTTTGTTTGATGTGTCTTTAGTATAGCACTTACCCACAGAAAAAGCTATCAATTATACCGTACAATTTTGCACGTTTTCTGTACAGCATAACGCGGCAAGGGCCGATAAAAATATTTGTGAAATTTTCTCCCTAACTATTGACGTTTTCGGGTAAAAATGTTACAATAAGAAAAAATGTTCGATTTTTAACGGAGGTATAATATGGCAGAGAAGAAGAAAGCCGAAAAAAAAGAAGCGGTCGTCAAGCTCACAAGCGCGGACGAAAAGAAAAAGGCTCTCGAAGCGGCGATAGCGCATATTGAAAAGCAGTACGGCAAGGGCGCGGTAATGAAGCTGGGTCAGGCTGCCGACTTTAACGTTGACTCGATACCCACTGGCTCCATGACCTTGGATATGGCTCTGGGAATAGGCGGAGTACCCCGCGGAAGGATCGTGGAGGTGTACGGTCCCGAAAGCTCCGGTAAAACAACGGTGGCTTTGCAGATAGTCGCGGAAGCACAGAAAATCGGCGGCGAGGTAGCCTTTATCGACGTGGAGCACGCTCTCGACCCTGTCTACGCAAAGGCGCTTGGCGTTGACATTGACAATATGCTTGTTTCCCAGCCCGACAGCGGCGAGCAGGCTCTTGAAATAGCCGAGGCTCTGGTGCGTTCGGGCGCGCTGGACGTTATCGTTCTGGACTCGGTAGCCGCCATGGTAACAAAGGCCGAGATAGACGGTGAAATGGGCGATACCCATGTGGGACAGCTTGCGAGGCTTATGTCCCAGGCGATGAGAAAGCTCACGTCGGTAATTTCCAAGTCTAACTGCGTAGCTATCTTTATCAATCAGGTACGCGAAAAAATAGGCGTAGTCTACGGAAATCCCGAAACCACTCCCGGCGGAAGAGCGCTGAAATTCTACAGCTCGGTGCGTATCGAGGTACGCAAGGGCGAGGCTATCAAGAACGGCTCCGACGTGATAGGCAGCCGCACCAAGTGCAAGGTGGTAAAAAACAAGGTCTCCCCGCCGTTTAAGGAGTGCGAGTTCGATCTTTACTTCGGCAAGGGAATTTCCCGCGAGGGCGAGGTGGTCGATCTTGCGGTAGACCTGGGCATTATCAAAAAGAGCGGCGCGTGGTTCTCCTACGAGGACGGCAAAATAGGTCAGGGACGCGAAAATACCAAGGAATGGCTGAAAAACAATCCCGATAAGATGAAAGAGATCGAGGAAAAGATAAAGGAAAAGGCAAGCGAAGTGGTACTGGTATCCAAAAAGAGCAAAAAAGCCGCCGCTCTTGAGGAAGCAGCCGCAGAAGCTGCTGCAGAGGCTGCCGGAGAAGCTGTTTCCGCAGAAAACACGGACGTTCCCGAAGCTGCGGACATACCCGAAAAGCCCCATGTCAACGTTATTATAGACGCTGACGACGATTTTGAAGAATTTACACCTGTCAAATAATCATGAGGATAACAGAAATTTCCGCCTACAAGGGCAGTACAATGCGCGTGATTTTTGACACGGACGAGCGTATCTACATACATGAAAAAATACTTGCGGAATATCACCTGAAAGAGGGAATGAACGTCCCCGCCGAGGCTGTTGAGGAAATGGTTTCGGCGAACGGCTACCGCAGGGCAAGGGAGCGGGCCTTATATCTTTTGGACGTGAGGGATTACGGCTTTGTGGAGCTGTATCAAAAGCTGGAAAAGAATTACTCCGGGGACATATGCCTAAAGGTATGCAAAGAGCTTGCGGGACTGCGGCTGATAGACGACAGGCGGTATGCGGAATCGTTGGCTCGGCAGCTTTTTGAGGTGAAGCGGGTCGGTATGTTTAAGGCGAAGCAGGAGCTGAAGCTCAGGGGTCTGTCAGACAGCATTATAGAGGAAGCGGTCGAGCCTTACGCAGACGAGGAGGACTCTTTTGCCCGTCTGGAGGAGCTTGTGGAGCGGAAGTACGAGCGTTACCTCACCGACGAAAAGGGCGTGAAAAAGGTAAAAAACGCCCTTTTGCGGCAGGGATACCGTTATGCCGAAATAAATGCGGTGCTCGATCTGTACGATCTGGATTTTGAGGAGGAGTAAGCGTTCGGTGGAGTACTATATCATTGACGCTTTTGCGGAAGATATTTTCGGAGGAAATCCGGCGGGTGTGTGCGTTTCCGAAAAGGAACTTCCGGCTGAATTAATGCAAAAGATTGCTTCTGAAAATAATCTTCCCGAGACTGCTTTTCTTGTCAAATGCGGGGAAAAATACTGTCTGAGGTGGTTCACGCCGCTGTTTGAGATAGACCTCTGCGGTCATGCAACTCTTGCGGCGGCGTTTGTTGTAATGAATTTCGTTGAACCTGATTTAAACGTAGTTTGCTTCAATACGGCAAGCGGCGAACTTTCGGTGAGCCGCAGCGGCGGGCTTTACGAAATGCGTTTTCCGGAAAGAGTTCCGGAAAAAATTGAAGCAACTTCCGAAATCATCGAAGCGTTGGGAATCGTTCCAAACGAGGTTTATTCGGAACGGGACTTGTTTGCCGTTCTGGAAAGCGAAAAAGAGGTACGGAGTTTTGTTCCGAATTACAAAAAGCTTGAAAAGCTTAACAAATGGCTTGGGATTTCCGTTTCCGCAAAGGGCGAAAAAGCGGATTTTGTATCGAGATTTTTCTGTCCCGAATTAAAATCGGAAGACCCGGTAACAGGCTCGGCGCACTGCAGTCTTGTACCAATTTGGGAAGAAAAGCTGGGTAAAACCGTTCTTGAAGCGGAACAGCTTTCCGAACGGGGCGGCAAACTTAACTGCAAACATGAGGACGGTTTTGTCATAATTTCCGGAAAAGCGGTTTTGTACCTTAAGGGTGAAATTTTTCTTTTGAAATAAGCAGTGTATAAAAATAAATAATTAATATTTACATTTGAATAAGACATAATAAGATAAATGGGTGTACTGTTTGTACGCCGTGCTGAAATGGTGTCTTACCGAATAAAACGCTTAAGCATTGTCCTTTGAAAGCAATAAAAGACCGCCCCGATAGGAGCGGTCTTTAAAAATCGTATGAGCAGGAAATGTGC
>CAJUHS010000038.1:0-11898 GCA_910586535.1 uncultured Oscillospiraceae bacterium
ATTTTCTTTCCCAGAAAATCCCCGTCACAGGCTTCTCTGGAAGCTGCGGCGGGGGTTACTTTTTATTCTTTATTGGTGTTTTCACTGCGGCTTTTTTGTATTTTGCTTGTCATTTTTTTGTGTTTTGCTTGTCATTTTTTTGTGTTTTGCTTGTCAAATAACAGTTTGCCATATCCGCCTAAGCTGATTGATGTGCTGGAGCAGCTGAAAAATAAGAAAAAATAATGTTTTATCCCCGCGGGCGATTGCCTGCGGGGATTGATTTAATAAATAAATTTATTGGTTATTATATACTTTATTTTTTATTTCAGCACGCTCATCAAGAACGCCCTTTCTAGTGTTATGTATATCTTTCAGACTTATTACCAATGAATCAAATTCTTTATACATTTCGGGTTCATTTATAGCAGAACGACGATTAGCAATATAATCTTCCAGTTGTTCAGCAACGCGAACACATACATCTCCATATAATCTATCAAAAACATGTATATTATAAATACCCGTATTTATACCTGTCGCGAGAATTTCCATTGTATTTAAATACGTCTTAATTTCATATAAAAATTTTTCGTCATCTTTTATTTCATAATAATTTATCCTATTTCTTTTATATCTATCATATATAATATGATTCAAATAATAAAGTTTCTCACATATGGAACTATAATAATCAATAGTTGCTTGTTTTTGAATTCGTTCATGTTCTGCAATTGTTGATTTTTTCATGAAATGAAAATCAAACAATGCAATTATAATGCCAATACAAGTAAATATAGAAGCAATCATCTGTATTAATTCAAACATAGTTTAACCTCTTTTTATCAGATTTTCTTATATTATAACATTTTATAATCATACAGTCAATATACTTCGGTATTAAAATTAGAGCGTATCTGAAAACTGAACAGAGTTGTATCATTTAGACAAAAGCCAGATAGAAGCAACATGAACAAAGGCAAGAAAAGATGTTGCTAACTTATCATAACGAGTAGCAACACGCCTGAAAGCTTTGATTTTATTGAAAAAGCACTCCACCAAATGCCTTTCCTTATACAACCAAAAATCACAGAACCAAGGATTGGGAGCATTGCTTTTCGGTGGAATCGTATATTTCGCACCTTGTTCTGAAATATAGCTTCGTATTTCTTTTGTTCCATAAGCACGATCAGCAAGAATATTACAATCGTTTATCGTAAGTTCGGATAGTAACGGAATAGCAGCCTTGCTGTCATGGACTTGACCGCCGCTAAGAATAAAATGTACGGGATTGCCTAAACCATCGACAACAGCATGAATTTTGGTTGTCTTTCCACCCCTGCTTACACCGATAAACTGATTGTTTTCTGAATTTACAGCCCCTTTTTTGCTCCTGCACTTTGTGGATGAGCCTTAACAGATGTGCTGTCTATACTCAGATTTTCAAAGTCGGCATCTTCGTTTAATGCTTGAAAAATGCGTAATAATGTACCATCATCTCTCCATTTGCAGAAACGACTGTAAACAGTTTGATGTGGACCATAACGCTCCGGAATATCTGCCCATGCTGCTCCGCTTCGGGCAAGCCAAAGTATAGCGTTAAACATTAAGCGGTTATCTTTGGGTGGTCTGCCGGTCTTCGCTTTGGGAAACATATCCTTAATTTGATCCCATTGCTCATCGTTAAGTTCATATCTTTTTGTAGCCATACAAATCGCTCCTTTTGGGTTTCCTTTATTTTACCAATTTACGAGCTTTTGTGCAACTTCTTGTTTTCAGATACGCTCTAGTTTAATATTAACTTTGTAAACATCAAATAATGCTAACCTGGACGGTCGGTCTCATTTTTGAGCAGCAATATTTATAAATACAACAAAAGCCGCTGAAAAATCAGCGGCTTAACTTTACTCCAAACACACCATTTATTATTATGATTTGTTCGGATAAGTTTAGGTTTGGCTCCCCAAGTTGGACTCGAATTACCTATTACGCTTATTCCGATTTTAATCTAAATTTAGTCAAACAACGTATTTAAGCCATTTAAAAGCACTTATCTTTCATTTAAATATCGTATCTTTTCGCAATGTTTTCTATCTTTTAATGACCAAATAAAGACCAAAATCACAGGCATATTTCTGCAATATATAATCATATACTATAAAATTTATTATTATACACATCATAGTCAACAATGCAAAAAACATATATGTTCTCCGTTATTGGAATCAGTTTATTAAAATTACAAATGGAATTGTCACTACACCAATTATTGTATAAATTTTCATCACATAAATAACATACACCAATAAGTGCCTCTTCTCTTTCTCCCTGCGTTGAATAAGAATTTGCTATTTTTATATAATGAATAAATAACCAGCCTTGAAATTTATCATTAAAATAAAAGTCAAATATAGTAGTGGCATCATAATACGTTTGCAGTTTATCTATATAGTAATTTATAGAATCATAATCGCTAATGGAAATATATTCATTTGCAATAAAATACTCGCTCATTTTAATATATGTATCATATTCATTTTGAGTGGTATCATATACATAATTTAAATAATCATCCAGTTCGCCTTCTTTGAATCGCACAGGATTAAAGTTATCCATATACACATCAGATGCTGAATTTATACCCCAAAAACATAGTGTAGATAATGAAATGATTAGAATAACAATTACTCCAAAAGTAATAAGCTTGTTATTTTTATTCATTCCAATGCCTCCTTATTCCAGAATTATTCAATAAATCTGTGAATAATATGTTGTTTTCTCCATATACTTGTTCTAACCAATTTGCGTAGCTGCAAATATATTTGATAAAATCTTCTCCATATTCACTTTTAGCTAACATTAAGTACGTGTTAATACTTTCATCTTTAAATTCATAATTATTATTGCATTCGATATCAAAATATTGAGATAATGAGTTATCATAGTAAATTAACTTTCGCTTTTTACAATCCCAAAAAGGTATGTATGGTGTTTTAATAGCTTTAGATATTTTTTTGTTACTTGTCGGAACAAAATGCTGCATTTTATCTTCAACGAAGGCTTGTAAAACCATTTCAATATCATTAATATTTACGGATTTATTAACGGACATAATTTCACCAGCCATCCATAACTCATTTCTTTTTTCATCTTTATTAGAATTATAAATGGTTAATGGGGTTTTTCCTTGATTTGGAGAGAAATATTTTTCCAAACTGTCAATTAGTAAATCACAATTATAAGGGTAAGCGTCTTTCAACTTAAAAACATGGCCAAATTCATGTGCTATTGTATCCATACATTCACTTATATCATTAACATAAAATATTTTAACATCATTAATAAATGTACTAGAACGTTTAGTAATGTCGTCATCTTGTATGAACTTAACTTTAATTTTGCCATTATTATGCACAAATCGAATTTTTGTGCTTATTTCCATTCCAGGATAAAAATCATACAATCCCCCTTTAAAGTCCTTTGCCCAATACTCATTTAATGCTTGTCTAACAACTTCAAGTTGATTATTTTCCAATTCAGCCATATCACAAAAGATAATAATATTATTATCTTTAATATCAAGATAAACTGCATTATCAGATTTGTTATTTCCTTTCGGATAGTTTAATCGAAGTTCCGGATAAAGGGATTCTATCGTATCAGCTTTTAATGGTGAAATATTTTTATATCTCTCATCAATACCATTCCATTTTTCGTTAATGTCAAGTATACCGTCACCGTCACCATCTGCGGAAGTCGGATCTGATTTAATAGGGAGAATAGAACATTCAAGCAATGAATCAATATATTTAGGCTTATTAGAATTTTCACCTGTAACTTTACAATAACGTTCTAAGCCCTGTTTAACATAGAACATATCATTACCTACATGTTTAACCATTTCTCTATATACTAATAATTGAATATCATCACCTTTTTTCTCAAAAAGGAAATCACCTTCACTACTTTCAAACATTATCTCTTGATAATCAGCAAGACCATCTTCATCAGTATCCATAAGAGGATTATTTGAATTAAGCGGCTCATTCTTAATATACCACTTGTAGTTTTGTATTAATGTGTCTTTCAATACAACAGTCTTATATCCCGTACCAATAATAGCCTTATACCCTTTTAACTGAGGAACCTTACCATAAATTCTGCTAAGCATAAACGCAGACGAACCCTCATAAGAATACCATGTGCTGCCGCCTGTTTTAGCAACCATATTTCTGGCATAACCGTATTTAGACGATGTATTTTCATTGTAAATCGTACTTATCTGTATAGGCAAATTGTTATTATTTATATCGTCTAAAATGCTTTTGGATTTTTCCTGTGAACCATAGTAAATGCCATTAGTTCTGACAATACAAAATACCCACGTGTCCCTATTATTGTATTTATCATAAACATAATTCACCGCGTCAGAAATATTGCAGTCGGAATGCTTCGGCATTGTATTATCCTTGATGTAGGCTAATGCAGAATACACCTCGTCTATGCTGTAAAAATAATCACTTTCGCCATCAGATTCTCCAATATATTTACGCTTTACAACTTTTTTTGCCGTTCCATTTTCAACTGTATCATTTGTTGAATACATTTCAATTATTTTAACGCGTGCTTTAGGGGATTGAATAAAAACAGAGTCCGCAGTTTCGATAATATTTCTTCTTATAACCTCGTAGTTATCTTTTTCATAGATTTCTCGGCAGTCAACAAGAAAAACGACATCGAAATCGTCTCTGTTTACAGCAGCATTGGAATCAGTTGAATTTGCTAAATTCACAGAATTATTGGAATTTATTCTAACACCATTATAACTCATAGCCATAACCTTGTCAAGCGAATTTTCTGACAAAGCTTCGCTTTCCTCAGACTGTACCTCAATTTCAGCTTCAGGCTCATCATCGCCGTTAAGCTGTTTATCAAGATTGTCAAGGAATATTTCCATATCAACAAGGCAGTATGTGCCTACTCTGTCGGTTTTGGTGTACACAGTATTTGTCGTTTCATCGTGGAAAGTTTCAACAGGCAGCAGCATATTAACGTCCTCAAAGAACATGAAAACGTTAAGGCGCTTTATTCCCTTAAATTCGTCGCTCTCGTCAGTATATATACCCAATGTGTTGTTTATGACAGAATTTTCAAGCTCAAACTTTACAGTAACCTCCTCAACCGCAAGTCCGTCCGCATAAACAAATTCGGGAGCAACACCGATAATTGCACTGTTTTCAATAGCATTTGAATAACCACTCTCACGGGCATAAACATTGTTTTCAGCAACTCCAGCCGCTTTCATTTCAAGAGAAACATCAAAAGGTACGCTTTCATTACCGTTAATTGCAGAAAGAACCTCAGACTCTGCTTCTACCGTTTGTGTAAACGTACGCTCACCGTCCGGTGTTCCGTCGGTAGCTGCACTTTTAGGATTAAGTCCAAGTGTAATTTCATCACCGTCAGAAATCCCATCGCCGTCAGTATCATATTTCAACGGATCAGTTCCGTAAGTATTAACTTCATCACCGTCATTCAGCCCGTCACCGTCAGTATCAGCATTATTCGGGTCTGTCCCCAATTCGCACTCCTTTGAATTTGTAAGACCGTCCTTATCAAAATCCTCGTCACCGTCATTTACGCCGTTATCATCGGTATCAGCTTTCAATGGGTCAGTTCCGAGATACAAAACCTCATAACCGTCAGAAAGTCCGTCGCCGTCAGTATCTGCTTTATTTTTGTCAGTACCGAGAATATCCTCATAGTAATCGGGCAGACCGTCCTCATCAGTATCAAGTTCATAATCAATAACGGGTTCTTTTTCAAGAATACTTTCACCGATAACCATTGCAGTAAGCTGAAAATTCTCCGCTTTAGCATTTTCAGTCGCGGACTTGTCCGCAGTAAAACCAAAGGACGCACTTTCCCCAGCCTTAATGGGGGTTGTCCACAACTGATTTGCGACCTCATATTTACTATTTTCACTCGAAAGCAGCTTTGCATTCCATATGTTATTTATCGTAAAATTACCGTCGAAAAACAAAGTCCATGCTTCAATAGGCTCGGTTGAGGTGTTCTTAATTGTTACTTCAGCCTGAAATCCTGTATGCCAATCGCTTGTTACGTTAAAATCCACATCATAGCCTGCGCTTACGTCAATACGTCTGCTGCAAAGTTCTATATCTTCGGGGATAACGGTTTCCTTGCCCGTAACGATATACCCGCAGCTTATGGACTGTTCAGGCTCAATTTCATAATTGTAACCGTTATTTTTGATGATGACATAATCCTCGCCCTTGTCATAAAGCTTTGAGTTCCAAAGATTACTCATTTCGCCGCCGACATCGTATTTCAGTGCCCAGTTGAGGATAGACTCCTCCCCCGTGTTTTTGATGTTGACCTCGACAGTTCGATTGTTTTCCCATTCGCTGCCTATTTTATATGTAACTGTGTAGCCGTCCTTTTCATATGTACGGCTATCTCCGCTTAATGCAAAAGCATTCGGCGGCAGGATCGCCAACATATTCAATGACAGTATTACCGCGGTTATTACTGATATTATTCTGTGTTTCAGTTCCATCGCTTTTTCCTCCTGTTGTTCCACAGCCTTTAGCAACTGTGGAACGTAAATTTACTGATGACGTTTAGTTTTAATGAGGTATATGGTGCTGGAAATTTGACACACTGTAGTAGCCTGTTATACTTTCGCCCGGATTCAGCGTTTTAAGACTTAATTCGTCAAATTCATCCCCATACAATGCAGGATAAAATTCTTCTTTCTGTTCATTATCAGGTTCACTCTTGACTTCTGAAGAATGTTTGCCTGTCCACGGTATATGTTCTTTCAATCCGCTTGGATATTCAAGCATCATATCTGAAATTTCAATATCGTCAAAATACTTATATGCACGGAAGTCAATATCAACATCATATACAGGCTTATCAGAAACATTTGTCAGCGTAAATTTTGCTGTCCAGTAGTCGGAATTAGGATCAAATCCCGTATAATCAACATCAAGCTCCAATGCGTCACCGCCGTAAACAACAAGCGGTTTCTCATTTTTAAATTCGAGCTTAATTTCTTCCATAAACGGAGTGAGAACACAGTTAAAGTCAGCAGATAAATAATATTCACCCTTTTTATCGCCGCGCACTACCCATGACATTGTTTTGGTTTCACCGCCTGCAATCATACCTGCTTTAATATGACTGGACTCTCCTCGTTCAGTTTTTGCCAAGGACAAACCGCTCGGAAGTGTCAAATCCGCAGTACAATTTTCTAACGTAAAGTTATCGTCCGCATTGTTGATAACAGTAAGGTCAACATTATAAAATTCCTTCATCCATGAAATTTCTGTAGTAATTGAGAACAACGCTATGGATTTGCTTTCACTGCTTCCGCTGCCGCCTCCGCCGTTGCCTCCGCTTCCGCCGCCACCTCGTCTGCCGCTGCCTATAGTTTTGGCGCATACCGTCCAATTTTCATTAAATGTTTCATTTATTTTAATTATTTCTCCCTCCGCATTAGTTGTCAACCACAAGGTCTTGCTGTTTTTATTATATGTCAGGTTTACCGTATACTCGCAAACGCTGCGATTTTCGGGAGCCTTGGGGTCAATTCCGAGAGCAAGAATTTCTTTCAGTTCCAAAGGTCTTGTTGTAAGATTTCCTACCACGACTTCACCCTTAGGCAGCACTACATTAACCACAGAAGCCTCGCCTGTAACCGAAACAGTAACCATTTTCGGCAAATATCCCGCGATATAGAAATACACGTCATAGCTGCCTTTCTTAGCAATGAAATCATAGCAGCCTGTTGAATCGGTAGTTGCGTCGATTTTTCCTCCCGTAAGCTCGCAGTATACTCTTGCTCCCGAAAGTACAGCCCCGTTATCTCCGCGAACTCTCAGCTTAACGGCATTGTAGTCCTCACCGTAAATCTCCACTTCCGTAGTATGCGTATCAGAATTTTCAGCGCTGTCATAAACGGTAAGAGAGACCCTATATGTTCCCGCTTCACTATATGTATGCTTAGGTCTTGCTTCAGTTGAAGTCGTTCCGTCGCCGAAGTCCCACTTGTATGAAGCAACATAGTGATTATCTGTAGAACCTGTTCCGTCAAAGCTTACAGCCTTGCCCGCAATGCCGAACAATCCCTCTCCCGCATAAGCGGTCGGAGCAATAGTATCCTCGTTTGTCGGAACAGCGGAAACCGCTTCGCCCTTTACCTTATTTCCGCGAATATCCATTGCCTCAACATAATAGTAATATTTTTGTCCTGCCGTAACGTCATAATCCGTTACGGAACTTTTTGTTGTGGAACCGATTAAGCTGTATTTAGCCGACGATGAGCTTCTGCGGTAAACATAATATCCCGCAATTTCTTCGGTATTTTCCATTGTCCAGCTAAGATTTACAGACCAACCCGCGCCCTCTGCGGTAAGAACAGGAGCGGAAAGCGTACAATTTCTGTAGTCATAAGTCACAATATAATCCTCGCTCTTGTTAAGAGCGGAATCCATCAGTGAAACCTTGATCTGATATTTTCCCATCTCAAGCTTGGAGGTATCGAGAGTAAAGGATATAATCTCAGCATAAGTGTCAATTTCCTTATGGTACAAGTCAGACCACTCTTCTGAATTTTCAGCCTTACCCTGAACGGTAACGTCCCTAAGATTGAAGTTATCATAGCAGGATACGCTTATTTCGGGATTTTCACCTATTTTGCTGCCGCTTGCGGGATAAACGCTGAATACCTGCGGCTTTGTATTATCTTCGGAAATACAGCCTATTACCTCGTCGGAATAATCACTTTCATTTCCGTTTTCGTCAACAGCCGTAACCTTATAGGTATAAACCGTACCAAGCTCGACATCGCTTTCAAAATAATTTATGTACCTGTAATTATCCTTGATAAGCAAATATTCGCCGTCGCCTGTTTTTCTGTAAATTCTGAAATAGGAAACGTCTTTGCCTCCTGCGCTCCACTTTACTTCAATAGTATCGTCCTCGCTTGTGCAAACTACGCCTGCGGGAACATCGGGAGCAGTATTATCAACACTAAAGCTGTAAACAGGAGAATTTTCAATTGTACTTACATTTCCGTTAATATCCTCCGCGTATGCGCACAGATATACCGTTCCGTCAGTCATTTCCGAAGTATCAACTCCGAACTTCACCGTAACGGAAGCCTTGCCCGAAGCTGTTTCCGAACCGCAATCCGTCCAGTTGATTTTATCGGAGGAATATTTGAGATAGATCTTCGATACGCCGCAGTTATCCGTTGCCGAAACAGTAATCACAGTATTCTTGAATGACGGCTTGCCAGTATACTCAATAGAGAAAATCACAGGAGCAACATCATCTTCGCCCGTATAAACCGTAACCTCGTTGCTGTTTTCGGAAACGTTGCCAGCAGCGTCATACGCCTTAACATAGTATGTATAATTTGTATCAAGGCTTACAGCTGTATCCACATAAACGTTTGCATTAAAGGATTTGATTTTAACGTCATTTCTGTATAAATCATATTTTACAACGCCCACATTATCGCTGCACTCCCAGGAAAGAGATACATAATCGTCTTTTACAGAATTAAGCGTAAGAACAGGCGCGCTTGGAGCAAGATTGTCTATAAATACGCTTGCGCTTGCTCTTGAAACGTTGTCCTCGTTATCAACAGCCTCAACATAATATTCATAGTATCCGCCGAAAGCTGTGGAATCTGTAAAAGCCGTACCGTTCGACGAACCGATAAGCGTTCCGTTTCTGTATACGTTGTACTTGACGACGGTTCCGTTATCGGAAGAAGCTGTCCAGGAAAGACGTACAACACCCTCGGACTGAATTTTTGCCGCCAAGTTTGCAGGCTGTGTGGGAGCAAACGCGTCAACGTCTGTTGAAGCTTCAAGAATATTGCTCCATTCGGAAAGATTTCCCGAAGTATCGCAGGCTACAATGTAGTATTCATACGAGGTATGGCTCTTAAGACCGTTGTCAATATACTCTGTCTTTGTGGTATTGCCGACACGCTCTCCGTTCCGATAGATATAGTAGCAATATACCGCCGCGTTATCGGAAGAAGCGCCCCATGTCATTGATATAGAAGATGAATTTGAACGTACAAATTTCAAATTTTTAGGAGCTGCAGGAGCTTCTGTATCAGCCTTACCCTCGATAAGTTCATTCCAAAGCGGTATTCTGCTGAATACATAACCCGTATCAAGAGGTTTGGTTATTTCGAGAATATTAAAGTATGATTGCGTTGTTGCAAACTCAACCTTCTGAAGCTTTCCACCGCTGAGAATCACCTTATGCCCTCCGCTGGGAGCAAAGTTGTTTGTATAGTAGCTATATTTTTGTGTAAAGTCTCCCTTTACCTCTAATGTTCCCGCGGTCAAGTTTCCGTTATGACCGTAATATGGATACCACATCATATTGCCATTTACTAAGATATAGTCATCGACACTCTTCATATTTATTCTGCCGTTACTGTATGAACCCGCTGTTCCGAAGTTGAAATCTCCTGCAATCAGAAGCTGTCCTTTGTTTATGTTCAATGTTGTATTCCACAAATTCACATACGAATCAACTGTCATTGTGTGACCGTTCAAATCAAACGTTCCTCCGTCAAATACAACCGCTCCGCCTATGTGCAGATCGTCGGAAAGCATTCTGTTTTCAACAAACCTTATGTCGTGATTCCATATGTTATCCGCAAATGTTCCTGTAAGTACAAGATTTGCTCCATTTGTTATTTTGGTTTCCGTATTGTAAAGATTTCCTACTACATATGATGTTCTTGGAAAATCTACTCCGTCTGCCGAAGTATTTGTGATTTTCAGATTATTGAAACGAGAATAATCTTTTCTGGTGTTGTTAATACTTACCGTCTGCTTTTCCGTACCGTTCAGAATTACCGTATGACTTCCCGACGTGCAGAAATTGTAACTGTTCGCTCCCGCCTGCGTCAGATTCCCGCCGATCTCCAGCGTTCCAGCCGTAAGCTTTCCGCTGTGCGAAGCTGTTGACTGCATAACAAACTGACCCGTTACCCTTACGGTATCGGCTTCATTCGTCATATTCAGAACGCCTGTGCTGTTGGTGTAGCTTGTTCCGTTGAGAGCCTGTACCCGGTAATCTCCCTGTACCTTAAGCTCGCCGCCGTTGACAAGGACTGTTCCTCCAGAATGAATGAGGTTTCCTGTTATTGTCAGTTTATGTCCGTTAAGGTCGAGCGTTCCCCTTGCGAGGTTTACGTCTCCCTCTATAGTTTCGTCGGCTTCCAGCGTCCAGCCCGAACGTTCGCCGTTTGCAAAGCTTATGTTGCAGCCGTTGTCAATAAGCTCACAAATTGTTACTGTGGTCTTGAATACTACTCCCTCATCGGAATAGTTCTGTATTTCAAGGATATTGAAGCGGGATTCGGTTCTGTCAAACGAAACCGTCTGCAAACCTTCGCCGCTGAGAATAACTTTATGGTTTCCACTTGGCACAAAATTATTAGGATAGCTTGTATGCTTTTGAGTAAAATTACCCTTGACTTCTATTGTTCCGTTTGTAAGACTGCTGTAATTGTAATATGACGCTACATACAAATCACCGTTTACGCAAATGTAGTCCTCAGCATTTGTCATTGTCAGATAACCAGAACCTCCACTTCCGTTCGTGTAACTCATATTGAAATTTCTGTCCGCATACATCTTGCCCTTATTCACATTAAGGTATGCATTGCTAAGATATACATTTCCCTTGACTGTAAGCGTATGTCCGTTAAGATTTAACGTGCCGCCATTGAGATACAACGTCCCTCCAATTTCCAAATCTTCGCTCAAGGTTCTGTTTTCATTAAGCCATATGTCGTAATTCCATATGTTATCCGCAAATGTTCCTGTAAGTACAAGATTTGCTCCATTTGTT
>CAJUHS010000038.1:11998-14801 GCA_910586535.1 uncultured Oscillospiraceae bacterium
CGGCTTCATTCGTCATATTCAGAACGCCTGTGCTGTTGGTGTAGCTTGTTCCGTTAAGAGCCTGTATCCGGTAATCTCCCTGTACCTTAAGCTCGCCGCCGTTGACAAGGACTGTTCCTCCCGAATGAATGAGGTTTCCTGTTATTATCAGCTTGTGTCCGTTGAGGTCGAGCGTTCCTCTTGCGAGGTTTACATCTCCATCTATCGTTTCGTCGGCTTCCAGCGTCCAGCCTGTGC
This sequence comes from uncultured Oscillospiraceae bacterium, assembly GCA_910586535.1. GTDB lineage: Bacteria > Bacillota > Clostridia > Oscillospirales > Ruminococcaceae > RGIG8773. The sequence goes on from CAJUHS010000038.1 coordinate 12,236, forward strand.
GCTCGCCATTTGAGAAAGTCACATTACAGCCGTTATCAATATATTTATTCATTGTTACAGGTGTTGAAAATACAACACCCTCCGCAGAATAATTCCTAACTTCAAGAATATTGAAACGAGACTCCGTTCTTGCAAAACTAACTGTCTGCAAACCTTCGCCGCTTAATAAAACTCTGTGGTTTCCGCTGGGATTAAAATTATCCGCATAACTATATTGTTTTTGAGTAAAATTACCTTTTACTTCTAACGTTCCGTTTGTTAAACTGCTGTAATTGTAGTATGTGTATACGTAGAAATTTCCATTTACACATACATAATCCTCAGCATTTGTCATAGTCAGGTATCCATAACAGCCGTTCCCATTTGCTTGGCATATATTAAAATTTCCGTCCACGTACAACTGTCCCCTATTAATATTCAAATACGATGTATTCCAGTTTGCCCCCAAATATACATTTCCTTTTACTGTAATGGTGTGCCCATTAAGGTTTAATGTACCACTGTTTATATATAAATTTGAGACAATCTTATCGGAAGTTAAAACAGTATCGCCCGAAATAGTCCAGTTTATATAGTAGTATTCCGTATCGCTCATACCTATAACATTACCCTCAATGTCATAGGCATAAACAGATATACCGTATTCACTACCGCCTGCAAGTCCTGTAACGATATATGCAGTATCGGTCAGTCCTGTCTGAACAACAGCGCCGTTGCAGTATACTTCATAATGTGAAAATGTTTCACCGTATACATCGCTCCAAGATATTGATATACTCGAATCCGTTTCCGATACTTTATTCAACTGAATGTCAGCGCTTACAGGTGAAAACATCGAAAAATCATTTTCATTCTCTATAAAATCAAGCGGTTCTGTAACAATTTCGCTTGTTTCGGGAATCTCGGGTACAGTTGTTTCTGTAACAACCTCAGTTTCACTTTCCACAGGGATAGTTTCTTCACCAATAACGGGAACGTCCGTCACCGTTATTTCAGCTTCGCCTGTTCCGTCTATTGCCGAAACAGGCGTTACACTGAATATAAGCGAAGCTGCCAAAATTGCTGAGACTGCTCTCTTAAAATTTGCTTTGCCAAACCTCATTTTTCTTCCTCCTATTAATCAATAATACTATGAACATACAAATACCCGTAAACATTTTGACATATTTCGACTTAATTTTCAACATATAACTAATAATTGGTATATAAATTTACATAACGCGTCATGCTATTAACCAACAGTTTCTAATTAGCATACAATTTATTAATAAAAATGCCCACAAAAAAATTGCGGACATCGGACATTTATATGTAATTAAACACACTGCAGCTTATAATAAAATATGCGTAAAACCATTCGTTAATATGTTTCAATAGGCTTCATTAAAGTATATTTATATGCATAACACATTCATTGAGTTAATACCAAACTTTTTCAGTACGGGAGTAGGCTTCTCTCCGTACTTTTGACAAATTTCCATAAATCTGTTGTAAAACATAAACAATTCTCCCTTTCGTTTTTATGAAATGTAATAAATTTTATTTTTCTTTTAATAAAAAAATATGTTATTCACTATAATGAATTGTATATATAAACAAGCAAAAATATTTCCGTAGAGGGACACATATCAATAATGTTGTTCTTGCTCTCAAAAATCTTGACAGCGATAAGCAAATGAGCAGCCTTATCATTGAGGATTGGAAAAGTGTTGTTACGCGCAATAAGGTAAAATTCATTGAGGAAATATCTCCAGTGGGGAAATATGTCCCCGATGAAAGTTTACCGCTTTCGGAGCAGCTTTACGAGCTTGCCGAAAGAAAACTTGCCAACTATGAAAACAATCTTGATACTGCCGAAAAAGCAAAAACGGCGGCGTATGAACTGTCTGTCAAAAGGGATATTTTGTCGTATATTAAATACGACCTTGTTAATTTTGAACATACTGGGGCAGTTCAGTATAGGAATTTACGACGTAATTATTAATTCCTGCAAAATTATTTCTTGATTGTGTTTTGGGCAATGGATTATTTTATTCGTTTAATAATTTTAAAAAACAGCTTGCCGTTCACAACGCCGCGTACAAGATTTTTCCATTTGTCCCATTAGATGGGAGACTCTGCTGATTATGTTAATCATTTCTTAATTTATAGTGAAGCTTTCTAAATTTCTCGTAAGGTTTCATTGATAAAAAAATACTAAAAAATTTTTTCAAAAAAGTATTGACAATGCTTTTGAAAAGTGATATAATAATAAAGCACTGTTAAAGAAGTAGTTGTAAGTTATATCGCGGAGTGGAGCAGCTCGGTAGCTCGTCGGGCTCATAACCCGAAGGTCGTAGGTTCAAATCCTGCCTCCGCAACCAAAATAAAAAGTCAAGCTATTCAATAAAAACCAAGCAAAATTACTTTTCACACAAATTTCGCTTTGAATAGCTTGACAAATGTATTTAAATCCTGTATAATTGAGTACAGGATAAGAAAGCATTCACTAAGTCATTCAGATGTTGCGAGCATCTGCGTGATAGTTCGTAAGGTTTGTCGGCTAAACAAGCCTTACGAGTGGGTG
>CAJUHS010000039.1 GCA_910586535.1 uncultured Oscillospiraceae bacterium
CCGTCGTTACGCACAATACCCGTGAATTTGAGCGTGTTGAAGCCTTGCTGCTTGATGATTGGTATATCCCCTAAAACGCATAGCAAAAATCCTCAAGCTTGTAGTCCGAAAGCCAGTTGAACAGAGTGGACTTCAAGTAGCTTCGGGGATTTTTCATTTTTGTTTCGGCAGTTATCCCCTCCCATTTTTCTTCAAAGCTCCAAATACAATCCGAAAGCGAGGACGTTCGTATCAAGCCGTTAAGCCTGTCAATAACCGTTCTGCCGAGAACATACCCGTCATGTATCTTTGTTTTTTCAGCGCAAGCCATTTCCGCAAGCGAACCTATCACAATGTCGGCAAAGTCCATATGCCGCTTGTCCGTATCTGTCAGATAATAGCTGTACCCAAACAGAAAACGCAAAGCGGTACCCATAGCGACCTCGTCATTGCCAAGCTCATGTGGGATAATACAGCCGTCTGTTCTGCGGCTTGCCTCGTCGAACGCCGCAAAATCTTCCTCGGACTTTGGCGGATCGGCAGTAAAGCGGTATGAGCAGCGTTCGGGAAAGTAACCGAGCGCACCGAGTATCTCACTGAAGGATTTATTTTCAGCGGTGCAGTTCTCTCCCTCAATCGGTCTATCACGAGCCTGCGCGGGATTGATGGATTGATTGAAATCAGTCTCGATAAAGTCAGTCTTGGTATTATCAGTCTTTATTGTGTCGGTTTTTCCGATGTCTTGACTTCGTTTTTTCGGAACTCTTGACTTCTGATTTTCCGATGTCAAGACTTCGGTTTTTCCGACTTCATGACTTCGGTTTTCCCGATGTCTTGACTTCTGATTTTCCGATGTCTTGACTTCTGCGGTTTCTTCGTCAGACGCTTCCTCGGATTCATGTACAAAATTTTTCACATAAATAAGCGCAGGACGCCCCATTCCGCGATTTTTACGCGAAATAAGTCCTATTTCTTCAAGTTCCTTGAAAATTTTTACACATTTATCATTGCCGCAGTTCATACATTGTCTGGCTTCGTCTTGAGTAAAAATTATGTATACACGATTTTCCTCGTCAAGCCAATTGTTTTTTACAGATAATCCCATTCTGTCGAGCATAAGACTGTACAGTATCTTAGCGTCGCAGGACATAGAAACAAACGTCTTGTGAGTAAACAGAAATTTAGGCACACGCAGAAAAGAAAATTGTTCCGCTTCATTGCCGTAATAGTAATCAAACATGGTCACACGTCCTTTTTATTTGAATATCCATTTATTTAAAACGGATATTCTCTCCGCATATTTTTCTCGCCGACAATGGGTATCAGACTGTCTTTCATAAATATAGGTACGTTGGCAGACGTACCTATATTGCCAATCCACGTCTTTTCGGGAACAACCTTGTTTTTGCGGTTACCCGTTTCCGCTCCGATAATAAGCCATTTTACGCCGTTAATTGTTAATGGAGAAATGGGTGCAAACATTGGCTCAATACTCAAAAAAGTATTGAATGATTTTTTACTGATAAAATAATTTTCCATTGCTGTTACTGTTGAGCCATACCACATATTATCACTGCGAGGGAGCTGCTCTTTGTCGGCAAGCTCTTTATACCGCTTAGGGTTCTTAGTTAAAAACAAGTACCTGTGCTGCGGAGCTTTCCTGCAAGCCTCGAATATAGCTTCTATCCATTCATCGGGAATCCAATCGCCGAATAAGCCTGCCATTGAGCAGACGAAAATCGTGCGCGGCTTTGTCCATTTCTGCGGAATGTCAAGGCGGTAACGGTGGAATGTTGGACTAAAACTATGTGGGTACGGCAAAGTCTTCCCTGCTTGATTTCTGATCGGCTTGTTTTCCTCGAAAACATTTGCGTATTTCTGTGTGCCGCCAAAGCGCACAGCCATTTTTCTTGCATAGCAGTACGGACAGTCATTGAAACACCCCGTCACGGGATTCCAACTGCTGTCGCACCACTCTATTTTTGTATTATTCATACTCAAAAATCCTCCGCAAGTTCAATAGATGTATTATTTTTTATAAAATGAGCTTTCAATGATCTGAACGAGTTCCAAAACGGATAATATGTATATACGGTTAATTTCCTTTCAACCTCCTCACGAACCGCCTTGCACTCCCTTTTAAGCTTCTTCCTTTGCTGTACCGTAAGTAAGGAGCTTTTATGCTTAAAACAAAACCTCCTGCGTTCCTCGCAGTCCTCAAGACACCATTTCATTTTGAATTCTCCGTCAATAAAGACAGCTAACACATTATGAAGCGGCTTATACTGCCTGACTTCAACGACTACGTTGTATCCGTCAATCTTTAATTTCACATAGCCGAACGGTGACGAGAGCTTGTTCTCGATTTTTGCCCATTCTTCCTTAGTCATTCTTTTTTTGCACCTTTCCTTTTAGGTTTTTTCTCCTGTTTTACAAATGATAACATACCGTTTTCAGCTTTGACGGGCGCATAGTCGTAAGGAGACCACTCCTTACCGCAGGAATCGCAGCGGAAGCCTGCATATTTTATAACGGGAGGACAAGTCATTTCGCCTATTATCTGCCCCATAGTATCACCGTCTATATCAACGCCGTCTTTATACATCGGATGTTCTGAAGCAAAATAATACGTTGTTGCAATTTTTGCCGTTACTGTACTTTCGCCGCAGAACGGGCATTCAATGGGTTCACCAAGATTTTTATTCATAAGACATTTTCCTTTCCGTTCCCCAGTGGGGAAGCCTTAAAAATTTATTCTATTTAATACTGCTCTGATAATCGTTTATTTTGTCAATAAGCTTTTGGTTTTTCTCCGCAAGCTCTTTCTGGCTTTTCACTTCCGATAGATATGTCGTGAATAAATCCGTTATAGATGTTTTGGGGATATATTTAATTCCATTGACTTCTATATAATCTGCAATAACAGCAGAACTTTTATTACCGCATAAATTTATATTTCTTTTAAATCCATATACGGAAATATTATTTTTATAAAAGCTAACAAAATTACTGTCATTTTTCCAATTTGGATAATATCTTTTCAGCTCACGGTTATTTGATTTTACCACAAAATCGAGTACATTCATAGCAGCTTCTTCTGAAAAATAAATATCATCACCGTTTAAGAAATACTTACTTCCGTTTATATTGCAGTAAAATTCCGTTTCCCTGAAATCATTATTTGCTATTGATACCAAAATGGGTGTTGCGCGAACAACCGTCTCATCTTTGAAATTGATTGTCCAAATATCTGTCTGCTTGGATAAACCATAAGCTTTAAGTCCGCAAAGTTTATTCAAAAGGACTAAAAAGAGAATATATGCTGTTAATCCCGCTGCACCCCAAAAGATCGCTTCATTTATTGCAGCAATACCTTTATTCATAACAGGAATAAGCATTCCAAATCCTGCCGACAGAGCACCGCATATCAAGCCGAATTCTTCGCTAAAAAAGTTCTTTACTGCAAGTATGATTTTATTAGGTACGCGCCTATACCGTTCATCTTCCATAATTGTTGGAAAACAAACCTCCTGTGCTGCAAGCTTGCAATCGGAATCCGTCTTTAATTCAATTTGCGGCGGTAAATCCTCATCTGTGCGGTAACTGCCTATAAGATATTTTTCAAAATTGCTTTCATCAAGAGCAAGCGGGTATAGCTCGCCGTCATCTCCTTTTACCCATTCTGTACTCATTTTTCTGCACCTCCGTTTTTATTTAACGTTTCCTGCGCTTCTTCCCGTGTCAGAAAATAATCGTTTGGATAAGAACAGGCGACATGGTTGTCTTCCTTTCCACTTCCCACTGGGGAATTATTTATAAGATAGTCAACGGTCACACCGAAATAATCTGCAATAATCACAATTTTTGCAAGCTGCGGCTCATAACCCTTTTTCAAATTGCCGATAACGCTTTTGCTTAAACCGCATTCTTTCAGCATACGGTTGACCGACACATTTTCCTTTTCGCATAAATCAATAATATTCTGCGTTAGGACTTCAATATTGAAAATGCTATCCATAAAAAGCTATCCTTTCCTGTTCCCATATCGTAAGTTTATTGCGGTATGGGAATTTTTTAATTTCCCATAAGTCTGTCAATCACAATACTTGCTTCATACTGATTAAGGGTTGATACATCAAAATCAGAAAAATCAAATTTTTCAATGTTAGAATAATTATTTTTCATACGATTTATCAATTTTATCTGTCTTTCACTTATCGACTTTTTACCCCAACGCATTGCAGATTCTTTGTCCCAAAGAGGTTTGGAATTGCTGTAATTTTTAACTAAATATTCGTATGCTATATCAAATGCGTTTTGTAATGCTACATCTTCGGAAATTACATCGGGATAAGAATATTTTTTATTCTTCAACGTGTACACCGACGTTTTTCCGAGATTATCAGCGGCGTCTATAATAAGCCGCAAATTATTTCCCAAACTGCAAGTAAACGAACCGTCGCAGCCCTGTTTCCAATTTATCCCGCGCATATTTATCTCGTTATTTTCTGCCCATAAGCTTATTTTTTGCACATTTAGAATCCATGAGCGGGGAGTATTGTTGATAAGCAATTCTATAGTTTCCTGCATTTGAGTGAGCATACCTGTAACCAATGTCTGTTTTTTCAGCGGCACTGACAAATAATCAAGCCCAAGCAGAGTAGGAGCGGTACACAATCTATGCCGTCCCGAAGCTCCGACACAATCAATAAGTGTGAGATATTTTTTCCCTTTGTACAGCCGCAGTCCGCGACCAATCATCTGTGTATACAATGAAGCATTGACTGTCGGACGTGCTGCTATTACAGTTTCGATAAGAGGAATATCCGTACCCTCGGTAAACACCATACAGTTGATTATGCAGGGTATTTTTTATTGGTAAAATCCTTTATTATCTGTTTTCTGTACTCTGTCGGGGTTTTTCCTGATACTACAACAGATCCGTCTATAAGCATAGACAATGCGTTAGCATGAGCAATATCAGTAGCAAAAATTAACGTCTGACCGACTGCAAGTTGACGATAGCTTTCAGCAACCGTTTGATTAAGTTCGGGTTTATTTATTGAAAGCGAAAGCTGTTTTGTATCAAAATCTCCGTTTTTCTTTTTTACATTTGACAAATCGTATCCTAAATTTACCCTCAAACAGTTTATATCCGAAAGATAACCGTTGTCGATACCCCATTTCAAGTCACGGTTAAATACAATATCGTCAAACACATCATCAAGTCTGACTTTATCTCCACGCTTAGGTGTAGCGGTAAACCCTATATGTATTCTCGGATTAAAATAGCTATATATTTTTTTATACGTTGGTGCAGCAGCGTGATGAGCTTCGTCTGTGATTATCATATCAAAGTCATCAGGAGAAAAAGTATTTAATCTTCGTACAAGTGACTGAACACTTGCGGAAACAACCTCCTCGCCATTTGAATGTTCGGCAGCCTGTTCTACGCCAAACGAACAGTCAAAATACTTTTGCGGTTGATGTACCAGTTCGTCGCGATGTGACAAAATAAGAGTACGTCCCTGTCGTTTAAGCTGAGAAAATATAACAGTTTTTCCAAGTCCTGTTGCAACAGAAACAAGGTGACTGCCACTTTCAAGATTGTTAATTGTATCAACGCATTCCTGTTGATAGGGTCTTAGTTCTATTTTCATAAGCTCTCCTTTCTATTCCCCACTGGAGAATTACTGTTCGTAAAAATCCTTTGCCGATTTACCTGCTTCCTCAAGCTGCTTTTTCAACCGTTCGGGCATTTCAGTAGAAAAACTTCCCTCATACTTTTCCTTTGAAGTCCTGCGCTTTTCTTCCAGCTTCTTGTAGTTTTCCTTGATCTCCTGCTTTTTCTTTTCCTCCGTCCAACCGCATTCGTCCACATTTTCACGCAGCACTTCAAGAAGCTTTTTATAGTCGATTTTATCACCGAAAAGCAGTGTGCGTATTGCTTCAAAATTATCCGCTATATCCATAAGCTCGTCGCTGCTGTATATCTTACTGCACCTTTTAGCAATGTCGCACATTGATGACGATCCGATAGTCTCTGTTATTATCGCCCAATCGCCGTCCTCGAGAGCCGCAAGTCCGTCAATAATATTGTTGAGAGCAGACAACACCTTAATATCATAGTCGTCCATTCCCTGCTTCCAACGGTACAAATCCTTTGCACATATTTTTTCACTCATAACGTTTCCTCCTTGTTCCCCAATGGGGAATTATTATCAATTTCCTCTAAAAAAGTTTTGTCTTTAAGAGAAGTAATATCAGCCTTGCCGTGGTCAAACAGCATAGCTACAATTCTCTCGTATTCATAACCCGAAATATTTTTGACGATAATAGCCAAAAGGTCCTCTATTATCGGAGTGAAAATCACATTGCCGTCCTCTCTTGTAACGTCTGCAATTTCCGTTATATCGGGAGTTGCGCTATTTGATATGCAATATTTTATAAGCATTTATGTTCGCCCTCCTGCATATACAATATAGCAGCGATCTGTTCCGTACATATGTATAAGGGATAATCGCCGCGAATACCGTTTATGTCATATGCTGCAACGGTATTTCCGTATTCGGTAATGGAAAAATTTTTGCATTTTACAATAATTTCTCCGCCGTATTTGAAAATAATTTTTACAGTTTTCAATTCTTCGGGGTCAACGTTAGGTAAACCATTCAATTCCGTTTTTTCTTTGTTTCCGAACATCTTTATCAGCTCCTCATAAAATAATATTCCATACGATATTGCCTATCAAAGCCGTACCGACAAACAAAATTGTGCAAAAAATTCTTGCTTTTAGATAATTGCAGTTTGCAGTTAAAAATTTTACATCGTGCAACATAACTGCTTTTGTTATAGCACGTAAAGTTACAAAATCATTTTTGCACATTACAATGCAGCACCCAAGCATAAGCACATGCCAACAAATACACATCACCAATATAATTTTTATTTTAATCATAATTTCAACTCCTCATAAAATATTGCTTGAGATATAGCCTATTAAATTCATAAGCAAAAATAACGTTAAACACATAATTCTTGCCTTTTTATAATCGCAGTTCAAGTTTAAAAATTTACCGTCATGCAATACTTTGGCAATACTCCCGCCAATTCTCCTTTTTATAGCATTTACCGTACACATAACGCTGTGCAAATTCAAGCTGCGCCGTGTTAGGTATAATACCCTTTTGCCCGTTGCGTTCAGCCTGTGCGTAAAGGTTAAAATTCCTGCATAGCCTGTTCAGCTCCTGCACACGGTAGTCTGCCTCCTGTAAGTCAAAGCGCACCAGTATGTATATAAAGATTTTGCTTTTGGATATTTTATGCCGTTCAAACATTTCAACCACGTGTTCAAAGTACGGGAGTTGTGAACAGGAATCGCAGGAAAAGCGTATATACTTTATCCAACGTATCTTTTTAAGCAGTCTGCATACATCATCTGTCAGTAACCTTATATCCATACCCTGATTTAAGTCAATGCTGTAACTTGTCTCGGTAAGCTCCGCAAGCTGTTCCAAACCGTAATCGCAGGCAAGGATATTATTATCCATAAGCACAAGCTTGTCCGTATCGGGACGTACAAGCTGCCGCCAAGATCGGTACGGTCTGATATTGCCCTCTTTCTGTGGTACATAGCACCACGGACATTTATTCGGGCAGCCTCTGGTGAGAAAGCCTATCGCATAATCACAGTTCGGGTATATGGAGTAGTCGGGAAACATCTCATCAATCTCCGAGGGAAGCTCCCAAAACATACTACCGTACCCTGTCCCACCCTTTATCGTCTTTTCGGACGGCAGAAACGGGTTTTCTTCTGTAAAATCGAATACCTTAGAAGAATAAATACTATCATATTTGTCATTGTCAAGCGCACACCACCACTCGACCGTATCTCCAATGGACCTGTGGTACGCCGAAATTTTCATCAGCGCATAGTTGGGGAAACTCTTGTGCGGCATATGCTCATACTCCGCGTCATGTAAGCCTATCAGCATAATTTTACTCCTGTTTTTCAGCTTGATCCGTAATTTCAATGTTTATGGTTTCCTTTACCGAACCGTTAAGTATACATATAATTTTTTCTGACATTTTAAGATTCGGATAATCACTTGAAACAGTGGCAACATATGTACAATCATCATTACGTTTTTGCAGCCATAGAGTGTTTTTACTATCTGTAGCCACTATGCGGTAATCGCCATTAACAAGTTCCCCAATTTCAAATATTATAGCAGGAGTTGTTTTAAGCTGTAAGGAATAACGTAAACCTGTGCTCAATATAAATGTTATTACAAAAGCAAACAAAACTACTATTGTACTAATAGCCAAGTTTTTCACTGTAATCAATTCCCCTTTACTTTAATTGTATAAACGCCATTTTCATAACTTATAATTTCATAACGCTCTTGAAATTCGTTCATATCGACATCAGCGGCTACAGCTACTTTATATTTTCCCGTATGATCGGCAAGTCCTAATTCTTCTGCAATTGATATAATGAGATCAGATTTATAAGCAACCATTAAACTCATTACAAGACATATGCCAACAAAACTAATAATTAATCCTGTTATTCTTCTCCAAGCTGAAAAATAACTGCGCCCTTTTATGTGCAATATTACTCCACCGTAAGCAAGAGCTATTACTATGAGTTCTGCACAAAAAAATGCGAGCGAACCAACGATTGACAACGTTACAATTTCTTTAATAAGTACAACACCATTCATAAATTCCATAACAATAATCTCCTTAAAAATTTTTACTATCTTTGTTCTTTTCGTTCTTGTCTACTGAACGTTTAGAATTTTGATGTTCTTCCTGCCTTCCATGTTCGGTTTGTTGCTCTTGCCGATCCGCTTCAATACCGAAAAGTTCTCTTTTTAATGAATCAACATTTTGCTGACGCTGTTCTATAGCAGCAAAGAAAGAACGATTAGATTTATGCAATCTTATCAGAAGCACCGCTGTTGCAACGATAATGACTATTTGCACAATTACCCAAACAATCATAAGGATATTCATTTTACTCCTCCGCTTCTGTTTCAACAAGATTTTTAGAATTAAAATAGTCTCCAACATTATATGAGTTGTAAACTTCCTTGCTGACATTAAATATCTTTTCATACTCAGATGTTACGTCAGTAATAGATTGTGTGTATTCTCCTGTAATGTACAATTTGTATTCAGTTACTGCTCCGCGAAAAACTGTAGCATTATGTGTAATAACTTTTTTGTCTGTCACATATCCGTCTGCAATATCACTTTTTCTTTTGAAGTCAATAGCTTGACCCATGAAAGCTGATATCATAAACGTAATTAGAACTCCTGCACATATACAAACTAAAAAATACTTAATATTGAATATTGTTTTTTTAAATTTAGTATCCACTTGACCTTTCCTTTCTGTTTGGATATTCCTCCTGCCGTTCCTGTTCGGATTGCTGTTCCTGCTGTTCCGCTTCAAGCTGCCGCTGTATTTTTTCATACGGATTATTTTCAATATCCCTTTTGTAAGTATTGAAAAGTCCCGAAATATAATCCCGTTCCTCTTTTTGCTTTTCAACAGTAACATCAAGCTCGGCAAGCTCCCTCTTTAATGAATCGACATTTTGCCGCCGCTGTTCAATATCTGCAAAACTGCCGATACCGTTTTTTTCAACATAAGATACTTTTTTATACTCCTCCTTTTCATCAGTCGTGAGAAAATCTTTATCGACTAAAGAAAGATAAACCTTTCCGTCCTCTATAATTTTCTCTACTTTTTCAATCTGCGCGGCAAGCTCTTTCTTTTTCAAAACAGAGTTTTGATAATTCTCCGCCGCCGCATTAAGACGGTTTTCCAACTCGTTTACAGATGTAATGTTATTACTGCTCAAATAATTTAACAGCTCCGCGCTTTTCCGCAAATCCGAGTAAGTCGCTCTCTTTGGCTTTTGGGTAAAAACGGCTATCTGCATTTGCCGCATACAAAACGCATATTCACACTGTACGCCCGAGTATCCTTGAATTGCCGTTAAACTGATTTCCTGTTCCTTGTGTAAAATGCGATATTGCAAATCATCAACGGAGTAACCGTCCCCAAGCCGATAACTTCTTATAGCGTTTTTCTGCTTCGGAGCTTTTACCGAAAGATACTTTCCCGACCGAACGGTATAACCCTGTTCTTTGAGCTTGTCCGCCAAATCGGAAACACTTTGCACGTCCTCGCGCAAAATCAATTTGTCGATTTCGGCGGCAAGCTGCTGTTTCCAAGACGTTCCGTTCTGCTTCGCAAGCCATTCGGAATACTTCATCGTATTTTTGTGTTTGGGACTTTCAATAATATGTAATCCGTGTTCAAGAGCAATTTCATCTGAAATTTTTCTTGCGCGTTTAAGTGTATTCATATTATCGTTCCACTTTTTTCCGTCAAGACTATACGGGCATGCCGCGAAATGATTATGCAGATGTCCTTTATCCAAATGCGTTGAAACAATGACTTGCATATTTTCACCGAAAGTTTTCTTTGCCCATTCAATACCAATTTTATGAGCTTCATCGGGAGTAACGTTTTCCTTTGGATCAAAAGACTGCACATAATGATGTATTCTCACTTTTTCTTTGGATTTAGATTTTTCATTATTTTGAAATTCTTGAAAATTTAAATCCGATTTAAAAAATCTCTCTTTCGCGTAATATTCAAAGGTTCTGCGAAACTCATCATAAGCACTTTGCGGATTAGCAGTACAGTTTATGCCTGTTGCAAATTTCATTTCGTCATTTTTATCGCCGTTTAAAATATATTCTATATTTGAAAGCGGCGTTGAATGAATTGAAATGTGTTTTATAATCGGCATTACAACAGCTCCTCCGATTCAAGCGGTTCTAACCAGTCCTCTACAATAATACGAAGTTGTTTCATTTCCGCAAGAACGTCCTCCATATCTTTTTGATAAACGCTTCCTGTACTGTTCATGACCGTTGCTATCTGATTAAGATTTACGCCGATCCGATTCAAGGCTCGGTGTACGTCGTTCAGCTCTTTCAAGGGGAAAACTTTCACAACACCCTGTACTGCAATCGTGCGAATGTAAGTGCCTGTTCTCAATCCAAGTTCAGCAGAACGGCGGCAAACCGTTTCCCACTCCGTTGGTGAAAAACCAACAATTTTCTTTATTCTGTCTTTTCTATACGGCATTACTATACCTCCATATTTTACAAAATCGGGGTTACAGGGTTCGCCCTGCCATTATCTGCATATTTGTCAGATAATGGGAAAAGGTATATACCTTTTCTGTGCTTGCTATTCTATATCCGCACCTTTTTCGCCACCGTACGGCTACCTCCCAAAATGGGCAAAAAACTCTCAATTTGTCCGTTCCCTCCTCCTCTGCAAAAGACTGAAAAATAAAATTTTTCATTTTGTGCTGATTCTTCAAAAATGCAAAAATCTCAAAAAATCCAATTCGGGGAGAATTATCAAATTTTCAATTTTTGAAGATTTTTAAAATCAGATGATTTATAAAAAATGCAAAAATTCATAAAATCTCATTTCGGATAGTTTTTCATTTTTTACAAAAATCGAAAACTTATAAAATTATTTCTTCGCGGGATTTTAAGATTTTATAACTGCGCCTGTTGACAAGCATTTGCATTTTCGGTGATTTTCTTAGCAACATAATAACAGTCAAGTGACTTGTCTTTGTTTTGGGGATTGGGGCGGAAGTCCTCGCTGTAATAGCTCACAATGCGATAAATGCGAGTATAGTCCTGTTCTATATCATCATTTTCATTGTAAACATACTCGTCAATGGTTACAACCTTTGCTTTTGCACCGTCAGCCCAAATTTTATAAACGCGTTCACCATCACCGCATTCAAGCCATTCAGAACCCTTATATTTACTGTAATAAAACACAACCTCGTTTCTGTAGCTTCTGCCATATTCCTTAGCTATCGCGCGCTGCTCCTTTTCCGACCTTTTGAAGGCTTTTTCTTTTTCGGGACTTTTTGATATGTAGCTATAAAAAATTTTCTTTAACCTCGATTTTCCGAAATAATTTGTCATTGCTATCACTCCTACCTATGAACCGATTTTACTAAGTTTATTAAAAGTTTTATTGATAAACACAAAAGAGAAATATTCATGGTAACCCTAACTAATGTTAGTATTGCTTCGTCTATTTCACCTATTAAAATATCTTTTAAAGCGTTTTGATTTTGTTATTCATAAACTTTTGCGCTTGTGCTGTTGGTATCGTCTGAAACAAGTTCATCTGATACATTGGAACCTTCTGTCACTGTGATTGAAATTTCAGCTGTAATGTTCTGTTCGGGTAATGCCACGTGCGGTGAGGAATTGTTATTGATTATAGAAACTGCAATTATTACTGTAAGCACAAGAATGATACCGAGAACGACAAAGCAGGAAATCAGATTTTTCTTATCGACTGTTATAACGCTTCTCGTAGCTGTTTTTAACTGCTTGTCCTTTTTGCGTAATTGCTTCTGTAGATCGGCAATTACTATATTTTTTTCGTAACTTTCTTCAATGTCAAGACTTTTATCAAAATTGTCTTCTGAAAGAAAAAGCGGGATTTTTTTCAAAGCTTCTTTTTCGTCAGGCAAGATTGAGATTTCCCCGTCATCTGCGTCTTTTACAAACTTATACCACATAAAATACCATAATATTAAGTTTTGAATTTATTTACATTTGGATCAAGAGGAATTTCCTTGCCGGCAAGATTTTCAAACCAGCTTTCAAAATCCTTGATACGAACAAATACTCTTTGTCCAACTTTAAAACTCGGAAATTGTGGCTGAACCATTACAATACGTGCATATCGTTCATTTACTTTAAGAATTTTTGAAATATCACGATAATCGTATAATTCAGAAAATTCTTTAGAGCTTTTTTTAGCCATATTTTATTTTTCTCCTTTCGGTGGTTGCAATCTTATCTTTGTATACTTGTGGCATAATAGCAAAGTTATACATACTATTATTAATGACATATTATTCTCTTCCTGTTTATATAAAAAATATTTCTTTGCAATAAAAAAAGATAGTAAACCAAGTACATTACTTGATGTAATATACTTGGTTTACTATCCTTTATATACTCCCATATTAACAATAGGAATTATTAAATCAGTATTTGAAAAAATTTGAATTTTTATTAACTGGCGTTATGATACTCATAACCCGAAGGTCGTAGGTTCAAATCCTGCCTCCGCAACCAAAATAAAAAGTCAAGCTATTCAAATTGTTTTCCTAAAAGTAAAAGCAAATGAAAACATTAAGCGAAAAACATTTTCACACAAATTTCGCATTGAATAGCTTGACAAATGTATTAAAACCCTGTATAATTGATACAGGATAAGAAAGCATTCACTAAGTCATTCAGATGGTGTGACATCTGCGTGATAGTTCGTAAGGTTTGTCGGCTAAACAAGCCTTACGAGTGGGTG
>CAJUHS010000040.1 GCA_910586535.1 uncultured Oscillospiraceae bacterium
TCTGCAAGTCCTTTTTCTCCCGCAAGGTGCTTTCCACGGCTTTCAGTTTCCCGGTGGTTTAATGCAATCCCGCACTGGCGGCGGCAAGAGCGGCTTCCAGTTCCTCCGTGGAAGAAAAGCCGGACCCGCAGCTGATAACATTGACAGAGCGGTTTTTGTACGCTATGATGTGGTTCGGGGAAAGAGTACATAAGGTATAAACCGATTTTTAGAATATTGCTCCAAAAGGAGCTGCTGCGGTTCGTGCGGCAGCTCCTTTAATTCTATGTATTGTCAATTGACAAACCTCAAAGGGTATGATATTATTACTCTGTCGCAGCCTTACGCTTGGTTGGGGTATAATTCAATTTTAGAATTTAAGGATTATTTAATAATTTCCATGCTATACTGAAATTACCGAAATGAAAGGAGCATAGGAAATGTACCTGAACATACTAAAAAAAGACCTTAAACGCAAGAGGGCAATGAACATTATCCTGCTGGTATTTATTATACTCGCGTCGATGTTCGTGTCTTCGGGCGTGAGCAACATCTTGACCGTGACTACCGCGCTGGACAGATATTTTGAAATGGCGGACGTGCCTGATTACTTCGCTTTGTACCAGAACAAAGTATCTGACAAGGACGTTTATAAAGTCCTTGAAAGCGCCTCTGCGATAGACGAGTTCCGTATCGAAGAGGGCATCACGATAACCCAGTCGAATATTACACGGAAAGGCGAACCGCTTGACGCTTCCAACACCAGTCAGACATTAACATTGCAGAGCGACAGAGTTATGGGAATAAATTATTTTCTTGACGACGGAAGTATTCTGAAAAGCGTACCGAAAGGAAAAATCTATACTGCCGCTTTCACGGAAAAAAACATGGGACTTAAAGTCGGCGACAGAATTATCGTCGAAGTAGAGGGCGTAAGCCGTGAATTTACCTTTGCGGGCGGCTTCAAGGACGCTGTCCTCGGTTCGGAACTGACGGGCGTTAAAAGGTTTATCATTAACGGCGAGGACTTTGACGAATATATGTCCAACGAGACGATAAAAACTATGTACAACGGAAAAACATTGTACATACACACCGCTGACATTGACAGGACAAAATCCCAGATAGCGGATATATCCGACTGCTTTACCTTTGAGGGCAGCATGGATATATTGAATCAAGCCTATATTTTTGATATGATAATCACGGGTCTTATCCTTATAATGAGCCTTATTCTTATCATCATATCCTTTGTGATTCTGAGGTTCACCATAGCCTTTACCCTCTCCGAGGAGTTCCGCGAGATAGGCGTTATGAAAGCCATAGGCATACGCAGCATAAAAATCCGTGGACTGTACCTTATAAAATACTCCGCTATTTCCGTTGTGGGCGCGGCGGTGGGTCTGGTACTCAGCTACCCCTTCGGGAAAATGCTTATGGAGCTTTCCACAGGATCTATAATAATAGACAGCAGCAGTAACGCTTTTGTAAATATCGGCTGCGCGGTTCTTGTAGCGGCTGTGATCCTCCTGTTCTGTTTGGGATGTACCGGCAGGGTGAGCAAAATGTCCCCTATCGACGCAGTAAGAAACGGGCAGACCGGGGAACGCTTCCGCAAAAAGAGTATTATGAGCCTTGGGAAGTCACGGCTGGGTACGACGGCTTTCCTTGCCGCCAACGATATCGTAAGCAGTCCAAAACGCTACGCTGTAATTATACTTACGTTTTTTCTGTGTACGTCTCTGCTGATAATACTTTCCAATGCCACGGCGTCCCTAAAAAGCGGAAAGCTGCTGAAATATTTCGGTATGGCGGACTGTCACGTTGTTACGAACGTCGGCGACGAAGCCATGAAATTTATGACCGAGAACGGACATGAAAAAGTCAAAAAATATCTTGAGGATATGGAGCAGACCCTCGCGGAAAACGGTATGCCCGCAAAATGCATGACGGAATATTTTATGTATCCGATGATAAAGCACGGCGAATATGAAAGCAAGACAGCCTTGCTTCAGGGTACGGGAACGACAACGGATATGTACGAATATTCGGAGGGTACACCTCCCCAAAACAGCGGCGAGATCGCGATAACGACCATTTTGGCAAAAAAGCTTAAGGCGGCTGTCGGCGATACCGTTACCGTGTCCTATCCGACGGGCGAAAGGTCGGAGTACATCATAACCGCTCTGTATCAGGCAATGGTCAATCAGGGTACTTCCGTAAGAGTCCATAACGACTGCGATATAAACTATCTCTCGGCAGTCGGCTCCCCCGGTACGCAGATAAAATTTACCGACGCCCCCGACGATAAGGAGGTACTGCGCAGAATTGAAAAGATCAAGGAGCTTTACCCTAAGTTTTCAAATGTTAAAACAGCGGGCGAAAACGTAAGTGACACCACCGGAGTCGGCGACGCCATAGACGCGGTGAAAAAAATGTCCGCCGTCCTTACGGTTATTTTAGCCGCGCTTATAACCGTGCTTATGGAGCGTTCCTTTATCGCAAAGGAGCAGGCGGAGATTGCCCTCATGAAAGCCATAGGCATGAGGAACGCCAAAACATACGGACAGCACACGTTAAGATTTTTCATTTCGGCAGCGGCGGCTGTCCTTATCGCGGAGTTTCTGGGTATGCCCCTTACAAAGCTTTGCTTCGACCCTATTTTCGGATCAATGGGTCTTGAAATGGGCGTAGAATATGTGCAGAACCCAGTGGAGATATACGCGGTATTCCCCGTTATCGTCCTTGCCGCCACAGCAGCAAGCGCGTTCTTTACCTCGCTGTACACAAATAAAATAAAGTCCTCGGACACCGCTAATATTGAATAATAAAAGGAGAAAAATAATTATGAATATTCTCGAAGTAAACGACCTTTGCAAGACCTATATAGTAAACAAGCGTCAGAACAACGTTCTGAAAAACGTGAATTTTACCGTTGGCGAGGGTGAAATGGTTGCGGTCATGGGCCCCTCCGGTTCGGGCAAGTCTACCCTGCTTTACTCCGTTTCGGGTATGGACGGCATTACCGCGGGAAAGGCTCTGTTCTGCGGAAAAAATATCGCAAAAATGGGCGAAAGGGAGCTTGCCGACCTTCGTCTTGACGAAATGGGATTTATCTTCCAGCAGATGTATATGCTGAAAAATCTCACCATACTGGACAACATAATCCTCCCTGCGGTACAGTCCAAAAAGAACAGCGGATCCCGAAAAGAAACGGTAAAGCGCGGTCGCGATCTCATGCGCAAGCTTGGCATAACAGACATTGCCGACAACGACATCAACGAGGTTTCGGGAGGACAGCTCCAGCGCGCCTGCATTTGCCGCAGTATGATAAACAAGCCGAAAATGATTTTTGCCGACGAACCTACGGGAGCCTTGAACCGCACATCCTCCGACGAGGTAATGGAGGAGCTTGCAAAGCTGAACAATGAGGGGACTACAATTATGCTCGTTACCCACGACGTAAAAGTGGCGGCAAGATGCACAAGAACGCTCTACATAGTTGACGGGAACATAAAAGGAGAGTATAATTTAGACAGATACGAAAGTACCGCCCAATTGAGAGAGCGGGAGCGTTCGCTGAATAACTGGCTTTTGGAATTAGGTTGGTAATTTTATGGATATTCTTATCGTTGAGGACAACAAGGAGCTTGCGGGACTGCTGTGTGATTTTCTCTGCGGAGAGAATTACACGGTATCCGTAGCGGAAACAGGCGAAAAAGCCTTGTCGCTGTACGAAAGGTACGGCGCAAGGCTTATTGTGCTTGATATAATGCTTCCCGGTACGGACGGCTTCGGTGTATTAAAAAAGATACGGGAGGAAAGCAACGTCCCCGTACTGATAGTAAGCGCGAAAACCGCTAAAGAGGACAAGCTCTGCGGTCTTGACATCGGCGCGGACGATTACATCGAAAAGCCCTACGACATTGATATAATGCTGGCGAAGATAGGCGGCATTTTCAAGCGGAGGTACGCTGTGGACGAGATTGCTGACGGTGATATACGCATAAACAAGATCAGCCGCATGGTCTACAAAAGCGGGGTACAGCTTGAAATGACCGCAAAGGAATTTGATTTGCTTCTGCTTTTAGCTGAAAACAAAGGCAGGACGCTCAGCAAGGAATATCTTTTCGGACAGGTCTGGGGCAGCGACAGCTTTTCCGAGCAGCAGACCCTGACGGTACACATAAAATGGCTGCGGCAAAAAATCGAGGACGACCCCAAGTCCCCGAAAAAAATCCTGACCGTGTGGGGAGTTGGCTACAAGTATGAAAGCGTTTAACAGAATTTTTGCGGCGGTAATTTTGATATTGGCGGTACTTTGGGTTTCGGCTAACATCATACTTTCAGCGGACGGTTCGGGCGGCGGCAGACCCTACCGCGTGGAGATAAACCGTCTTGCCCTCCAAATTGAGGAGTACGGTTACGCCGACGTTTCCGAATGCCAATATGTGATTAATATTGAACGGTACGGCGAAAATTTTTACAGTACGGAAAGCGACTATGCCGTCCGCGAAATAAACGGCGTACTGTACCGCTTCGATTACACCGCGGAGGACGGCGGCGGGACGCGGCTTCTTCTTACCGTGAACGTTATTCTCGGGGTTATGGCAGTCCTGATAATTTCCGTTTTGGCGTACGTTAAATTTGCCGTCATCGCGCCCTTTGAGAAGCTAACTGACGTACCCTACGAATTGTCAAAGGGCAACCTTACCGTCCCCCTAAAGGAAACTAAAAACCGATTTTTCGGGCGTTTCATATGGGGCGTGGATATGCTCCGCGAAAATATAGAGCAGCAGAAAAGCCGGGAGCTTGATCTGCTGCGGGAGAAAAAATTGCTTTTGCTGTCACTGTCCCATGACATAAAAACGCCGCTGTCGGTTATAAAGCTGTACTCAAAGGCGTTTTCAAAGGGACTCTATAAAAGCGCGGAAAGACAGCTTCAGATCGTGGAAAGCATCTACGCCAAAGCCGACGAGATAGAGGGCTATGTTTCCCAGATAGCTGCCGCGTCCCGGGAGGATTTTTTGAGTTTGGACGTGACTGTCAGGGAGTTTTATCTATCCGAGCTGGTGACAAAAATAAAGGACTACTATGCAGAAAAGCTGTCCCTCACAGGGACGGAATTTTCGGTATCAAAGCATGCCGACTGCATTTTAAGCGGCGATTTTGACCGCAGTATCGAGGTACTGCAAAACGTTATGGAAAACGCTGTCAAGTACGGGGACGGGAAAACCGTCTCAATAGATTTTTCCGAGGAGGACGGCTGCGTGCTTGTGACTGTCCGAAACAGCGGCTGCACCCTTGCGGACACCGACCTGCCCCACGTTTTTGAAAGCTTTTGGAGAGGTACGAACGCCGAAAAAATAGATGGAAGCGGTCTGGGTCTTTACATCAGCCGCAAACTTATGCGGAAAATGAACGGGGAGATTTTTGCGGAGATCAAAGACGGTGTCATGTACGTTACTTCAGTATTTGCAAAGATATAATAAGAAAGGAATGAACAAATTGTTTGAATATATTCACGAACCTACCGATTTGCAGTGCGGTCAGGCGGTGCTTGCTATGCTGCTGGACGTGAGCGTTGAGAGCATATGCGAGGAGCTTCAAAACGAGCGGGAAACTACACTCCGCGAAATGAAGCAGGCTTTGGAAAATCACGGATTTAAGCTGTCTTCTGAACGTAAGCAGGCGATTACAAAAGCGGATTTGCCCCAGATTGCGCTGTTAAGTCTGGAAACCCCGCGCTGCTGGCACTGGTCGCTGTACGCGGAGGGAATATTCTACGACCCGGAACACGGAGTTATGGAAGATTTCCCGGAATGCAAAAGAAAATATTTTTGGGAGATCACCGTCCGAATATCATAAAAACTGCCTTACAGTTAATGCTGTTAAGCAGTTTTGTTTTCTTAAATCTCCGTTTGCAGGATTATCAAGCACTTTTCCGTTTTCCGAAAATCTGGAGCCATGACAAGCGCAGTCCCATGAATGTTCATCGGGATTCCATTTAAGTGCGCATCCAAGGTGAGGACACCGTTTTTTGTCGGTGTAATCATATTTTTTGTTGCTTCAAAACCGTTAATAAAAAGCTGAGGCTTGATAATATTCCTTGACGGACTGAAAACTTCCTCAAAATCGCTGCCTATGCCGCATATCATATCGCTTAGCAGCATGCCGATAACATTGCTCCCGTCATTCCCCATTTGTTAAAGCCGCTTGCAGTATACAAATTCGGTGTGTTTTTTGAATATCTTCCTATATACGGAATACTGTCAAGGCTTAACCCCCACTGAAAGACCATATGCTTCCCTGACTAAGAAGCGGTGGACATCAGTCGCGAGTTATATTTTATTTTTTCTCGGATTTAAAAAATTATTTTGTTCATACTAATTTACGAATAAAAAACGTGCAAAAAATCAAATAAAAATTTGCGTATATGGTTTTTACGCAGATTTTTTGCGTACGTTTTTAGGAGTAAATTAGGATAAGAACAGATATGCAGTATCATATAGAATTTCAACTCGATTTTTGTTAAAAATCCCAATTGACTATATTCCACTTGTTGCATATAATATATATTACATAAGTGGAATATGGAGGTATAACATATGCTTAAGCATGGTATCTTGGGTTTGCTGAATTACGGCGATATGACGGGGTATGAAATAATGGAGGTATTTCGGGACTCTCTGAATTATTTCTGGGACGCGAAAACAAGTCAGATCTACAGAGAATTGCAGAGTTTGGAACAAAAGGAGTTGGCGCGCAAAACAGTCGTAGAACAGACAGGAAAGCCCGATAAAAACGTCTATTCCATTACGCCATCGGGTAAGGAGGAGCTGCTTAGGTGGCTTGCAGACGACAATCCGTGCCTGCAGATAAAAATTCCTGTTTTGATGAAAGTTTTTTTCCTTGGTGAAAAAAGTGCCGAGGAAAATATACAATATTTTAAAAGCGTGATAGAAAGCCGCAGGAACATTCTCAAAGGAATGGAGGCTGCTCCAGAGTATATAAAAGCGTACGCCGATATGATAGGTCAGAGTGATAAGGCGTTCTATTGGCAAATGACTTTGGAATACGGACGGAAAAGTATGGAAATGCAGATAAAATGGGCAGAGGAATGCATACGGAGATTGGAGGAAAAGGAAATATGAATATCTTGGTAATAAACGGCAGTCCAAAAGGCGGCAAAAGCAACACTTACAGGCTGACGACCGCTTTTTTGGAGGGTATTAAGCAGGAACGGCAGGATATATGCGTCAAGGAGCTGTCTGTCAGCAATTTGAACATAAAACCGTGCATAGGCTGCTTTTCATGCTGGAACAAAACACCCGGGCAATGCTGCATACAGGACGATATGGGACAGGTTATTCAGGATATTCTTTGGGCGGATACTACGGTATGGAGTTTTCCGCTGTACTATTATTCGGTACCCGGTTCTCTTAAAAATCTGATAGACCGTCAGCTTCCCATGGTGCTTCCGTTTATGGAGGAAACAGAGGGGCAGGTCGGTAATGGAGGACACCCTTACAGATACGATATGAGCAAAAAGAAAACTGTAGTAATTTCCACCTGCGGCTTTTATACAGCCGAGGGAAATTACGACGGCGTATACAGTCTTTTTGACCATAACTGTGGAAAGGAAAATTATACCGCAATATTATGCGGTCAGGGCGAGCTGTTCCGTGTTCCCGAAATGTCCGTCAGGACAAATGAGTATCTCGCACACGTAAAACAAGCGGGGCGTGAATACATAAAAGGCGGCATTTCCGCGGAAACAATAGAACTTCTCAACGAACTTATATTGCCGCGCGAAACCTTTGAAGCTTTAGCGGACGCAAGCTGGGGGATAGAAAAAAACTCGGCGGATTCCTCTTCCGCAAAAAAGGAAACGGAAACTCTTATCTTTACAAGGCAGATGGCTGCGCTTTACAATAAAAAAAATTATCCCGGCAAAGATATAGTGTTTGAAATGCGCTATACTGATGTTGATGAAAGCTATCTGATACTTTTGAGCAAGGATGGCAGCCGCGTTTATACTGACGGTTCCTTAACGCCTGCTACAATAATCGAAACGCCTATAACCGTATGGCGTTCTATCGCAGCGGGAGAAATCCGCGGTGACGAAGCTTTGATGAAAGGGCTTTACCGTGTTACGGGAGATTTCAATCTTATGCTTAAATGGGATACTTATTTCGGCAGTTCGCAGCCGCAGGCAGAACGCGCCGAGACTGCTGAAACTGCCGCCGTCCAAAAGAAAACCAATATGAGCATTATGCTGATACCGTGGATAGTTTTGTGGACAGCCGCGGCAATAGATAAACAAATCGGGTGTCTTATCGGCATGATCGTTTGCGCGGTGATCCCTCTTATTTTTTACCGCAATCAAAAAACGGTATATGACATTCTGACGAATGCTTTGGTGACAGGTATATCCGTTATTATGCTTGCGGGCGCTTCGGAAAAGCTTATTCTGCCGCTGTCGTATTTTATTTTCGGGGCAATGTGGATAATATCCTGCGTCGGCAAGATACCGCTTACAGCAAATTATTCAATGAACAGTTACGGCGGAGAGGACACGCTGAAAAATCCTCTTTTTGTAAAGACAAACCGTATTCTAACCATGATTTGGGGAATCCTTTATCTTATTACATCTGTTTTCACGCTGTTTATTATGCAGTCGTCCGTAAGCACGTTCGCAGGGCTTATCAATTCTGTTGTGCCAATTTTTATGGGATTATTCACAATATGGTTTCAAAAATGGTATCCTGCAAGGGTGGCGGCGGGGAAATAGTTATTTTACAGATTATAGCAATGCATAAAAATATCTTTACATTAGGCAGGAGGACGCCCTTAATTGAACGCAGTTCACTTCCTTATTAAGGGGAATTTCACCGTCTGTGGGCGGCGACCAAAGAATTTCTCGCCCTTTGGAAACCTTGGCAGTTGAGCTCAGCTGTATAGCGTAAGGCTAATTTTACTGTTTGCTATAATAGGAAAAAGACTTGACAACCCAAAAAACCTGATGTATAATATAAACATACCGTCAGTATGTAAATGGAGGGATAAAATTGGCGCGCAATAAATATCCCGAAGAGACTGTGAATCTTATACTTGAGACAGCGACGCGGCTGTTTGTACAAAAAGGTTACGAGCGTACCTCGATACAGGACATCATCAACAACCTTGGCGGATTGAGCAAGGGTGCGATATATCACCATTTTAAGTCCAAAGAAGAGATACTTATTGCCGTGACAAACAAAATGACCGAGAAATCCAACAAAATGCTTTTTGAGATAAGGAACACCCCTGATATGACCGGCAAGGAAAAGCTTAAACGGCTTTTGGAGGACTCGGTGAATCGTCCCGTTCACGATGAAATTTTTTCCGCCGCACCGAATATCAAATCAAGTCCCGCGCTTGTTTCAAGTATTTTAATGGAGTCTGTGGAAACCGTCGCTCCCGAATACGTCCTGCCTATAATAAAGCAGGGTATCGAGGACGGCTCCATTCAGACCGAATACCCCGAAGAGCTTGCGGAACTTATTATGCTTGTAGGAAACGTCTGGCTCGACCCGATGGTGTTCGACGACGATCCCGAAAAAATCTACAGGAAATGCGTTATGTACGACAAAATGCTGCGTGGGTTCGGACTGGATATTATTGATGAGAGTATGTTTGAAAGATTTCGCAGTCTTACGGAGATGTACTGCAAAAACAAATAAAGCTTTTTCTGTCCTATAATGGACAGAAAAAATTACCCACCAATCATACCGACGGTAGGTATTATAAATTGCTTTTTAGCCGGAAATTATTACTCGACAATTTTAGGACTTAAGGATTATTTAATAATATTCATGCTATACTGATCACCTATAAAATGCATATAAATAATTGCGCAAAAACCATATATTAAAATTTTTACTTGATTTTTTTATGCACGTTTTGATTGGTATTTAGTATAAAAATTTACAACTAAAAAAACAAATCGGAGGTACAAATATGAACAAGCTTTTTAAACGCGATTTTACAATGGTTGTTATCGGTCAGATAATCTCGCTTTTCGGCAACGCAATACTGCGCTTTGCCCTGCCCCTTTATCTGCTTCGGGAGACGGATTCCGCGTCTCTTTTCGGAGCGGTAACTGCCTGCTCCTTTATCCCGATGGTGATTTTTTCTCTTTTCGGAGGCGTTATTGCCGACAGAAAAAACAAGCGGAATATTATGGTGGCGCTTGATTTTACAACAGCGGCGGTGATTTTGATATTTAGCTTCGCTTTGGGAAAAATTTCGCTTGTCCCTCTGATGATAGCGGTACTGATGATACTGTACGGCATTTCGGGAATTTATCAGCCCGCCGTTCAGGCAAGCATACCGCTTATTGCGGAAAAGCAATTTCTTATGCAGGGCAACGCTGTGATAAATATGGTAAGCACCCTTGCGGGTCTGCTGGGACCGATAATCGGCGGCGTTCTGTTCGGCGCGTTCGGAATAATGCCCATTCTTATTATCAGCGTCGGCTGCTTTGTTTTATCGGCGGTCATGGAAATTTTCATACATATACCTTTTGAGAAAAACACCGACGGCAAAAGCATTTTTGGAGCAGTCAGTTCAGATCTGTCGGACAGCTTTAATTTTATTAAAAACGAAAAGCCGATTTTTCTTTCAGTGCTGGGAATACTCGCGCTGTTCAATCTTATTTTGTCGGCAGTGATGCTTGTGGGTATTCCTGTAATTGTGGTGCAGATATTGGGAATGTCCGATACCGCTCTCGGGATAACCCAGGGCGCAATGGGTCTGGGCGGACTTGCGGGAGGAATTGTCGCTGGCGCGGCGGCAGAAAAAATAAGTCTGAAAAACGGCTATGTGATTTTAATAATATGCTCGCTGGCGGCGTTATTTATGGGAATTTCCGTTTTTGAAGCAGTACAGAAAAATGTCGGATATATCATAATAACCGCCGTAAGCTTCGGTGCGATGTGCGCCTCCACAATGTTCAGCGTGTCTTTGATGACAGCGGTGCAGCAGCAAACCCCGCCTAATCTTCTCGGTAAAATAATGGCTGTGATAATTGCCGTGTCAAGCTGCTCCCAGCCTGTGGGACAGGCGGTTTACGGTGTACTGTTCGATGCATTTTCCGACAAGCCGTATTTGGTAATGATAGGCGCGGCAGTTTTGGCTATGGCTGTTTCGCTGTACTCCAAAAGAATTTTTGCAGTTCTTGAAAATGAAGCCGCCATAAAATAAACACTTTTATATGATATATAATAGCGTAAATACAAATTCTTAGAAGCTTCATAAATATGAACCAATGCTACTCAAAAATGATTGTTTCATTCAATAAAAACTCGATTAACCCGATATTCAGCACTCCGTTATCGTCATACCATCGTTTGCGAATATCCTTACGGACGATAATTTTAGGAAAAGAGTCTCCGATAATTGAGAACGGGCGCAGCTCCTGTTCGGCTTTAGCGTCGTCGGGAAGTGCAAACGCGGACTGGATATAGATTTTCTTACCGCCTGCCGAAGCGATAAAGTCTATCTCACTGGCTGTTTTTGAATAGCTGCCGCTTGCGTTTTTCTCGTTTGCATAGACCACGCCCACATCAACTGTGAAGCCGCGAATGATCAGCTCATTGTAGATGATGTTCTCCATTATATGAGTCATTTCCTGCTGACGAAACCCGATACGGGCATTTCGCAGTCCTATATCCTCGCAGTAGTATTTGTAGGGGTACTCAAAATACTTGCGTCCTTTCACGTCATAACGTTTGGCTTCACTGAAAAGGAAAGCGTCCTCCAAGTGGCTGATATATGCAGAAATAGTGTTCTGGGAAATATTTTCTCCGGTCTTGGAGCGAAGCGTATCCGCTATCTTCTTTGGATTGGTAAGCGACCCGACCGAAGAACAAAGAAGGTCAAGCAGTGTACCGAGGATATCCTCACGGGCAATTTTTCTTCTCTCAACGATATCCTTGATGTAAACCTCGGAAAACAGCGAGGTCAGGTAGTTCACCTTTGCGGTATCATTGGGACGGGACTGTACCAACGGCATTCCGCCGTAAAAAGCGTACTCCTCAAAAGCGTCTTCCTTGTCGCCGCCGACAGCGGAATAGTACTCCGCAAAGCTGAGAGGGTGTACGCGTATTTCGTCGCTGCGTCCGCGAAATTCAGTCAGAATATCTTTGGAAAGCATCTTGGAGTTGCTTCCCGTAACGTACACGTCTAAGTTCGGAAGCGACCGCAGATCGTTCAGTGCGTCGTAAAAAGTAATCTTCCTACCGTCGGGATTGTATGGGTTTTTGACCTCGTCCGACATCTGTATCTCGTCAACAAAAAGATAAAACTGTTCGCTTTTCCCCTCGCACCTGCTTCGTATATATTCCGCAAGCGCAAGCGGATCGCGGTATTTGATATCCTTGGTAAGATCAAGCTCTATTGAAATTATGCAGTCCGTCGGAACGTTTTGCTCCAGCAAATAATTTCTGAACAGCACATTCAGCAGATAGGACTTTCCGCAACGGCGAATACCTGTGACAACCTTGACCTGACCGTCCCACATATAGTTGATTATCTGTTGTAAATATCTGTCTCTTTTTATCTCCACGATATCACCTCATTGAAAACTACGGCAAGTTTTAATACTACTTTTCATTATTATACCACAACAGCGGTAAAATAGTCAACAGGTTTATAGCACTCCATAAAAAATCCTTACAATCCAGCCGCAGAAAACCAACCCAAACAATCAGAATTAGAA
>CAJUHS010000041.1 GCA_910586535.1 uncultured Oscillospiraceae bacterium
AATCGGATAATTGGTTATACTGTAATCGTACATTTTTCTTTGCCGCGTTCGCGATCAATCGCTGCGCGGTTCTTTTTTATAGTCAGTCTTATCCTCCTTTGCAAACAGCTCCAACGCTTCGGGGACGTCCATGGTGTAATTTATGAACGTCTTGAAATAATCCTCAAGCCAGCCTAATACTTTTTCGCTTATGTGTTCGTCCCGCGGAAGCTCTTTCGGTAGCATTCGCGCGTATTTCGGTTCGTATTTCATGTAACGGCTCCGCAGGAATTTCCAGATAGTATTTTCCCATGCCGCGCGCTGCTCGTCGCCGAACGGAGGGTGTCCCAGCTTGTGCCGCCTTATGGTGTCCTCATAAAACGCGTTAATAACCGTGTTGTTGATGTTCAGATGATAATGATGTTCCAAGGTGTACGGACACACTCCGGTGAAAAGACCGGTCGCGCGTTTCTGCGCTTCATAGGCTATTTCCACCGCGGTTTTTTGTGGCATTTGGCACCTCCTTTATTTGAGATGTATGTTCAGTCCGCTGTACCTGTCCGCTTCCTGCCTGTTGGCGAGTATGGCAGGAAACCCTGACAGGTAAAAGTATAGCAAGTATGCTGCTTGTCCGTAAGGGGGGACGGACAAGTACAGCGGACCGACTTTAGTTCATTCAGAACGGCAGGTCTGATTCGTCAATAAGCGGATCGTCTGTTTCTTCCGGAAGATAATCGCCGTAGTTTATCAAAGTGATTACTTTAATTCGCGCGTCTTTAAGTATGCACTTGATTTCGTCCAATGAATATTTTTCACGCAGACTTGCGATAATTCTGTTGATTTCATTGGTCTTTTCTTTATCGGTCATTGTGGGGATTTCTCTCTTTCTGAAGTAATATCTGATTCGTTCACTCTAACGTTTATAATAGTCACCTATGTTATACTGCGGATATTCGTCTTCCGTAACGCTAAAAGTATACTCCACGCTTTCACCGTTTTTTTCTCCGCGAATTGTAAAGCTGTAAGATTCCGGAACGGTATACGGTATTCTGATAGTGGTATCTTTGGAATCAGAATAGGTATACGAAACATACGAAGCACGATAATTTTTATCGACAATAACACCCTCGTCTATTTTGTTTGAGGTGTTTATCGCGTTTGAAATTATCGACACAACCAGTAAAATCAAAATACCCATGACTGCTAAAAAGACAACAATTCCTATAGGATCAAAACTTTTAGTATGGTATTTCATTTAATTACTTCTCTCCTTTTTCAATAGGCTCGATTTTAAATCCATCGGGTAGTTCAGAGGCTGTTTGCATATTATCAATTTCAAAGTCTGCGACTTTAATCGGCATACATGGAGTAACCAGAGAATTAAGTCCATTATGGTTAATGAGTCCGCATAATTCGGCGGTTGTAATTTCGATACCGTAGTGTTTTTTGGTTGGGCAATACGCGATTACATAAGAGCCGTGGCTCTCAAATGCAAGTCGTTTGCCGCATTCGGAACAAATCATAGTAGAAAACACGGTATTTGACGAACGAATGGTATTTTCATAGTCGGGAACAGTCTTAAGCATTTAATCATTCCTTTTTAATTCAAGCAGCGGTAAAGCTGTATAAATACGGCTGACGATTTCACATTAAAACCGCCGAAACTTGTTATCCTGCGATTGTTCCCATGTTGATCCCGCGGACGGGTACAAATTTATAAAACTGCTCCGCGCATGGATTTTCTCACTAAAAACCCATGGAAAACTTGCTGTCCGGCACTGGACGCTTTTGGTGGGACGCGTCCGAACCCGCCGTATTTTATGCGGTTTTACCGCTGCTTAAAGTATGATTATTTATTCAATTCCCAACAAATCAATAAGTCCCTCTCCCAGTCCCCGAACACCTATAAAATCAGAAAGTGACAATACCCGCTCACTCTGAGGGATAGCAGGTGCGTCTATGTACTCATCGGGACTGCCGCCGCGGTTATAGACTTCCATGTTATGCTCAAAAATTTTTCGCATGGCGTTTCTATCCGAATGTATTACCGCGTATTCGGGCATTGTGGTTCACCTCTTTTCATTGAAATGGATATTTTGCTTGACACCCATACCTTACCGTTGTATAATAAAAGTGTGGAAGGAGGTGAACATATGTATACTGTCACTGTAACATATTCAGATAAAAATATTCGTTACCGAGAAATCAACCATGTTACCAAAATAACATATCGTCTTGTAAAATTTGATTATGAAATCGTTGGAGATGAAATATTAACACATGAATTTCCAACTTCTACACCGCTTCGTTTATTCTCGGAAACACAGCAAACTATTATTTACCCTGATAAAATAATAGATTTGCAAATAACAAAAGAATAAACGACTAACGAAAGAGTATTATTTTTTATTTCCAGCGGTTGATAATTTGTGCTTATCAGCCGCTATTCTTTTATCCACGAAATCAGGAAGCTTTCTGCAAAGCTGTTCAAGGTCTACCACACCAAAATCAAAAGTGTGTGCAGTTGCTTTCCTTTCAAGCTGCTCAATTCTATTGATAAGCTCGTTATACTTTCGCTTTGAAATAAACATATCTGCTCACCTCCTATGATGTAATTGGGGTATCCGCAAACAAATACTCAAATTCAAAGTTTTCGTTTTTGAAATATTTGTTGCGAATTTTTATTGCTTCGGGAACAGATATTTCCGTTTCACAATTTAATTTGTTTCGTGCGGTTTTCTCAGAGCAGCCAAGCACATCAACAAGTGCCTTAACGCTGTCTATGTTTTTTCGCACAAACTCAGCCTTTAAGTTGGATAACACAATATCGCCTCCAATATTTTACCACTTTCGGTAATCTTTGAATATATAATATCACCGATTCTGGTAAAAGTCAAGAGTTTTTTCAAAAAAATTTATAATTTTCGGTAATTTATTGTTGACAACGGTAAAAAAATGCAGTATAATATAATTACAGCAGGGAAAGGAGTAATAAATTGGAATATTCTTTTGATGAAATGATTGAACGTTTAAAAGCATTAAAAAAGGAAAGAAAATTAACCAATGAACAACTTTCCGCTTTATCTGGCGTTCCCTTTGGTACTTTAAATAAAATATTGGGTTCAGAGACAAAAGAAACGAATATCAGTACAGTTATTAAGTTAGCTAATGCAGTTGGTGTTCCTGCAAAGGATTTGATTTTTGGTAAAGAATATATTCATGAATCGAATATAAGTGAAGACGAATCTGAATTATTAAACTTATTCCGAAAACTCACATATAAGGATCAGCAACGATACATCGGACGAATGGAAGATACGGTCAACTCATATTCTTCCGAAGCTATTACTCCTAAAACAACCACAATTTATAGAGCGGCACGTTCAGTAGATAACCACCCCGCAGAAATCGTTGAAACAACAAAAGACTTCAGCAAAATACCGCCGACAGATATTAAGTTTTAGTAAGAATAAAAAAGCCTCTGACAGTAGAAAATACTGTCAGAGGTGATAAATCTGAA
The DNA here is from genome assembly GCA_910586535.1 of uncultured Oscillospiraceae bacterium. GTDB lineage: Bacteria > Bacillota > Clostridia > Oscillospirales > Ruminococcaceae > RGIG8773. The sequence goes on from CAJUHS010000041.1 coordinate 3,500, forward strand.
AAATACAGATGTATATGGATCGTACAAGCGATACCAAAACGCCCGTGACGCGGCATGGAAAGCTTTGATTGACTTTCACGTGTGTAAACTCCCGGTATCGTTGTCAGGAATATGTAAGGATTTGGGTATTGCTATTCTTGATAATAAGCAAGCCAATGAGTTACAGCCCGGAGAAAACGGTATTGCTGTAATGCAAAACGATAAGTGGTATATTATATTTGACGATACAGACATTTACGGAAAACAGCGATTTACCATCGCCCATGAGTTGGGACATATTTTAATGGGTCATGAAATGAAAAACGGCTACTACACAAGGCGCGACAACATTTCAAAACCCGCGGACGAAACCGAAGCGGATATATTTGCTTCAAGACTGCTTGCCCCCGCATGTGTCTTGTGGGGTATAAACGCTTGTACTGCGGAGCAGATTTCGGAAGTGTGCAGTATCAGCCATGCGGCGGCAACGATCCGCGCGGAACGAATGGAAGTACTCCGCAAACGCGGAAAATTTTTGACATCACCGTTGGAACGGCAGGTGTACAAGCAGTTTGAAAATTATATAAGAAATAACCGCCTGTAACAAGGCGGTTATAAAATATGGAGGAATTTAATATGTCAGGTAAAAAACTATTTACAGCAATAAACGACTATACTGTAGTTGATTTGGAAACTTGCGGTTTATACGGAGAAGAACGTAAAAAAGTTATTGAAATATCTGCATTGCGTTTTCGTGATGATAAATTAACCGATAAATTCTCTACCTTGGTTAATCCTAAAATGCATATTCCAAATAAAATCACGCAACTAACTGATATTACAGATGAAATGGCGGAAAGTGCACCAGTTATTAAAGATATATTACCTGATTTTATAGATTTTATAGGCGATGATGTTCTTATAGGACATAATATAGAAGCGTTTGATTACAAAATAATTTCAGAGCTTTCAATGGGTGCGGTTTCAAATTCGTATATAGATACATACCGTTTAGCGCAACGTTGCTTGCCTGAACTCCCAAACCATAAGCTTGAAACCTTAGCACAGCATTTGGGATTATCTATTGATGATATGCACCGTTCCGAATATGACTGCATACTTACCCAACAGCTTTATGTAAATTTAAAACCTCTTTGCGGTAAGACTATTTCACCCAAATTTTATAGTCCAAAGCCGACAACTAAGGCACAATACAGTTATGCACAAGTTGACCCGAATTTTTCTGACAACAATCCCATGCTTGGAAAGACTTGCATTGTTTACGGGGCATTTCAGCAGCTTTCCGTTGAACAAATAAAACGTTTATTTGATGTAATCGGAGCAAGGTATGTTGATTTTTTTTGTTATTCAGCGGATATACTGATTTTAGGAGATGAAATGCATAAAAAGTATTTATTTGGCATATATGATGATACGATTAACAGCTACTTAAAGTTAAAAAAGCCTATATTGTCCGAATATGATTTTGTACGCTATGGAAAAATCATATTCTCTGAAAAAGGCGGTTTTAAGGAGTTTAAAGTTAATTTTGATGTTGTCGGGAAAAACTTTTGTCTTACAGGCGAATTTGATGTTGATAGTCGAGAAAATGTAATTAACCGTTTGACAAACTTAGGAGCAATAGCAAAAAACAACGTAATAAAATCGTTAGATTATTTAATTGTTGGAAATAAAGGAAGCGAACTTTATAAAAGCGGGTCAAAAGGCGGTAAAGTTGAAAAGGCAGAAGACTTCAATAGCAAAGGGGCAAATATTCAAATAATTTCAGAAAAAGATTTTATTAAAACCGAGGTGCTTGAATATGTGTGAAGAGCAATTAAGCTTTGAAAGCCTTGAAGAAATAGACTTTAAGAAAATGTTAAAAACAGAAAAATTTGATTATTTTGAAAATCAAAAAAGTATTCTTAATACTGAATTATCCAATATTTGTAAAGGGATTTCACAAAGTTACGGCATAAAATACCTAACATTTTCTGTTGAAAATTCTAAGTTGGGTGACGGTAAAATTGAAAATCATACTCATGCTGTTTCAGTAAGCCTATCAAGCACATTTGCTATAAGGATTTATCTTAAACAGAATTTATTTCGTATAGAATATAGAAAAAAGTTACATAAGTTTCTCAATTTATCTAATGGTGTTATTGTTAAAGAAATGAAGTCATTCCCTGACAGTATGATACTTGATTTTGATTACAAGTCTGAATTATTCTTTGAAACTTGCAAAATTGTTTTACAGCAAGCTTTAGAACAGTATGAGCCTAACGAATATTTTGGTTGTTGCGGAAAATATATACAATGTTCTGATGAAAAAAAATGTTTGCATGAAGATTTGTTTTATGCAAAAGCGTGTTATTATAAACGAAATCTTGAGGCGGGACGTATATTCTATGGTGAAAATCGCAATGTATAATAAATGAAATATTCTTGCAGTCAACTGTAAAAACGTATATGTTCCAGAAAGCAAGGTGAAAATCATGCAATCACAAGTTTTGTGTCCTGCGGTTTTATATTTGCGGTACAGCAGCGATAACCAAACAGAACAGTCGATAGAGGGTCAACGGCGCGTATGTCAAGAGTATGCGGAACGAAGCGGTTACGACATTTCAGGTGAATACATAGATCGTGCTCGTTCCGCAACTACAGATAACCGCCCGGAGTTTAGACGCATGATCGCTGACGCGGCGAAAGGCTGTTTTAAGTTTATAATCGTCTACAAGCTTGACCGCTTTGCCCGTAACCGTTATGACAGCGCAATGTACAAGCATACGTTAAAAAAGTACGGTGTTCGTGTGGTATCGGCTACGGAGTACCTTTCCACAAATCCCGAAAGCATTATGACAGAAGCGGTTCTTGAAGCTAACGCCGAATACTTTTCGGCGGAGCTGTCGCAAAAGACAAAGCGTGGTATGCGCGAATCTGCGTTAAAAGGTCTCAGTACGGGCGGTACGGTTCCGCTGGGTTATAGGCTTGTTGATAAGCGGCTTGAAATTGACGTAAATACTGCACCTGCCGTAAAGCTCATTTTTGAGATGTACGGTTCCGGCAAGGGTAAAAAAGAGATAGTTGACGAGCTGAATAGTCGCGGATATCGAACTAAGACAGGCAGAGAATTTAAAATAACCAGCCTTGAAAATATACTTAAAAATCAAAAATATATAGGTGTGTATCATTATGACGATAATACGGGAAATCCGATCACAATTGAAAATGGCTGCCCCTCATTGATTGATAAGAACTTGTTTGATACGGTCCAGAAAAAAATTGAACAGACCAAACGAGCACCTGCTCAGGCGAAAGCAAAAGTTGATTATGTTTTGTCGGGAAAGCTTTTTTGCGGTGAATGCGGTTCGTTAATGGTAGGGGAGAGCGGAAAAAGCTGCGGGGGAATGACCTATCATTATTATAATTGTTCCCGCAGAAAAAAGTACCATGATTGCAAAAAGAAACTTGAACGTAAAGATTTTATCGAATGGTATATATGCAAATGTGTGTTAGAATTGTTTAAGGACGATGATCGTCAAGCTGAAATAGCAGACACAATAATAGCGGCATATAAGAAAACTTTTGGAACATCGGGCATAGATGATCTGGAAAAGCGGTTGAGGGCTGTTCGTTTAAAGATTGATAATGTTGTTGACTTAATAGCCGAAACCGGAAATCGTGCGATGATGACCAAGCTTGAGGCTTTGCAGGTTCAAGAGGACGAAATAAACGATGAACTTCAAGCTGCTAAAATTGCAGAGAGGCATATTCCCACACAAAAAGAAATCATGAAAATGCTTTCTAATCTGAGGGGCGTAGATATATGTGATCCCGACAAAAGATATAATATAATAAACATTTTTGTTAATAGGGTGTATCTTTGGGACACTAAAATGATTATATTTTTTAACCACAAAAACACCAGTCAAACCGTAGAATTTGAGGAAATAAGGCAATTTGAGAAGTCTTTCGATGATTCTGAAAATTGTTCGGATTTGAACGGCGTTGGGGAGCCAAATAATATACAGCTTTATACCTTTAGGGAAATAAAAGGTAAAGTCGGTGAAAAACTTTTTTACGTTAAAAATGGATTAAATAGATACCGTAGTGCAACAGGTGATTTCACTGAAAGCGTTGAATCGCTTAATAGCGCTCGTATTTTGCCTATTAAATCCGATCCGAATTCAATTGACAGTGACGGTGACGGCTTGTTTGACTATGAAGTTCGTACAAATGTCGACGGCATAATAATTGCACCAAAAGATCCACATGCATTGAAAACAGATGGACCTAATGGAATGTGGAAAGCGCATATTGAAAATGCAATGCGAACTGATATTCCAACAGAAAATATAAAATGGTATGGAGAAAGTATACCATCAACAGTAACAAATAACGGTATAGAGGGATTTAATGAATTTAAAAAGGAACTTGAACAATTAATTGAAGATGGAGAAATATACTTAAATGGTGAGAACGCATATATAATTATAATGAATGGAGCTAATTGCTTTAATTCAATAATAAATGAAATTGTCACAGCAGGTAGTGTACAGTCAATTACACTTGATAATAGCAAAATTCAAAAATCAAAATTGTATTTTGATAGAACAATGGACGCGATTAAAAATGCAATTGTTAATCCGGAAAAATCTGTATATATACAGGCAAGTTTAGGTTCAAGGCTTTTAAATTTCAGATCAGATAAAATAAATAATATTCATTCTCAGCATAAAACATGGCAATCAATAGGCGGATATAATAACCTATATGATAATGCGTTTGGCGTATTTACAAACCAAAATATGGCAAGAGAAAAATTTGCCTTTACAGTCGATAATATGGAATATATACTCTGGATATGGAGAGGAGATTATCTCAATATAGGCGAAGGTGGAGAAATGGGCATATACAAACGAATAGCAGGAACAGGAAGTGTTTTGGATTTTGATCAATATTGGGTTGATAAGGATTTAGCAATGCCAATGCAGTTATATTTATACAACTATGAAAATGCTGATAACATAGAAGAGGTTATTTCCTGGAGACCAACAGAAAAGCAATGGTGGATAACAGGGTTTAATCCCGATTATGTCGGCAATGTTAATGTTTCAAAAGAAATTTTGATTGGGTGCGTTGATTTCTCACAGTTTGCCAATGCGAATGGTGAGAATGATATGTATACGGCATTTAAAGACAATGTGTACCAAAGTAAAAATATGCAATTAAAAGAATATACAATATTTGATGATGATAATAGCATTATTTGGATAATATGGTATAATGGTGACTTAGTATGAAAAAATGTATTATATATATATTATTAATTTCTTTGTTCACAATTTTTTCGGGATGTGAAAAAAAGGAAAATAATAACCCGGCGTATTATCAATGTGATAAAGTACTTGAATATTTAAGTACAAAGGATAAGATAGGGCTTAAAAGTCTTTTTTGTGAGGAAGTGAAAAATAATAAAGACTTTGATGCTCAACTTGAAAATGTTATAAACTATTTCGATGGGAAAATAATATCTCATGATAATTACTCTATTGCAAGTGGTGATGAATTTTCTGAAGGAAAATTAATTCAAAAGCATGCTTCTCCAATTATCTATAATGTAAAAACTGATACATCTATGGTCTATACTGTAAGCTTTTTTACATATATAGAAAATGAAGATACAAACAAAATAGGTATTACTTTATTAGGAGTAAAAACTAAAGAATTCGAACAGGAGGCTGGATATTTTATCCCTTATTAATAATAATTTTTACATAAACATTAATGTCGAGGGACGTATATTTGATAGAGTAATTTTATGTAATAATTTTCAACTTAAATATTTATTTGTTCATACAAAATGGTATGATTTATTTTATTTATTACCTTACATATTATATATATGAGGGAGATGAAGGTCGAATCGGTATAACTGCTTTAGGATTAATGAGCGACAGCCAGACAGAATTGGTGGGAATAGGAAAAAAATAAAAATTTAGACCATTATTTTGTAGATAAAAGTTTATCAATGCCAATGCAGTTATATTTGTACAACTATGAAAGTGCGGATAACATAGAGGAGGTACTTTCCTGGAGACCAACAGAAAAGCAATGGTGGATAACAGGATTCAACCCCGATTATGTCGGCAATGTTGATGTTTCAAAAGAAATTTTGATTGGGTGTGTGGATTTCAGCGGACGTGAGAAATTATATGAAAGTTTTGCTGAAAAATATGAAATGGATATAAAACGTGGTAAATATGTCATTTTAGATGATGATAAAAAATTAGCATGGATATGTTGGGGAGAGGATGCTTTATTAAAATGAAAAGATTTAAACGCCTATTTGTAATTTCAGTATGTGCGATTTTGTGTACAATGTCAGGGTGTAATCGTGTTACGTGGGTTGTTGACGTTCCAAATTGGGAATTAAATGCGTCAGAGATTGCCAAAGAGCAAGCGGGCATAATTTTAGACTGCTTAAAAACAGGAAATTACAAGAAACTGGAAGAACAGTTTTGTGAAAATATTTCCTCTACACACGACTTAAAAGCGGAAATTGCAGAAGCCATTGAATTTATAGACGGAAATATTATTGACGACGGCAATTGGAGCGGAATGGCTTCCGCAGGAGAAACGGTTGATAATGGTGAAATTACCAAATTAGACATTAACCCAAGTATGTATAATGTAAAAACGGATACAGGAAAAGAATATCTGATTTGGTTTGACAGCTACTTAATATATAAAAAGGAACCGAACAATGTGGGAATTATATATATTATAATCAAAAACGAGAACGAAAGCATTACGATTGGTGGGTCTATATGGTGAGGTATATACTGACATAAAAATTTTACAGATTATCTTGATAAGAAAAAATATTTGTTTTTTGACAATGATAACTACATGGTATGGACTTGTTGGCGCATGGAGGTGGCTTTACAGTGAGAATATGTATAAATGTGATTATAATTATTGTTGCTTTTTTGTGCTTTTCGAGCTGCGGAACACCTCAAATATTTGATGAAACATTTGAAAAATCAAACCCCGATAATTTATATGTTGAAAATATGAGTCAGGAAATAGTACGGTGTTTTGATGAAAAGGATGCAGAATCATTAAAAGAATTATTCAGTTCTGATATTCAGGATGAATATGATTTGGATTCTCAGATTGAATATGCTTTTAGCTTATATAATGGAAAATCCTAGTCATACCATGTGACAGAAAAAAGTTGGGCAGGTGGCGTAAAAGACGGTACCTTTTACGACAAACACTTTACTCCCAGAATTAAAAATATCGTTACAGATGAAGGAATGACTTATTCTATTTATTACCTTACATATTATATATATGAGGGAGATGAAGGTCGAATCGGTATAACTGCTTTAGGATTAATGAGCGACAGCCAGACAGAATTGGTGGGAATAGGAAAAAAATAAAAATTTAGACCATTATTTTGTAGATAAAAGTTTATCAATGCCAATGCAGTTATATTTGTACAACTATGAAAGTGCGGATAACATAGAGGAGGTACTTTCCTGGAGACCAACTGAAAAGCAATGGTGGATAACAGGGTTCAATCCAGATTATGTCGGAAATGTTGATGTTTCAAAAGAAATTTTGGTTGGGTGCGTTGATTTTACTGGACATGAGGATATGTATAAAGCTTTAAAAACTAACACGTTAATACAGGATACAATAAAAGATTATGCTGTTTTTGATGATATCAATTTAGTTGTCTGGTTATGTTGGCATGAAAGGAACTTATTGAAATGAAAATTAAAGCTATGGTTATTCTGTTAATAACGTCAGTAATTATATGCAGTTGCACTGATAATTCAATTAGTTGTACTGATAATTCAATTAATTCTCCGAGTAGAATTGCAAGGCAGTATGCCGATGACATTTTATATTGTTTTGACAATAATGACATTTCTAAATTAAAGGCACTGTTTTGTAAAAGCATAGCTGATTCTCATGATCTTGACGCAGAAATACAAGAGGCATTTAAATTTTTTGATGGGGAAATTGTATCTCAAGGAAAAAGTATTGGTATGTCAGAGGGCGAAGTTGAAATAAGAAACGGAAAAATTCTCAAACAAACAGTTTATCCAAGTTTGCTGAATATAACTACTGATAACGGCTTTGAATACAGTATATATTTTTGTGCTTATCTGGTTTATGAAAATCACGATGAGAATATTGGTATAACATATATAAATGTAGTTAATTCGGAAAATGAAAAAATAAGCATTGGCGCTGATGTAATATAATTGTACAGTAATTATGCAATAAATTATTTATTGGATATGGCTATGTCATTAAAATTTATAACCGAACAAATAGACGAATTTGAACTTATCGGTTTACTATTTGTCGCTTCTTATGCAGTTGTATCTTTATGAATACAACTGCGATGATAAAATTAACAACGTGTTTTCATGGAGACCAACTGAAAAGCAATGGTGGATAACAGGGTTCAATCCCGATTATGTCGGCAGTGTTAATGTTTCAAAATAAATTTTGATTGGGTGCGTGGATTTCTGTAGCTTGACGCGCAAAACACAAAAAATGCAAAAAAGCGAAAAAACCCGTGATATCTATAAAAATCCTATTAAAATCGCGTAAATAGCCGTTTTAAAAGTGTAATATTTTGCAAATGTTGAAACAGTGGAAAAATATGATGTCAAAAAATAAAGGCATTTTCGGCTGATTTCTTAAAAATCAACTGGAAATGCCTTTTGCCGCTTTGATGTTAGAACAGCGTTTTAACAAAATTTATCACCCCGTTTAAATGGCTTAAATGCGTGATTTTAAGATTATAGCACTCCATAAAAAATCCTTACAAACTAACCGCAGAAAACCAACCCAAACCATCAGAGTGAGAAACCAAAGAAAAAGCAAGT
>CAJUHS010000042.1 GCA_910586535.1 uncultured Oscillospiraceae bacterium
GGGTTGGTTTTCTGCGGCTGGATTGTAAGGATTTTTTTATGGAGTGCTATAATATATTCCTGTTCTTTTTCCAAACAACATTTTTGGGCAATATCATACATAAACATACCGGCAACGTTTCCTATTATTGCCCCCAGAACCGGTATAGGGATAACTGCTTGACCAAGAATTGAAGCAATTGCGCTTATAGATACATCAAGACAAACTGTTTCGGAATTGATAATAAATTCTTCATTATCAATATTACCTTTACTAAATTCATTTGCCTGCGAAACAACTCCGAAAGCAGCGGTAACAAGCGCAGAGGCAACATTGGCAGACGTTGCGGTAAAATTGCTGAGTGTATAAACAACCGCCCCTCTTGTGTTCCTTCAGGGAGCGAATGGTGGTAAGGCTGTCGACCGTGTTTCTGGCAAAACGGCTGACCGATTTCGTGATGATTAGGTCGATCTTTCCGGCGAGGGCGTCAGCTACCATGTTTTTGAAGCCCTCTCGCTTTTTGGTGTTCGTCCCGGTGATAGGGCAAGTTTTACGGTATTGAGATAAACGATTTTGCGGTATCGGTTGTGAAAACGGCATTGTGGATAGCGGAGTTCCAGATGATGCACGAAACAGAGGAGATCGTGCATATGAGCCATGATTTTCTACCGCTGAAATCTTATGCGAACATTGTTGAGGGGAACGCTTTGCGTATTCCTTGGGAGAGTGTTGTTTCCAAAAATGAAGTTGATTTTATTATGGGTAATCTGCCGTTTGTGGGCTTTTACTTGCAAAATAGTAACCAAAAAACAGATGTAAAAACTATACCTTCAGAACCAAGCTTAGTTTCAATATGATTCCAACGGAAACTGTACATCCCAAACTCTGACCTATAGTTTTGAAGAATAAATTATATAAAATTCACAATTGTTTCCTAGCGGTATATTAATTAATTGGAGAATATGTATAAATATATATTTTTCCACTTAAACTATTGACAAAAAAAGAAAAATATAGTATAATATATAAGTCACTTAGATAAGTAGTACGGCGAGATAGCTCAGTTGGCTAGAGCAATCGGTTCATACCCGATAGGTCGTGAGTTCAAGTCTCACTCTCGCTACCAAACAGGCTGTTAAAATTTCACAGCTTGATTTGGCCCGTTGGTCAAGAGGTTAAGACGACGCCCTTTCACGGCGTAATCATGGGTTCAATTCCCGTACGGGTCACCATTACCATACCCCGCAAATCCAGTCTACAAAAGGATTTGCGGGTTTTGCATATATACCCGAAATACCATTTGTTCTTTGTTTGTTCTTTATTTTCAAAATTTTAAAATTAAGGGTCGAAAGTCAGCAAACTTTCGGCTCTTTGTTTTTACTAAAGTCCAGTGCGTTCGCCACAGCGTCTGACACCTTTGCCTGTGCCTCTTGAAACATATGACAATAGACGTTGCTTGTCGTGCTTACGCAGGAATGTCCCAACGCTCCCGAAACCGTCACAATGTCCACGCCTTGATTGACTAGCAGGGAGCAGAACAAGTGTCTGAAGCTATGCAGACCATAAAACGGTAAATCGTGCTTCTCACAGAACTCACCGAGCCAAAAGTAAGGCGTTCCGTTCTGCATTGGTCGCCCGTCCCACTTGACGTAAAGCCTGTCCGTTTCCACCCACCTGTCGGCTAACCTCAAAGCCTCCGCGTCCTGCTCCTCCTTGTACTCTTTCAGCATATCCATAATGAACTGCGGGAACTTCAACGTTCTTTGCGACCGTTTTGTCTTAGTGGTATCGGTGTACACTCCCTTTTTTGCGGTGTAGTTGGAAGTCCTCCGAACGCTGATAATATTGTTGTCAAAATCAACGTCTTTCCACTCCAGACCAAGCATTTCGCCGCGCCTAAAGCCGCTGTAAATCATAAGATAGAAAAAAGTGCGGTATTTCAGCGGTTCGTCATTGAGTAACGTCAAAAACTTCTCCACTTCGGCAGGCGTATAAATCTGCTTCTCCTTGACCTCGCCTTTGGGTATAGTTACCTTTGAGCAAGGATTTTCAGCGACAACGCCCATTTTTACGGCGTATGAAAATACGTCAGAAATCAAGCTAAGATTATGCCGAATTGTTTTCGGAGCAAGCGGCTTTCCCGTTCTCTCGTTCGCACCCTCTTTGGAGAGAGAATTTACAAACGTCTGAATTTGACGGGGAGTAATTTTATCCATACGAATATGACCGATAACGGGGTAAATCCTGCCCCGAAGCTGCAAAAGCCGCTCATATGTAGTGTTCCGCAAATTCGTTTTGGCGTAGTCCTCAAACCATTCCTCACAGAACGTTTCAAATTTTACCGCTTTGCTCTGAAAGCCTTTCATACACGCTTCCTCAAACAGAACCGACTGCCGTTTCAACTCTTTTTCGATTTGCTTCGGGGTCATGCTCTCGTCGGGCTTCCACGTCATGGATTGAATAATTTGTTTGCCCTTGGTATCGTACCCACAGCTTACTCTTATCAAGTAACTGCTTTTTCTTTTTTGAATTGTAGCCATAATATAAAACCCTCCTACATTTCACATTATGGCATATCTCTATATTTTTATTGTACCACTTTTTCGATTTAAAGTCAAGAATTTTTTATAGAGATATGCCAATACTTTTTACCTCGACCTATGTTGAACAGGCTTTAAAAACTCCCGCAACTTCTCTTTAAGCCCAAGCTGTTCTATAAAATCCATAACCTTTTGATACCTGTTTTTCCAATCGGAAATCTCCCGAAGCGCAAAATTAAGCTTATCACGAAGCGAATTAACCAACTGTAATTCATTATTAAGCGATTTGTTTTTATTGACAAGAGCGGCATTATCCTTTTCGAGTACAGCAACTTTTTCAGTAAGTTCCTCCACATTATTCTCGGCGGCAATCTGCTTTTTGGCAAGTTCGGAAAGATTATTATAATCCTCCTGCGAAACGGTAACGTTATCACCAAACAAGGTTTTCCTTGCTTGAATATCATCAATATTTTTTATCTTGCTGACCTTATCCGCGCTCGCTTCAATCAAAGAATTATTTTCGGAGATAATGGAAATAGTTTCGGCAAGAACATTTTCCTTTTCGGTAATTTCATTATCAAGGCGGGAGATATTTTCCTTTTTCTCTTGATATTCACCGTCCAACTCGTCAATAATTCTTTCGGTATCATCAAGTAATTCCCAACGGTTCTTTAAAATATTATCTGTACACTCGATTTTATTTTCAAGGCGAACAATTTCCTTTTTCCGTTCCTGCTTTTTAAAATCCAAAACGGAAAGGTGATTATTATGCGTACCGAGCTTTTTCCATTCGATACCGTACCGCTGCATAATCTCCGAAAGCTTTTCTTTTTCGCTGTCGATCCAAAGCTTTGAGGAAGTATCGAATTTACCTTTAGCGATAAAACCCTGCTGCTCCAAAGCTTTTGTAAGCGCGTTTCGCGTAGATAAACCCCGTTTCTGATTTGTAGCGAACGGTACAAAATCAATATGTAAGTGTGGCGTATGCTCGTCCATATGAAGTACCGAATTAAAAACTCTGATATGCGGATTTCGCTTTTGAAAATCCTTTTCAAACTCAATCAAAATCTGCGCTGCCAGTCTTCCATCGTCGGAATTACAATGGGTATCGTCCTTATTGCCGACCTGAATTATCAGTTCGTAAAACGGTTTTTCCTGCTTGCTGTGAAAAATATGGTCGTAGTAATCTTTAATAATTCTGTCCTTGCGTTTCTGCTTGGCATTGTATTCCGCAAGAGCCGCACCAAACAATTCACGATATACCTCTCTGATATTTTCTTTGTGAAAAATGATATTATTTTTAGAACGAGTGCTGTCAATGTGGTCGGCATAGAAATTACGGTTATTGTGGGTAATGCTCCCTTTGCCTATGGTTATGCTTAACGTTTTCTGCATAGCGTTCCTCCTTTGTTTTTCTATTATTTTTTGAGGGCGGCAACCTAAGCCTTTGTTACTTTCGCGAAAGTAACGCAAAGACACTTTTGACATTCGTACCTCATATCAAAAGCGTCATTGCGCTCTCCGAGGGGCAGCCGTTCCCTCTGCATTCCCTTTTTATGGCGTACTTGCGTACGCCACACGGACGGCAAATAATAAAATATATAATAAACTTTAAGAAATGACGTCCACCCGTCCGAATGGCTAAAATACGTTATTTCAGCCGTCGTAAGATACGTCCGAAAGCCGTACTCGGACGGGGCGTACGCCTCGGACGCCATTTTTCAAGTTCATTACAAAATAATATTTCTGAACCGCGACCGAATACCTTTGTACCCGCGAACCTCCCTATTGTCGGTCTTGATATGAGTCGAAAATCTTATGTTGTACTTCTCGGAATTAGCTTTCAGCCAACCGCTGAAAGTGTCCTTTTTTAATTCCGTCAAAAGGTTTTTATGACACCAATCAATATATCCCGAATAGAGATTAGTGGTACTTTCCTGAAAATCCGCACCAAATTCTATGTAGCCTTTATCGGAAAGAAATTCGATAATATTACAGTTATCCGCCATAGCCTCTGAAACATTCCGACGTGTCTTTTCGGAAATCGTAAAGCGAAAATTATTATTTATCAATCGTTTCAACCCGTCGAATATCCAGCAGAATATTTTTTCTTTCTCGGTAATAAATTGCTCGGCAAGGTACGGATCGTCAATTCTATTCGGAGGTTTTTGTTTCGTCGTAAGAATTAAAAGCCGTCTTGCAAACCCGTCCGACTTATCATAAAGAGCTTTCGGAGAACCGTTTCCGAAACATAAAAATCTCGGATATAAAATTGCCTGCTCCGATTGAAAACCTTTTGCCTCAACGTCAACGGGAATTTCCGCTGTCACAAGATTTTTAATTATGCCCGTTGTTGATAATGCGCTCATTTGCATATCGTCGTCCAACATCAACAATTTATTCTGCAAGTTGTACCGAAAAAATCTGTCCGTTTCAATTCTTTGGAAGTTCCCCGTAACCATTGCACTCTTGAAAATCTCCTGCAATACCACTCCAATACGGCTTTTTCCCTCTCCGCCGTTACCGATAATAAAGAGCATAGCTTGTCCTTTTGTGGACGGAATTAAGCAGTAACCGAGGTATTCCTGCAAGGTTTTCACGTCCTCGAAATCCAATAATTCATCAAGGAATTTTAGGAAATTATCGGGACGGCAATTTCCATTTTGCATTTCGGTACGATAGAAAACATTCAGCCGATTAACACAAAATCGCTTTTCGGAAATCCAAGTACCGTCTGTTTTTAAAATACCGTTCAGCAAATGAATTTCATTTTCAGAAACGGGAATAGGCTCGCTGTGACAAAATAATTTCAATGCTTCAAGGAGAGCTTTTACCTTTCGGGAAATGCCCGTCGTTACAACTTCGGTGAGCATTACGGAAATATCGTGACATATTTCGCTGTCAGACACTTCTCCATCAATGCTGTAGAGCTTGCCGCCGATACATTTCAGCGGACGATTCCGCACAAACTCCGTGCAGAACTCAACCTCGTTTATAGACTTTCCGTTGTACCAATTTGGAGAACTCATCACGCCGCACCTCCCAAATACTCCAGCAATGCCGCGCGGCTGATAAGTATTTTCCCGCGCTTGCCCTGTCCTGTGCGTATGTACGGGATTTTCTCCTGCGCCACAAGCTGACGGATAGTGTGTTCCGAAAGACCCTTTACAGCCTCGGAACATTCCTTGATAGTCAGCATTTCCACAGGTTTTTGAGGATTTGGAATAACCTCCGCTGCCTGTTCCTCCACTTCGATTACCTCATTGAGTAGTGTCGCGATTTGAACTATAAGCTCCTGTTTGGTTTTCATTGTCAATAATATCGACCTCCTAATTTTTTTATAAATAATTTGCTATTTTGGCTTAAATTTATATACCCCCTCACTTATACCTACAAAAATAGCCATTTTCGTAAGTCATTTTTGGAAATTTGTTTTTAAAATCTCCTAATTGCATAAATCCTATCGCGATTTCTTATATCTTTTCATATATTACGTACAGTTAGGACAGCTTTTTAAAACCTTGCGAAAAAAGTTTGGATAATTTCATAAATTTACTCTTATGTTATCGTAAATTTTTGCCCTCCCATAAGATAAGGGCACTTAAGGGCAGTTTTGGCAACCCCCTTTTAATAATTTCATGTAGTTGCATAAATTATGCGGTTTTGTAGTGTAATCTTATGTGATATATAACGTCTCTCATAAGTAAGGACATTTTTCAGACCCGTTTCCCACAAAATAAGAAAAAACTTGTGATTTGATAACAAAGTTTGTATCATTGCACAAGTTATATAATAAATTATTGTTTAATATTGCTTTTGATTTTGCATTTATGTCAAAATATCAGCGTTTGTGTAAAAATACTTGCAATTTTCCACGATTTAGAGTATAGTTATATTAACGGAATTTTCATGAAAGGACGGTCACTATGCTCGGAATTTATCTCGCTCTGCTCGATACTCCCGAAGAAAAAAGCAAATTTGAGGTACTGTACAAGGAATACAGGAGCACAATGTATAACCACGCATACGGTATCCTAAAGGACAAATACCTTGCCGAGGACGCTGTACATAATGCTTTTTTGAAGTTAACAAAAAATTTAGAAAAAGTTAATGAAATAAAGTGTAAGGAAACGCGCAATTATTTGGTTATATTAGTAAGGGGCGCTGCTATAGATTTTTATAATCAAAACAAAAAAATCATCCCCATAGACGAGTTGGACGATACGGATACTCTTGATTTGCCTGAACTGATTGAAAATCGGCTTGAACGGGAACGGGTGTTTGAAATAATTTCAAATATGGACGATAAATACTCCGACATTCTAATGCTGAATTTGTTCTATGATTGCAGCAATGAGGAAGTTGCACAGTCTTTGAATATTAATCCCGAACACGTTTCAATTCACTTTTTTCGCGCTAAGGAAAAATTAAAAAAATTGATTATGGAGGAATACAACAATGACCGACCTTGAATTTGAGCAGTACATAACCTCGGTTATTAAAGAATACGGCGAAAATTATATAGACGAGGCATTGATAGACAATACTCCACATAAGTTTTCTCGTGAATTTGAACGCAAAATGGATATTTTAATGGGAAAGAGCCATAAAAAAATCAAAATAACACCTAAAAATTTGCTTATTGCTATCACAGCGGCATTATTGGCGGTATTTATTATGGCTATGAGCGTCAGCGCGGTTAGAGAGGCGTTTATAAATTTCTTTATGAATATTTTTGATACAAATACTGTTGTGCAGTCAGTTGAAGATATGGACGCTCCGCTTGACTTTATCGATAAATACGAAATCACGGCGGATATGTCGGATTATGAAAATTTTGACATCAGTGAATTTATTTCAGAGCGTGAATACACTTACGAAAATGAAAATTGTACCATTTATTTTACACAGTACATAAAAGAATATTACCATATATCAATAAATACGGAGGGTTATGACATAGAAACAATTTATATAAACGGCTGCGAAGGATTTTATGTTGATATGTATAATCAAAACGGAAAAATAATAACATGGGACAACGGTGATTATGTTCTATCTATACTTGTATCATGTGATGTTGATTATAAATTTAGTAAAAACCAACTAATTGATATAGCGAATTCTGTGCAAAAAGTAGAATAATTAGAAAATTTTGCTGAAAAGTGTAATTTTACCATCTTTCAAATGGTTATATAAAGTGAAAGGAGGTGAAGCCTTATGAAGAAATCAATAATTGCAATTTTGCTTGCTCTTTCGGTATTGCTTTCAGCAGGAATTTCTGTTTGTGCTTATAGTGGGGAAAATACGGTTTCTCCTTACTACCTGTATACATATTCAGTAAAAAGCACTCTGATAATTTCAGGCAAGACTGCATATTGTGAAAGCGTAATAAAGGGCGACAGAACCGTCACTCAAATATACGCAACACAGTATCTTGAAAAGAAAAACGGTGACAAATGGGAAACTGTTGACAGTTGGAGCGATTCTACAAACGGGAATTCACTTACAATGAGCAACAGCAAAGACAATCTTGACAGAGGAACTTATCATGTAAGAACAGTTGGTACTGTTTACAGCGGCAGTAAGTCAGAACCTGTTGAAGACACAAGTAAGGAGGTTACTATTTAATATAACTATATTATATTAATTAAATAAAAGTTTAAAAAAACAAATGTGTTAAATTGCAGTTTGCAATTAGAAAGGAATTTTATTATGAAAACAAAAAAAATAATGGCTATTTTACTTGCAAGTATTATTTCAATTTTAACAATGACAATGAATGTTGTTGCAAGCAATAATATTACTTTTTCACATAGAAATGACATCAATGAATTTGCATCAAACATTGCGAATGTATATATTGCAAAATATCCGAGTGAATATATTATGATTAATAATATAATAGGTGAAATAGTAAATAAGGATGTATTTATTGAATGTTATGAAAGTGATGGCAAAGCTGCTTTTCAAATTGTTGAAGACTCATTAAGAGATGCACTTGAACCTTCCGTATTTGCTTTGAAAAATGGGAAATATTATGTTTCAGTACCTACAGTAAGTCAAGTATGTTATCATCCCAAAACAGGTGAAGAACTCCATTATTATTGTGGACCTGCTTCAGCCTTACAAGCATTAATAGGCAATGGTAAGCTTTCCAATATTGCTCAAAATCAAAATTCGCAAAAAGTATATGATGTTGGTAGTGAAATGGGAACTGATTCATCAGGAACAAATATTAGTAATCTTACATCGTATATGCAAAAGTATTATAAATCAACTAGCATAACATATAAAACCAAGGCATTTACCAGATTTACATATGACAAAGCTATTGACTTTGTAAAGTATAGTTTACAAAATGGAGCGGCTCCAGTTATTAGAATTGACGATACCTCTGTTTTAGACTATTACAGTAGTAAAGAAGAATCTCTTACGCATTATGTTACAATTTCAGAAGTTGATACAATTAATAATACAGTTACTTTGGTTGATCCTAACTATGAACTTAAATATCAAGGTTCTCATACTATAACTATGGATGAATTTATAAAATTAGTTAATATTAATGGATGGATATCTGTTTATACAAATGTAAAAACAGGAAGTTATGTATATGAATAAAATTAAATATTTAACTTCGCTGTGTATTCTAAGCTTAATAGTATCTGGTTGCGCTGAAAAAGAGTTGCCTAAATTTTCAGATACTAATGAATCAGTTATGCAATCATCAGTATATCAAAAAGAAGATTTGGAAATATATATTCCGATAGAATATATAAACATACCTGATTTGCATAATGACATTTATACAGATCCAACAGAGTTAAGACGTAAATGTGCAAATAAAGTAATTTTTGATACAAAGGAATTTGAAAATTACACAATAGAATTAGTAGGCAATACTGTTATGAGAGACACATCAATTGATTCAAACATAATATTTTCGTATTATTTGGATATACGTCTAAATTATTACGATGAAAAAAAAGATCAAACACCTGCATATGCTAATTCAGTGAATATGGGACAAGGTGCATATAAGCTTGTGGCTGACAAACTTGATAAATATATAACTTTATATGAAATGCATACATCAAGTGGCATTTATCCATTAATAATTTTTCAATATTTCAATGAATCAAGCATTGGAGAAACAACATTTTATTCCATTATTGATGAGCAATTGTTTTTTTTCATAATTCACTTGATGAAATAGAAGAGGATTCTGCTATCTCTATAAAAATGTCTAAAGATGTTGAAATAGATGAAGAATCCTGTTCTATAATTGATAATGAATTTAAAATCAAGTATGTGTTTGACTTTGAAAATCAATTAGTTAAGGCAAGATATCTATAATAATACTTTCTTTTTTATATTATACCATGTGATAATATCATGTGGTATAATTGTCTTTAAAAAAATAGAGATATACCAAAATGTCAGTTCTTTATTTGTTCTTTATAGTTACGAAAATTTAAGAAAAGTTAGAACAAACACAATAGGTATAAACCCTTTTAAATGGCTTAAATACGTGCTTTTTCGCAAATTAGGAAAAGTTACAAAATACGCTGGGGGATTTTCAATTCCCGTACGGGTCACCAGTGACAAAGTAGCCGCAAATTCTTTTGTATAAAGGATTTGCGGCTACTTGCTTCTTGTAAAAATGTTATTCTGACCGCACTTTTGACCGCACCTTGCCCAAAGTTTAGAAAATTCTATAATTTTTCTCTTTTCAGTTTTCCGTATGGGAAAACATACGCTATAAAGTTGTTAACATTCTATTAATAACGCCAATAATTTGGACGGCTTGGACGGCTGTAAAACCAAATTTGGGCGGTTGCATATATCAGCAAACCACGCAACTACTGCACTTTGGACGGCTTGGGCGGTTTGGACGGTTATTTTGATATATACCTCTTTTTTAACAGATATGCTCACTCTTTAATGATTTTATTGAAAATATCCTGCACCATAGCCGCCGCTGCTGCGCGGTCGTTTCCGAATTCGTGTGAGTATACGCCGTATGTTGTCAACGTACAGTATTTTCGGTATCCCGCACCGCTGTATACCGTGCCGCAGAGCCATTACCGTGGAGTGGGAGTTGGGCGTTTCGGTGATGTTCCACCCGACCAGTACGCCGGTTTTAGCGTCGAGGATTCCGGTAACATAGAGCCTGTGTGTCTTTTCTCCGTAGTCGGTGCGGGTGATAAAGTCGAGGGTGTGGTTGTCCGCAACCCAAACGTCGTTAGCTTCGATGCCGTCGTAAAGGCGTTCTATGTAGGGGAGACAGTCGTCAATGCAAGCCTTTTCGCCCTCACGGAAAAATTTTATAACGGCGGGGGGCAGCTTATCGGGCAAACGCCTGAACGTCCGCTCGCTTGCCATAAACGGCAGATATTCGGGGAACTCCTCGAACACGTAATCCCGCGTCAGCCTGAAGCAGTCCGAGACCGGAAGCTTCGCGTCGCTCAGGTACAGGGTATAGAAGCACTCCGTGACCTCGGCGGGTATGACGGAGTTTCCCTTGTTCCACCCTCCCCGACCGTCCACAAGTCCCTGCAGATCGCCGTCCTTGTACGCCTTATACTTGCGGTACAGGATATCCCTGCTCAGGGTGATACCCTGCTCCGCAAGATACGCCCTGCGGAGCCGCTTGGTCTCGGCAATGAATACCATGTCGCCCTCGGAACAGTTTTCGTATTCCCTGCGGCGTATCTGCCATTCGCGGAGCAGGTCGGTCCAGAACGTGATCTGTTCCCGCTCATCGGCGTTGAACTCGCCGAACTCCTTTTTGACAACGGGTTTTGTGTGTTTAGGTTTCTGCGGCACTGCCGTTTCCTGCACCTTCGGCAAGCATAGCTGCGCGTCGGCGGCAAGCTTGCCGTAGTATTTCTTTTGCAAGGGAACGGGAAGCGCGGATATCGGAACATAAAACTTTATTTTACCTTTTGCGTTTAGCTTTTTAATGGCTTCCAGTTTGCCCTTAGAGATACAATTCTGTATGTACCGCTCAGAGCACCCTTTAAGTTCCGCGACTTCTTTAACAGTCAAATCACCTCCCCGAATTTTTTTCTAAAAAAGTCTTGCATTTTTGCACCAACTCTGCTA
>CAJUHS010000043.1 GCA_910586535.1 uncultured Oscillospiraceae bacterium
ATGCACAATTTTGAATTGGGTGTAATAATAAATGCTACTGCAGTACGAAAAGCAATAGGATCGCAAACGCGTGTGTTGCATGCAATCCTTGAGCTTACAAAAGCGGACGGCGGTTATCAGCCGAGTACGTCGAAAGGTTTTTCAGTAAAAGAAAGTGGTAGAACCATAGATCAATTTACATACAACGGTATAAACAACCGTATAGACATAGATATTACGTCGCAGATACAAGACGCAATTACAAAGAATAATAATATCCAACTCAGATTGCATAGAAATGCGACGGACAACACGACAGATTTTATAGTCTTTATGACCGAAAAGGCGTACGTTTCGGAATATCGCCCGCGTATTTTTATAGATTATGTGTCTTCGCGTTTGGAAAGCGAAGATGCGGCGCATATGGAATTAAGTGCCGGACGTGCCGGATCGGGTTCTGTAAATCTCAACACATTAGGCGTTAAGTGGGAACATTCAGATTTGTTAGTTCGCGACGGCTCGCTTGAGTTGCCTATAAGTCATATTTATAATAGTGACGTTGCCAATCGTACAACGGACAGTATCATGCGCGGTATAGAAGGAAAAGAAATAGAAACAGATGAATTCAAATGCGGCAAAGGCTTCAAACTCAATATTCAACAAAGACTAATTACCAAGCCCTCAATGGATTCGGCTCATCTCATGGGCTCGGAGAATAAAATATATATCGACGAGCAAGGCAATCATCACGATTTTGTCGAGAAATATTACTATAAAGATCCGAATTACGGCTATCCGCATTATGTAGATAGAGCGGATTGCTATATGAAGCCGACGGGCGAGCTTACTTATGATGATAACGGCACTGATCGTGAGGTTATTCACGAGGTAAGCAATGAGCTTGGCATGCAGCTTGAAAGCTATTCTCGTTATGTCGATTATACGACAAGTAGCGACAAGGAGTATGTTTCCAAGTATTATTATGTAATGAATGGGAAGCGATATTACATAGAACGTAAGGGTGATATAGCCTACATACCTACTTATTACTATATAGTTGATCGATTTATACTTAGCGATAAAGAATTTTATGTGCCTGAATCTAATGTCAAAGTTAATAATGGAGAATACTTTACGTTAAATAATATTAAATTAACGCGAGTAATCAAGCAACAAAGAATTCAATCTAATAAAATATATATTAAGAAATCCAAGCGTGTATTATCAGTATTTATTCGTACTGATGAAATCGGTTACACACTTCACGAAGAACGTAAATATGACGATAATACAGTTATTAATGTATTTGATTTTGTTAATAGCGAAGATATTAATAATCTAAATGAACAAATTCGCAGTCTTGTGGAGTATCAGCAAGATGTCAGTGAACATATTGCTTATTGCACGGGTAAAATCAGCGAGTATCAGGTGCAGTATTCAAAACAAAAGGAGATGAATGATGTTAAAGATAAGATTGCGAAAGTCCAAAAACAATCGTTAGATTATAATTCTAAGAAACAAGAAGAGTTATATGAATTGCAAAAGAAACAGTTAGAACTCCAATACAAAGCTCAGCAGGCCAGTAATAAAGCATACTTCTTTGGTTCGGAGCAAGAACGAATTAATCAGTTTTATGCAAATCAAGATTATAAATCTACTGACGGAATTTCGTTGAATAGTCCGTATTTAGATGCGCTTACACAAAAAGAAAAAACTGGTATTTGGGGGTATTTTGAGCAATTACAAGTTGATGCGGGACAGTCTGATATTTCTAAAATGTTAGATGTACCTGTTGATGTTGTCAAACTTGAATATGAGGATGGTTATTTAACATCAAATAGTTCTTTAATCCTTAACCGTCATCAAAACGCAATAAGCAATTTGAAGCTTGTCTACGATGCGAAAATACTTGTTTCCAGCCAAAGAACGGATTATTATGATAGGTTAGCTCTAAATTATAATAATCAATTAACTAAACTGTCAAATGCAGAGGGAGAACGAACCCAAGCAATTGCTATTGCCGAACTTGAAGAAACTATTGCTGATGACAAAGAAAAAATGGAAGATGTAGATCGTCAGATTAATGCTTTGGTTTTGCAGCGTGATTTGCTTATTGCCGAACAGAAGAAACAGCCCACCGACTTTATTATAACGGACGATAAGATTATTCTCGGTTTTGACTATTACGGTAAGCTCGTCGTGTTCAGCGATTTGTACGAGAATCAAATTTCCGTTATTTATGACGATGAGGATAATATAAAATCGCTCAACGATAAAGACGGCAAGGTGTTAATGTACTTTGCTTATGATGACGGCAATATCTCAAGCATGACAGACAATCAAGGTAGAACGTGTAAGTATGAGTACGAAGACGGATATTTGAAGAAAGCGATATATCCCGACGGCGAGGCGAGCGAATTTACTTACGACAATAACGGGCGCCTTGTTAAAGTTAAAGGTATAGCCGAAGAAGCGGTTCGTTTTGCTTATGCCGATTCGGCTTTGACCGTTACGGAAAGCGTCGGTGCGGAACGTATAGACAAAACCGGCGTAACGCCTTGCACGGAAAAAGCGGTAAGCACTTGTACTATAACGCGAACGAGTGATTATACGACTACAGTCACTACTAAAGACGGTAATACTCAGTATGTTTTCGATCGCATGGGGCGTGCCGTTACGGTCTATACAAAATCTGGTAATAACGAGCGCAACGCTTCTTATGAGTATAACGGACTGAATAAAGCATTTTCGTGCGGCGAGATTATGTCGGAAACTAATCTTGTAAATAATCCGAATTTCACTTCTAATATTACTTCTTGGATGCAATCGGCGGGTGACAGCGCTTTGCCTACAACGGTAGACAATAGGACGGTCTTACAGCTTTCCGGTTCGGAAAATTGCTACATAAGCCAAGACATAATTATATCGGATATTAATCGAAAAGACATTCCCAAGAACGGCGTAATGGTGTTGTCGGCATGGGCAAAAGCGCAGTCTATGTCGGTAAGGCACAATAAGCGCATTACGGCATACGGAAAAGACTTGTTCACCGAGTACGAAGAAACGGCATCCAACATCGCGGATAAATTACGCAACAATAGGCGGTTTGGGCTTAAAGCGGTTGTGGAATACACCGACGGCATAGCGAGCGATACTTACGAATGCACGTACGATTTCTACAATACAGGTTGGCAGCTTGCAGCATTGCCGATAAAGATAAAAGATGTGCAAAAGGTGTCCAAGATAACCGTATATTTTGATTACTCGTACAACTACGGTACGGCGTATGTCACGGACTTCAGACTTTGTAAGTGCGACGATTTCACCGAGCGCACATTCGACGACGACCGCAAGGTAATAAGCGAGTACGACGGCGAAATTCTGACCGAGTACGAGTATGCCGACAAGCTTCCGATTAAAGCAGTTATGACCGTAGACGGTAAAAAATACGAGAGCAAGATGCGTTACAACGCGAGCGGCGCATTAATGTATTCGCGTGACCATAACGGCAACTGCGTCGAAAACGTATACGACGAGAAAGGCGTGTTGATTCAAAAGATAAAGTACAACGAAAACGACAGCACGTCCAAGTATGTCGAAGAATACCAATACGACGAGAAAGGCAATCTCATAGCCGAGCTCGATCCTCGCGGCTAAGTAAACGGCGAGGTCTTAAAAACCGAATACGAGTATTCGAGAGGACTTACTATGTCCGAAAAAACGTCCGATCACCGTAAGACGGTTTACGGCTACGATTACGATACCGACGGAAAGACGGGCATGAGCAGCGACGACGACGGCGAAGCCAACGGCACGACATATAAGTACACCAAGGATATGCTGACTACCGTATCGCATAACGGTATAGACGTCGATTATACTTACGACGGACAGGGCAGAACATTGGAAACCAAAATAGCGGGAGAAATAATAGAAAGTACTGTTTATGCGGACGGTGTAACGGCGAACGATTTGGATACGGCTACGATTACGTTTGCCGACGGCACGGTATTGCGGACTGCGACGGACCGTAAGAACAGAAAGAAAACGGTGCAGGATGTAACAGGCGGCACGGCGGTCGATGTGCTTAAATACGAATATGACGGCAATACGGATAAACTTAAAAAAGCGACGGACAATATAGGCAATATAATCTACGAATACGACACCGACGAAAAGAATCCTAAAACAACGTATGCCTTGCACGGCGAGCGCGTCGTTTTAACCGAAACATATACCGATAAAGACTTGCTCGATAAGTCTGCTGTTCAAATAGGCAATACAATCGAAGAATATGCTTACGGTTACGATGAAACACCCGAACATGATCTTGTTGATGTTATGCTGCCCAATGACGTAAAACAAACGCTCGGACGCGACGCGCTTGGAAGAACACATTCTATATCTCAGGTCGTAGGAAATACTACGCTGACCGACGAAAATAGGTATTATCTCAAGTACGGCGACAGAACGACCGATTATGTGTCTTCGGTAAGATTCGGCATAAACGGCAGCCTTGACGAACAGTTAAAGTATAAATACGATAAAGCAGGGAATATTACGGAAATATACAAAAACGGTCTCTTGACAAGTCGGTACGCATATGATAAACTTAATCGTATGGTACGGGAAGACAATAAGGAAATGGGCAAGACAATCGTCTTTGCCTATGACGTAGGCGGCAACATATTGAGTAAGTCCGAGTATGGATTTACGCTCGGTTCGCTTGCCGAAAAACAGCCCGTATCCGTAATGCTGTACTCGTACAAAGCAAACGGATGGCGCGACCAAATGACGGCGTACAACGGCGAAAAGTGCGTGTACGACGCCATGGGTAGACCGACGACTTACCGCAACAAAACTCTTGCTTGGAGTAGATACGGTACGCTTGCGAGCTATAACGGGAATACGTATACCTACGACGCAAACGGAATCCGGTTATCCAAGACGGATACTGTAAAGCAAGTAACTACCAAGTTCTTTATATCCGGAACAAAGATATTGGGAATGACGATAGGCTCGAATAAACTTCTTTTCAGATACGGTGTAAACGGAATACAAGGGTTTAGCTACAACGGGCAGGAATATATATACCGTAAGAACATACAGGGCGATATAACTCATATATTCAAGTTGACGAATGGAGTTCTTGCGCTCGCGGCGGAATATAAATACGACGCATGGGGCAAGTGCGAAGTAACTGAAGTAGATAACAGCGGCATAGGCGACATAAATCCTATAAGGTACAGAGGATACTACTACGACAAAGAAACCGCGCTGTATTACCTTAATGCGCGTTACTACGACCCAGAAGTCGGCAGGTTTATATCTGCGGACAGTACACAGTTCCTTGAACCGAATACCGTAAACGGGTTGAACTTGTATGCTTATTGCGGCAATAACCCCGTGATGAATGTCGATCCGAGCGGTAGATTCATTTTAGCTGCGCTGGCTATATTGGGGGGCGTGCTTTTCGGTACTGCAATGGGAGGCGTGTTTGGTGGATTGTCCGAAATGGCAGCGGGCGGAAATTTTATGGATGGCTTCTGGGGCGGTTTGGCAAGTGGATTTATTTCTACGGTCGGACTTGCTCTATGCGGTGCAATCGGTGCTTTTTGTCTTCCTTTGGGATTGGCTGTCGCTGGTTTAATGGGTGTAGCAGGTAGCTATGTGGGTAGTATTATTACAAATGGTATTAAAACTGATTGGGATAGAGATAATGGGTTTTTAAACAAAGATTTTTGGATAAGTGCAACTCCGTCTGCATTGCTAAATGGTGTTGTGAATATGTTGTCACTCGGATTGGGTAATTTGATGAATGCTGGCGGCGGTGCGACAAAATTTTTAGGGCAGTTTGGCAATTGGTTAAAATTCGGCGGATTTGCTTTTTCTGCAGCTATGATTATTGGATGGCCGATGTTTGCGATTGGAATTATACCAATTATGCTTATAGCGGCATCTCAAAAAAAGGAGGTAAGTCTTGGAACAACGTAAAATACGATGTTTAGCATTTCCCTTTATAACGTTATTTGTACTATCTTTAGTAGTTTTTATATTGGGTTTAAGTATTTTTATGCTAATTTTTGAACCGAGCCGTTTAGCATTAGTTGAAAATATACCCATATTAATATGTTGGACAATTATGACATTTGGTCTAAGCATTGCCATATTAATTATGATGGCTAAACCGCTGTTATCTATAGTGCAAATTGATGAAACGGGGATATCTCGTGCATTTTTGGGAAGATTTTGGAAATTGCATATATCATGGGATGAATTAGCTGAAGCCCGTTATTATATTCGTGTATCTCAGCAAATGATATTTTCTAAAACGCAATCCTTAGGCGTAATACCTATGTTGAAATGGCAAAAATTGAAAGACGTCATATTTATAGGCTTTAGTAAACGTAGGTTCAAAGTGATAAAACATTATATACAGCAGCCTATTGTGGGTATGTCCCAAAAAATGTTGGAACGATTAGACAAGACCAAGAATAGTAACGAATAACGATTGTAAATTAGAGATTTATGTAACAACTAAATAAATAAATACTCATCTCCGAAATTAGTCCGTTTTAACAAAAGAACGGGCTATTTTCGTACAATATTATTATCATGGATAGTATTATTGTAAGCTTCCGAAATTCACTTAACGAAATACTGACATTACGGAATATAGATAGTGTAAAATTAGGAAAAGAATTGGGGATAGATCCGTCTGTTGTGCGCAGATGGCGTAACAAAGGGATAGATGTACGGCTAAAGACGCTAATACGTCTTGCCGATTATTTTGAGTGCTCTATAGAATATCTCTGCGGAAAATCGCATAACAATTCGAAGTTTGTTTCAAGCAAAGATTATCCGAACTTCGGAGAGCGGTTATTGGCGATTATGAAGAAAAGCAATATAAGACCGTATCAGTTATTCGATAATTCCAAAATAGTGCCGTCGGAATGCTATTATTGGTTGGGCGGTGGAGAACCGAGTTTGTCGAGTTTACAACAATTGTCGGAATATTTTAATGTAACATTGGATTATTTAGTGGGCAGACAAGACAGCAAGGAAAGAACTATATCGGTTTGGCTTGACGATAATATTGTCAAAATGCTCGAATCGGTTAACGACGAAAAGCTGACGCAATTCTATATAGTCGAAGAATATAACGCGCAATTATCGGAACGACGCGAAACGCGACGGCATCAGTCGTTAGACCTATCAACGGATAACGGATTCGATATTGCAGACGATTACTGTTTGGAAGACGAAGTAATAAACGACTTGGGTAAAAAACGTTTGCGGGAAGCGATACAAAACTTGTTGCCTTCGCAGCGCAAGCTAATAAGAATGGTCTTTTGGGAATGGAAAGAACAAAAGGAATTAGCACGAGAACAGGGCGTCGATCCAACGGCAATTCGCAATCGGTTAAGCTGTTTTTGGACTTGGAAACGTTCTTAAAGTTCAATTATTTCTGTACGTTCACTTATGACGATAGAAAGCATACCGAACTAGCGTTCAAGAAAACGCTGAAAAAGACGTTCGCCAATTTCGCGTCGCGTAAGAGCTGGAAATATATGGGTGTATGGGAGCGTAGCCCCGAAAAACAAAGACTGCATTTTCACGGACTGTTTAATATCCCCGATGGCACAATACCGAGCAAGCTCGAAAAGAAAAGGGATTACAGCACGACAACGCACAGGATGCAGGAAACGATACAGTCCAAATACTTTAACGAACGGTTCGGACGAAACGATTTCAAGCCCGTAAACGAATACGAGTATACGCTGGGTAGCGCAATACAATACCTAATGAAGTACATAGAAAAGACGGGCGAGAGAATAGTGTACAGCAAAGGACTATACCAATATTTTATCTCGGACATAACGGACGACGACGTGGTATGCCCGTATGACGAAGAAGAGCATAAGCTAATACTTTTCGATGATTTCAAATGCCACGACGAAGGCGTGTATATGGGTAACGTTTGCGACGACGTTATTGCTTTGATGAGAAAAAGTAATTAAAAGTATTGACAATATATCAATAAAGCGATATAATAACGATATACTACATCAAAGGAGCTAAATTATGGATATCAGACCGTCGGCGGAATTAAGGAATAATTATCCCGAGTTATCTCGGCTTTGCAAGCAAACGGGGCAACCTGTATATATAACGGTGAACGGTAAGGGCGACACTGCGCTTATCTCGATAGCGGCTTTGGACGAGTTGTACGCAAGGCTCGATTTGTATGAAAAATTATCTATGGGGATGAGAGATATAGAGCAGGGTAATACCAAGACGCACGAAGAAGTGTTTGCTAAATTCAGGAGAGCGTAATGTATAAGCTCATATATGCGAATGAAGCGTCAAACGATTTACAGGCAATATTCGATTATATAGCGCAAGACGCTGAAACGCGTGCGAGCAAATATTTGGGCGAGATTGAAAAACAGATTCTTCGACTGAAAGATTTTCCGAATATAGGGCATGACAGTAAATATGCGGAATTGTATGCACTCGGAATAAAGATACTGCCGTATGACGATTATCTGATTTTTCATACGGTAAATGAGAACGCAAAGGAAATAAACATAGTGCGAGTATTGCACGGCTCGGTAAACTATAAGCGCTTATTCTGAAACAGTATAACGTGACGACAAATAAAGCCGACCGCCCGCGCGAGACAAAGCGTGTCGGCGAGCGGTTTAGCGGCGACCGCTTTGCTCCGCGCGGCGCGACGTTTCGTCGGGTTTATCTCATCGGCTTAGGCGTGCGCTTGTCGTGGCGGCGCAGCCGCCACTTGTATCAAGACAAGCGCACGCCGTAAACTCAAAGCGGGCTAAAAGTATAACTAACATCCTATTATTTAGCTTTGAAAACTGAATATTTTAGAATGTATTTCTTGATAATATTTTGTGGTTGTGCTATAATACAAATTAATATTTTACATAAGAGGTGTTTATGAAGATATACTATAGAATAAAAGTATTTATTAGTTCTAATTGTGGTGAAGATAAGTTTTGTATAATACGCAAAAAAATCGAAACGCGACTAAATAACACAAAATTCATTCATGCGTACTTATTTGAGGCTCAAGCGTCTACATTACCGACAGCAGCATCATATACACTGAAAGCGGAAGACAGTGATGTTTGTATTTTTTTATTGGAAGATGCAGACATACCGAACGGTGTACAAATTGAAATTGATCGTGCAAGAAAAACTAATAAGAAAACACTATATTATTTCCTCGGACAATCAGCAAAAGAAGTATTTGAATTAAAGCAAAGCCTAAAAGAATCTGCTCAATGTGTTTTTAATGTTGTGAACAACTTTGATGATTTTGTCAAAAGTGCCCAAGATGTCGTTAATGAAATAATAGACATTTACCATTATTACTGCATGGGAATGATGATTGATAGGGATACTGCAAAACAACAGTTCTCAATAAGAGATATAGATTATTCAGAAACGCCTAAAAGTATATTGAAAAATTCAGATAGATGTAAAGATTACTTGCATAAATTTATTTTCGCAGATAATGTT
>CAJUHS010000044.1 GCA_910586535.1 uncultured Oscillospiraceae bacterium
AAGGGCGGGTATCACCGATGAGATGTCCGAGCGCCTAAAGAAGGCGTGCTGTGCGCTTGCGGATACCATTAAAAACAACGAGCGGGGCGGCGTGAAAACCTCCGAGAAGGTCGGGAATTATTCTGTTTCCTATGCCGCGGGGACGCACCGCACCGACGCCCAAAAGCTTGATGACACTATACAGCTTTATCTTGCCGACCTTATCAAAGGAGTGAAATGGTTATGATCACAAACGCCGACTGCACAATTATCCGTTCCGAGGACGGCAGCTATCGGATCATTGGGACATACCCCTGTATGTGGCAGGAGTGCGAGGGCTATGAGGTCAAAAAGTATGGCGAGGAGAACGCCGACAAAGCCGCGATATGGATTCCCGATTTGACCGCGGACGTTAAAAAGCACGACTACATTGTCCGCGGGGAACTTGCCGATATTTCCGGATTTGACCCGGATACAGCCCTGACGGTAATGTCCGCGGCGAAGCATGATTACGGCAGTGAGGATATGCACCACATTGAGATAGGAGCGAGGTAGCATGGGATTTACAATCAAGCCTACCGAGCAGCTTCTCCGCGAGCGCGGTCTCCAAAAGGGCGGAAAAGTTCAGAAATTTATTGATTCCGAATGTATCCGTCATATGGATAAATACACGCCGTTCCAAACCGGATTTTTGAAGCGTTCCGTTATACTTGGGTCGGTTATCGGGTCGGGGATTCTGCGGTATATTGCGGCCTATTCACGCTCCGTATATTACAATAATGCGGGACGCGGTATTGAAGGAACGGCACGGGGCGGACAGCGTGGGCGCAGGTGGTTCGAGGTTATGAAAACTTTTCATCTTTCCGAGATCATAGAAGGCGCGAAAAAGATAGCAAAAGCGGAAAAAGTCCAGAAAAGGAGATGATCATTTTTGGCAAGCATAATAGAAAGTGTTCGCGAGTATATGGCAGAATGTCCGCTGCTTGCTGAAATCCCACTGAAGTCTCGGTATATTGACTGGACTTCAGCAACTGCCAACAATTACGGTATTATCGTTGACGGCAACGTTTTAATAAAGTCCTTTATTTCGGGCGGCGGCAAGTACGAATACAACTTTTTTGTACAGGCTCGTCTCCGCGCCGAAGACAAAAAGTCCCTCGAAAATGCCGAGTGGGTGGAGCGTATGGAGGCATGGTGCAGGGAGCAGACCGCCGCAAAAAATTTTCCCGCCATGCCTAAAGGCTGCACGCCCACAAAGCTTTCAGCCGCCAACGGCTCTCTTTTTGAGAGGGACAAAACCGGCAATACCGGATTGTACCAGATCCAATTCAAACTAAACTATATTAAATCAGGAGGTTAAAACTATGAGCATTTTTAAAGTACCCGAAAACACAAACATCGAAACGACCGCGCAGCGCACCGACATTCTCCACTTCATGGACGTGACCGAAGCGGAGGGCGTTACTCCCGAAGCCGAGGGCGACACAGTATGGTGTCAGATGGGGGTTGGCTGGACTGCAATGACCGAAAGTCCCTCGGCTCAGTCCAAGGAGAGAAAATTCATCAATGAGAAATCCAAGAGAAAAAATATCACAAGCTATGCGCCGTCTATCGCGTTTGAAGCTCTGCTGATGTTCCTAAACCCTGCGATACGCAAGGTTTACGACATCTATACCAAGCGCAAAACGGGTACCGCCGCCGTCGTTCCCATGGTCACGGTGGACGCTTTCGATACTGCCATCGGAGGCTACTATCCCGCCCGCAAGGGCAAGTATGCCGTTGAAGTATCGTCCTGCGACGATGACGACGACATGATCATCAAGGGCAATTTCAACAGTCAGGGCGACGAGGATATCGGCTGGTTCGATCCTTCCAACGGCAAATGGTCGGACACCGAACCCACCTCGCAGCCGAGCAGCCAGTCCGCAGGTCAGGGAAGTACACCCGCTTCCGAAACCGAAACCGAAAACGAATAATTAACGGAGGTAAAATTTTATGAAATCAAATATCATTCCCATGCAGAACGGTATTGTAAAATCCGGAGAATTTTCTTTTACCCGCAGGGCAGCGAAGCTTAAAGCGTACGGCGAGGAGTTTGAGCTCCCCGCCAAGACCGTGGAATTCGCCGACAAGCTGGACGCGGTTCGTACAGAAATAATTACTACCCCCAAGACCTCGGACACGGTGCGCTCTTTGAAAAAGGGGATAGCCCTTTTCATCGGAGAGGAAAAGGCGGAGAAGCTTTTCCCCGATGATAAGCTTAACGAGCTTGACCCGGACGAGATTCTCGGCTTCTGGTCGGCTCTTAACTACGAGCTTAACCGTCATCAGCGCGAGATCGTGAACAGATACACGAGATGAACCTGCTGTATGAAAAACTTCCCGCCGTTTATGAGTACGGCGGGAAGCAATATGAGATACGCACGGATTTCCGCGACTGGATAAGGTTCGAGCTGCTCTTTACGGATCGGGACGTTCCCATGCGGGACAAGAGAAACGCGCTTTTGCGTATCATTTTTCCGATCGTCCCGCCCGATCCAGATTTGTGGGAATTTATCCTGTGGTTCTACCAATGCGGAAAAGAATCGCGCGGCGCTAAGTCCGACAGCAAAAGCGTTAAGGCAAAAAAGCAAGCCGCCGTCTACTCCTTTGAGCATGACGACGGCTACGTTTATGCCGCGTTTTTAGAGGTGTACGGGCTTGATCTTACCGATTTGGAATACCTGCACTGGTGGAAATTCAAATCGCTGTTCCGCGGGCTGCACAACTGTAAGTTCACAGATATTATGGGCTACCGTGCGGAAAATCTGGACGAAGCTCCCGATTACCGTAAGAAGTTTTTGCGGGATATGAAGAAGCTGTATGCGCTGCCGAGATCGCTTTCCGAACAGCAGAAAATTGATGAGCTGAAGCGTTTGAAAGAACGGGCGGGGTATTAATTATTCTGCCGTTTCTAAATTTTGTCTTTCTTTTTGTTTTTCCTGAATTCTTTCAAGAGACAAATCTAAGTAAGTGGAACTACACGCTACAACGCTAAGAAACGCCTTATCTTCTGAATTTCTGTTTAAGGACAAGGACTTATTTTCCCAAGTGCACCTAAAATTGAATTCATTTTCATTTTCAGTTATGCTGTCAGGTTCTCCCCACACTGCTATTAAATTTTTCTTTATGGTATTATATTCGGTTATGTATGATTTATCATCAGCATATTCGTTTTGGAAGTTAGCATATACCCATCCAATACCATTTTTATCAATATGGTACTCAATTAGAGCGTTTTTTACACCAAAAGCTTCCCTGTCCCTGTAATAGTATATTGATAAATCGTCACCGATAAGATCATCATCGGGTTCGCCCTCAATTTCAAATAGCTCTATTGTACTCATACCAAAATCAACGTTGCGGAAATCGTGTTTTTCTGCGGCGGTATCAGCACCGCACGAAGCAAACATAACCATTGACATAATAAGTGATAAAACAATAAGTATTTTTTTCATAGCAGACAAATCCCCTTTACGTGTTTAATAATTTCAGTATACCACAAAAATGGGCGTGTTTCAAGTGTTTTTTTTGAAAGGAGTTTGATATGAAACCCATAAAACCTAAAAAGCATAAAATCCTGTGTCCGTTCTGCGGTCACCCGACCTCGGTAATGGCGGACGAAAACGCAGTATGCAAAGGCATTTATGTTAAATGCAAGGGCGCGCACTGCGGCATAGAATTTGAAATCAAAATAAACAGCGAAATCAAGTAGTGCCTATGTGCCGATGGTTTCCCAACTTTTTGGAGGTGAAAAAATTGGCAGCAGACGGCAGATTGATGTTTGAGACAGGCATTGACAATTCAGGGTTTTCAAACGGTGTAAGCAATTTACAGGCGACCGCAAACGTTGCCATGGGAAACATAGCCGCAAATATGGTCAGTAAGGTGTCCTCAGCGGCGGCGCAAATACCGCAGCAGATAATAACCGTGGGTTCGGGATTTGAGGCTTCCATGTCTCAGGTCGCGGCGACCATGGGAATTACTTCCGCGGCAGCTGAGTTCAAAACACTTTCCGACGCGGCAAAGGAGATGGGCGAAAGCACGAAATTCTCAGCTTCTCAAGCCGGTGAGGCGCTTAATTATCTTGCACTCGCGGGATACGACGCTAACAAAGCGGTAGCGGCTCTGCCCACGGTTTTAAACGTTGCGGCGGCTGGTGGAATGGAACTTGCCGCTGCTTCCGATATGGTCACGGACGCTATGTCAGCATTAGGACTTGAAACATCGCAAATGGCGGACTTTTCGGACAAACTGGCGGTGACAGCTCAGAAGTCCAATACTTCTGTATCACAGCTCGGCGAGGCTATTCTTACAGTCGGAGGAACAGCTAAAATGCTGTCGGGCGGCGTTACAGAAATGAACACCGCCCTTGGCATATTGGCAGATAATGGTATTAAAGGCTCGGAGGGCGGCACTGCTTTGCGTAATGTGATCCTGTCCCTGTCCGCTCCTACCGATACGGCGGCAGCCGCGCTTGAAAGTCTGGGCGTTACTGCTTTTGACGCTTCGGGTTCAATGCGACCGCTCGAAGATACCTTTGCAGACCTTAACACGGCTTTATCCACTCTCTCCGATCAGGAGCGCACCGCTGTGCTTAATGAAATTTTCAATAAGGTTGATTTGAAATCGGTCAATGCACTGCTGGGTACGTCCTCGGAACGTTTCGATGAGCTGAGCGGTTACATATCCGACTGCGCGGGAGCAGCGGCACAAATGGCAGAAACTATGGACGATAACCTCAAAGGCGATCTGACCATTATGCAGTCCGCGCTTGAGGGGCTGGGTATTGCAGCTTATGAGAAATTTCAGGTACCTTTCCGTGACGCTGTGCAGGAGGTTACGGGATACATCGGAGACTTATCGTTAAGCATTGCTGACGGTAACCTGTCTGCAAGCGTCGAAAAAATATCCGTAGGGTTCGGCAGTCTTGCAGAATCGGCAATAAAAATTGTTGGAAATAATGTTATCCCGACAATTGCTTCGGGACTTGAGATTATTGTAGATCATGCAAATTCTTTGAAAATTATCATTTCCCTCGTAACTGCCGAGTTTGTTGCAATGAAAGCGGCAGCTATACTTACCCCTATAATAACAAGCATAACGGCGGCAAACACAGCCTTAACGCTGCTTGCTGCCGAAACAAGCGCGGCAACCTTTCAACAGGCGGCTCTTGCGAGCGGTATGTCATTTACGGAAATCGCAGTAGGACTATTTACCGGAAAAATTACAGCCGCTACTGCCGCGGAAGCTGCGTTTAATGCGGTATGCGCTATAAATCCCGTGGTACTGCTTGCAACCGCTCTTGCGGCTTTAGGTGTTGCAATCGGAGCAATAGTTTCCGATATGAAAAACGCAACTGAAGAAACCAACGAATATGCAGTTGCTCTTGAAAACGCAAGAAGTTCCGCTGTACAAATCACCAAAGATTCTGATAAAGAAATCGCTGTAATACAGCGTAAATCGGAAAGATACGAAGAACTCCGGCAGCGTTTTGAAGAATTGACAGATGGTGAAATGGCTGAATTTCTTGATCTTGTCGAGGAGCTTCAAGGTATTTTACCTGAAGGGACAAAAATTATCGACGAACAGTCAGGTGCGTATCTTAATCTCGCAGACAACATCGAAAAAGTTACGGAAAGAATGCACTTACAGGCGGCACTGTCTGCAAAATACGAGGAATATAGTGTAGCTGCCTCAAATTATTATGATATTCAGGAAAAACTTAATTCCCTTGAAAGCAGTATTCTTCCCGAAAATCGTTTAAAAGCCGATCCTGAGGGAATATTGTCAGACTTGGACGATAAATCGTACATGAACCAACTCGCCAAAGCAAGGTATGGACTGTCATATGATGAGCTTGTCGCTACGCAAAAGGAAAACAAAAAGATTCTTGAGGATTATGATAATCTTAAAGAGCAGACTTATGCACAAATTGAGAACAGCGATTCAGCTTCTTCTTTGTCCGTTCCAATTCTGCCGTTTATAAACAGCAATATTTCTCGTGCGACTGAAATTTCCGGCAAAATAAAAGGCATTTTGAACGACCAGCAGGAAGAAACCACCTCTGCCCTCGAATCGGCATGGAAACAAGCAGAACACGCCTACGCCACAGGCGTGATCGCAACTGAGGAAGAACTCTACCGCCAAAAATCCGCACTTCTTGAACAGTACGGCAACGCCAACCTCGAAGATCACTGGAAATACTACGAGGACTTATACGCCTACCAAAAGGAAAGCGCGGAGAACTCTATCCGTCTCGCCGAGGAAGCAGCTCGTGAACAAGCCGATATCCGTGACCAGGAGTGGAACAACATCGCCCACAGGCAGTCGCTGGGTCTGCTGTCAGCCGAGGACGCTTACCGTCAACAGCTTGCCTTTATAAAAAAATACTGCCCCGAATATTCCGATGAATGGTACAATTATTACCAAACGATTCTGGAATATCAGCGGGACGCACAGCAAAAACAAGTGGATTCCGTCAAAGACGGAATTTCCGAACTTGTGGCGGAATACAAATCCGCCTTTAAGGAGCTGGAAAGCGAGCGGAACAGCTACAAGAACCGTCTGATGTCAGCGGGAAGCCTTTTCAGCGTTGACACCGAAACCGACGAAAACGGTAATACTTCTAAAATCGTAAGCGTGGAAAATATGCGGAAGCAAATGGCTGAAATGCAGAAATACCACGATTACATTACAAAATTAAAGTCGCAGGGTGCGACAGACGGCTTTATCGGTGAGATGGCATCAATGGATTTTGAGGACGGACTTTTTACCGCTAAAAATTTAGCAGAAATGTCCGAATCGGAATTTAAGGAGATAAACGAGCTGTACAAAAAGAAAGATGAGCTTGCCGACAAGCTTTCGGGCGAGCTGTTTGAACCTGAACTAAACGAACTGAACGAGGGACTTGTAAACGGCGTTCTTGACAAATTCGGAACGCTTCCTCCCGAAATTCAGGAGATCGGAGCCGAGTCTCTTGCGGCGTTTATCGCCGGTCTCACAGGCGGCGATCTCAGCGAGCAGGTGGACGAGTTTGCAGAAAAATTTGCCTCCGACTGTGCCGAGGGCATACAGAACAGCTTTGCCGGTACCGAACTTGACTTTGCCGCGCTGATGAACGCCGACGCTTATTCCATCGGCAAAAATGCGGGCGACGAATACGCAGAGGGATTCAACGAGGCTCTGGCTCAGATTCAGACGGCTATCGCTGCCGAGCAGAATTTCTCGGCGGCAAGCACCGCTCCGAAACGGTACTCGGAGACCGTTCCGCAAACGTCTGCGGAATCCTCCGCGCGGGGAAATTCCTCTGACCGAATCGTTATCCGGAACCATATCGAGGTTGACATGGACGGTGAAAAGGTCGCGGAGAAGGTTATCGAAAAGGAAGAGATCATCAATTACAGAAAGGGTGAATGATGTGGTAAAAACAATAATCGGCGGCATGGAAATTCAGCGGTGGATAAAATCCTACAGCTGCCAGTGTCCGCCGGTGACCGGAAACAACGGATTTCACGACATCAACGGCGACTATATTTCCGACAAAAAGGGCGACGAGGTTCTGCTCGATATCGTGCTTGAGGACGTTCCCACTCCCGTATCGGAGGCTCTCGCCAAAAAGCTTGAAGCCCCGTCGGTCGAGGTGGACTACACCACTCCTGTACCCAAGCACGACGCGTTTTACAAAACCTCCTACTCGGCGGAATGCTGCGACGCTGATCCCGATGAATACGATTTTGAGATTACCGACAGTATCCTCTGGACTATCCGTCTTTCTCTCCGCTCGGCGGGGCTTTCAGCTCCGTCGGGCGGCCTTTAGCTGGACGCTCACTATCGGCGGCATAGCAATTCCCCACTTCGGGGACGTTAAGATCGCCTACTCAATGTCAGGCATGGGAACGTACGGTTCGGTCGCGTCAACAATGGAGTTCCGCACCTATTGTCCGTCGGTCGGAGACGATCTGTGGGGATACGGCGCAGAGGTGCGGCTTGTGTGCGCTTCCGACAGCAGTATCGTTGTGCCGACGTTTTATGTTAAATCCCGAAATGTTGACGGTAATTTTACAAGCTGGGTCTGCGCCGACGGAATGTCCAAGACCGACGTTATTGTTGAATTTTCCGACGACGATTTTACGGACGGCATGATCCTTGCAAGAAATGTTCTGGCGCGGGCGGTATCAGCCGCAGGTTTTGACGTGTACCGCTTTACGTCATTGTCCGCCGCAGGTTTTATTGACATGATCGGCGACATAAAACGGGAGTCCGCCGAGGGAAGATCAGCCCGCGATATTATCGAAAGCTTTGCGGCGGCGTTCTGTTCTTACGTCATCGAGGGAGACGATAACGAGCTGATATTCGTTCCGTTCGGTTCGTATTACCGCGCTGCGGGAGTTGGCGAGATCAGGCACGCTCCGATCAGGTACCGCGGGAAAAAGCGGTACACCAAATTGATAATGGCAAGCGGCGATAAAATTTTCACGGAAGGCAGCGGCGGTGCGGAGAACACGCTGATGATCTCCACGGAATACGCTTCCGAACAGCTTTGCACGGCAGTATTTCTGGAGATAAATGATTTCGAGTACCGCGGGTGGACGTGTGAAAAGGGACTTGCGCAGGAGTATATTTATCCCGGCGCGATTGAATTTTCCGAAGGTACGCTTCTGTGTACCAATGTTACAATGTATCCGTCGGCGGAGGGGATATTTTTCAGCGCGTCCGCAAACGCCGTTCCCGAAACGGATCACGCTTATCAGTCGAGGGTGCAGAGGCAGCTTGACCGCAAGCTTGAGCTTGACAGACGAAACGGAAATACCGCCTACGGAAAAAACGGGATCAATGTTTTTCAGAATCTTAATAACGGCGGGACGG
>CAJUHS010000045.1 GCA_910586535.1 uncultured Oscillospiraceae bacterium
GCCTACGGAAAAAACGGGATCAATGTTTTTCAGAATCTTAATAACGGCGGGACGGACGTCCGCAAAAAGGCGACGGTGGTTACCGCGTTCAGATCGGAGGTGTGATTATGGCAGATATAAAAATTGGTGATATAGCCGTATATGAGGACGATGACGGGAAAGCCGTCTGGGAGTTCGAGGGGAAGGTTCAGTCGGATATTCCTCTTGATACCGACGCGCAGGATTTTGCGGGGGCTATTAATGAGTTAAAAAAATTATCGGAGCAGGGAGGAGGTGAGGGGTATCTCCGCGCAATAATAGACGACGACGCTTCAAGCCTGATAATAGTCGCGGGAAACGGAGCGGAGGACGAAGCCCACAGCGTATTCAATTATACTTATGAAACGCTTGAAATATCCGACGAAATAAAGATACAAACCACGTCGGGAGACGTAACGGCCACCAACACCAAAAGCTTTTCCGCACGGATGATCTCTAAGCTGTATAACAGCTCCGGAGAGCTTATTATGCTCGCCGATTTTAATTCAAAAGGAAATGCGTTAGGCTATTACGATAAAAATAATTCGGAAATTTATCTTGAAAGCTTTGAGCTTAACATTGGAGAAAATATTGGTATAACGGGTACGGACGCTCCCGCCATAGCCTGGTGCATGGCTAAAAATTCCGAGAGTAGCAGTTCGCTGACGGAACAAAAAGAAGCTTACAAAGCAGGCTACGAGGATATGGACGAGTCTGCCAAAGAAGTGATAGAGCTTGACGAGGATATCCCCGACGGTATTGTGGATTATGACGTTGACCTTGATTCGACGCTTTTCGATGAAGATTCAGACGGCGTATATCTACTGTTCATAAAAGCCCCAACCAACGAGAAAGGTTATGTTCACATTTATAACGATGGAAAAGCTATTAGAGGTGATGGCGGCGTTTACGGCTGGGGTACGGTAAGAGTTGAAGTGTTTGGCAGCGGCATTAAACTTAACCTAAACCATTCTTTCCACTCGGGTCTCTACCGAACAGCAGTATTCAAAAGCGCATATTCGGACAATAAAGATGAAGTAATAAACGGCGTACGTATCGTTACAAATGGAGTATACGTATCAACCAAGGGCTGGGGCTGGACAGGAGAAAATCCACAATTTCGGTTCCCAAACTGGGACATACAGGAGGGGTTCCGGTGCGTAAAGGTCACTACTTCAATACCAATGGCTTAACGGTGGTTACCGCGTTCAGATCGGAGGTGTGATTATGGCAGATATAAAAATTGGTGATATAGCCGTATATGAGGACGATGACGGGAAAGCCGTCTGGGAGTTCGAGGGGAAGGTTCAGTCGGATATTCCTCTTGATACCGACGCGCAGGATTTTGCGGGGGCTATTAATGAGTTAAAAAAATTATCGGAGCAGGGAGGAGGTGAGGGGTATCTCCGCGCAATAATAGACGACGACGCTTCAAGCCTGATAATAGTCGCGGGAAACGGAGCGGAGGACGAAGCCCACAGCGTATTCAATTATACTTATGAAACGTTTAAAATCTCCGACGTGATCAAAACTCAAGTCAAATCGGGAGATATTGTCACTACAACAACAAAAGAGTTTTCCGCGCGGCTGATCTCAAAGCTGTATAACGCTTCGGAAGAGCTTATTTTCCGCACCGAATGCAGTTCTAAGGGTAAGATCAAAAGCTTTTACGACGGTTCGGGAAAAGAAATATTCGCCGAAAATTTTGATTTGAATATCGGTGAAAATATCGGTATAACGGGCGCGGACGCTCCCGCCATAGCCTGGTGCATGGCTAAAAATTCCGAAAGATCAAGTTCTCTTATCTCTCAGAAAAGATCATACCGGGACGGCGTGGAAGATTCGGGAGCGGACGCTGTCGAGGACTACAATGAAGAAGGAGCGGCTCCTATTGAAATTGTACAGGACAAAAACAATCCTGACAGCAAAAGCTCCGAACCTTGTTACAGCGGTCTTGACATGGGCTTTGTCTATACCGTTTCGGACAGCGGCGGCGAAGCTGCGGAGTACCAATTAAAAGTATATTCAACAAGCGACAGCGGAAAATGTTCGTCATCGGACGGAACTGTTAGCGGCACTTATAAAGGTCAGTTATGCTATGACATTTACGATATGGACGGAAATCTGATAACAAACGGTACCTTCGGCGGCAACGGAATGAGCAGAAATATCGTATTTCCCCGCGATACTTTGTATGCTAAATATCAAGGCATAACCTGGAATTGGTATAAATGGGAGGGTGAATATGTTACAAATATTAACATAGGCGGTGTCTATACTGCCGGAAAGACAAAATATTTAAGATGGGCGGTCACTTCAACGGGGTGGTCTGAATCCATAGGAAGCAGCAAAGACCGGCAGGAAATACGGTACGGCTATTTCCCGATAAAGGTGACAGATAAAACAACGGTGCTTAATACAAGCAACCGTGTTGTTACGGCAAATTAATTAAAGGAGGACTTTTATGCCGAACGTAAAAACAACAACGCTTTCAGGAACTGAAACGAAAGTAACGCTCCCGCAAAATTACCCTTACTGCTTCATAACAAATATGAGCGAAGCGGAAATATACGCTTCGGGAAATCCCGGCGTCGTCCCATACGCTGACGGAGTCTATACCATTCCAGCGGGTACGGAGATACGCATATCTCCCGAAGCTTCCGGAAATACCCTGTGGCTTCTCGGCAGCGGCAAGGTTCAGATACGAGGCGAGGAGATTGCTGCCCCGACTTCTTTTAAGCGCTCCGTGAAAGGAGGTGAAATCAGCTTCAGCGGAGACTACAACGACCTGACAAGCAAGCCGGATATTCCCGTACCGTCGGAGGTCATAGATTCAAATTCCAACAATGAGACGGTAAGCACATCAAAGTCGGTTTTTGATTATGTAAATAATCAGGTATCCGGTTTAGTTGGCGCAGCTCCGGACACGCTTGATACGCTGGAAGAGCTGGCTGCCGCCATTCAGGATAATAACGATGTGATCAATATTTTGAACGCTGCTATTACCAATAAAGCAGATAAGAGCGCGTTAAGCAATTATGCCACACAATCTGATTTGTCCGCCAAACAAGATATTATCACCAAGCCCCCGATTACAGATAATTCCGTGGATTGGAATACGTTAATCGAAACGGCAATATATCCGGTTGGAATCCAAAACGGCGAAGGTCTTTCGGACAGTTCAACCCACGGGCTGTCAAGCGCATATCCATATGGCTTTCTAATAGTTACGGCGAGATTGAATTACAACGGCTGGCTGTATCAGCTGTACATAAACGACCGCAGCGAGGTTTATATTCGTTCTCTTTATACATCATGGAAATCATGGGTTCGTATTGACGCGGGAGCAATCGATCTTAGTGGATTAAGAGCAGATATTGAAGCAATAAGGACAACCGGATGGAATTTTAAATCGCCGATTTTTGATGGGCCTAAAGTCACTACAAGGGTTCTTTGTAAAATACCGGTAAGTACAAATACGACAAACCCCGGCAATCTCCAGCAAAACATCTCGTTCATTCTTTGCGGGGGGATTAACTTTGGCAACGTTTTCAAAGGAACATATTTAATTGAAGTCAGCAACAGGGAAAAAAAATTTTCTTCATCAATAACAAAATTATCGGGCAGCGCTGACGCAAAATTTTATTATTATGAGGAAAATGATTATTGGGTACTCTGCGTTGGAAATGTCGGATATTTATCAAGCCTTACCATGACGGTTTTAAACGCCGACAATAAAAAACCCGATGATATTTTAAAAAATTTAGAATACGGTTCACTTGAAGTAACCGCTCATCCCGTGGAGAATATGACAGCGCTGCCGATTCAAAAAGTATTGACTTCTGCCGATATTACTCCCGAAATGATTGATAAAATTAATAATTTATAATATAACAGGAGGTAACTTTATGGGAAAAATCTATCTGCCGAAGCTCACAGCGGACAGCACAGCGATTTTAAACGGTGTGACCGTTCGCAAACACCTTTTGGCAAATCACAACGTCAATAACATTACCCTGCCGCCATTGCGCACCAAGCCGCTTATCGGCGTAACGATCCACAACACCGAGGACTTGCCCCGCGTTGAGGACGACGGCGAACAGTACACCCGCGCTACTCTCAATGACAACATGAATTCCGTCCGTACCCATTATTACGTTGACGACCTTTGCGCTTGGCAGAACCTTGAGGACGGTCGCTGTAACTGGACGTGCGCCGACGGAACCGGTCCGGGCAATATGCAGACAATTGCAATTGAGTGCATTATGTCCAGTGAAAGCGGGACGGAAAACATCAAAGCGCGGGACAATACGGCTCGGCTCGCAGCGTATCTGCTGCACAAAAACGGTCTGACCGCAGATAACTTGTACACCCACACCTACTGGCTTCACGTCAAGGACGGGCATACGAAGCTGTCAGATACCGCCAATATCGACAAATGGTGCGTTGCTCCACACGCCTATAAAAACTGTCCGCTGTACATAATTCCCGACTGGATCGGGTTCAAGAAACAGGCGGACGGTTACATCAAAAAGCTTGGAGGAAGTTCCGTCGTTTCCGGCGGGACTTTTCTTGTGCGTATTCTTGATCCCGCACTCAATATCCGCGCTCAGCCGTCTCTTACGGCGCGAATCAACGGCGTTATCCGCGGGAAAGGGATTTATACAATCGTCGCAACATCATTTGAGCCTAAAACTCAGGTCACTTGGGGCAAGCTCAAAAGCGGCGCTGGGTGGATATCACTTAGAAGCAAATATGTTAAAAAACTTTAGGAGGTATTTTTATGAAAAACAATTTCAAAAAATGGTTCAAAGCGGCAGGAGTCCGCGCGGTAAAAACTGTTGCACAGACCGCAGTCGCTACCGTCGGAACGTCCGCGTTCATCGGCGAGGTAAACTGGATCGCGGTGGCTTCCGCTTCGGTTCTGGCGGGTATTCTTTCCCTGCTGACTTCGGTCGCGGGGCTTCCCGAAGTGGACGAATAATCACATCAAAAATGCGGCGGGATTTTTTCCTGCCGCATTTAAATTTTGAAGGAGGAATTTTATGAAATCATTTATCCCATGGATCGGCGGCAAGACGCTGCTTGCTAAAAAGATCACCGCGGAATTTCCGCAGGACTTCGGACGCTACATCGAAGTATTCGGCGGCGGAGCGTCGGTGCTGTTTTCCGCCGACAGACACGCAAAATTTGAGGTCTACAACGACGCTAACGGCGACCTCGTTAATCTGTTCCGCTGTCTGAAATATCACCGCGAAGAGCTGCAAAAAGAAATTCGGTACTATTTAAATTCCCGCGAGATGTTCGGCGATATCCGCAAGCGTCTGGAGTGCCCCGGCTTTACCGATATCCAGCGTGCGGCTATGTTTTATGTGCAGATAAAAATATCTTTCGGCGCAGACGCACGGTCATACGGCTGTTCAGACCGCGCGGTATCTGTTGACAGATTCGCTGAAATTGAAAAGCGTCTTGAACGCGTAAATATCGAGCATAAGGATTTTGAGGACTTGATAAAACAGTATGACCGTTCCGACGCGCTTTTTTACTGCGATCCGCCATACCACACCACAGAAAAGCACTATTCCGAGCATTTCTCCGAAGCGGATCATTACCGTTTGAACAGCGTTTTAACGGCGTTACAAGGGCGTTTTATCCTGTCCTATAACGACGATGATTTTGTCCGGGAGCTGTACAAAGATTTCAATATTCAGGCGGTTTCGAGACAAAATAACCTCTCAGCGGGACAGTTCAAGGAGCTGATTATCAAGAATTACTGATATTTTTTTTAACGCACAAATAACGGATTTTGTTATTTGTACGCTGAAAAAAGTACCATTGATTCGGAGGTATTTTTATGACTGTATTAAGCTT
This sequence comes from uncultured Oscillospiraceae bacterium, assembly GCA_910586535.1. Taxonomy (GTDB): domain Bacteria; phylum Bacillota; class Clostridia; order Oscillospirales; family Ruminococcaceae; genus RGIG8773. Next base: position 5,890 of record CAJUHS010000045.1, read on the forward strand.
ATTTGACGGTATATCCTGCGGCATGGCCGCTCTGGAGCGCGCGGAAATCCCCGTTGATAATTACATAGCCTATGAAATTGATAAATTCGCGATTCAAACGTCCGCAAAAAATTATCCTGAAATTGTCCGTCGCGGAGATGTTTTCGACGGTAATTTTTCCGATTTCCGCGGCGTTGATCTGCTTCTCGGCGGCAGTCCCTGCACCTATTGGAGCATTGCCAAAAAGAACCGCGAGACCGACTGCGGCGGCGAGGGCTTTCGCTTATTTATGCAGTATGTCCGTGCGCTTGAGGAGACAGGCGCACGGTATTTTTTGTATGAAAACAATCATAGCATTCACCAAAATATCAAGGACGAAATTTCAAAAAAGCTCGGAGTACAGCCAATAATGATAAATTCCGCCCTTGTGTCTGCACAGCAGCGCAAACGCTGTTACTGGACTAATATCCCGAATGTTACACAGCCCTCCGATAAAGGTATTTTGCTGAAGGACATTATCGAAAATGCTGTTCCTTGGCAGGGTAAATCATATTGTCTGACGGCAAATTACGGAGGGGCAAATTTAAAAAATACCCTTGAACGGCACCAGCGTACTATGGTCGCGGAGCCTGTCCGTATCGGTGATATCGGAAGCAGTTCACAGGGACACAGAGTTTATTCATCGGAGGGAAAAGCGGTTACTCTTTCCGCAAACGGCGGCGGACAGGGCGGCGGAACGGGACTTTACGCCATACCAGCCATGCGCGCAGCAGAAGGCACGAAGCAGGGCTATGTTGATATTATGCCCGGTGAGTGCGTCGATCTGGTTTACGCAAACAGCAAGCTGAGGAGGGGCAGGGCTATGCGGGAAAAATCCAACTGCCTGACCACATCGTGTGAATTTTATCAGTACTGCGGCACTACCGACAAGCCGATCTTCAAGGTTGAAAACGGCTTGATCGAAATAGACGGAAAGTCTTATCCCATAAAGATAAAAGACGGCTGCTACTTGATACGCAAGCTGTCTCCCGTGGAATGCGAACGTTTGCAGACACTGCCCGACAACTACACCGCGGAAGTATCAAACACGCAGCGGTACAGGCAGCTCGGAAACGGTTGGACGGTAGACGTTATCGCTCATATTTTAGGAGGTCTGACATGATAAAAATTAATTTGCGGAAGCTGCTTTCCGACCGAGGCATGACACAGACGGAGCTTGCCTCACGGACTGGTATCAGACCGTCTACTATCTGCTCCATTTGCAGCAATTCCTGCACGTTTCTCAAGCTTGAGCATATTGATAAAATTTGCTTAGTTCTGGGGTGTGAGATACACGATTTTATTAGCATTGACCATTGTCGCTAAGCGACAAAAATGTCCCCGAAAGTTTGTCCGGTAAGGTGATTGCTATCCTCCGCGAACAGAGTTATACTGTCACACACAGTAACAAAAACGAACAGCTTTCGGAGGTAAATAAAATGAAAAATCAGAATTTCGGCGTTGAGATCGAGCTTACGGGAATCACAAGAAAAAGAGCTGCTGAGGTTATTGCGAACTATTTCGGTACGACTTCGCACTACGAAAGAGGCGGATACGACACCTACACGGCGGCAGACCGCAAGGGACGTGTATGGAAGATAATGAGTGACAGCAGCATAAATACAGAGGGCATGGGCGGAGAATACGCTTCCGAGGTGGTAACGCCCATACTTCAGTACGGAGACATTTCCGACCTTCAGGAAATTCTCAGACAGCTTCGCCGCGCCGGCGCGAAAGCTAACAGCTCCTGCGGCATACATATCCACGTCGGTGCAGAAAAACACACCGCCAAGACCCTGCGGAATCTTGTAAACATCATGGCTTCAAAGCAGGATATGATCTACAAGGCTTTGCAAATAAGTCCGAACAGAGCAAGCAGATACTGCAAAAAGCTTGAAGCAAATATCATCGAAAAATTCAACTCTCAAAAGCCCGACACAAAAGACGAGATCGCGGATATTTGGTACGACGGATATGGCAGTTCAAGAAATTCTCACTACAACAGCAGCCGCTACCACGGACTAAATCTTCACGCGGTTTTTACCAAGGGTACGGTAGAGTTCAGGCTTTTCAACAGCACCGCTCACGCGGGTAAGCTCAAGGCGTACATACAGTTTTGCCTTGCGGTAAACAATCAGGCTCTCACGCAGAGGTCGGCTTCACCGAGGATAACGGTTTCGGGAAACGAGCGGTACACATTCAGAACATGGCTTCTCCGTCTCGGTCTTATCGGGGACGAATTCAAAACCGCCCGCAAGCACCTTCTCGCAAATCTCAACGGCAATATCGCGTGGCGGTATTCAGCATAAATCTAAAGGGCGGAAGCCTTTGGTTTCCGCCCCCTAAAAAGGAGTTTTATTATGGAAAAGAAAATTTATTTTGCATACGGAAGCAATCTCAACCATAGGCAGATGGCGTACAGATGTCCCGACGCGGAGTTTGTCGGGACGGGATTTATCAAGGATTATACCATGACTTTTAAGGGCGATAACTCAGGCGTGGCGGATATTATTCCTTGCAGCGGCGGACGCGTTCCGGTCGGCGTTTGGAAAATCTCTTCCGCCGATGAGCGGCGGCTTGACATTTACGAGGGATTCCCTCGGCTTTACGGAAAACGCGCTGTACGCGCCCTGTGCGGCGGGAAATCCGTTGAGGGCATGGTTTATACAATGTCCGCCCGAAAGCCCGTAAATTTGCCCTCTGAAACGTATTTCAACGCGATACTCGATGGTTATTCCGACTGCGGTATTGACTGCGAGCCTTTATTCAATTTTATGTTCCAAACTAAAGAAATGCTGGATTCTTTATCGTAAATTTTTATATGATAAACCCGCTCTGTTTTACCTTTTGCTGGTAATTCAGAACGGGTTTTTTGTATTTTGCTTGTCATTTTTTTGTGTTTTGCTTGGCAAATTACA
>CAJUHS010000046.1 GCA_910586535.1 uncultured Oscillospiraceae bacterium
AAGGGCGGGTATCACCGATGAGATGTCCGAGCGCCTAAAGAAGGCGTGCTGTGCGATTGCGGATACCCTTAAAAGCAATGAGCGGGGCGGCGTGAAAACCTCCGAGAAAGTCGGGAACTACTCCGTTTCCTACGCCGCGGGGGCGCAGCGCACCGACGCTCAGAAGCTGGACGATACCATACAGCTGTACCTTGCCGACCTCATAAAGGGGGTCAAGTGGATATGACAAGGCTGAGCCTTGACCCATTCCGTTTTTAATTTGTCTGTAATGTCAAATGGCGGCACGGTAATAAATTTATTGCGAAAGGGTGAGAATATGCTGACAAACGCCGACTGCACAATTATCCGTTCCGAGGACGGCGACTATCGGATCGTCGGGACATACCCCTGTATGTGGCAGGAGTGCGAGGGCTACGAGGTTAAAAAGTACGGAGAGGAAAACGCGGACAAGGCTGCTGTATGGATACCCGATTTGACCGCGGAGGTTAAAAAGGGAGACCGTATTGTCCGCGGGGAGATTTCCGATGTTTCCGCTTTTGACCCGGATACCGCCCTGACAGTGATGTCCGCGGCAAAGCATGATTACGGTTCGGAAGATATGCAGCACGTGGAGATAGGAGCGAGATAATGGCAGGATTTACTATTAAGCCCACAAGACAGCTCTTGCAGGAGCGGGGTCTTTTGGAGGGCGGGAAAGTCCAGAAATTTATTGATTCTGAATGTATCCGCCATATGGATAAGTACACGCCGTTCCAAACCGGATTTTTGAAGCGCAGCGTTATCCTCGGCACCGTTATCGGGTCGGGGATCTTGCGGTATGTTGCTTCATACTCCCGTTCCGTGTACTACAATAACGCGGGGCGGGGTGTTGAGGGTACAGCGAGGGGAGGCTTGCGCGGGAGGAACTGGTTCGAACGCATGAAAGCGGCTTGCTCAAAGCTTATCCTTGACGGTGCGCGAAAAATTTCAGGAGCAAGGAGGAAATGATTTTTGGTACAAAGTATAATTGAGGGGCTCCGGAATTATCTTGCGGAGTGCCCTCTTTTAGCGGAAATACCCGTCAGGGACAGGCACGTCAACTGGACGGCGGCGGATAAGCACAACTACGGTATTTTTCAGGACGGAAACGTCCCCATCGGCGAGCCGTACATAAACGGAAATCAGGAAATGCTGTATACAGCACAGATAAACGTCCGCAAGCTTACCGACAGCGACGTTAGGCGGCTTGAGGCAAGTGCATGGGTCGAACGTTTACAGCGGTGGCTTCAGGTGCAGACGAAAGCCGACAATCTGCCGGAAATGCCCGAGGGCTGCGTTCCCACTGAGATAGAAGCCACAAACGCCGGACTTCTTGACGCGGACGCTGCCGGAAACAAAGGCGTTTACATGGTGCAGATCGCACTTACTTACACTATTTACGGAGGTTGATATTATGCCGGAAAACGAAAATACTACACCGAAAACAGTACAGGAAAACGAAGCGAAGCAGGTCAAGGAGCTGCTTGTAATGCGTACACAGATAATTCCCGCCATGAATCTGGGGACGGAAACGGCTCCCGACTGGGCAGTCTGCGGAAGGGGCTGGAAAAAGTTTTCAGAAAGCCCAAACGCTCAGACCGAAAGCGTAAAGTACATCAATATGGAATCGGAAGCCACTGACACCACGTCCTACTCGCCCAAGTACGCCTTTGAATGCGATCTTATGGCTTCGGAGCGTACCGTCAAGGAGGTCTACAGCATTGCAAAGGGCAGAAAAACAGGCTCCGACTGCGTTCGTCCGTTTCTTGTCATTGACAAGTTTGACCCCGTGGATGGCGGCGGTTATGTGGCATGGTACGAGAAGCTTGCCGTGGCGGTATCGTCCATAGACGGCGACAAAAAGATGACTGTATCCGGCGATCTGAACGCTCAGGGCGATACGGTAAAGGGCGTCGCGACTATCAGCGCGGACGGAAAGATATCCTTTACGCCAGACAGTGGTTCGGATACGAATGAAAATGCATAGGAGGAAAATTTATGGCAAAGTTTGATTACGTAAGAAAGCCCGCCGTTATGGAGGCATACGGCAAAAAGTATCCCATTCCCACGAAAACAGCCGTCCTTGTGGACGGTGTGGCTGAAATAAACCGGAAGCTTATGGAATGCAAGAATACTTTCGAGGTCGTCAAAGTCACCAAGGAGGGAATCGGTCTCTTTATCGGCGATGAGGAAACCAACAGGATTTTCTCCGCTCCCGACGGCGAGATCGACACCGACGAGCTGGCGGCGTTCTGGTTTGCCCTTAATACCGAGAGCAACAAAGCTACCCAAGAGGTCATCGAAAAGTACAATCCCAAACCCGCCGGCGAGATCAGGAAGCCGCCCGTCGGTAAAAAATGATGTACGCGTCCGAAAACTTTCCGACGAGTTTTATGTCCGCGGACGGAACCGAGTATCCCATACATTCCGATTTCCGGGAGTGGATACGGTTTGAGAGCCTTATCACCGACGCAGACGTGCCGGAAGGTTTGAAATTTTTTATCGCGCTGCGGCTGATCTTCGCGGACAACGTCCCCGACGATTTTCACGCGGCGCACGAATTTGTATCGTGGTTCTACCGCGGCGGTAAAGAGCTTTCCGACAAGAACAGCGGCGGAGATATACAGCTTACGAGCCGCCGTGTGTACGATCTGGAGTATGATTCGGAGTACATATACGCGGCGTTTCTGGAGCAGTACGGAATTGACCTGAGCGATATACCATATCTGCACTGGTGGAAATTCCTCGCGCTGTTCAAGGGTCTGCACGACTGTAAAATGACAGATATCATGGGCTACCGCGGCGCGGAGATAACGGACGATATGCCCAAAAGCAGGCAGGCGTTTTTATTGGATATGCAGGAGCTTTATGAGCTTCCGGTGTCGCTTACGGAGCGGCGGAGGATCGAGGCGGCGAAGAGGTTTTTGGAGGGGTAAAAAAATTCGCCCCGCTTTTTCGGCGGGGCGGCAATGATTATTATTTTTCATATCCGCAACTTTTGCAAACTCGGATATTTGTAGGGTTTGTTTCGTCACATTCGGGACAAACCCAACCATTTGCACCGGACTTTTCCTTTGCAGCAATTGCAGATAAACTCATTTTGGAATTCACCCCGTCCGGATTTTTTGTCATTGTTTGAGATTGTTTCCAAAGCTGTGATATAATGTGTTCTTGATTTTCAAGTACGCTTGCAAGTGCAAGATTTATTACCGAATACAGTGCAGTTGCAATCCACACTGATAACATAAGCACTGCGTTAAAGTGCTCAGCGGTATAAAGGCGATTAATTTCAACGGTTTTAAATTTAAATCCTAAAATAACACCGCCTATCAGCCCTAAAACAGCAACGACAATTATAATATTTCTTAATGTTGATGGTTTCATATAAAAATCTCCTTTTATGCAATTTTTATAATTGTACCACATATTGAGAATTTTTTCAAGCATTTTTGGAAGGAGTTGATAATTTGAACCCCCAAAAATCCGAATGGATAAAAATAAAATGTCCCTACTGCGGGTATCAAATGCCCATAGAACGGGATAAAAATGCAGTTTGCAGGGGATTGCGCGTACAGTGCAAGGCTCGAAACTGCAAAAAAAGATTTGAGATAGTTATAAACAGCGAGATCAAGTAGTGCCATTATGTGCCGATGATCTCACATTACTTTTCGTGAGGTGAGAAAATTGGCGGCAGACGGTAAATTACTATTTGAATCGGGCATAGACACCGGCGGTTTTGTTTCGGGTATTGCAACAATGACGACAGCGGCTGCGGCTGCGGCGGCAACTATCACGGCAGGGCTTTCTGCGGCGGCAATAAAAGTGGGTTCCGGCTTCGAGGCTTCCATGTCTCAGGTGGCGGCTACCATGGGTATCACGTCAGCCACAGCGGAATTTGAAACGCTTTCCGCCGCGGCAAAGGAAATGGGCGAAAGCACAAAATTCTCCGCTTCCCAAGCGGGCGAGGCTCTTAATTACCTTGCCCTCGCAGGATACGACGCGGGAAAAGCCGTATCGGCTCTGCCGACCGTCCTTAACGTCGCGGCGGCGGGCGGTATGGAGCTTGCCGCCGCTTCCGATATGATCACCGACGCTATGTCCGCCCTCGGTCTGGAAACGTCCCAAATGGCGGATTTTTCGGACAAGCTGGCGGTCACGGCGCAAAAGTCCAACACGTCCGTGTCCCAGCTCGGCGAGGCTATTCTTACAGTCGGGGGAACAGCAAAAATGCTGTCGGGCGGCGTAACCGAGATGAACACCGCTCTTGGCATATTGGCAGATAATGGAATTAAGGGCTCGGAGGGCGGTACTGCCCTGCGAAATGTTATCCTGTCCCTGTCTGCGCCTACCGATACGGCAGCGGCGGCGCTGGATAGTCTGGGTGTTACTGCTTTTGACGCTTCCGGTGCGATGCGCCCGCTTGAGGATACTTTTGCAGACCTCAATGCGGCATTATCGTCCCTGTCCGACCAGGAGCGCACTGCCGTACTCAACGAGATTTTTAACAAAGTTGACTTGAAGTCGGTCAATGCTCTGTTGGGTACGTCTTCTGAACGTTTCGATGAATTGAGCGGGTACATATCAGACTGTGCGGGAGCCGCGGCGCAAATGGCAGCTACCATGGACGACAACCTCAAAGGCGATCTGACTATTATGCAGTCCGCCCTTGAGGGGCTGGGCATTGCAGCATACGAAAAATTTCAAACGCCTATGCGGACAGCTGTGCAGGAGGTCACGGCTTCTATTGGCGAGCTTTCTAAAAGCATAACAAGCGGCAGACTCGGGGAAAGCCTTGAACAGCTCGCTGTAAAATTCGGTAATTTTGTTTCTGCAGCTGCGGAACTGGTCTCCGATAAAATACTTCCCGCGGCAATAAACGGTATGTCATGGCTTGCGGACAACGCACAGACTTTGCTTGAAGTCGCCGTCCCGATGGTTGCCGCGGTAACAGCGTTTAATGTCGCCATGAAGGGATTTACCGTGTGGCAGACAGCAGCTACAGCTATACAAACCCTGAAAACAGCCAATGAGGGGGCTACAATCGCTCAGATTGCGTTAAACACCGCGATGGAAGCAAACCCTGTCGGTCTGCTTGTCGCAGGCGTGGCAGCCCTTACGGCGGGGTTGATAGCTTTTGCTTCCGTGGGCTCCGACGCTACCGCTAAAACAGATGAATACTCAAAATCTCTGGAACGTGCACGGGAGAACGCCGAGGGAATTATAGCTTCAAGCGACAAGGAGATCGCGCTGCTTCAGGTTAAGGCGGATCGCTATGAGGAGCTTCGCAGCAGGTATGAAAGCCTTACTGACGGAGAAATGGCGGAATTCCTTGACCTTGCGGAAGAATTACAGGGAATCCTCCCCGAGGGTACAAAAGTCATAGATGAACAGACGGGTGCGTATAACAGCCTTGAAGCCGCAATCGACGGCGTTATTGAAAAAATGCGTATTCAGGCTGTGCTTAATGCCAAAAATGCGGAATATGAAACAGCTGTCGCAAACATATATGATTATGAAAAAAAGCTTGAAGCAGCTAAAAACGCATGGGAGAATGATTCCGATGGTAAAGCTATGATTGACGATCCCACTTATAGCTGGCGAGCAAATGCTGTTTACAAGTATAATGATAACAGTGATGAAGCGGCGCAAAGAGCCTTTATTTCGGAATATTTCCGTACGGAATACGCTATTGACTATGACGAGGTTCAAAAAGACCTTGAGGAAAATCAATCGGTCATAGACGAATTTGAAGAACTGTATCGTCAACAATATGAGGATTTGGCAAAAGATAACAAAGAAATTTTAAGCGAAAATAAGTCCTCACAGCAAATGGCAGCGGAGGAGTACGCCAAAAATTACACGGCTGTCATGCTTGAAAGTTCTCAAAAAATTGCTGACGCTCAATCTGAAAATTCCGCACTTCTCAAATCTGCGTGGGAAAAAGCTAATCATGAATACGCCACCGGTGTGATTGCAATCGAGTCGGAACTATGGTCGCAGAAATCCGCGCTTTTGGATCAGTACGGAAATGCCAATCTTGAGGATCATTGGCGATACTATGAAGAATTGTACAGCTATCAGCAGGACTATGCGGAGGAATCCGTCCGGCTTGCCGAAAAGGCTTCCGAGGAGCAGGTTGCGGCGCGTCAGTCGGAATGGGAAAACATTGACCGTCTGAATAATCTCGGCTTGCTTTCCGATGAGGACGCTGCAAAAGCCCGCGCCGATTTCGTAAAAAAATATTTCAGCGATGCAGACCTGACGACCGGGAAAGGTATTACCGATGAAAATTACCGGTACCTGCAAAAGGTACACGACGACAACATCGACATGACAAAACAGTCCCTTGATGAACAGAACCAAATCGTGGACGACGGCCTGTCGGCGATAATCAAGCGGTACCGGCAAGCCTACGACGACCTTGAACAAAAGCGGAAAGCATACCGGGACAAGCTTATGGCGGTAGGCGGCGATCTGTTTTCCGTGGACGTTGCAGAGGACGAAAACGGCAAAAAGAAAACCGTCTACACTGTAAACAACGCCAAGGAACAGCTCCGGGCTATGCGCGAGTACCACGCTTCAATCAAAAAGCTCCGGGCGGAGGGAATGTCCGACTTAATGCTGTCCGATATTACGTCCATGAACAATGAGGACAGTATGCAGTTCGCAAAATATTTATCGGGAATGTCCGCGTCGGAGTTTGCACAAATAAATGACCTCTACAATGAGAAGCAGAAGCTTGCGGACGAGCTGGCGAACGATCTTTACAAGGACGACGCGCAGCTCATTTCCGACAGCATGACCGGTGCGCTTGCTGATCTTGCGACGTCCTCCTACGCTTACGGAAAGCAGACAGCCGAGGAGTTCGCAAAGGGCTTTACCGAGGCGGCGAACAAGCTTGAGCTTGGTACTCTGTACAGTCAGCTTCAGGCGACGGGATCGACCAGAACCTATGAAAATTATCTGACGGTCGGTCAGTCGTCTCCCGAAGTCGAGGTGACTGTTACTCCCGGCAAGACAAGCATTTATCTTGATAGTAAAAAAATCGGCGAGGCGAGCACCGAATACGAAGCTCAGCAGTCAAAAATAACGGGAAGGTAAGGTGATATTTTGATACAGATAGTTGCAATGAACAACATTGAGATACATCAAAAAACCACGGATTATGAAATAAGCATAGTACCTGTAGAATCCGATAACGGTTTTACAAGCTTTACGGGCAAAGAAATACGCCCTGTTATGGGGCATAAAACAACAATCTCCTGCGTTTTGAAAAATGTACCTCATGAAAAGGCGCAGGACATTGCGCGTATAGTTAAGCAAAAGGAATTTGACCTGACCTACACCACGCCGCTCAGCATAACAAATAAATTCCGCTGTACAAAATACGGCGCAGTTCCCAAATGCTCCGATCCCCGCGAAAAAAATCCCCTTGTCACCGACAAAATAACTTGGAACATTTCCCTGACCCTCGAATCCGCCGACATTGCCGCAGACAGCGGCGACGGTCTTTAGCTGGGCAATAACAGTGAACGGAGCACAGGTCTCCGATTTCGGAGGGATACGCTTCAGCTTCGCGGTAAACGGTCTCGGAACGTCGGGGTGCTGTTCAAGCCAGCTGGAATTCAGCGTATACGACCCGACGAATTTTTACGGCGATATGCTTCTTGACGGGGCGGAGGTCACGGTCTCCTGCCCCGAACTGTATTTTGCCTCCCAGACCTATTTCTGCGACAAAATTTCCGTATCCAAAAATATATGCGGATTTGTCTGCTACGACAGAATATGCAAGACCGACAAATCCTTGGACATATCGGGAATTTCTTTCGGAGAGGACGGTACGGTTTCCGCAGGCGGCGTACTTTCGGCGGTTTGTTATCAATGCGGATTTTCAAGTTACGGATCCTCGGGAACAGGTCTGGAATACATTAAGTTCACCAAAAGTCAGCTTGAAAATACCGCTTGCAGACGAGCCTTGGAGCTGATCTCCGAAGCTATGTGCGGCGTGTGGGTATGCAATGACGGCGCGCTGTACCTTGCCTGTCTCGGCGGCGGAGACTTCGGCGATTACGCTTACTGCGAGGATTATTCCGAAATTGATTTTCAGGGGAAAGCCCGAATAACCGCGCTCGTTATGACTAACAGCGACACGGGCGAGCTTCTGAATTTCGGAGGAACGGAAAACGGTACGGTCGTAACAATTGATTCTCCCTTTGCTTCGCAGGAATTGGGACTGGCGGTCTGGGGACGTATTGAAAATTACGTCCACACGGGCTGGCACTGCGACAAGGCGGACGTTACCCTTGACAGCACGATGAAAAATATGTCCGCGCTGACCTTCCGCCGCGCCGACACCCCGGGCGACAGGCTTTTTGCGGCCACCTCAGAATTTACCGCGGATTCCACCGGGATATATTTTTCCGGAGGAGCCGCTCCCTATAACGAGTGGAATTATAAGGATTATTTAGAACGGCAGCTTGACCGCAAGCTTGAGCTTGACAGGCGAAACGGAAATACTGCCTACGGAAAAAACGGGATCAATGTTTTTCAGAATCTTAATAACGGCGGGACGG
>CAJUHS010000047.1 GCA_910586535.1 uncultured Oscillospiraceae bacterium
CCATATCCGCGAAAGTGCCTGTTTTCAAGGCTTTACAGAGATAATCAACCATTTTTTATATAGAAATTTATTAACAGCATTTACATTAAATTCTCTGCCGTCATAAGCTATAATTGTAACACTTGAATTGCTTATTTTGTCAATATTTTTAAGTTCATTATATGCAAAAATATGCAGAATAGTTTTTATAGCAAAGGCATGAGTTACAACAAGTATTTTTCCTCCTCCAATGTTAATATGACGTTTACCAACATCATTAAAAAAGCTGACCAGTCGCTTGGTAATATCGTCAAAGGTTTCAGCCATTCCCGTTATATCCGAAAGTTTTATGGCATTGCAGATCTCGGGAAGATGTTCATTCAACTCATTTGCTTTGAAATTTTTATTATGTTCTAAAATATGCTTGATAAAGTCTTTGGAATTTTCCGCTTCAAAAGTACCTAAGCACCATTCTCTAAGCCTTATGTCCGTATTGAACATTACAAAAATCACCGCAAATAATTTTAGCTGTATTATACGCACGAGATAAATCGCTGGAGTATGCAGCGGAAAATTTAATATTGCAAAGAGCCTGCTTTAATTTAACTGCCGACTGAATTCCGTAAGCTGTCAGAGGACTGTCGGTCAAACCCTGCGCTTTTCTTAATTTGTTCAGTAACGTTTCTCCATGCCGTATAATATAAAACTCAACCTCTGCCATTACAGACCTGCTTTCTTTATTTCAATAAAGTCATAGCTTTTCATAATGTACCAACTCGGTCAATGGAATACGTTGTGTGCTATGGCGTTCGGGATTGGTAGGAGGTTCATTTGAATAGCCTACAGCTAAAATATTTATCGGTTCGATGTTATTTGGCAAATCAAATTCCCGCTTGATTATATCGGCTTTGAAATAGCATATCCATACCGTACCCAAGCCAAGCTCTGTTGCTTCCAACATCATATGGTCGGTAAGAATTGAAGCGTCAATATCAACGGTCTGTTTTCCGTCAAAGGGACGCGTCCACGCCTTATTGTGTTCCGAACAAACAATGATTGCAAGCGGCGCGCCGTATATATTGGCGGCTTTCCCGATTTTATTAAGTCCATCATCGCTCTGAACTGCAATAAGCCGTACAGGCTGCAAATTTGCCGCTGTCGGCGCAACGTGAGCCGCATACAAGATTTTGTCGAGCTTTTCCTGCTCCACCTTTTTGTCCGAATAGCTGCGGACAGAATAACGTGATTTAGCGATTTCTAAAAAGTTCATAACTTTTCCTCCTGTTAGTATTGATTTTCATGTTGCCATGTAATATAATTATAATAACAAGCAGACTAAAAATCAAGAATGCACTTTTTAGGTATATACTATCTAAAAAGTAAGTTAGGAGAAAAATATGCGTACAAATACTGATTATAACTGTCCCGTTGAAGCCACTATCGACTTGATCGGCGGGAAATACAAGGCTATAATACTTTGGTATCTTATGAATAAAACTTTACGGTACAGTGAGCTTCACAGATTAATTCCGCGGGCAACTGATAAAATGCTTGCACAGCAGCTTCGGGAACTGGAGAATGACGGCTTAATAAGCAGAAAGGTGTACCCTATTGTACCGCCAAAAACAGAATATTCTTTAACAGATTTTGGCAGGACACTTGTGCATATTTTGGACGCTATGTGTAATTGGGGGGCTGATTATCTTGATGAGTTGGGGATTAAAATTTCAAATTGTAAAAATAAAATATAGTGTTCAAATAAATTAAGCGTTACCGTGATTATTTCGGTAACGCTTTTTATCGAATTATAGCTGCTTTTGGTGTTACTATATGATGAAATGACAATGGTGTACTCTATCGTGGTCATTTTGCCTTTTTCGTCGCGTCTCTGCCGCCTTGTGATATACCCGGCTTTTTCAAGCTCCCATACGGCGGTACGGATTGCGTCGATACTTTCCCGGTTGATTTTGGAAAGCCCCGCAAGGGTGTAGTCCCAATCTTCGGGAAGTGACAGCATTTGCGACAACAGCCCCTTTGCCTTTAAGGTCAGTTCCTTGTTGCGTAAATGGTGGTGGCTTATAAGAAAATTTTCCGCTATAAAATCAATAAAAAATTATATCACAATTCTCAAAAACCATGTAACATAGAAATTTGCCTCAGCTTTTAACATTAAGCAAAAAGCCACTAATTAATTTCTTATCCCATGATTTTAGCGGTAATCAATTTTATTCAGCAGTAAGCTTTTCAAGCTTATAGCGCTTGATTGCTGCTTCGTTTACAGTAACATTCTGTCCTTCTATCCAGCCAAGAACTGCCGCGTCAAATTCTTCGCCTTTGAGATCTCGGCGTACTGAATCCTTTTGGCTATCCAGATATTCCGGATCGTCAAACAGATCTATCCTGTGTACGATATACCAAACTTCGTCCTCCTCGACAATGGTATAGTCACCCACGTTCAGACTGCCGTCAAAAACCGTATTGGCTACCTTTTCGGACGGGATAACCGAACCCTTTGAAACAATGGTACCATAGCTTATCCTTTCAGTTTCTCCGCCCACAGTTTCCGTCTCTTCACCTTCAGGTACATCGGCTTCTTCGTCTCCGGAAGTTTCGGACGCTTCGGCAACAAGATTTGCGTAGTACTCGTTATACTCATCCTCAATAGCCTCGAAGCTTTCACCGCTCCTGGCTCTTTCAATGTAGTCCTCAGCCATTTTTTTCAGTTCAGCCTTGCCATCTGATTTAAGAAGATTTCCCTCGCCGTCTTTGAGCTCCATTTTTATGAACTTGATTCTTGCGTTATTCTCCAGCAAATGGTTCTTGATATCCTCGTCGGGAACGGCTTTTTCTCCGCCGTCCGCATAATAATAGTCAAAAACAGCGGCGCGCTTTTGACTGTTTAATACAACATCGTAGTAAGACTGTTTGCTCACGCCAATACTCTCAAAATACTCACCTACGTATTCCCACCACTGGTCTACTGTATTGGACGCGGCTTTTTCCTCATTGTTTTCAAAAGAAAGTCCCAGCTCAGTAAATTTCTTTTCGACTGCGGCATACTCTCTCATGTCCTCCACAGCCTCGTCGTTGATCCACTCCTTTGACGGCTTATCCTCAATCATAATATCAAGGACATCAGTCTCGCCTTCTCCTAAATACTGACTCGCTTCCGATACTGCATTAGACTGAAAATAAATGAGAATACCCGCTCTCAGGCGGTTACCGTCGATATCGGCGCCCCATGTCGTATCGCTTCCACAAGAAGATAAAGAAAGCGTCATGACCGCTGCTGCAGCGGCAGCTGAAACTTTTTTCATTAAAGACATAGTCTGTAAAACCTCCACATAAAATGTAAATACATTATATTATATCACATTATTTTTAACTTGTCCAGTATTTTAACAAAAAAAGATGTATTTTTATTGCAGTACAAAGACTTTTCATAAAAATTAATTTTGCCTCTTGACAAAGATCATATGGCATGCTATAATGTTAACATAATTTTAAATGCAGTGACAGGAACAAAAGCTGCTCCGTAATTTTCAGAGAGCTGCGGTCAGGTGCAACGCAGCAGTACGGTTTGGTTATAACTCGTCCTTGAGCAGTCCGCTGAAAGCTTTTGCAAGTAGGTCGGAACGGGTTCTCCCGTTACAGAGGTACGCATTGGATATCCCCAAGATTGAGATGCGGCGAGGTGCGGACGTTTCGTCCGAACAAGAGTGGTACCGTGGAAGTTTATGCTTTCATCTCTTTAGTCTCTACGAGACATGAGATGAAAGCTTTTTTATTGGACTCATTTAAGCCTCTTCCGCAAAAATGAAAGGAAAGATTTGTCATGAAAAATTACGACCGCTATCAAAAACGCTACTTTATGCCCCCGGAACCATGCTATGACTGGGTAAAAAACGACCGCCCCGCCAAAGCTCCGGTATGGTGCTCCGTGGATCTCCGCGACGGAAATCAGGCTCTCATTATCCCCATGTCCCTTGAAGAAAAACTTGAATTCTGGAAGCACCTTGTTAAGGTAGGCTTCAAGGAGATCGAAATAGGCTTTCCCGCCGCAAGCGAAACAGAATACACATTCTGCCGCACGCTGATCGAACAGAACCTTATCCCCGACGACGTTACAATTCAGGTACTTACCCAGAGCCGCGAACACATCATAGCCAAAACATTTGAAGCTCTCAAAGGCTGTAAAAACGCTGTGGTACACCTTTACAACAGCACTTCCGTGGCTCAGCGTGAGCAGGTGTTCAAAAAGTCCAGGAAGGAAATTATTGACATTGCTGTTTTCGGAGCAAAGCTCTGTAAAGAGTACCGGGAAAAAACAGAGGGAAATTTCCGCTTTGAGTACAGTCCCGAAAGCTTTACAGGTACGGAACCCGAATTTGCTCTTGAAATATGCAACGCTGTTATAGATATATGGCAGCCGACTCCCGACGACAAGGTAATCATAAACCTTCCGGTTACCGTTGAGGAAAGTATGCCTCACGTTTACGCATGTCAGGTTGAATATATGTGCAAGCACATGAACAGCCGCGAAAACCTTATTGTTTCCCTGCATCCACACAACGACCGCGGCTGCGCTGTCGCCGACTCGGAAATGGGTCTGCTCGCGGGAGCTGACCGTATCGAAGGTACCCTTTTCGGAAACGGCGAGCGCACAGGTAATGTTGACATTGTTACTCTTGCCATGAATATGTTTACTCACGGAATTGATCCCGAACTTGATTTGTCCAATCTCCCTGAGATCACACAGGTTTACGAAAAACTCACCCGTATGCACGTTTACGAAAGACAGCCATACAGCGGGGCGCTGGTATTTGCGGCGTTCTCAGGCTCTCACCAGGACGCTATTGCAAAGGGAATGAAGTGGCGCGAAGAAAAAAATCCGGACTTTTGGACTGTCCCTTATCTTGCAATCGACCCCAAGGACGTTGGCAGAGAATACGAGGGAGACGTTATCCGTATCAACAGCCAGTCGGGCAAGGGCGGTATCGGATACCTCATGGAGCAGAAATTCGGCATAGATATGCCTCCCAAAATGCGCGAAGATTTCGGTTACGCTGTCAAGAGCGTTTCCGACCATGCTCACAAGGAACTTATGCCGGATGAAATACACGGCATTTTCAAGGATCGCTATGTTAACAAAAAAGACCGCATTACAGTGGACGAAGCTCATTACGTTCAGAAAAACGGCATTACAGCAACCGTTACAGTATCCTGCGGCGGAACTGCCATTACACGCGAAACTGCGGGAAACGGTCGTCTGGACGCTGTTTCCAATGCGGTAAAGGAGGCTCTCGGAATATCCTATACAATCGTTACCTACAAGGAACATGCTCTTGAAAACGGTTCAAGCTCCGAAGCCGCAGCCTACGTTGGTATAGAAACTTCAGACGGCATATTCTGGGGAGCAGGCATAGATACAGATATCATCGTTGCTTCGGTAAACGCTCTTGTTTCAGCTATAAATAACAGCAAGCTGCTTGATTAGAAATCATACTAAATGGAAAAACGCATACAAATATACTGTGCCGTTCTCCTCATTTCCTAATCAGACATAATAAAACGGACTTTCCAAATTAGGAGAGTCCGTTTTATGTATAAATCCGTCAGTCAGTTGCTATCCAATCGTCGTACACAAGCCGTTCAAAATCATTTATAGGTACAGGCTTGGAATAATAAAATCCCTGCGCAACATCGCAGCCGCAGTTTTTCAGAAACTCTGCCTGCTCCTTTGTTTCAACGCCTTCGGCGACCATATCCAGACCTATATCCTTGGACATTGAAATTGTGTGTGATATGATCTTCTTTCCTCTGTCAGAAAGCATAAACTCACTGAAAAAATCGCGGTCTATTTTGATAACGTCAAACGGAGTGCTTTTCAGCATATTAAGAGAAGAATATCCAGATCCGAAATCGTCCATAAGAAGCATATATCCTCTTTCTTTAAGCCTTTTAATGACCTCGCTGTCTCCTGCGTTTTCGACTGTTTCGGTAATTTCCGTTTCGATCATGTTCTTTGGTATATCGTATTTTTCAATAAGGCGATCAAGCACGTCTATAAATTTTTCATCGGTAAGGTGTACCCTTGAGATATTTACCGAGATAGGTACAGGCTGTACTCCGCTGTCTATCCAGCCTCGAATTGCTTTGCACGCCTGTTCCCATATGTATTCGTCAAGCTTTATAATAAAACCGTTTTTTTCAAATACGGAAATAAACTCTGCGGGAGGCAGCATTCCCTTTTCGGGGTGTATCCATCTTACCAGAGCCTCCGCACCGACGACTCCTGCTGTACTTATACTGTACTTAGGCTGAAGATACATTACAAACTCGCCGTGCTCAAGGGCGTAATCCATTCTGTCTTCAATAAATTTTTTGGTAACAAGCTTATCCTCCTGATTATCTGAATAGTAGCAAATATTTTTCAGAGCGTTGCCTTTAATACTTTGCCTTGCCATAGCGGCTCTGTCACCCATTTTACGCATAGGTATGTTTCGGTCAGTAATAATATTAACGCCGAAAACAAATTTGTATGATATATCCCCGAAAACTCCGAGACGGTCTTCTATTCTTGATATAAGACGTTCGATCTCCTCAGGCTTGTCATAGGACATTGCGATCATAAAAACGTCCGCAGACAGCCGTGTGTATACCTGCTTATCAGTACAAATAGTATCAAGTCCGTTTTTGATATTGTTAAGTATTTCCGTGCCTTTTTCCTCACCGTACCTGACATTGATAAGCTTAAAATTCTCAATATCAAACTGAATAACAGCAGCATTCCGGCTTTCATCATCGATGATGCGCTTCGCTTGATTGTTAAATACCTGCGGATGCTTATCGTTTGTAAAGCTGTCAATAATTATTTTATTAAGTATCTCAGCGTTGTTCATCATTTTAAGATGTCCGATAACGCATTTTGCCATAAGGTATTCATCGCGGTCGATAACCGCCGTGAGAGTTATCCACTTATAATCGGTATCAGAAAGATTGCCTGACACCAGCCCTCGGAAAGATACCGAAAAATGATCCTCCTGAATAGGTATTTTATTAGAAGCGAGCAAATCACGGCAAAACGCTCCGAGGACAACTCTGTCCGCTTCATGTATTAGTCGGCTTTCGGCAAGCTGCTCAAGAGGATTTATGCTTCCGTCCAAAATAGCGGAAAATATGCCCTCCGACATAACGTCAAAGCTGTTATCGGAAAAATCCACAACAAATGCTCCCATATCATGAGTACGTGAAAGAAAATCGTTCAAAGCCTGAAAAATTGATTTTCCCATAAATTTGCTTCCCCTTTCTGATAATTGACCGCCTCAAACTTTCGATGATATTAAAGATTTGTACGGGTCATACAGCAATTTATAACTAATTTTTTGACAAACAATATATAATTTTATTCTTAAAAATGACACCGCGTAGCATATAATAAAGAAAAATGACTTTATTTTCAAATAAAGTTTATTATTATAATTATAACACACAAACACGTAGTTGTCAAATATTTTATTGCTCATACTTGTATTTTTGTGTATAATGACGGGAGTCATTAAAGGTTATTCATACCAATTTTCTATTTATAGCTGTTATTAACATTTACACGATTTTCTGCGCAAGCTAATTTTAGAGGTTATTACTACTGCGGTATCGGCTGCCTTATGTTTCGGACAAAACTCCGCTGGATTTTTAACATAAATTTTTCCTAAAAATTATTGGTGAATTTAGATTATCTCTTTAGGAGTTCTTATATGTCGGTATAGCCCGTATTTTCGGGCTTTCCCGGCATTTTAGAT
>CAJUHS010000048.1 GCA_910586535.1 uncultured Oscillospiraceae bacterium
GCTCCTTGCCTGTCTGCACCTGTAATACATAGATCATGGGCTGCCGCCTCCTTCCTCAGAAGCAAGCTCGTCCAGAGCCTTGGAAAATTTATCGTAGAGTTCGGGATATTTTTTCGCTACCCCGACAAACGCTTTCTGCTTGATAGCGTCAAATCCCATCTCCGTCAGCTCCTTGTTTTTGATATCCACGCCCCGCTTGTATGCCGATACCCTGATAAGGTCGGAGGCTTGCTTCAGGAGCTTCAGCGGATCAACGTCGTCAAAGTCCTCATCGGAGAGACGCTGGATATTGGTCAGCAGTATGTGGGACACGATACGCATAATGCCCTCGGTGGTGTCCATATCGGGAGTGCGGTTGATCTCGTCGTTGATCGCCCGGAACGTTTCCTGTGCAAATCTGATTGAGTCGAGAGACTCGCACAGTCTCCGCGCGTATCTGCAAACCGAGGCCTGGGAGATCATCTCGCCTGTGCTGTCCCTTATGTAGTCCACAATTTCTTTGTACGTAAAATTGTTGGAGGTGATCATGGATTCCACCTCGGATTTTACCTCCGGTCTGAGCTTGTCAATTTTGCCGTGACTGCGGTTTGCCATTTTGCCGCTCCTCCTCGCGTCTGCACAGATTTCGGGCGTGGATACATACTATCATCTGCTTTACGGTCAGTCCTGATTTTTCCGATATATAATCTGCGATCTCGCGGTATGTGTATTCGTAGGATAAGATCATTCGGTCAACTTCCGCTCTGATCGTCGGGTCAAGCGATCTAATGTCTGTAAGAGGTTTGTTTGCCATACCGTCACCGCCTTAATTATCAACACACGGATCGGAAATTCTGCCGTAGAGGAGCTGTACTCCCTTTGCGGTAAGCTTGCCCTCCAGCTCATCCATGGGATAATCCGCAAGTTCCGCTTCAGCTTCTGTATAAACACTGCGTATCCTAACAAATTCGGATTCGATTAGATAATTTACGCTGTCCGCAAATTCGTCCTTATCCATATTCAACGCTGACCGTATCGACGCGAGATTGTTATAGTCTGTTCCGATCATATTTATTCCGCGCAGTATCTTTCCGTTGTTTTTAATAAAGACTGCGGCGCGGGCTTTTTTCATCATTTCTTCGGGGTTCATTATGAGCTGCCTCCTTTGCTTATGGTCATTAAAATTTCCATGATACTGTCGAGCTTTTTATCTACTTTCGCCTGTTCCCGAAAGTAGTCGTCCTTTGTCAGGTAATTGTCCTTGATACGGCGTATATCCTCGGTGTTTTTTTCGATATCTTTTTTTGCGACCTCAAATTCCTTTCCGGAAATTTTGTTGTCCAGTTCCTTAAAGGTACGCGTCACAAAAAATCCTATAATGCCGATCATAAGCGTTAATACCGCGGAATATATTGACAGGATCGTTGTTGCTTCTATTGCCATGCCCTCACCTCCAAAAAAATATGGCGTATGATTTTGTAATTTAATCATACACCATTATTTGATAATTTTATATTATAGAGCTTTAGGAAATTTTCATAATTAAATTTTTGTGTCATCGTCATCAAAAAGGGAGGTCTGCCCCGGAAGCGGAGCAGCCTTGACAACCACACGGACGGGAGCGACTATCTGCCGTATTGTGACCTCCGAGAGGTTGTACGCCGCGCTGAGCTGCCGGTAATTATATCCGTTAAATTTTTTCCGTATTTCCTCGTTCCGGAGGCTGAGCGTAATTTTGTCCGGCATACGGATATACACGTTTGAGCCTGCATAATTTTTGAGAAGCTTTATGTACGCCTCCAACCCAACGCATTCCGCAAGCTGACGCTGATCCGCGTCCAGATCGTCGAGCGTTAATTTATCAAGCAGACTCATAGCGTCACCTCCATTCCGGCATTAAGCCTCCTCCACGATATCAAGTCCGTCAACGGCATATCCGCCGCTTCTGCCATCAAGCAAAACGACAAGCGTTCCGCTGCACTTCCAAGGCTCGGAACGTACCGTCCAGACCTTGTTTTTGTTTTCCTCGCTGACATAATATTTACCGTTCATAACAACTTTATCGCCGATTTTCATTATTTTCCATCCCCTTTTGCTTTCTTTTTCGCCGAGTTAACGTAACCTTTGAGAGTTTCGATAAGCTTCCCGGCAGCTTCGGCGTTTACCCATTCCCATAAACGGTCGCCCTCATAAGCCGTTATTTTAAGCTCCTTCCGGATTATTCCCGCCATTCTCGCACCGTCGGAAATCTCCGAGGGCGTTTCGTCATACTTTTTAAGATCATGCAGCAATGCAAAAGCTTTCCCTTTTTGACAGTTCGTTATCATTCCGGGGACTTCAGGTTTATATGCTTTCGGATTCCGTTTTTCCGGCGGGACTGTCTCTCCTCCGAGCCGCGCCTTAAGCTCGCGGATCACGTCCTCGGTCTCCCTGTCGGTCAGTTCCTTGGTGGATTCCTTACCTGTCACGCCCAAAACCAGAGCGCGGCGGTCATCGTCGGACATTCCGAGACTTTTGCGTATACCAAATATCGCTTTGCGCTGTGATGCGGTCATTATTTATCATCTCCATCATCATCAGCTTCTGCGTAATATTCCTCTTTGGATATTGATTCGGCGCGATAACCGTCAATCCCCAAGAACTCGCAAAGCTTATCGGCTTTGAAATTCAAATCGCACTTTGCGTAGTAATCATCGCCTGTGTTTATGTTTATAATTCTGTAGTAATATTGTTCAGCCATTTTTATCCCCTCCATTCGTCATTTCGATTTCTTACCCTGAAAACCCTGCCGCTGCTCAAGAGAGCGGTAATTATCATTAAAATATTTTTTTAAGTAATCCCGCTTTTTACTTTTAAAGCACAGATACTCGGTTGACGGGACATAATCTTGCGGACAATCGGATTCGTGTATACACCGATCGGATTTAGGGCATTTCTGCATTTTTCCCACCTCTCTCAACAGACAAAGGCTTTATGACAATGCCCTCCGCGATATTTTGTATACCGGACGACAGCTTTTTATCCGTAACCAGCACCGCGCCGCTAAAAGGCTTGTAACGCTTTTCCTTGTTCCAGTCGCAAAGCGGTTCGACATAAATATCATAATATCCTCCGATCGTGAGCCGCTCAGACTGTTCCCATACGGGGACATGGATCGGCATATGCCACTCTGTGTATTCCTTGATCTCACGGCGGATTACCCTTGCCTCCTCGTAGGTTTCCGTCACGATCAGCAGATCGCTTCTGGTCGCCGCTATCAAAAGACGGAGTATGTCAAGCACGTTTATCATTGGATCGCCTCCTGCAAGCAAGGGCGGGATATCCCGCCCGAACTTATGTGATAGTGAATCTCATGGATTCGGAGTTTTTAAGGTACATCTCAAACAGCTTGGGATTGTCCGCCTTAAATGTTTTCTGGTCGAAGCGGTCGGACGACACGGGTACGTACCTAATTGTAAACACGTCCGCAAGAAGCTCCTCAAGGTGATTGTCGGTCATTGCCTGTTTGATCTCGTCCTGCGCCATCTTGATCTCATCTTCAAGCTGTTTCTTTACCTGTTCCCGCTCCTTGATGTCCCGAACCAGCGCAGTGATCCTGTTGATGTCGAGCTTTTTCTTGGCTGCGATTTTTTTAGCCATACATATCCCTCCAGTTTTTATTTCGCCTTGACTCTGCGTTGACCGACGCGAGGTCGGTTACGGGCTTGTCACCGTTCGGAGCATTCCGAGCCGCATTAAGGCGGGGAGCGTGTCCCCGTTAAAGTATTTCAAAAATACTTTCGACAATATCTCGTATGTCAGAATAGCGATGATGTTCAAAAACTTTCGCTTCTATCTGGGCAAGGCGTTTTTTAGGCATATTCCTAACATTGTATTTTTGAGCATACTGAAGTTCTGAATTGTATTCCGCTGCGTTGTTTAGTGCAGCCAAAATGTGCGGACATGGGATAAAATATATATCGCCAACGTCGTTTACGTTCCAACGGCTGCCAATACAGCGATATGCTGTTTCGCGTTCACTGCCGTATTTGTACTCCCTTTGGCCATCATCGCTGCGCTTGTAGTCCTCCAGCTTTTCAATAAGCGTCAAAGCCTTTTCGCGAAAATTTTCCTCGTTTGCCGACACCACAAAACAGTGGTGCGAATAGTAATACTGAGATACGATAAGTATGTATTTTACATTTTCCATCATAAAATCCTCCGTTATTTATTTATGGAGCTCCCACCCAAGCCACACCAGCCCCGCCATAAGCGGCAGGACGAAAACCTCGCCGCCAATATTCCCCGCCGCGCGGCTCCCGTACGCTTCCAGTGCCGCGCCGCAAAATCCGTACAGACAAGCTCCCAGAGCAAGCAAAATTATGTCCCGTACTATTTCGTGCCTACGCATTTGCTCTCACCTCCGCTGCCGATATGACCGATATCTCGGTAACGTTGTCCTGACCGTGCTTGTCCATTGCCAACGCCGCGGCAATGGATTCAGCGGATTTTTTGTTTCCCGCGCTCACCTCGTAAGGTTCTGACACCACATAGTCGTGTGCTGTAATCTTTAGGTTTACCGTGTATCTCATACGGGTACCTCCTTACTTGCTTTTAGCCGCCGCAACAAGTCCCGCGTAGGTTATGTTGTCGTTAGCCTTGGCTTTTATCATGATATCCACTATGCCTCTAATACCCTGAACACCTACAGCAACCTTGTGCAAAAACGCGATTTCGGGTTTTTTGTCCTCTAATTCGGGAAACAACAGCTCTATGTCGCGGAGCTGAATCTGATCGGTTTTGAACACTTCAAGACTTTTCCTGCGGCTCACTATCTGCTTGAATTCCATTTCCCGCCCGCTTTTTCCGTTGGTACACTCAACCGTTACCTCGTTTCCGATAAGACAAATGCCTACAGTTTTTCCGGTATTGGAGAAAACGTCGGGGAAACTTCTGAGCATTTCAATCGCTTCATAGGATAAATGCTGCGCCTCATCGAGAATGATTATCATGCCGTCGGTAAGCTTTTCGGTGATCGCTTCCCAAAGCTCGTCCATTGCTCTCCTGCGTATGCCGAGCTTTTTGCCGATAGCCTTGGTGATAGCATTCTGCGTACCCATGCAGGGCGGGACGTATATGTATATGCAGTTGCTTTCATGGTCACGTGCATATTTAAGCGCGGCTTGAGTCTTTCCGATACCGGCGTCACCGCAAGCCACCGCGATTCCGCCTAAAAGGTGGCAGTTGTTTATGATACCATAAACCTGCGTAGATATGGAAGTCGGAACATATCCGTCGTACTTAGCCTGTGCAGCCGAAGCTTCTTTTAATTCAAAATACGCCGCAAGATCATCAAGCTGTTTGCTCGGATCGGCATTATAAGTACCGTTTTTTACTCCGGAAATAGTGGAATCGCTTACACCTACGCATTTTGCGGTTTCTTTTGCGCTCCAGTTTTTCTCCGCGGCAAGTTCCCAGAACTTGTTCCATGCCCATTTCTGACGGTCATCAAGGTTGTATTTGGGATTATATTCAACCATCTTCATTTTCCTTTCTTTGCATAAGATTTCGGTTTATGCGCTCATAATTAATAGTTACGGGCATTATGTCGTCTCCCGCTGCCGCAGGAACAGCTTGTTCTTCGTTTACCCTGATTGGTATGATCTTACTCGGAAGCTCGATCCTGAACTCGCCCGAACGTTCTCCGGCCCGTCTGACCTTCAGGTCTATAGCCGTGATACGCTCTTCCTTAGAAAGTCCGTCAAGCAGTCCGTCCGCAGTTTTCTTCATATACTTTACGACTGACCGCTTCATTTCTTCAGCGTCGCGTACCCTACCCTTATTTTCGTCTATAAAGTCGCACATACGGGCATCGGCGCACCGCCATGTTGACATATATCTGTCGTCGCTGTCGTAAATTCGCGCTTGAGTAAGGTCTGCGGGATCATATCGCACAAAAACCTCTTTTTTCAGCAAGCGGCACGTTTCGTTCCTGTCGTAATACCACAGCTTTTCGCCGGAAATGTTGATAAATACGCCGTTTCGCTTGACTTTCTGAACGCGGGTCGTCCTCATGAGCATAAGATTAAGCTCCGCTTCGCCCGCAAGCTTTACGCCTGTTTCCTTAATGTCAGCGTTCCATACTTCGATACGGCTCATGCCCTTGAAGCACTTTTCACTTCCGCCATAAGGCTGGATATTATAATCGTTGTCGATCCATATACCGAGCAGTTCGCGGACTGCGCTGTCTGTCGGGACTTTTTTGCCGTCCTTGATAATACGCTTCAAAGATTCGGAACGTTCCGTTACATTGCCGCCGCAGAATGTTGCCAATGCTCGCGAAAATTGGTTTTTGACCGTAAGAAATGTCCTTTCGATCGGTTTTGCGTCGGCATTTCGTACCTGTGCAAACTGAGCTGTGATGCCGAGCCGCTGAAAAATATTCGAGGGGATAGGCTCGTCCGTAGATTTATGCTTTGCACGGTATCCGCGACCGCCGATATCATAATTCGCGAACTCCGATCCGTTATCAAGATAGATCAGGTCGGGGATTCCGAACCGCATTATAGCCATTCGCAGGGCGAGAATAGTAGACTGCGACGAGGGATTTTCCGTAATATTAAAACCGACAATAACGCCGCTTTTAGCGTCCTGAAACGCCGTGATATAAAGTCTGTGATTTGTTTTACCATCGAAAGAAATAACGTCAAGCGTGTGATTGTCCGCGATCCACGCGCTATTGGCATGAATATTATCGTATAATCGCTCCACATACGGCGCACATCTGTCCTGCAAAGCCTTTTCGCCCTCACGCTTGTATGTTTTGACATATAGGTCGATATCGGATTTAACGTGCCGCCTGAAACTTCTTTCGGTCGGCATACAGTCTAAAAGTTCGGGATAAAATTCAGCCGTCCAATCGCATACATTTCTGTAACATTCGGATATAAGCGGCTGACGTTCGTCCAGATAGAACCAGAGAAAAGCTTTCCAGACCTTTTCGTTGATGTTGAAATTGTTCCTGTTCCAACCTCCGCGCCCGTCAAGGAGTCCGTCAAGGTTCTGATCTCGGTAAGCTGCAAGCTTTTTGTACAAAATATCGGGAGATATGGCGATGTCAGGCTGTTCTATTTTGACCTTTGAACAATAGAGCGGGTCAAACTCGGTTTTTTTTGGAATACCGAGATCGCAGAGCCTGCCATTCCTCATGGATTTTCACCCAACGGGTTATTTCGTTTCGTTCCGCCTCGGAATATTCTTCAAACGATCTTTTAACGGCGTTTCAGCTGCTGGCTTTTTTAATTCGGGCGGAGCGTTTTCCTCGCCCCGAATCTGCGTATAATATTTTGCTTTGATGTCGTCGGGGAGAGCGGATATCGGAATAAGGTACTTAGGACGGTTCTTTTCATTGAGTTCCGTCTTGGATTCAAGCTTGCCGTCTTTTATAAGCTTCTGTATGTACTGCAAGCTACAGCCTTTAAGTTTTGCAACATCTTCAACCGTAATAAATTCCAAATTCGCACCTCCCCGAATTTTTTTCTAAAAAAGTCTTGCATTTTTGCACCAACTCTGCTA
>CAJUHS010000049.1 GCA_910586535.1 uncultured Oscillospiraceae bacterium
GCGCGGGGAAACAGCTCCGTCGTGGCGCGGGGAAACAGCTCCGTCGTGGCGCGGGAAAACAGCTCCGTCGTGGCGTGGGAAAACAGCTCCGTCGTGGCTAATGCCAATGTTCAAGTAGTAAATAGACTTATACAAGGAAAAATAAAATTGAGTGGAAACGCTCGCGAGGTGTTTATGCCCAAAACCATATTTGAGTTTATGGATTTTTACGGCATTAAGCATACAAATGCAAAAGCAATTTTTTATAAAGCTGTAAGAAAGCGCAACAGCGAATTTTACGCTAATTATGATAATGATTTTAAATATGTTATAGGAGAATACAAATCAGAACCAAATATTGACAAAGACGTTACAAATGATTGCGGGAGTGGAATACATATTTCAACGCTTAGTTTGGCATTAGACTTTGGTGCAGCATGGGACGATTTAGCTATTATCAAAGTCGAAACTAAAATTGACAATATAGTATTACCTCAAAATACCAACGGCCAAGTCAGAACGTCAGAGGTAAAAGTGATAGAGGAACTTCCTCTTAACGAATGCGGAGCATATGGGGAAATGTTAGCTAAAAAGCACAGAAATACGGAGGAATTAAAATGATACTGCTAAAATTAAACGAACACGAAGCGGAGTTGATAATCTCCGCACTTCTTACTAATATTTCGGCGATTGAAACAGATAACATCATTCTCAGAAGCGACATTGAAAGATTGAAACAAAAATTAAACTGTTCGGAATTTCCGAACAGTTCGGAAAGCGAGGCGGTTGACAATGGGTGACTGCTGCATTTATGACCGCATGGAACAGTGTTTCCATGACTGTGATAATTGTCCGCAGAAACAGCGTGATGACGACTGTGAGCCTGAATATGATTCATACGACAAATATGATAGGGAGGACTAACAATGAATGAAATAATTGAAGTCAAGCAGCTGCCGATCATTGTGGAGCAGCTGCAAACGATAAAAGCAGACGTAACCGCAAGAGTTGACGACGCGTTAAGCCTTGCGTGTACGGAAGAAACTGTAAAGGCGGTCAAGAAAGCACGATCCGACCTTAACAATGAGTTTGAGAATTATGAAAAAAGGCGCAAGGAAGTCAAAAAAGAAATAATGTCCCCTTACGAAAAGTTTGAAGCTATCTATAAGGATTGTGTTACAGACATTTTTGAAAAAGCTGATAAAGAATTAAAAGCCAAAATTTCAGAGGTTGAAAACGGCGTTAAGGAACGCAAAGCCGCGGAGGTAAAAGAGTATTTCATCGAATACGCTCAGAGCCGCAATATTGATTTTCTAACCTTTGAAATGTCAGGCGTAAAGGTTGGCTTGTCCGACAGCCTTAAAAAACTCAAAGAAAATGCAAAAGCTTTTATTGACCGTGTTTCCGACGATTTGAACCTAATAGAAACGCAGGAACACAGCACGGAGATACTTGTGGAATACAAGAACTCGCTTAGCGTATCATCAGCAATTACAATCGTAGTTGAACGTTACAAAGCTATTGAGGCAGAAAAAGAACGGGAAGCCGAAAGGCAGCGGCTTGAACAGCAAGCCAAAGAAGCCGAAAAGGCAGTTGATGAAATTATTACAGTTCCCGAAGAACCCGTTATTACGCCACCGACGGTTGAAGAAAGCAGCTGCATAACTACGTTCACAATTACAGTTTCCGCACCGCGAAGCAAATGGCGCGAACTCAAAGATTTTTTGAATAATGGAGGGTATAAATATGAGCAACACTATTGCGACAAACAATAAACTTAAATTTTCTGCGGCAATTTCAACGCCGACATACATTGGACTTATCAACCGCACGCTCGGGGATCCGAACAGGGCGAAACGCTTTATTGCGTCTATTACTTCGGCGGTCGCTGTAAACCCTGCATTGCAGGACTGCACGCCCAATACAATACTTGCGGGCGCGCTTCTCGGAGAAAGCCTTAATCTTTCGCCGTCCCCGCAGCTGGGACAGTTCTACCTCGTTCCGTTCAAAAATAAAAAAGCGGGCGTTACCGACGCGCAGTTTATACTTGGCTACAAAGGATATATTCAACTTGCTTTGCGGACGGGTCAGTACAGACGGCTTAATGTTGTCGCCGTAAAAGAGGGCGAACTGATAAGCTACAACGCCTTTTCGGAAGAACTTGTGTGCAATTGGATAGAGGACGAAGAGCGACGCGCGAGCTTGAAAACCGTCGGATATGCCGCACGGTTTGAGTATATGAACGGCTTTGAAAAAGTCCTTTATTGGAGCAAAGAAAAAATGCTTGCTTATGCTGACAGATACAGTGCGGCATTCAGTAAAGAAGCTACAAATGGTAAATACCCTAAAGTGTCTTTTGCAGACTATGAAGCAGGAAAGTACAATAAAGACGATGAGTGGCTTTATTCAAGTTTTTGGTACAAGGATTTTGATGGTATGGCAATGAAAACCATGCTGCGGCAAATCATCAGCAAATGGGGTATTATGTTGCCCGAAATTCAAACAGCTTTTGATAAAGACGCGGTTATAGCGGACATAAACAGTGATGACGAAATATTTACAGTACCCGCAGAAAATAAAGAGCCGCCGCAAATTATTGAGCAGAACGAACCGTCGGAAATTCCGAAAGAGACGGAGCTGCCAAAAGAGATGACCCTTGATGACATATAACATCATTTCCACGGGAAGTATGGGCAACGCCGTTGTCATAAACGATTTTATTCTTATTGACTGCGGCGTGTCGTTCAAAGCTCTTAAAAGCGTGTACAAGGGATTGAAGCTTGTTCTTTTGACACACATTCACGGAGATCATTTTAACGAAACGACAATTAAGATACTTGCCGAAGTACGTCCCACATTGTTTTTCGGGTGCTGTGAATGGCTTATAAACCCTCTGCTCGACTGCGGCGTTAAGAAGTCAAACATATTGCCGTTTAAATGCGGTCAGATTTATGATTTAGGCGCGTGTAAGGTGTCGTCCGTTAAGTTATACCATGATGTTCCGAACTGCGGCTATAGGCTGTATATTGGCAATGAAAAGGCATTATACATAACCGACAGCGGGACGGTTGACGGAATAACCGCGCGAGATTACGATCTGTATATGATCGAGGCAAATTACCGCACCGATGAAATAATGGGGCGCATTGCTGAAAAAGAAGCTGCGGGAGAATATTCCTACGAAAAAGATGTATTGTACCGTCATTTGTCGAAAGAACAAGCGGACGATTTCTTGCTCAATAATATGGGGAATAAGGGCAAATTTGTGTATTTGCATATGCATAAGGAGGGTATCAAGAATGTCTAATTACGAATACTTACGTAGCTTGTCTCTCAAAGAATTGGCAACAGAGATTGTAAATATGCCTATATCTATATGTAGCATTTGTGTACTTAGTGGAAATTGGGATTGCAATAAAAACAACTGTATTGCATCTGCTGCTGAATGGCTTGAATCCGAAAGAGAAACAGAAGTGGTGCAAAATGGCGGGTAAGAAAAGCTTTGTGTTTTATCACAAATGGAAAGAATTACTTGAAGATTTACCCGCTGATGATGTCAAGGACATTGTGTTTGCGTTAATAGATTATTCGGAAAGCAATGAAATTCCTAAAACGCTTTCGCCTGTTGCCAATCAAACGTTTAAAGCCTTTAGACAGATGATTGACGAGGATACTCAAAAATGGGAAAGCACTTGCAAGCGTAATGCCGAAAACGGTAAAAATGGCGGTCGTCCTCAAAAACCCAAAAAAACCACTGGGTTATCTGGGTTTTCCGAAAAACCCAAAAAAGCCGATAATGATAATGAGTATGATAATGATAATGATTATGAATTAACACCCCCTACCCCCTCAAAGGGGGCGGACAGTGCGGAAACTGTTTGCCAAAGTCAAGGCGAGAGCTTAACGGTTTTAAAAACAGCCGGAGGAATTAAGAGCCACTCCACGACCCTTGACGAAGATTTCAACAGATTCTGGCAAGCTTACCCCAAAAAGGCGGATAAACAAAAGGCGTTGAAAGCGTGGCAAAAGCTTAAGCCCGACGAAAAAACTCTGAACGATATGCTTGAAGCAATAGAACGTCACAAACAGTCGGACGAGCAATGGCACAGAAATAACGGACAGTATATACCGCTTCCGTCAACGTGGCTTAACGGACGGAGATGGGAAGATGAATGCGTAGTTGATCTGGCGGTTGAAAAAGCTAATAATTACAATGATTTCGACCCCGAGAACCCGTACAAGGATTGGAGGTAAATCATGTCTGAAATCAAATCGGCAGAAAGTGTCATTGAAAACATTATGAGCAAAGCCGAAAGCGGCGTAACGCAAAATGAGGAGGACTACATAAATCCCGAGGACGGATTGCTTTGGTGCGGTAAATGCCATACCCCAAAACAATGTCGTGTAACAATGCTCGGTAGGGAGTACACGCCATACTGCCTTTGCAAATGCGGACAGGAACGACTTGCAGAGGAAAAAGCGGAATGGGAACGGCATGAACGCTTTGCAGAGGGTCAGCGGCTTAAAACGGTCAGCGGAATGTCCTCCGAACAGCTGAGGAACAGCTTTGAATGCTACAAGGTCACGGCGGAAAACCAAAAGGCATACGTACAGTGTAGGCGGTACGCCGAACGTTTTGAAACAAGGTCTAAGAAAAATCAGGGCTTGCTTCTGTACGGCGGCGTTGGTACAGGCAAAACTTTTTCTGCAACGTGCATTGCTAATGCGCTGCTTGACAGAGGAATAAGCGTTGTTATGACAAGCTTCGCAAAGCTTTTAGGCGTTTCCAAGGGATTTGGCATTGACGAGGAAATGATAGCTGAATTAAACCGTGCGAGACTGCTTATTATTGACGATTTGGGCGCGGAAAGGAATACCGATTTTGCCCTTGAAAAGGTCTACAGCATTATAGACGGTCGTTATCAGTCGGGGCTGCCTATGATACTTACCACAAACCTTGATTTGCAGGAAATGCAGACGTGTACTGATATTCGATACAAGCGGGTGTATGAAAGAGTTTTAGAGGTTTGCTATCCCGTGAGATTTTCGGGAAATTCCCTGCGGAAAGCGGAGGCGGCAAACCGATTTAGGGAAATGGAGGAATTTTTGAAATGAGCGTGATTATAAATGCTGTAATAAATTCTGTAAATGAGGTAAGATTTACTATCCCCGTACCGCCCGTAACAAAGAAAAATCATGGTCGTATCGTTATGTGCGGACGGTATCCGAAGCTTTTGCCAAGCGAAGCATATGAGCGGTACACAAAGGCGGCAATGCCGTTTTTGAAAGCGATACATAATGCTGTCGGTACGATTGACAGTCCCGTAAATCTGAAATGCGTTTTCTATCTGAACAGGCGGTTTAAGGGCGATCTGGCGGGGTACTTACAGGCGGTTCAGGATCTGCTTGTGGAGGTGGGCATACTTGCGGACGATAACAGGAATATCGTGGCTTCTGTGGACGGGAGCGCGGTGCTTTACGACAAGGAAAATCCGAGGACGGAGGTAACGATCACGAAAAAGGAGAATTACGAGCAATGGACGACGAGGCGCGGGCGGCGTTAGATAGGTTGTACGAGGCTATCGACGAGCCTAAATATGATTTGGGAGGCTGAATATGAAAGGTAAAAGCAAATTTGACTTTGATACTTTCAGCGATGGTTCGTTTGTAGCAAATGCTCAGATTTACACCAAAGAAGAGGCTATTGCTATTTTTGTAGAAGAAACGGAACCTGAACCGTCGGACAGTTTTTACGTTGGTACAGCTTTTGTAACGTGGAGAGCGGGAGTTAATGAAGATTATGAACCGGTTGTATGTTGGTGGCTTGATAAGACCTCGTACAAACGCAGTTGTCCGGTTTGGGTATTAGGTGATGATGATTACTATGGCTCTGAAATAATTTTTATGGAGGATTTGAAAAATGACATTTAAAAAAACTGATTGGATTTCTGTTAAAGAACAAATGCCGCCTACAGCAAAAATTGTAGAAACAAAAGTAGACGATGGAAAATGGGTTAGAAACATACAGAAATTAATTTATGACAGAAATTTATGGTGGCTTTCAGATTATTCAATGTATGTTTATTATAATCCTACACATTGGAGGTATTTGAAATGACCCGTACAGAAGTTTTACAAACGGCAAAGCCTATCCCGTTTAACGACGAAATGGTTAGGGCGATACTGCGAAATGATAAATCGGTCACAAGGCGTAAAGTAAAACCGCAGCCTCCGAAAGAGGCTGACGGAATATACGAGCGAATGGATAACGGTAATTTCCAAATGAAAGTCTCACCTTATGAGAGCATTTATGACTATGAGATAATACCGCCGTATCAAGTTGGTGATTATCTCTATGTACAGGAAACGTGGAGCGAGGACAAGCACAATTATTTATACCGCGCCGACTTTTTCGACGATGCTTTGGAGAAGCTCAAAAACATTATACGGTGGGTGTCCCTGAAGCTTATGCCCCGAAAGGCTGCAAGGATATTCTTGCGTGTTACAGATGTAAGGGTGGAGCGGTTGCAGGATATTAAAATTCGGGATATCGTTGCAGAGGGCATATATGAAGATTGTCAAGATTGCTTTGAAAATTATGGGTATGGCAATCAGTGTTGTATTGGTGAGAATGATGAGTGTCATTTATACGATGACGCAGTAACCCAATTTGAAAACGTATGGAACAGCACGATCAAGAAATCCGAACTCGGCAAATACGGCTGGAACGCTAATCCTTGGGTCTGGGTCATTGAGTTTGAGAAAGTGGAGGCGACGGAATGAACGAAATTAAACTAAAACCATGTCCGTTTTGCGGCAGTGAAGCACAATTCAAAACTATTTCTAATAAAAGTGGAAATCAATCTGTAGGTTTTGAATTTGAAATATCCTGTGTAAAATGTGGCGTTATGCTTCCAAAACGGTATAGTGTTGAATTCCAATTAAGTAATTCGGGAGTAATTAAGCCGATAACAGATCACAGAATGACTGCTTTAGAAGCTTGGAACAGGAGGGCTGACAATGGATAAAAAAGAATACATAGAACGTCGAGAGGTATATTCGGAAATAAACAAACTTCCGCTTACCGAAGATGCCGCAATGGAAATTTTATGGGCAGTTGACAAGATTCCGACTGCTGATGTTCGCCCTGAGAGGCACGGTTGTTGGATTGAAGATGAAAGCGGGGTTATTATTTGTTCTGAGTGCGGAGAAGAACACGAATGGGAAGATTACCGTTCTATTTATTGTGAGTACTGCGGCGCAAAAATGGATCTGGACAATGACACGGAATGAACAAAGCTCTTTTATCATCAAAAAATATGTGTTGGTGTACGCCGCAGGGTTT
>CAJUHS010000050.1 GCA_910586535.1 uncultured Oscillospiraceae bacterium
TTTACTTATTTGACAAATAAATTAAAATTAACAAATGAAACTTTATTTTGAAGCTGAGTAAATTGAAACTCTTGAACATTCTATAAAAATTATGAATGACCTGTTTTCTATGGTGCGTTATACTGAAAACAGGTCATGACATAATCATGACCTGTCAGTTTTATAGTATTGTATAGATTGCATTTACTGCAAATTGCTTTTATCCAGACAAAAACTGTTTGAGTGATTTTTATTATCGCACGTAAGTTTCCCATATAATACTATTAAAATTTCACTCTAAAATCTATTGCATAATTCTTTAACAAACAATTCCGCAATGGGTGAAAAGACCTGATATTTTTTCCAGATGATATACATTTTTGTTTCTAGAACAGGTTCAAGAGGACGAAAGCACAATCCGCTCTCCGGGCTTGTGTCCGCAAGCTTGTCAAAGGTCAGCATATAGCCAAGCCCCTCGCGGACAAAAACAGAGCCGTTATAACATAGATTCAGCGTACCCGAAAAATTCAGCTTTTCTGCATTTTCACCGCACCATCGTGGAATATCCACACGCATAGCCTGACGGGAGCATATCAGCGGCAGACCGTATAAGTCCTCCGCACGAATTATTTTCTTTACAGCCAGCGGACTGTCTTGCCGCATAATAACGCCCCACACATCCGTGCCCTGAACTTCAAGATAGTTGTACTTGGAAAGATCGGGAGGCTCCACAATAAATGCCAGGTCAAGCAGACCTCTGTCCAGCTTTTCCGCTACCTGTTCTGTGTTGCCGCTTGAAAGGTGATATCGCAGCATAGGATACTTTTCTGTAAAAGCCTTTACCGCCTGTGCAAGATATTTTATAAGATAGGATTCAGCACAGCCGATATAAATATCACCTCCGTTTATTTCGTCCAAAGCAGAAAATTCCGCTACGGTTTTGTCTGCCATTTCAATAATATCCTCGGCACGTTTTCGCAGGAGCATACCCTCATCGGTAAGGCTAAGCCCGCCGTTTCTGCGGATAAAGAGCTTTTTTCCAAGCTCGTTTTCCAAAGCTTTCATTTCCTTTGAAAGAGACGGTTGAGAAACGTGAAGGCTTTCCGAGGCGCGGGTCATATTTTCCTCTCGTGCGATTTCCAAAAAATATCTTAGTGTGCGCAGTTCCATAAAAATTATCTCCGTTCTATCATTTATTAAAAAACAAAACTGCGGACGTTGTTCACGTCACGCAGATTTGCTGTCCGCGATGTTAAAGCCAGTTTTTCAAATCATCGTCGCTGCATTTTCCGACAAAGCATTCAACATTATTAAAGGATTCGGGAGACAATGCAAAAGCCGTCATTCTTAAATGTCCCTCAACAATAACAAAACGTTCAAAGTCGGATGTTAAAAATATCGGTCTTAAAAATTTCCCGCCGCATTTTATAAATTCGGCGGCTTTAACAAAGCCCTCGTTGCTTTGCTCATAAATTTCCGTTCCGTTTAAAATTGTCTGCGCGGCTGTCAATGGTGACTTCGTCCCCTGCGACAATTCGTTCCAATAGCTGTAGTTAATGTATCTGATATTTTTCAGATCGCTGCTCACAAAATTGCATAAGCTCCATTCTATTTCGGCGGGAAACCTTTCAAATAATTCGCGGTTCAAGCCGTACCCGCGAAATTTACCCAGCAGTTTTTTTCTTGCGGTATTTTCGCAGACGCTGTTTGTGTTTGCGGATAATATTATGCTTTCATTCAAGGACAGTCTGTCCATAGCTTCTTTTATTTGCTCGAAAAACCTCTCGGAGCGATACTCTGCTTTTAAAAACTCCGCAATCATTTCTGCCTCAGAGCTTGTTCTTAAAATATTCATTTTTCCTCCTTTCTGGAGAGATCAAAAATATATGTCCCTCCAAAGACGTTTTAATATTTGTTTATTCATAAAAATTCCTCCTTTCCCAAAAATTCGCATATATAATGCTTATATAAATATATCATTTTTGAACGGTTTTGTCAATGTTGTTCACTATAATTATACACCAAAGCATTATTCCCGCCAAGAATAATACAAAATAAAAATCAGGTATTAGACATATTGTCAAAACCGTGCTATAATAATACCGTAACCAAAGGGAGGCGTTTAAAATGGCTGAAGCGTCCGATAGATACAGCGTTATTTTTCAAAATCTTTCCGACGCGGGCTGTGACAGAGATACGGCTGAAAGGTGTACGGAACTTATTCTTGCAGGGAAATACGAGCAGGCTCTGGCACTTATAAAGCCTATGAAAAAACGTCTGCTTGAAGAAATTCACCAAAACAAAAAAAGGGTGGACAATCTCGATTTTCTTGTGTACAAAATCGGCAAATCAGTCAGCAAATAAAGCAAAGAAAGGTTGATGTTACTATGGCAAATATTGAAGGGCTCGAACTTACAAACGAATGGGATAAGACTTTTCCGAAAAGCGAAAAGGTCAATCATAGCAAAATTACTTTCCGTAACCGCTATGGCATAACGCTGGCGGCAGATATGTATGTACCGAAAAATTCGGTCAGCAAATTTGCGGCAATCGCTGTATGCGGACCATTCGGCGCAGTAAAGGAGCAGTCTGCGGGACTTTACGCCCAAACAATGGCAGAGCGCGGTTTCCTAACTATAGCCTTTGACCCGTCCTTTACGGGAGAGAGCGGCGGCACTCCGAGATATATGGCTTCTCCCGACATAAATACCGAGGACTTTCAGGCGGCGGTGGACTTCCTGTCGTTGCAGGAAAATGTCGATCCGAAACGCATAGGCATAATCGGTATTTGCGGCTGGGGAGGGCTTGCTCTTAATACTGCCGCTATCGACACCCGTGTAAAGGCGACTATTGCGTCCACAATGTACGATATGAGCAGAGTAAATGCCAACGGCTATTTCGATGACGATGACAGCGAAGCAGCTCGTTACGAAAAGCGTCAGGCTCTGAACGCACAGCGTATTGCCGACTGCAAAAACGGCAGCTATGAGCTTGGCGGCGGAGTTGTCGACCCTCTTCCCGAGGACGCGCCTTTCTTTGTAAAAGATTATCACGCTTACTATAAAACCGAAAGAGGATACCACTCACGCTCCCTTAATTCCAACGGCGGCTGGAACAAGATCGGCTGTATGTCATTTTTAAATCAGCCTATTCTCCGCTACAGCAATGAGGTACGCAGTGCGGTACTTATTATACACGGCGAGAAGGCGCACTCCTGTTATTTCAGCAAAGACGCTTTTGCAAATATGATGAACGGCAATCCCTGTCCCGAAAACAAGGAACTGCTTATTATTCCGGGCGCCGTCCACACCGATCTTTATGACAGGACGAACATTATTCCATTTGATAAAATGGAACAGTTTTTCAGTGATTATTTAAAATAAAAGCTGAGTAAAGGAGATGTGAACATTGACGATTTGCGATGTAATAGCAGGCTTCTGCGATAATCCGCCCGAAAACGCGGAGCGTGACAAATACGCTCAGGAACTTTTTCAGGAGGCAATAAAAATTGGAATGGAACTAAATAATCAGTACCATACCCCCGAGGAAATTCGTGAAATTATGGGGCGGCTAACAGGCAGAAAAATTGATGATAAATTTCGTCTGTTTCCGCCGTTTTACACAGATTTCGGCAAGAATATAAAAATTGGCAGGAACGTTTTTATAAATTCCGGCTGTCACTTTCAGGATCAAGGAGGTATCGAGATAGGAGACGGTTCTCTTATTGGACACAACGTTGTCCTTGCCACAATAAATCACGATCTGTATCCCTCTATGAACAGGGTCAACCACTATGCTCCTATAAAAATCGGGAAACGTGTCTGGATAGGCTCAAACGCAACTGTTTTGCAGGGCGTTACTATTGGAGACTGGTCGGTAGTTGCGGCAGGCGCTGTGGTAACTCGCGACGTTCCACCGATGACGGTGGTAGGCGGTGTTCCCGCAAAAATACTGAAAACAATTTCGGAGGGAGAGAAAAAATAAGATGAAAAAATTTTTATTTACCTTGCTGACCTTTTCGCTTGCTCTGACTATTACAGCCTGCGAAAATTCGGGGCAGCAGAATACGGAAACAGCTTCTGCGGCTGCTGTAAAAAATTCTATAACGACAGTTTCACAAAACACGAAAAATACGTCCGAAAATGGGGAGGAAAATTCCTTGAAAAATAATATTGAATTCGATTTTGAGACAAAAACCGTTACCCTCAACAGCGGCTATGAAATGCCCATTTACGGATTGGGCACCTATAGTCTTGAGGGAGACGAGTGCGTACAATCCGTGACGGCGGCATTGGAAAACGGTGTGCGGCTTATCGACACGGCATATATGTACCACAACGAGGAAAGCGTTGGCGAGGCTGTCCGAAATTCAGGTGTGCCCCGCGAGGATATTTTCGTTATCACAAAGCTGTACCCAAATCAGTTTTCCGCCCCTGAGGCAGCGATAGAGCAGGCTCTTGAAAAGCTTGATATAGAATACATTGATATGATGCTTTTGCACCACCCGGGCGAGGACGATGTAAAGGCTTACAAGGCTATGGAAAAGGCTGCTGCGGAGGGAAAGATACACTCCATAGGCTTGTCAAACTGGTACATTGAGGAGTTGGAGGACTTTTTGCCGCAGGTGGACACAGTCCCCTCTCTTGTGCAGAACGAGATACACCCCTATTATCAGGAAAACGATGTTATACCTTACATTCACGACCTCGGCATTGTTGTACAGGGCTGGTATCCGTTAGGCGGCAGAGGGTACACAAAGGAACTTTTGGGGAACAGCGTTATTTCCGAAATTGCGGCGGCGCACGGCAAGTCCTCCGCACAGGTAATTCTGCGCTGGAATTTGCAAAAGGGCATTGTGGTTATCCCGGGGTCAAGTAATCCTGACCACATCAAGGAAAACACTGAACTTTTCGATTTTGAACTTACGAACGAGGAAATGGAGAAAATCAATTCTCTTGACCGCGGCGAAAAACACGACTGGTATTAAGGAGATACTGCTATGAAGGTTATTGGCATAAACGGCAGCGCACGAAAGGACGGAAATACCGCCGTGCTGATAAAAACGGTGTTCGCCGAGCTCGAAAAAGAGAGTATTGAAACGGAGTTTATACAACTTTCGGGAAATGTTATTGAGCCGTGCAAGGCTTGCTGGGCTTGCGGAGGACATGCAAACTGTGTCCATAAAAAAGATATTTTTCGGGAAGTGTTTGAAAAAATGGTTTCAGCAAATGGAATTATTTTAGGTTCACCCGTATATGCGGCAAGTGTTTCCGCAAATATGCAGGCGTTTCTGGAACGAGCAGCGGTTGTCAGCGATATGAACAAGAGTCTGCTTAAACATAAGGTTGGAGCGTCAGTTGCCGCCGCACGCCGTGGAGGTGCGCTTAATACGGTGGACGCTATGAATCACTTTTTCCTTTTGCAGGATATGTTTATCGTCGGCTCATCCTACTGGAACATTGCATACGGACGTTTGCCTAACGATGTCATGAACGACGCTGAGGGTATGGAAACTATGAAAAATCTCGGAAAGAATATGGCATATCTGCTAAAAATTATGGAAAGGAGCAATGGCGAATGAAAAACATTATTAGCGCAATATTTTCTTTTGTAATGTTTGTTACAATGTCTGCCTGCGGGAATATGCCGAATGAGGAAACGCAGACAGTAATATCAGAAACGGTAAATAATATGCATAGAACCGTAACTAAAAATGAAACGGGAACGTCCGAAAATACGGAGGTAAATATGGATAATAAAACTCTTGTTGTGTATTTTTCCTGCACGGGTACGACAAAGCAATTTGCGGGGTATGCTGCGGAAATCCTTGGCGCAGATATTTACGAAATTCAGCCTGAAATACCTTACACTGAGGACGACCTTGCGTACTATACTGACTGCCGCGCCGACCGTGAGCAAAACGATCCCCAAGCACGTCCTGCAATTTCGGGCAGCGTAGATAATATGGACAGTTATGACACAATAATTTTGGGCTATCCAATATGGCACGGTCAGGCTCCGAAAATTATTTATACTTTTTTGGAAAGCTATGATTTTTCCAACAAAACCATTGTGCCGTTCTGTACTTCTCACAGTAGCAGCATAGGTTCAAGCGCGGATAATCTTCAACCACTTTGCGATGATTCCGTTTCTTGGCTTGAGGGGAAACGCTTCGGGAGCGATAATTCTAAAAATACAATTCAAAAATGGATTGAAAATATAGATTTATAGCGGTACATAAAAATAAACTGATAAAATTCGTAGGAAATGGTTTTGCCGTCTTGTATTTTTTGAACATATTATTTATTCTGCAGGCGGAGAGACCTTGCCTATACAAAAGGTTATTTTTATGGATTGCTATAGTTATATAAAACAGTTTATAAGTTTTTGGGAAATTAGCGGTTTAGAGGTGTCTCTTCAGCTTGAACGTTTAGTTGAAAAAGTTTATTTTATTAGCTATGTATATAATAAGAAACAAAAGGGAACAAACAATGTTTAATACTAATGAAGCAAATCAAGAAAGCCCGAAAGATTATGGAGTCATAATC
>CAJUHS010000051.1:0-4053 GCA_910586535.1 uncultured Oscillospiraceae bacterium
AATGCAGCAGAGTAACTGTATCGGACAAAGCTTTAAAAAGGATACAGAGATATACAAAGTACTTGAAAAATATCCGAACGTTAAGTTTGTCAAGACAAAATTTGACAACTATGATCGGTTAAGCAATGACGGCGTTTTTTTGCGGCTTCATTTCCGCTTGACAGATCACAGGTATAAAGCGGCGGAAGGAGAGATTCTTAAGGAGTCGATGAAATTTTGCATTGATGACATATCCCAAAACAGTAAAACTATTTTTGAACAAAGAATTGAATTTGACGAAACTTATTTTATGAACTTGGTTAACAAATCCGATAATGATGATAAACGTCAGCAATGGCTTTTGGATATTGCAAATGAACTTATGGTCGGAATAGAAGTAAACCGAGGATAGGGGGCTGAAAAAGAAATCAAGGACGATTTTGCGAGGTAATTCCCCACTGGGGACAATGGAAGCAGGTCGACAGTTGTTGTCCTGCTTTTGGTTTTTATGTATCTTACCATTATCTTGACTTTTAAATGAAAATGTAATATAATGAATTAAGAAAGTATTGAATGTATTATTAAGGAGTGATAGGTATGTGTATATATAAAATGGAAGAAATTACAGAAAAAATACGACCTATTGCAGAAAACTATAACATAGATAAGGTTTATTTGTTCGGTTCATATGCCCGAGGCGAGGCTGTAGAAGAAAGCGATATAGATTTAATCGTTAATGCTGAAAAGCTAAGAGGACTTAAATTTTTCGGGTTTTATGAAGATTTAAAAGAAGCTTTTCAAAAAAACGTTGATTTGATTACGGAGACACAAATTGATAGAAACCGTAGTAATCCATTATATCAAAGATTTATTGAAGAACTTGAAACAGACAGAAAGGTGATTTATAGCTTATGATAACATCTGATGAAAGAGATAGAAACATTATTGCTCATATTTTGGAATACTGCAAACAGATTGATGAATGCTTTTCGAGATTTGGAAACAGTTACGAAATATTTATTTCAGATGTTATTTTTCGCAATGCTGTAAGCATGGCAGAATTTCAAATAGGAGAACTGTCGGGACATCTTTCGGAAAAATTCAAGGAAGAAACTAAAAAAGAAATACCTTGGAAAGAAATTCGCGGAATGAGAAATATTTTTGCCCATAATTATCTTGAAATGGATATTGAAAGAATTTGGGAGGTTGCAACCGAAGATATTTCTGTTCTTAGAAATTTTTGTGAAAATCAACTTAGTGAATTGCCGCAAACTAAAGAATCAAATATTGACGGGGCACAAAAATAATGTTTCTGAAGGTGAAATACTTAAAGAAACAATGGCATTTTGTATTGACGACAGAACGACGGGAAATACTATATTTGAGGAACAAATTGAATTTGATGAAACTTATTTTATGAACTTGGTTAACAAATCAGATAATGATGATAAACGTCAGCAATGGCTTTTGGATATTGCAAATGAACTTATGGTCGGAATAGAAGTAAACCGAGGATAGGGGGGCTGAAAAAGAAATCAAGGACGATTTTGCGATGTAATCCCCATTGGGGACAATCGAACGGAGCGGTACTGTGACCGCTCCGTTTTTTACACTACTTGACATTTTTAGCGCTATATAGTACAATAATAGAAAATTTAGTATTTTGAACGTTTGAATGTTCATTCTGCTAAATAAATTTATTAATGATCATGGGGTGTGTTATATGACTGTCAACAAAATCAATATGGCGGTACAAATTACAAAAACCGTTTTGTCTGCATTAGGCTTTAGTGGTGCAGCAGAAGGTTTGGGAATCTTACATAATTTAAGCAATAGTTTGATATTTAAAAGTAAAGACAGTAAGAAAGTATTCATAGAAAAATTACAAAATGGAATTTCAGCAATAATAAATTCTGAAAATATTGACAGCAATGTGCAGGAAATGGTTAATTGTACATTTGCCGAGTGTTTTCATGAAGATGATTTGATAGAATATTATGATAAAAAAGATGAGTTAGTTGAAAAATTACTTGGAAATGGGGGAGACTCTAAGAAAATAGGAAAAGACTATGAAGCTTTTGAAAAGCTCATACGTACAATTATAACTTCGTTGTATGATAATATATATGAGTTTACAAAAATAGAAAAACCAACATTAAAATTACTAAAAGATACAACAGGGATTAAAGGAACAGCATTAGAAACAAATGAAAATGTTAAACAAGTACTGACTACTGTTAAGAATATTGAAGTCGCAGTATCATCTTCTTCTGATACTGTACAGACCCGCAATTTAACGATTGCAGATGATAATGAAGAATATAATACAATTTACACCAAAGCACTGTTTATGGAAAAAGAAGTTGATGATAATAATGCGGCATCATTGAAAAAAGTGTTTATTAAACCAAGCTTAGAAAATGACCGTATTACATTAGAAGAGAAATTAAAAACGTGGCGCAATTCGTCAAACATAAACGCTGATGAATACACATATGCCAATTCATCAGTTTTTCTGCTCTACGGTAAGGCAGGCGTGGGAAAAAGCAGCTTTACATCGTATATAATTTCCGAAAATATATTAGGGGATAAGTGTCACGCTGTTGCATTGCGTAAATATGCAGACAAATTAAACCATAAAAGAGCTTGGGAATCTGTAAAGGAAATTTACGAATGTTCTGATGAAAAGCTATATAAGGGTACGGTTCTTATTCTTGACGGATTAGACGAAGTTTGCGTTTTGCAGCAAGGCTTTGACGGAAAGGCTTTTATTGAAGATTTAACGGATAATATTCCTAATGGTGTTAAAATATTAATAACTTCGCGTAATTATGAGGGATATTTCAACGAGGTAGAAGCTACATATGATTTGACAATTGAAACCATTATTTGGACAAATATACAGATTAAGGAGTGGTGCGAATCTTATGTTCAAGTACATAAGTGCAAAGAGAACTGGTGTACCGAATTTTTAAGTAAGTACAACAAATTGAAAGATTACGATAAAAGAAAAGAAATTTTCTGTATACCGATTATTTTGTATATCTGCTGTGTCAGTGAAATTGATATTGAAGAGCACAACAGTGTTGCAGGAATTTATGACACAGCATTTAAAAATATTGGAGGGCGGGAACACAGTCGAAGAAACCGCAGCAGTGAGCTGACAGAATCGGATAAAAGGCAGTTTGATATAAATTGGCAGTATACAAAAGAACTTGCTTTCCAAATGTTTTTAAATAATACATTAGAATCCGCTCTGGGTAATGATCTTGTTAATGCGGCAAAGGCTATGACTGCAAAAATCTGCAATACAACAGAAGCTGATATTCAACCTGAAACTGACCGGTATTATGCCGTTTTTCATTTTGTTTCAAAAAAATCTGAGGGTATAGAGTTTGCACATAAGACCGTAGGAGAGTATTTTACTGCTGTAAAGCTGTATGAGGATTATTTCGCCAATACTTTGACAGATATGTCCGATGAAAGCGTTGAAGATATGTGGAAAAATATCTTTCAGGCTTTCAGATACAAAAAGATTCCATATGATATTATGCAGTATTTTGTAGAGCTAATAAAGTCAAGAAAGACAAAAGATGAAAATATTGAAGAAGCAAAAAGTTACAGCGAGTGGCGGGGTTGCTTTATTGATAGTTACTACAAAGGAATGCAGGAGCAGCTTTTATGGAAAATGATGACTCAAAATACGAATTATAATTTAAAAGAAAATTTCTTGTTGCCGAAACAAGTTGCAGTTGCATTTAGAAATCTTACTTGGTTTCTTACTTCGATTGATTTTAATAACTGCAATATAACA
Organism: uncultured Oscillospiraceae bacterium; assembly: GCA_910586535.1. GTDB lineage: Bacteria > Bacillota > Clostridia > Oscillospirales > Ruminococcaceae > RGIG8773. The sequence goes on from CAJUHS010000051.1 coordinate 3,794, forward strand.
GATAAGAATGAAATTTATATACATACTATTGAGTCTTTTTTTATACGTAATTTTAATATGGATGTGAATTTGTGCTTTTGGCAAAATTTGAGTGAAGCAGATTTGAGTGATGCATATTTGAGTGGTGCACATTTGATTGGTGCAGATTTGAGTGGTGCATATTTGAATGGTGCATATTTGATTGGTGCAGATTTGAGTGGTGCAGATTTGAGTGGTGCACATTTGATTGGTGCAGATTTGAGTGGTGCATATTTGAATGG
>CAJUHS010000051.1:4153-6118 GCA_910586535.1 uncultured Oscillospiraceae bacterium
ATTTGAGTGGTGCACATTTGATTGGTGCAGATTTGAGTGGTGCATATTTGAATGGTGCATATTTGATTGGTGCATATTTGATTGGTGCATATTTGAATGGTGCAGATTTGAGTGGTGCAGATTTGAATGGTGTACATTTGTTCGAATCTGATTTACCTAAATTTGACTATTTTATAAAAAATCACGAAGTAAAATTAATAAATCCTATTATTGATGATGTTGATATGACAAAATATTTTTATGATCCGGAAACAAATAGAATGAAGCCTATCAAGAAAAGTGAGTTTTGATAGGCTTGCCATCGAAATTATTTCGCTTTTACGTCATTTTCAGTTTTTTCCAGTATTTCCTTTTCCAGTAGTTCACAAATCAGAGAAGTAAGAGTTTTGCCTTGGCTTTCCGCAAACTTCCTATATCTTTCCTTATCTCCCTTGGGGAGATTAAGCGTAAGCTTGTCACGATTTTCTTTCATGTATTTCATTGTGCTGATTTTGGCTTTTTCATTGTACAATATGATCACCTCAATATTAGTATACTACAATTCATAAGACACGTCTATATGTATTATTGACATATAGACGTGTCTCTTTTTGTTCGTTTTGCCAATTGATATGTAGACGTGTCTATGATATTATAGTAAAGCGATAAATTCAAATGCGGTAAAATTGTAACTCAAAGGCTGCAATGGTATAATTTATATGTCTGCAAAATGTGTCGGAACAAGAAAGGAAAGAAAAAGATTATGAATACTATTATCAATGTTGAACTAAGTACGGAAATGACGTTGAAAGCGTGGCTTGAATATTGGTTTGAAGTCTATGCAAAGCGTACTGTAAAGCAATCTACAGCGGTGTCCTATTACGGATATATAAACGGACACATTGCGCCGCAGATAGGTATGTACAAGCTGTCAGAGCTTAATACGGACGTTTTTCAAAGATTTTTTAACTTTCAAAGTGACAGCGGAAGTCTGAAAGGCGGGGGATTGTCTCCCAAAACATTATCAAATATTAGTCGAATGATACATAAGTCAATGAAAAAAGCTCTTGAGCTTGAGCTGATAAAGAAAAATTATGCTGAATTTATTGAACTTCCGAGACAAGAAGCTCCCGAAATGCGTGTGCTTACAGTTTACGAACAGGGACTGCTTATGGAAGAATTAAGACGTTCAAAGGAAAGACTTGCATTCGGTGTATACCTTAGTCTTACTCTCGGTATCAGACTTGGCGAGGTTTTGGGACTTAGGTGGTCGGACATAGACTTTAAAAACGGAATAATACACATCAAGCGTACAGTAAACCGTCTGCCTACTATTGACGGTTCGGTAAAAACGGAGCTTGTGGTAGGAACACCGAAAAGCAAAAAATCTGTTCGGGATATACCTATCAATAACGAGCTTTGCGGAGAAATTATGCTGTATCATGCAAAGATAAGCCGTATTACCCATAAGTCTGTTTATAATGACGATTATGTTCTGCAATCCGCATTTGGCGGTCCTGCCGAGCCTAAGACTTTGCAAGAAACCTTCAAACGTATCATTAAGGCAGCAGGAATAGCGGACGCTAATTTTCATTCACTCCGTCACACCTTTGCAACAAGAGCCGTTGAAAAAGGCGTTGATGTTAAAACCTTGAGTGTGATACTCGGACACGCAAGCGTAAACTTCACACTTGACCGTTATGCTCATGTTTTGGATAAGCAGAAAAGAAAAACAATGGATCTGCTGCTTACGGGTATAGCGTTGTAAAATAAAAAAATAACGGAAAACAGAACTGTTCCGCTGTTTTCCGTTATGCAGACATATTAAATTAAAACAAAATTTAAATATTTTTTAAACAAATATCAGTTTGCCAAAAATACCTATTGACAAACTGGTAAAATTATGATATTATAACAGAAATAATAAAATGCACCCACTCGTAAGGCTTGTTTAGCCGACAAACCTTACGAACTATCACGCAGATG
>CAJUHS010000052.1 GCA_910586535.1 uncultured Oscillospiraceae bacterium
GCGGGAGCATAAGCCCCCGCTAACTTATTTGTTCTAATTTCGCAAAACTTTTATTTAGCGAAATTAGATACAGCTTTTAAAGAGACCCAAACAGGCTCTAACCCGTACATACAAAGGTTTACCCAGTCCGCCTTAATGGTTTTCAACATTTTCCTGCGTACTTTTGCTTTCATTTTCTACACCTCACTTTCCTTTACTCCGTTCACGTTCCACGCGCTTTTTAGCATAACTCGAATCAATGCTGACATAAGTCACAGGATCAGGCACGGACAGTTTAAGTATAGCCATAGCCGACTTTGAGAAATCCTCAAAAGCATTCAGACGTTCCAGAGCCAAAGAAAGCTCCAGACAGTCCACCGCGTCAGCGTTCCGATACCGTAACCGCTGCTGCAGCTGCCGAACGTCCTCTTGAAGCCTGTCGCGGTTATTGTTTATGTATGCCATAAAGATTTCTTTCTGTTTCAATTCAGATCAGCCTTTCCGATAGTTTCGTAAATTCTTTCGTAGGTATCCTGCGGAACGTTGGCAGCCCTCAGGCTTTTCAGTATGATATCAATATCGTCCTTATAGAGTTCTATCTTGTAAGGTCGCTGCTCATCGGAACGCTCAATATCATTTTTCGGAGCAGTAACTACAATTTCATCGGCGAGCTCCTCCGCGATCTCGTCAATATGAACCTGTTCAGCTAAAAAAGTATCATTGTTTATGTAGCTTACAACCTTTTCGGCTATGTCGTACCATCTCATAATTTTATCTTCGGGATAGTACAGCTTATGGAAAAAAGTTATCCTTGATCGGTTGAACCGGCAGTAGCTTCCGTCCTCAAAAATGACACCGCCGCTTTTTATTTTTAGCATATGCTCTGCTATTAAGGTCGCAAGCTTACCGACGGACTTATTTTCTTGATAGTGTTCATAAATCTGTTTTTTAAAGCCGAGCTTTCCCCCAACGGCTTCAATGATAGAATCATGAAGCCATTTTTCAGCTGATTCATAAAATTCCTGCTTTTTGCTTCGGATATCCTTAACAGTATCTTCGGGGGCAGGTGCTATAGCCTCTATCTGAGGATCGGAAAGCGAGAGCAGCTCCGTAAGCTGACTGTAGGAAAAATTTTTGTACTGCTGGAGAATAATATAGTTTCCGCGCGCGATTTCATATTTTTCAGATTTAAAAGCATTCTTAACAATGTCATGATCACAGAACCGTTCATAAACCCTTATAAAATTGCGTGTGGAGGATTTCTTAAATCCCAGCTCCGACAGAGCGTAATCACAAACGCTGTCATAGCCCGCTTCGGAATAGTATTTATAACGTTCGCATTCATAAAGACGGAAACCTATTTCAAGGAAATTCGAGGTAACATTGTAAACACACTGCATGATCCGATTGGTGACTGTTTCAAGCTGCTTGCAGGAATAAGTTTTAAACTGCTGCTGCAGCGCGAAATCGGCTTCCAGAACACCGCAGGGCTGCATAAGAGTTTCAAAGTTCTTTTTCGTTTCCTTTAATGATGATTTCTTAGCAGGAAGCGCGGAGGTATCAACGCCTATTATCTCAACGGTACCCTCTAACATTTCCTTACAGCGTTTCTTCATCTACGATCAGACCTTTCTTTTTAAGTTCGTTATACTTTTTAATCTTGTTTCGGTTGTAGTATCTCAGATCGTTATCATTCAGACTTGATACAAGATCATAAAGATCGTTCTCAAACGGTGAATCTTTAGCTTTTTTATAGTATGCAACGTTTGAAGCTATTCCCGACAACGCGCAGTTTTTACGACGTTCGGCATCAAGGGATATCTGGTACTTACGCAGAATCTCAAAATTAAGATCGCTGCCGAGCTCATAGGGCTTGCAGTTCTGCAGGAGCTTCCACCAGCTCGCGATCGGACGTTTAAGCCGTTGGACTTCCGCCCAATCCCCCTTATACTTAATAAACTTGATACAGCCATTTTTCTCATAATCGCCATTACACGTTAGCTTATCAAGAATAGTCTGGTAGCACTCAAAAATATTGTAAATACCCTGCTTTGCTCCTGTTTCCGTTGTTACCAGCGGTATATCCAGCCTGTCATAATATTTTCGCTTCGTTTGAAACTCAAAGTTACAAACAATAGTCAGATCGGGCACAACTTGATCGGCAAGCTTCTTATAGCTCCGAGCGGGAGTGTCGGGATTTTCGTTAAGCTGCAATATTTCAAGCTTTATTGCAGGATTTTCTCCGTAGCACATATACCATGCGCACCGTGCCTTTTGAACAGCGTCATATTTTCCGTATACAAAAGCTTTTTCAAGCAGAAACTTGTCATACTGACTTATCAGACCGCAGTCATACCAGATATTTACAAAGAACTGCTTATAGCCAAGCTCTATGACCTCTTTTGACTTGTTATAGCACCTTACGAAAACATTGTTGCTTTTTCGTCTGCCAAGCGTGAAGTAATCGCAATAAATGTCATCAAACGCAAAATCTCCCTCTTTGTGCCACCGTTCAAAATCCGATATCTGCATATCCTTTAAATGACGTTCGGGGAAAAAGTTCAGCAGATCCTGAATGTAGTTTGTATGATATGCGTAGTCAATACGGTTTTCCTGTATACGTTCAATTTTTATTCCGAAGCTGTCGAGGATCCGTCCGATAATATCCACCGATTCATCAAAGGATTCTTTCGCGCCTTTTATCCAAAGGTAATTGCTGCGAAGCTGAACAAACACAGGCGGCGTATCTTTATTCGGAGGACTTTCAGCTACAAACACATCAAAAAAGTCCTGCTTGCCGAAATGCAGTGCATAGAACCCAAACCCGAAAAACGGTCTTACTTCTATCCCCTCCGCTATATATTCAAATACGTCCTGAGAATCGCCGCAGCTCTCGGCAGCTTCTTTAACGCTTCTAAGGAATCCGCAGAAGTTCAGCTTCATGTCGTTTGTGCGCCACTCCCCTATTGCAGGATACACAACATAGTACAATGTATCAATATGGTTGATAAATTTATGCTGGCTATAGTCGAACCACTCTGCAGCTTTTTCCTCCGTAAGCTCTGAGAATATCTTGTATCTTGATAAAACCTTACTATCCATAAACCACCATTTCCCGTAGGAATTTCAAAAATTCCTACATAGATTTTTAATGACCTTTTCCCTATTCTGCGCGACTTCACTACCCTATCAATAATAATTTGGTGGGGCGTGTTACTGTTCTGCCCCAAGCTAAAAAATCCCTGCTTTTGCTTTTCTAAAAAAATTTTTGTAATTCATTTCTCGCTGCAGCTCGATTCCCGGGAACGCTATTTTGAATTACATTTATTTTTTATATAATTTATTAAGTCTTTTCTCAAATTCCTTAAATTCTTCATATGTCGGTTCATCTTCTGGTCTGCCTCGGTCAAAACCGTAAATACAGTATGTTTCAATTGTACACCAACTTAAATCCTCTAATGTTTCTACCCAATCAGGATAAACATTGTGACCGTAACGGCAATTGATACACGATTTTACAACAGGGTCTACACACCTTGTAGGTATATCACTCATTATTTTTACCTGCCTTTGTAATTCAAATTTTTTCATGAGGAGTTCCGATCGCGCCGCAGCTGCAGCAAGAATGAATTGCATTTTATTTGTAACTCATTCTTTATGCTGCAGCTCGTTTCCTGGAGGATCTATTGTATTACATTATGCATACAAGAATCTACAAAACGTGATATAGATTCAATCTTGTCAAGAATATTATGTCTTTCGCGAATTTGGTTTTCAACAAATTCAAGCCGTTTTTCTGCGGCAGATACTTTTTTCCTGATATCGGCTTCATGCTCCATACAGTAAAGAACCATGTTGCACAGCTTCTCATTGAAGCCGTTTCCCTCTTGCTTCTCTATGTACTTTAATACGTCCTCACTTATCCGTATCGATTTCTGGACATTCTTTGGTTGATTTGTTTTCATCAGATTCACGCTCCTTTTTCAAATCATAATAACTTGGAATACCTTTAGCAGCAAGCTTTAAATAAAGATCATTATTAATAAGCCCAAATCTAAATAAAGCTTCGACAGCACCAACTAAACGGTTATAGTATAAATAATATGCTTTCTCAGACGATGCTTTTATAGTTTGGTGCTTCAATGCTCCTATATAACGGCAAAGATCGCGTTTGAACCACCAACCGCCATGACGTTTGTCCTTGCACACAAGATAAAATACAAGGTCAATAAGCATTCCTATAATTTGCAAAATCATAATAAAGACAATTACAGCAAATGCAGTACAAATTAAAAGCGTAAGAGCTAAAAAAACAAATTGTTCAAGTGTAAGATCGCTCAAAGTCATTTCCATAATTTCATCAACATTAATTTTCATTGTAAAACCTCACTTAATAATATTGTTTATAAAAAAAAGGAGGAAAAAATTTTGCGGGTCCCTCCTCCGCTACGCTGCGGTTTCCCGCAAAATTTTTTCCTCCTTTTTTCTTATTTTTCAAATTTTTTTATTTACTGTTGCCACGCTTTTTTGCTTCTTTTATTGATTTGATAAGCTTAGGTAATTCCTTAATAACAACGGGCACAAAGAGAAGCATAACAACACCCCATGCTATAAACCAACGATCACCGTAAAAAACGGAATTGAGAAACGCGACAAATTCCAAAAATTTTGACATAATAAATTTTCCTTTCTTTATTCTATTGCTTTGACCCAACGCAAAATTATTTGATATCCATAATAAATACCTATAGCGGAAAGCCAACCAATAGTTAATGAAATCATAGAATCAATAGGTATAAACCAGTTAACCATACCAAGGTACTTTTCGACCTCGGGTATTGTATGTATAAATCTTATAGGACACTCGGGAAGATAATCAATAATTTTTTCCCACAGACTGGAGACACTTTCACCAAGACCGTTTAAAAAATCCATTATCCCGCCCCCTTGCAAATCTTAGGTGTTATAAGAATAAGAACATAAACAAACGATAAAAGAGAACACCACCTTGTTATTCTTGCGAGTGGTTCAAACTCTTTAAAATCTATCTCAATTTTCCATTTTTGTTCAGGAACATTTAAAAATGCAGGTATTTTTATTTCTGTTTCAAAATGCGGTACTTCCGGTTCTGACTTTAAAAGGTGCATACCACGAACAAAATCCCAAGGTAAGCAAAACGGAAAAACGTTTGCTATACCAGGAGTTGTAAAGTCCGAAAGTTCAGCAGGAACTTCAACGGCAACATCACCAGGAATAGAATCAGGAACACTATCCTCAACAACATAAGCATTATCAATAGCATCCAATATCTGATTAAGTAAATCAATAATAGCAGGATCCTTAAATTTATCCCAGTCAATAAAATCTTTTGGATAATATGTTGTGCCGTCTATTGTGACAGTTCCGTCAGGATTAAGCA
>CAJUHS010000053.1 GCA_910586535.1 uncultured Oscillospiraceae bacterium
GAGAAAATACCGGAATGATCGGGCAGGGTTGATACGTTCCCCTGTTCGGATTTTCGGTTACATAATGATGTTTCGCGGACGGAAAATTTTCCGCGCCGAATGGCGAAGCGCGCCTGAAATTCCGGGCATGACGGGAGATACCGTTAAACAGCCGTTAAAAGGCGTTATAGCGGCGTTTTAATAAATTTTCCGTGAAGCTATACCCCTCGAAGCAAAAACGCCTTAGAATGCGTTTTTATTCGGTTTGCGGGGAACCGAACGAGGGGGACAACCACAATGGAGAGGGAGGTGGCTCATTGAGCTTTAAGGGACGCTCGCACGCCCCCTCCCTCTCCCTTATGGTTTTCCCCCTCGTTGCTCCCTCTTTCCTTGACCCTCTCCCACCCCTGCTACGCTATCCGGCGAAAATCAAAATTGCTTTATTTACCCTGTATAGCGTGAGCCGGGAGGGGAAAGGGCGAGGGGAAAGAGAGTCCAGAGGGAAAACCGCGAGGGGGAGGGGGAGGTCGGCTCAGCGTCCCTCTTGGTTTTCGAGAGAGCCTCCCCCTCCCACGGGAGGTTGTCCCTTTGGAGATCCCCCACAAATTAACTTATATACGCTGTGAGGTGATAAAATGAACCCCGTTGAAAAATCAAATATCAGAGCTCTGGCGGAGGCTATAAAGTCCGCCGAAAATCCCCAAGACGAAAGCGAGATCGGCGGCCAGACAGCTGCCGATCTTATTAATGCTCTCCTCTCCGAACCCGATAAAAAGAAGCGAACCCAAATGATGAAAGACTTTGCAGCGCGCCGTAAGGACGTGGCAAAATTTCTTGCCGAGAACGCCGATCTGATAAACGCGGAAGCGGAAGCGGCTCTCATCGGTGCGGCGGTGGGCGGGACTCATACCGAAAAGGAAGTGTCCTTCAGGGGCGGGAAAAAGTCCGTTAAAACCAAGCGTGTAAAGGCTTTGCCGAATGTCACGGCATTGCAGTTCCTGCTTAAAAACAGGCTGCCCGGAAAGTACAGCGACAAGCCTGTGGGCGACACCGAGGTCGAGGACGTCTCGGCGATAGAGGAGGGGCTTTATGGCGATAATAGCTAAAAAAACTATCCCCTACAATTTTTCCGAAAAGCATAAAGAGTATATCCGCCGCTGCCGCGACTGTACCTATAACGTTGCAGAGGGCGCGGTGCGTGCCGGAAAAACCGTTGACAACGTGATCGCGTTCTGCAAGGAGTTGCGGGATACCCCCGACAAGCTGCACCTTGCGACGGCTTCCACCGCCGCTACCGCAAAGCTTATCATCGGCGACTGCAACGGCTTTGGTATAGAGCATTATTTCCGCGGTCAGTGCAGATGGGGAAAGCACGACGGCAACGACGCGCTCATAATCAAGGGGACGTTTACCGGCGGCAAGAAAAAAATTGTAATGTTTGTAGGCGGCGGTAAATCCAACAGCTATACAAAATTCCGCGGCGCATCTATCGGAATGTGGATCGCTACCGAGATCGACTTGCATCACGAAAATACGATCACGGAAGCATTTAACCGTCAGGGTGCGGCAAAAAGGCAAAAAGTGTTCTGGGATCTAAACCCTGGCAGTCCTTTTGCTCCGATCTATAAAAAGTACATCGACGAATTTGCAAAAAAGGACGCGGACGGTACGCTTCTCGGCGGCTATAATTACGGGCATTTTACTATTTTTGATAATATCAATATTTCCGATAAGAACCGATCGGTTTTTATTTCGCGCTTTAATCCGCAGTCTGTAGAATACAGACGGTACATCAAGGGCGACCGCTGTGCCGCGGAGGGTTTGGTGTTCCGGCAGTTCGCGGATAACCCCGACAGATTTATCGTATCGAAAAAATACAGCGGCGTGAAGTTTATTTCTATCGGCGTGGACTTCGGCGGAAACAAGTCTAAAGTGACCTTTGTCGCTTCGGCTGTTATCGGAAATTATCAGGCGCTCGGCGTTATCGCCGACTACAAAATGGGCGAAGGCAAGGGTACGATCGACCCCGACCGTATCAACCGCGAGCTGATAACGTTTTTCAGGTACGTTCAGGCATTGTACCCAAATGCGCGGATACAGTATATTGACTGCGATAACGCTTCGCAGGAGCTCATAAACGGCATACGGCTTGCGTTTATCCGCGCTAATATTCCGGTCGTTGTGCGCGATTGCTGGAAAGGCTTGATAAACGACAGGATATACGCGCTTAACGGTCTGATGACCCAGGGACGTTTTTTTGTACACGAGGACTGCCTGAACGTTATCGACAGCTTGTCATCGCAAGCATGGGACGCTAAAGAGAAAACAAAGGACGTGCGGCTTGACGACGGTACGTTTGATATTGACACGTCCGACGCGCTGGAATACAGCTTCAGCCGCTTTATCAGGCTGTTCAATATTTTTGATAAAAGTTAGGCGGTGAGAATTTGAACAAGCAGCTTATTGCATGGATAAACGAAAATCTCGGCTACAGTATTTCGGATAAATACTACAGCAAAATCGACGTATGGCTTGATTGGTGGCGCGGGTACTGTAAACCGTTTCACCGGTTCAGCTACAGCAACGGAAAGAAAAAAATCGAACGCGATCTCTACACCCTTAAAATGGGTAAAAAGGTCTGCGAGGACTGGGCTTCGATCCTGCTCAACAGCAAGACCCACATAAAAATTTCCGACGAGCAGACCAATATTTTTGTGCAGGGGCGGCGCGAGACCGAGGGTATCCTCGGCGCGAACAGCTTCTGGACAAAGGGCAACCGTCTGATAGAGCGTGCGTTTGCCACGGGAACGGGAGCGGTCACGATCCACGCGTCGGGAATTAAGCTTGTGGGAAGCGGCAGCGATCTGACTGTGGATATTTCCCCGGACGCGGCTCTTGATTTTAATTATCTGTCCGCGGACTACATTATACCGCTGACCGTGGATAACGACAGGATCACCGAGGCGGCGTTCGCTTCCTCGACAACCGAAAAAGGCAAAAAGTATTTACTCTTGGAGATACATACCCTTGACGGTAACGGCTGCTATGTGATAGAAAACCGCCGCTTTCTTGCGGAAAACGATCAGCTTGTTGAGGAAGCTCTGCCGTCAAATATGATACGCAGATTTGCCACAAGTTCGCCCGTGCCTTGGTTTGCGATCTTTATGCCGAATATTGATAACAATGCGGAGGACAACAACGGTTTGGGCGTATCCATTATCCACGGCGCGATCGACGCGCTGAAAGCCATTGACCTTTGTTTTAACAATTTCTGCTCCGATTTTTTTCTCGGTCAGAAAAAAATCTTTATGGAAAAATCGCTTGTTGAGGTTACCGAGGACGGGGCGGAGATCGCCCCCGATGACGTACATCAGCAGCTTTTTACCTTTATCAGCTTTCCCGAAGAAAACCAGAGCGACGGCAAAAAGTTTATACAGGAATTTAATCCCGCCCTCCGCGTGGACGATAACACAAAAGGAGTGCAGTCCGCGCTGGATTATCTGTCCTTCAAGTGCGGTCTGGGAAACAAGCACTACCAATTCAACGGCGGTACGGTTGTCACCGCGACGCAGTACACGGGCGATAAGCAGGACCTGATCCAGAACGCCGACAAGCACTACGCGGCTGTGGAGCAGTTCCTGCTGTCCCTTGTGCGGAGCGTGATCCACATCGGGAAAAATCTCATGGGCGCGGATATCGCGGAGAACGCCGAGATCGAGATAGATTTCGACCGCTCCGTGATAATCGACGACACCGCCGAGCGTTTGCAGGACTTGCAGGAGGTCAGGGACGGCGTTAAGGCTCCGTGGGAATTTAGAGTAAAATATTACGGCGATACCGAGGAGGACGCTAAAAAAATCCTTGATGAGGTCAAGGGCATTGAGTCAGTGGATTTAGGCTTTGAGGACGGTGAGGCTTAATGGCTCTTACCCCCGCACAGCTTGACAAGCTCCCCGACAGTATGATACAATTAATGTCAGAGTTACAGGACGAAATTATTTCCGACGTCTGCCGGCGTATCAAAAAAACAAATCTTTTGACACCCACGGCGGAGTGGCAGCTTGTCAAGGCGAATCAGCTCACGTTATCCTCGCAGGAAGTCAAACGGCGGATCGCCCAAAAACTTAAAATCTCCGAGAGATCGGTCAAGGAGCTTTACACGGACGCTGTCCGAACCGCTATCCGCGAGGACGAAAAAATTTACAAGTTCGCTATGGCGGACGGTATCCTGTCTGGCGATTACCGCGAGAAGCTTACAAACTATACCCGTTCGGTAGCTTTTTCAAATGCTCTGAAAAAGGGCTTGAAAAACACTAACGGGCTTATGCGGAATCTCACAAATTCTGCGGCGGCAGCGGCGAACCGTCAGCTTTCCGACGCGCTGGACTTAGCGTACCTTGAAGTTGCAAGCGGTGCGTTTACCACGCAGGAGGCGGTTTTTAAAGCTGTCAAAAAGCTTGGTGCGGACGGGATAAAGTGCGTATCGTACAAGTCCGGCCGGACGGATCAGCTTGACGTTGCTGTGCGCCGTGCTATCGTTACGGGAATCGGCAAGACCTGCGGGGATATGCAGCTTGGACTTGCCCATGAAATGGACTGTCAGCTTGTGGAGGTCAGTTCGCATTTGGGCGCGCGTCCCTCTCATGCCGAGTGGCAGGGACAAATCTACAGCCTTGTTAAGGGCCACCCTAAGTACCCGTATTTTTACGACGCTACGGGTTACGGTACCGGGGACGGGCTTTGCGGCTGGAACTGCCGGCACTCGTTTTTCCCGTATTTTGAGGGACTTTCACGTCCCACTAATGAGCCGAATTTTTCCCGCGCGGAAAATGCACAGGTTTATGCGGATACTCAAAGGCAGCGTGCCTATGAGAGGGCGATACGAAAATCCAAGCGCGAGCTTGCCGCTCTGGACGGTGCGCGGTCTGCCGAGAATGATCCCGCGGCTAAAGCCCGATATGACAGCGAGTTTGCGCGGAAGTCCGCTGTGCTTAAACGGCGGGAGGCTGCTCTTGCCGAGCATTTGAAAAGTACCGGACTGCTTCCCGATAATTCCCGCGTTCGCGTGGACGGGTTTGGACGGTCGGT
>CAJUHS010000054.1 GCA_910586535.1 uncultured Oscillospiraceae bacterium
AGGAGGACTGAACATGAATGTAGCAAGAGGATTCCGCCGCAAGCGGGAGGAAAACGGAATGGAGCAGCAGGAACTTGCCAAAAGAGCCGACGTGAGCAAAGCACTCATATGCTCAATAGAAAAGGGGCAGCGTATGCCGTCATTGGAGACGGTAATTGCCGTAGCCGAGGTTTTTCACTGTCCAATTGATGAGCTGCTCGACAGAGATATTGAGGAGGTGTGCACATGAAGATCATGAACGAACTGCCCGGAAACGTTCGGGCAACCATTATGAACAAACTCGAAAGGCGTGATCTTGAATCAATACACATGGGACACGCCTCGCCAAACGAAAATGAAAACGAAGATTTTGTAGTTATAGCCCGTGAGCGCGGTCTTGAAACTGCAAACTGCTATAGTGTATATGTCTACGCTCTCGACCAAGACGAATTAGGCTGCTATGCCGACGGTCTCACCTACGCCGACGCGCTTATCCGCATGGGTGAATACATCAACCTATAGCCGAAACGGAGCTTTTTGCTCCGTCTGCCGAGAATGACCGCTCGGTACTGACGATGGCAGGTCAAAAAGGAAGTGATACCATGACATTGACACAGTTCCGCGCGAAAATGCTTGGGTACGCTCTGGGTTTGGGCAAGGCGCTTTGCGAAAGCATGAGCCTTGAAGATACCCAATTAGAGCCGGAACAGGTCAGGAAGAATGTTAACGCCATTCTTGTACTCCTGACCGAGTGCGAGGACTTTCTCAAATCGTTTAATGAGAATAAAAACGAATGTTCCGACTCTGACTAATAGTATAACAGAGTTGGTGCAAAAATGCAAGACTTTTTACAAAATTTTTCTTGGGAGGTGCGGATTTGGAATATTTGACTGTTAAAGAAGTTGCGGAACTTAAAGGGTGTACTGCAAGATACATTAAAAGGATTGTCCAAGAGGGCAAGCTTGAAGCTATTCAGGAACTTAATCCAGACAATAATTGTATGAAATACAAGATTCCCGTGTCCGCCCTCCCCGACGAGATCAAGGCGAAATACAACAAGCAAAAGCAGCGCGAGCTCGGCTTACAGCCCGAACTGAAAGAACAGCCGTCCGAAACGGCGTTAAAACAGCGTTCAAACACCGTTAAAACGCCCGTTCCCAAAAAACGTCTTGACGAGTTCACCGAGTCGGAACGCGAGGAGATCGCCATGTGGTGCGATCTGCTCAAGGAATGGCAGGCGGCACGGGCAAGATTCAAAAACAAGACCGAAGCCGACCCGCTCTTTTGCGCGAAGGTCAAGCTGGAACGGAACATTGACATCAGTCCCGATATTTTGTACCGAAAGTACCGCGCCTACTGCGAGAACGACTACAGCGGCATCGTGGACAAGCGAGGCAGGTGGAACAAGGGCAAAAGCTGTATCGACGATACTGTCTGGAGCATTTTTACAAGCTACTACCTTACCACGCGTCAACTCAAAGTCGAAAACTGTTACAACAAAACAATTGCAGTTTGCAAGGAGTTTTATCCGGAACTTGTGTGCAGTATCCCGTCATCAAGAACGTTCCGCCGCCATATTGATACGATCCCCGACGCAGTCATTGAGTACGGCAGAAAAGGCAAAAAGGCATTTATGGATAAATACCTTGAATACGCAGAGCGTGACGTTCGGAATCTCAAAGTCAACGATATCTGGATCGCAGACAACCATACGCTGGACTTCTTTACAATCTCCGACGACGGCGAGGTGCACCGCCCGTCCATTACAACCTTTATGGACGCTAAAAGCGGCGTTATAGTTGCGGCGGAGCTTTGCGATCACCCCAACTCGGACACCACGCGTCTTGCTCTGCGATCCGCTATACTTCAAGGCTTCGGTATCCCGATGGGCGTGTACTTCGATAACGGTTCGGAGTTCCTGGCGGGAGACCTTGCGGGACGCGGACACCGCAAAAAAAGCGACTGGCAAAAGGTCGAGATACCCGTTCAAATCTTATCCCTGCTGGGAATAGAGATGATAAACGCCCTGCCGAGAAACGCCCGTGCAAAGCCTATAGAACGTTTCTTTTATACCTTTAAGGAGCATTATTCCAAATCCGTTGAAAGCTACTGCGGCGGTAAACCCGACGAACGTCCCGAGGAATGCAGCCGTCTTGTGAAGGAGCGGAAGCTCATCACCGATGAGGAGCTGCGTGAAATATTGCCTGTATTTATCAAAGGACACAACAGCGAGCTTTACGGCGGCAAGGAAAAACGTTACAAAAATATGAAACACATCGACGTATGGAACGAAGCAGTAAGGTCCGGAGATATTGAATTCCGCACCACAGACGCGGCTAACCTCACGCTGCTTATGCGCCGTACCACGAGGGTGCAGAAGATCAAGCGGAACGGCGTGTTTATCGAATGGGCGGGGCGGAAGATATGGTACAAGGACGAAAATACCGTGTTCCACGCCAATGAGGAGGTTTATGTTCGTTTTGACCCTGCCGACCTTCGGGAGGTGCAGGTGTACGAAAAGGATACTGACAGATTTTTATATACATATCCCTGTGCCGATTACCTCAGCGTGCCGTTTGCAGGCGCGAAAAAAGAGGATATACAGACTCTTATGCGTAATCAGAGACAAGCGCGGAAAGCTGTTAAACAATCTCTTGACGACTACCGGAAATTTGACGCGGTATCCCTGCTCAAGGCGGAGCTCCTTCGGGCGGAGCAGAACTCTGCAGGATACGAGATCGCGAAGCCGGACAGCTTTACCCCCGTTATCGCAAACGAGCTGGAAGCAAGCGGCATGAACATTACAAGGGTGGAATTTGCAGACCTGAAGCGTCTCAACGACGTTCGGGAAAAATCGAAAGGAGCATAGTTCATACATGAGTATTGATTTGGAACGTATCCGCAGCGGGTATGCGGAACTGACGGCGGAGTTCGGGGAAAAGGGCGCGGCTATCGTAGCCGGGATACCCCCGAAGTCCGTTGAGGAGACACTGAACGGAAAAAACAAGTACACGGAAAATCTGGAAAAATTTCTGGGCGCACGATCAGCGGCATACAGCTTTTACTCCGAGGAGCTGCGGGATAAGCTTCTGAAGCTTGAACATTTTATCGCCGAAAGCGGCAGCGCGGAAAAGGCGGCTAAGGCTCTCGGCGTAAGCAAGAGCACAATTTCCTACATACGGAGCTGCAAGTACAAGGGCGACGTGGAAAAGTTTTTCGCCGATTTTGCAAGCTACCTGAAGCTGAAGCAGGAAAAGAGATCGCGCCCCTACAAGGGTACCGGATACGTGCCGACATCGGTATCCGAGTATATGTATCAGGTTATCCGCGGCGTGCATATCGCCGGAGACTGCGAGATCATAACCGGCGATACGGGCGTGGGCAAGTCCCGTACCATAACGAAATATGCCTCGGATTATCCGGAAAATACTGTTGTGGTGACCCCCACCGTTGCCGACGGCTCCGCTGTAGGCATAATGAAGCTTATAGCCGAACAGCTCGGCATAAGCGAAGCTGACGGAATGGAGAGGCTTCCTTACCTTACCCGCGCAGTGATGCCGAAGCTTCATGACGGTATGCTGATAATCATTGACGAGGCACAGCACCTTAAATTCCCCGCTATAGACCACCTGCGGAGCATATCGGACAAGTTTACCGACCGCGGAGAAACGATGGGCGTGTGCTTTGTGGGAAACCCCTCGTTTATGCGGCATTTCGACGATAAGAAGCTTCCCGTGACAGGACAGGTTTTTAACCGCGCGAATCTCCGACCGTACATAAAAGCGTCCGACATTAAGATCGAGGACGTACGGCTGCTGTTTCCCGAACTTTCCTCCGAAAAGAACGCCGCCGAGATAAAATTCCTGTACGCCGTAGCCCAGACCAACGGCGAGGGCATACGCAGGGCGATAAATTTTTACAGGTCGGCATACAACATGGACGGCGGGAACGTAACTGTAGACAGGCTCGCGGAGCTGGCGCAGATGGGAAATCTGCGGATTCCCAACATCGGGAATCTTATCAAGAGACTGAGGGAGGAATCTGCATGAGGTACACGGTAAATCTGAGGATCACAGCTCACAACTACGTGGTAGCCGAACCCTACGAAGTAAGCGCGGGAAACACAAAGTCCGCGGAATCCATTGCCGCAGCGTTGGCGATGGACAAGCACGGATGTGACAACGTTACCGAGATAACGGTCATATCGGCAGCGGAGGTGAGAAAAGATGCGTAGACATGAGATCGTCCGCGATGTGATTTTAGTCGCTCTGGGTGCGTGTCTGTACGGCTTTTGCGGCGCGGCACTGGAAGCGTACGGGAGCCGGGCGGCGGGGAATATCGGCGGGGAGGTTTTCGTTTTGCCGCTTATGGCGGGACTGGTGTGGCTTGGGTGGCAGCTTCATAAATAGCATGGGGACTTGCTCCCCGCCTTAATGCGGCTCGGCAAAGCCAAACGGTGACAAGCCCGTAAACCTTTAGGGTACGCAGAGTCAAGGCAAAATAAAAACTGGAGGGATAAATATGACTAAAAAAATCGCAGCCAAGAAAAAGCTCGACATCAACAGGATCACTGCGCTGGT
>CAJUHS010000055.1 GCA_910586535.1 uncultured Oscillospiraceae bacterium
CTGCCGATTCGCTGTTTTCTTCGGCAATCTCCCTAAATTCTGTAACCAATTCCTTGGGTAAATCGGCATAAACTCTTAATGTTTCCTTATTATTATATTTCCGCTTTGCGGCATTTCCTTTGTTATCTTCTATATACTGCTCTATCACTTTGCGAAGAACCGCCGCTATTGTTATTCCCTTAGCTGCAATTATGTTTTTAAATGCTGTAAGCAAATCGCTTGGCAGATCGGCGTATGCTCTTAAATATACCTTATTATTATATCTGCGCTTTACTGCAGTTGACGTATGAGTTTTTCTTTTAGGCTTTTCGACGGGATTTACATTATTTTTTTCGTCCATTATAACAATTCCTTTCAAACAGGTTTCTATGTTTATATTGTACCATAGACGGTAGAGTATGTCAAGTCCCAAAATATCCTCTTTAACTGTTTCAATTTAAAGAGGCAAGTATACTTTTATATAGCATAAATAAAAGTGTTCTCATTACGTTGATTATTCTATCATATACTTTATTACCGAAAATAGAAAATAAACCAAACGTCCATAAACCGACATTCTCCTCTGCAAAAAACTTCCTGCCGCACATTGTACGGCAGGAAGTTTTTATACGCTTTTTAATCGGTGATTAGTATTATTTAATATTCTTTTTGCAAAAGTGTTTTTTGGCAGCTATAGCCGCAATTCCCGCAGCGGCCGCAAAAATTAAAATCATAACGTAGTGAATATTATTATCCGCTTCGCCGTTTTCATAAATTCCTGCCGAGGAGGAAACGTCCTCAATATAAGGTTCGTCGGAAATTACCTCACCTTCCTCTTTGGCAATAGTTTCCGTAACGGTAGGAGTTACGACAGGTACTGACGGAGAAACAGGCGGTGTTGACGGTACTGACGGTCTATCCGTACCGCCGTTTGAAGCCGCATAAACGACCGCATATGTGGAAAATTTATCCGTGTAAAAAGTCAGCTCTCGGCTTGCATTATCATATGTACCACCAAGGTTTTCCGCTATGCCGTCGTGTACCCTGATAATGGAATATGTTCTGTCGCTTGCGTAAATGCTGTAAGGAACTGTCAGCGTAATGCCTATATGACCGCTTGTGTTGTAGATAGGCATTCTTTCGGCTCTATCCTTTATTTTGAAAAGCGATAAGTCCACATAAATACCTATTTTTTCGTTATAGCGCAATGCCGATGAAGTAGCCGTTACATCTGCGGCGGTAACGCTGTCCATTATGTCTGTGACCTCAAGGACTATCTCGAAGCTGTGTCCCTCTGTGACTTCTGTTTTGTCCTTGGGAGTAAGAACATTTTCTATAAGCGTATTGTCCTGAACCAATTTCGCGTTTGTTCCCGCAGTATCCTTAACGTTCTCTGCAATGCTGCCGCTGTCTGGAAGTTTATCTATTGCGCTTCTGTCAAGCTCTTTTCCGCAAACTGTGCAGACTTTGATTTGTACACCATCTGCCTCAACAGTTGCGGGTACTTCCACTATCCAGTCGCTTGAAATATGATTTGCAATATTGGATTTTTCGCCGCAGTCACACTCGTGCCAATGGCTTGTGCTGTCGTGTTTCCAATCGGGACTGAAGCTGTGGATATGATCCTCACCAAGCTTTGGAATAGTTACTGTTCTCATAACATAGCCGCAAACGGAGCAGGCATAAGTTTTTAATCCGTCATTTTCGGCAGTTGCGGGAACTGTCACAGTACCGTTGTCCTCGGTATGGTCGGACTTTTCGCCCTCAGTGTTACATTTTGCGCATATTTGCCAGTGCTGAGTATCGTCATTTTCGTAATCGGTTCCAAAATCGTGTTCTGTTTTGGAAATTATGTCCGTTTCTTTTTGGCCGCACTTGCTTCTCTTGCAGACACGCTCCTTTTTTCCGTCGGCTGTACAGGTAGCTTCTTCAACTGTCGTCCAGTCACCGAAATCGTGCTCCAATGCAGACAATATACCAGGTTCAAATGGCTCAGAACTACTCCATGACTCGAATGTCATTCCGCATTTATCACATCGAATACACTTCTCAATTCCCGTTTCTGTACATGTCGGGTCAATCTGAGGCACCAATCCTTTGCTGCGATGCTTGCAAGCTTCAAATGCAGGGTACAGCGTAGTATTACTTTTCAACTCAATACTGCTGCTCCCCAACGGTCTGTTTGGCGTTTCACTCCAACCGCCGAAAATATGACCTTTTAATTCCAGAGTCTTAGGCAGCTCGACCTCTGTAAATCTCGGATAATATGCAGGATCGGGAATATCGCCGACTATACCCGTCAGCCCTCCCGTGTCTAAGGTCAGAAGAACGCACAGCGCTCCATCATCCGAATAACGTTTTACCTTTGTTATATCCGAATCAGACGTGAAATAATCAGCAGGGTCGGCGTCACCCATTGTCTCGTTCCAATTGTATGTGAATATGTAGTTGTCGCATTCGGCAATACCTATTTCAGTACCGATATCAATGCTTCCCTTAATGTACAATCTTCCGTTATAGCCGCTGCTAAGAATTAAATTCCTTTTTTCACCATTTTGATCATAATTATCCTTGATCACAGGTGAACCCGAAAAATAAGGCGCTTCACCGCCGCACGTTATTCCGCCGCCGCCTCTGTTATTTATTACCTTGCCTCCGTTAATTTCGAGCTTTGCACCGTCGCGCGTCGCTACGCCGAAGCCGCCGTTGTTGTCAGAAATCTCACCACCGTTTATTGTTATTGAAGTTGTGCTACCATAAGCGGTTACCCCTGCACCGGCTGCTGAGCTTGACACAGTATTATTTGATATTTTTCCACCGTTCATTATGAACGAACCCTTTAAAACCAGTACGCCTCCGGTATCCCATGCACGAACTCCCGTGATTTCACCTGAGTACATTGTAAATTTTCCGTTATCATTGTCAATTTGAACTCCGCGGTCGTTAATGTCAGGATCATTGGCACCTTTCAGCGTTCCGCCATACATATTAAATTCTCCGTGTACAACAACAATAACGCCGTTATGTATGTTTGTTTTGTCAAATGCGGTAATACTTCCGATCCCTTTGCAGTCGCATAAATTAAACGTTACATTTTCCTTTATAAAAATACACGCCGGATTAATGCTGTATCCGTTAAGACACAAATTATATACTCCGGGTTCCTCCATATGCCATGTCGCTACATGACTTACATTTTCGGTAAGGTAATAGTTTCCCGGTTTTGACGAACCACCATGATAAGGCTGGAACTCCACACCGCTGCCGTCGCAGGATACGGACATATCGTGAATATGAGGAGCGGGATCGGCTGCCGATACCAGTACAGCTCCCAAGTCAAAAGGAAGATCAAAGAGCACTAAGGTCATACACAAAGTTATAAAAAGCGAAACAAATCTTTTCACTGCAGTTTCCTCCTTAAAAAATCCAAAAAACTCCCGATCGCCGCGAACCCGCAGCAGCCCAAAGCGTGATTATCAGTATTGAATTTGCAAAAGTGTATAATTACCCTACTTATTATAGCACGTTTCCATAAAAATGTCTGCCCCTTTCGCCTTATCTTATAATTTTGTGAACGGAAAGTAAAGTTTTGGCTGTATAATTATAATAATTATAGCATAGTTTCTGCTAAAAAGTCAATAGCAATCACTTAATTGACGGATTTTCCACTTATTTGACATTTTGGTGAAAGATATTTACAGCAAAACCACAAAATTATACTTTATGAATTATATTATAAAAAACGGAAATGGGAAGCTTTTGACGAAAATAACAGGTTTCACGGCAAAAATAACGTTGACAAAAGCATATAGCATTAATTTTAAAGCATAAACAACAATAATCTTCATCATATTTTGTGTATTGCAAAAAACTTTGTCGTCAACGCACAATTTTTTCTCGTTTTGCGGGAAAAGAACCGTTTTGATGTCCTTACTTCTTATAGAAAGACACTTTAATAAGTTTTGTAAAATCACTCAATTTCTGCTCAAAATCCGTTCATAGCCAAAAGACGATTTGAAACAGCAGGCGGATTTTTACGATAATGAAATTACACGGATTACCAAAGAAATGTCCAATAATCAAAATATTGAGGCAAAACATCAAATGCAAATTGACGTGATATACGAAGCAATTAAGCGTATTCGCGGTGCGTCTGATTGCGATGCGGATAATACCTCTATTTACGGTGAAATGGTAAGTAAAATCATTGTTCCCGAATATCAGCACCTTAATATTTATTTATAGCACGCCATAAAAATATCCAAACACTTGACAAGAGCAGTACAATATAAATATGGGATGATGAAAATGTTAAGCACAGAGGTAAGGGAGTTAATGGTAAAAGCATATGAAAAAAATCATAATGCAACAGAAGTGGCAAGAAATTTTTCTGTAAGCAGGTCAACGGTATAC
>CAJUHS010000056.1 GCA_910586535.1 uncultured Oscillospiraceae bacterium
AATAAAAGTTTTGCGAAATTAGAACAAATAAGTTAGCGGGGGCTTATGCTCCCGCTTTGGTTCTATATCTCATTTATTTTATTGATTATATATTTTAAATGCTTTACGTTCACACATATTTCTTAAATGATAATACAAGCCATAAAATTTTTCACGAGTCCTTATATTTGCAGACGAAAGCTGTGATGAATAAAAGCCAAACTCATGACCAATTTCAAACGCAAGAGAAACTAAATCATCACAAGAATTGGTATGATGATATTTTTTATGAAGTCTGCAAAGCGTTTTTACACCATATCTTAAAGCTCTATCAACCTCATAATTGAAAGCAATTTCTGAATTTATTTTCATATCTACCTTTACTTTCTCCCCGTCTTGCCGTTAGGTCAGCTTGTGGTTATTGTCGAATTAAAGAATAACAAGAGATTCAATAACAAAGTGTGTAGGATATTCACTAACGGAAATAACTCTAAGTGTACGCCATTTGATATGATTTTCGTCACAATAAGCTGTAGCAACATCACTAGCAATAGAATTTCTGTCATAACCACCGTAATTGGCTTTCATTAGTTTGAATACTTCTTTTGAATGGTCAAAAACAAAAGAAGTTATAAGCATTGCCGATTTAGGCTCAATCGGACTATATTCTCTTGAAGCTTCTTTAATCTCATCTTGTGTAGGATATTCACGCTCTTCGATTACTGTGTACTTCATGCTCATTTTTATTTTCCTTTCTGCGGTCTCGGGTTTTCCGCTTCCCTTATCTTGTTTATATTATAACATATTACGTAATACATTTCAATGGGCAAAATACACAAAATATTACGTAATATTTCATACGTATTGTATATTGTGTAATACAAATTAAATGTGATATAATTTACATTGAGGTGATTTCATGGGTACAAGAAAATATCCAGTAGGAACAGAAAAAGAAAACCAAATAAAAAGGCAAAATAAATTCATTGCCGAAGCATACGACAGATTCACATTAACGTTTCCAAAAGGAATGAAAGAAACTTACAAGGCTTTCGCCGAATCCCAAGGACTAAGCCTAAACGCCTACATCAACAAACTAATTGCAGACGATATGGGAGCGGCTCTTACAGTTCCAAGCAAACAGCAGGGTGATTAATTACCCTGCTGTTCTTTTTCCAGATACAACATAATGGACTTTTCAACAGCAGTCTTTAAATAGTCCTTTGTGAACTGCGGAAACTTTTTGCCGTACTTCTCGTAAAGCTGTCGAACCGTTGTTGACGTTCTGTGTCCATTTATGAAGTTCCTAACGGCTGTAGCGCATATATCACGCTTTGCGTTTACAAGCTCGTTCTGCTGTACCGCTTTTGCGAACTCCGTTGATGATTTCGGAACAAAGTTGCATTTTTCAGCGGAGTAAAATATACCCTTTTCGCGTTGCTTAAAACAAGTCCATTCATGACCGCATATATTGCAGGAGAAGTATTTATACCGTCCGCATGAATTGTCGGATGTTGCAGAGCAGTCGGGAAGATTTTCATAACCGTATGTATTCCAAGTGCAGTATATTTTCCCTCGCTCAATATGAGAGAACGCACATACAAAATTACCGCATGCCATAAAGCCACCACCATTTATATAGAATGAATAGCATTCATAATAAATTTAATTACAAGCATAAGTCCAAAAATCGGAATTATAACAGTAACCAAACGTAACACCAAATTTAAAAGAGGATTATTTTCCGTTTCTGTTTTATCAGATTCAGCAGTATCTGTATCAGATGTTCCAGTTTTGCTATCGGCTGAATTATCACGGTCAATGTAGTAATACATTCCGTTACCGTCAGTAAAAGCAGGAATTTTGCCGTAAACAGGTATAGGAGAAATAGAAACTTTAGAATCAGAAGTACTAACAGATTCAATATTTTCATTTGTCCTAAAATTAATTAATCCCTCATCAGAAAGGACTTTTAAGCCACCTAAAGACAATGCGATAACTACCGCTAAGCCAATCACAACAAAAACAAATTTTAAAGAACCTAACCAATCAAAATGACTTTTAGAAATTTCAGCAGTTTTTGGTGGCAATTCCTCTAAATGCTCTGATACAGCATTAGCGTGCGTATCCTGCTTAATTTCACGAATTTGATTTTGTAAAGCTAACAATTGATTCTGAAATTCATCAATTGTATATTCTGTTGTTTTGTCATAATCAACCTCGTTATAGTCGACATCCTTTAAATGGTCGGGAATGTCAAAGCTTTCATCATCAACAACCGGGAACAATTCCCCGCTGTCTACATCTTCTACCCAACGTACGGACATACTAAAAACCTCACTTTATAACGTTATCCTTAATACGCAGGAAAACGGAAATGTCCCTGCTTATCTGCTTTGTAGTCTCATATCTAACAAGAGCATACTGTAACTCGTAACTGTCGTTTACGTCAATCCTGCGGTGTCTGACACGCTGTTGCAAGTCTCTGACTTGTTCTTCCTGCTGTGTAAGCTGTGATATGAAGTACTCGGCAATAAGTTCTTTTTGCTTCAATGTAAATCACTTCCAGTAATCAGAAATTTCAATCTCGCGCTTTTCATAAATAAAATCAAGCTTTTCCATAAGCCGCTTATATATGATTTTAGGTATTACACGTTGATACATCATAAGCAGTATAACGGTGTTAAGCTCGTTATAAGTTTTGGCAAGGGATTCTACAGTACCGCAGTTTTTAAGCCTTTTAAAATAATGATTAAGATACTTCAAAGAGCCGTAATACAGACAACCCTTGCGAAAACCCCAACCGTCAACAGAAGCAGTAATAAAAGAAACCAAAAAAGAAGAAATAAAAACACAACCAAATAAAGCACCGCAAGTCTTACCAATTAACTGTGCAAACTGTTCAGCTGTCAAATTACCAATTAATTCCTGCACTATTTTTCACCGTCCTTTTGATTTGGAACAAAACGGCGAGACATTCCAGAACCTGATTCAGCAGAATAAATATAAAATGAACCCTTATGAAAATTACGTTGTTGCATAATTTCCTCAATTTGTTCGTCAGAATAGCCTTGTTCTCTAAGTTCCTGCTCCCTACGCGCTCTAAGCTTCTTAGCGGCGATTTTACGGCGTTTGTCGAGGATTATAAAAACAATCCATACCGTTCCGAACACAGCCATTAAAGCTATCTGCCACCATTCCCAGTTTGCAAAAATTTCCAACATAATTTTTTTAACCTCATTTCTAAAAATTTATATATCAGAGTGCGCCGCGTTTTGCGAGGTACTCTAAAATATCGTCGGGTACTTCCCTATCGTCGTTAGGATCAAGACGAAAATCGGAACTATACTTGAAAGCCATGCCGCCACGGTACAAGGGATTATTTTTCAGTTCGTCAAATTTTTCTGAATTACAAAGACTGATTTCGGTATCACGGTTCAAATTCCTGCTTGACAGGTAATACTTGCCAAAAATCTTTTTGCAGTCCTTTGTGATGTACTTTGTTATGTAGCATGCCAAACGTGCGGGATTCCCGTCAACTGGTATCGCGGTACTAAATCCGTACTTCCATTCAGGGACGTTATACACTGGCTTCAAAAGATTAATGTCAATCCCCTTTTTCTGTAGCGTATCTGCCTTGTATGCCTTGCCGCTGTATAGATACCGTCCGCTGTGCTCAAGCTTGAAGCAGTCATTTATGAGGGCGTGGGCGTGTATACCGCCGTTCTTGTGTTGTTCGGGGATAAGCAAGTATTTTAAGCCTTTGCGCGATACTTGATGTGTAAGCCATGAGCGCAAGCGTTTATATACTTCCTTTACATCTTTGCTGTCGAATTGTTCAGGGTCAATTGTTATTGTCAAAAAGTAGTCCCATTCATTTTGAAACGCTATATCATAAATCCTATCTACAGCATGCTTAATATTATCCGTTCTTTCCTCTTTGCGCTTTCGTTTATGCTCTGTCGTAGTTTGAGAAGATTCAAATTTGTTTAAAATTTCCTTAACTTTTTCATTACCAGTATCTTCAGCTTTATCTGTTTCCTCTAAATCAAGAGATTTTCTAAACTCTTCCTTTTCCCCTTGATTAACAAAAATACGCCTGTTGCAGTAAGTTAACGTATATGAACCGTCACGATAACGCTTGACTTTTGTGTTATATAAAACTTTGTCCTTAAATTCATTCATATATAACACCTACGTTTATTTTCTTTAATTTTAAAAGTGGTGTCAATTTCAGGCTAATATCAAGTAGGGGGAAA
>CAJUHS010000057.1 GCA_910586535.1 uncultured Oscillospiraceae bacterium
AACAGGCAATGACCGACAATCACCTTGAGGAGCTTCTTGCGGACGTGTTTACAATCAGGTACGCGCCTGTACAGTCCAGCCGCTTTGATCAAAAAACATTTAAGGCGGACAATCCCAAGCTGTTTGAGACGTACCTTAAAAACTCCGAATCCATGAGATTTACAATCACATAATGCACAGGCGGGAGCAATCCCGCCCTTGCTTGCAGGAGGCGATCCGATGATAAACGTACTTGAAATACGCCGTCTGCTTTTAGCTGCGACCCGAAGCGATCTGCTAATCGTGACGGAAACCTACGAGGAAGCAAGGATAATCCGCCGCGAGATCAAGGAATATACGCAGTGGCATATGCCGTTCCACGTTCCCGTGTGGGAACAGTCCGGGCGGCTCACGATAGGCGGATATTATGATATCTATGTTGAACCGCTCGGCGACTGGAACAAGGAAAAGCGTTACAAGCCTTTTAGCGGCACGGTGCTGATTACGGATAAAAAACTGTCGTCGGGCATAAAAAATATCGCGGAGGACACTAAAATACGGTTGTTGCCTATAGAAAATGTACTTAATGGCAAGTGACTATTTAAATCCATCAAACCAAAATGGCAATGCACAAAACAATCTAAAGTGCTGTGCTTGAGAAGAAAAAAATACAAGTAATTGCTCCTTTACGTCAGATAAAGCATCAGTTTCTGCAATAATATTTGTTGTATTTGGATTAAAAAGAACATCATGGCATATTTTTGATGGAGAAAATGATACATAACTTCTGCAAATCGAAGGTCGGCATGGATATATGATACAACACCCGTCTTTGAGGAAAACACACGGAATACGAGTTTTATTACAGCTTTCACTTACTAAAAACATGGGGTTAAATATTTCCGAATGTTCACGTTTTAATTTTTTTACTTTAGAATGGAGTTCGTTTCTTTCTTTATTAGACCAATGACGGTTTATGTATTGCTTGATATATTCAGCCTCAAACTCTGACGTTCCAACAGTCATGTAACAACAGTGATCACAGCCTTTGTGACAATCTGTATATGGATATACCATGTCCATTATTTTATCTATATAAAATAAGAGGTTACCATAATCCTTGAGATTTGTTTGTAAATTCTGATTAATATGAT
Source organism: uncultured Oscillospiraceae bacterium (assembly GCA_910586535.1). Lineage (GTDB taxonomy): Bacteria > Bacillota > Clostridia > Oscillospirales > Ruminococcaceae > RGIG8773. The sequence goes on from CAJUHS010000057.1 coordinate 1,134, forward strand.
AATTTAAAAATCCTTCGATCTTGGAAATATAAGAATTATATAGAGTTTTATCAATTACTATATATTTATTTTTTGTTATTGATTTAGCTGGCGGATAAATCTTTTGGTACTTATGGTGCAAACGGAAACAGCAGTTAATAAACTTTTTACCGCTTCCGCAAGGACATTTTTCAGTCAAAAAGATAATAGACATTACAGCACTCCCTAATAATTAGTTATAAAAATTATACAATTTATAAATGTAATTGTCAAGAATTTAATAGAAAGAAGTGATTTTATGACCACCGCGCAGCGCAAAGCGATTTTTGGTATGTGCGGACAGCTCGGCATGAACGAGGACGACCGTCATGCTCTGGTCTTGAGCGTGACGGGCAAGGAATCCACCAAGGAGCTTACCGGCAGGGAGACAGAGGACGTGCTCCGGGAGCTACGGAAACGTCTCGGAGGAGAGACCATCACGCTGGAAAAACGGAATCCGAAAGCTTACCGACCGGAGGTTCCCGGAATGATAACGAACCGTCAAAAAGAGAAAGCTTTTGCATTACTTTATGAACTTAAAAAATATGATGAAACGCCCTCTAAGATTTCCGACGGTGCGAGAATGGCAGGAATAATCCGGAAGGAGCTTAAAATAACGGCTTATGAGGGCGACCGTTTATGGGAATGGGTAAACGCCGAAGCTGCCGGGAAGCTTATCGAAGCTCTCAAAGGTTACGTTAACTCGGCGAAGAAAAAAGCAAAAGGGAGGGAAAAATCTTGACAAAAGAAGAATGGCTTGCGGCAGAAAATGAAATGAGCGGTCTGCTCGGCAAGGCTGATATGAAGATCGACGGATACGACGTTTCGCTTAGAGTTGCCAAAAGCGGAAAATTAAAATATTGCATTGCCGTTTATGTTAATGGGTGCATAAAAGGCGAATGGGTCGCAAAGGATTGCGAGATACGACGCAAATTTTTTCATTGCGGTGTAAAGTCAGCTTTCAGTAAAAAGGAAAAAGATAAGATTTTTAAGGGTATGAGCAAAAAACAGCGCGAAAAGTTTGAAGCGGAAAATTACGACCGACTTCACTATAAATATTATGAGCCGTATTTTTCCTCATTTAAAACCTTAAAGTCGCACTTTATAAAAAATAACACGTCGATAGAAATGGTGCGGAAAGGTGATTCCAATGCCTAACCAATACTGCCGCTACTGCGCGAACGCGGAGGACTATAACGGCGACGGAACGGACTTTGCGTGCTTCGCGGACGCTCCCTGCGGCGGCAGTGGAAACGGGATATTTTATTCCGCCGCAAAAGCCAAAGCTGTAAATCACTGTAAACATTACGCTTTCTGCGGGATAGATATTTTTACCGCGCGGGAATATCAACCGCGCGTTCCGCGGGAGAAGCTTTCCTATGATGATGACTATATCCAAACGAGTTTGCTTTAGGAGGTGCTGCTATGAGTCTGCTTGAAAAACTAACGCTTGACGATCTGGACGCGGATCAGCGTCAGCTTGCGGAGTGTATCGGTATGGAAGCATACAGAAAATTGCTTAAAAATTATGCAGGCTCGGATATAAGAGTGCGTATGCCTAAAAGAATTACAATTCCCGTGCGAAATATGGAAATTAAAAATAAATTTAACGGCGGGAATTACGGAAAACTGGCTCGGGAATACGATTTGTCAGAGGATTCTATCCGTAAGATAGTTTCAAGTGAAATCAAGCGAATAAAATACTCTCCGCCCGAGGGTCAGATGTCTCTGTTTGATAAAAAATAAATTGTAATAAAGTTCTGTAAAATTCCAATGGACGCTTCCAATAAATATGGTGTATGATTAAATTACAAAATCATACGCCATATTTTTTTTGGAGGTGAGGACATGGCAATAGAAGCAACAACGATCCTGTCAATATATTCGGCGGTATTAACGCTTATGATCGGCATTATAGGATTTTTTGTGACGCGTACCTTTAAGGAACTGGACAACAAAATTTCCGGAAAGGAATTTGAGGTCGCAAAAAAAGATATCGAAAAAAACACCGAGGATATACGCCGTATCAAGGACAATTACCTGACAAAGGACGACTACTTTCGGGAACAGGCGAAAGTAGATAAAAAGCTCGACAGTATCATGGAAATTTTAATGACCATAAGCAAAGGAGGCAGCTCATAATGAACCCCGAAGAAATGATGAAAAAAGCCCGCGCCGCAAATTTTATTGAAAACAACGGAAAAGTCCTGCGCGGAATAAATATGCTCAGAACAGACTACAACAAGCTTTCATCGATACGCTCGGCGTTGGGATTTGATAACGACGATTTCGCTGACAGCGTAAATTATCTTATCGAATCGGAATATATCCGCATACGCCATGTTGACACGAAAAAAGCGGCGGAGCTTGCGGATCACCCGATGGACGAGCTGGAGGGCAAGCTTACCGCAAAGGGCATACAGCTTCTTGCGGGAGCGGTCAGCGATCCCTGCGTAAACGCATAGGACGTGATAAAATGGCAAGGCGGAAACGTTCCAAAATAGACAGATTAGACCCGGAATTCAAAGCGACCGTTGAAGAAATGATTGTGTCAAATCAATTCAGCTATGCGGAGATCGCCGAATTTATCCGGGACAACACAGGGCAGACTATCTCCAAACAGGCGGTATGCACCCATGCGAAAGGTCTTTGCGAATCACTGGCTACCCTGAGAATGGCGCAGGAAAATTTCAAGATCGTCATGCAGGAGCTGAACAGGTATCCCGACATGAACAGCACCGAGGGCATTATCCAGCTTATGGCGTACAAGCTTTTTACGTCGGTGGAACAGGTCACTTCAGACGATCTTAAGAACACCGACCCGCTTAAGCTCATGAAGCAAGCCTCCGAACTTGTAAGGGTCGCGGCGTACAAACGAAATCTGGATTTGAAAAACAAGGATATCGAAGCAGCGGGCTTTGATGCGGTTAAGGATAAATTTTTCAAGGGACTTGCAGTCGATAATCCCATGCTGTACAAACAGCTTTCGGAGTACGTTGACAAAAAGAAGTCCGAACTGGAAGGAGGCGGCAGCCCATGATCTATGTATTACAGGTGCAGACAGGCAAGGAGC
>CAJUHS010000058.1 GCA_910586535.1 uncultured Oscillospiraceae bacterium
AGTTTCATTTGTTAATTTTAATTTATTTGTCAAATAAGTAAAAATGCACAGCTGCTTCAAAAGGCAGTTGTGCATTTTTCTATGGTTTAAAAATCAATGATATAAACAGCTTCTGATCCCTTTATTTAATTAAGGGGATAAACTGTATAAAACCTATAAAGGATCTTGCAAGCTGTTTATGCAGTTTTACAAACTTTAAAAAACTTTTTTGAAAAACCCTAAAAAACAGCCGTTTATTTTCCTTATATATGAAGGGTATATTTCTGCGCTGACATGACCGTCCGTTTTGTGCAGTTTTACAAACTTTCATAAGACTTAGCCAATTTGACTTAAAAAATCGGCTGTTTTTGTAGGTACTTATGAAAGGGTTTGTTATGCTCTTTCAAAAAACAAAGGAAAGGAATGATGAAAATGAATTTCAGACAAGGAGGTATGACTTATAGCAATTTATCATTTCAACGTCAAAATCGTAAGCAGAGGGAAAGGTGCAAGTGCGGTCGCAAAAGCCGCTTACATTTCTGGAGAGAAAATTAAAAATGAGTACGACAGAGTTACCCACGATTACCGTAAAAAGCGTGAAATTGTACATAAGGAAATTCTGTTACCCGATAATGCTCCGCCGCATTTCAAAAAACGTTCTGTATTATGGAACGCTGTAGAAAAGTCCGAAACAAGAAAAAACAGTCAGACCGCAAGGCATATTGACGCGGCGTTGCCTGTTGAAATTCTTCGTATCGAGCAGATAGATTTGGTGCGGAAATTCTGTCAGCAATGTTTTATAAGTCGCGGAATGTGCGCCGATTTTGCAATTCACGATAAGGGTGACGGTAATCCTCACGTCCATATTTTGCTTACTACCCGCAAAGTCGATGAGAGTGGTTTTACCAAAAAAGAACGTGCTTGGAACGATAAAGCATTACTTATCGAATGGCGGAAATTATGGGCGGAGTGGTGTAATCACAAGCTGTATTTTGTTTCCGATGAACGTATTGATCACCGAAGTTATGCGGCGCGTGGTATTGATAAGCTTCCGCAAAAACATCTTGAAGCAGCAGCGTGTGCGATTGAGAAAAAAGGTTATCGTACAGACAAAGGCGGCTATAATCGTCGGGTAATTCTTGAAAATACTAATGCGGAAATTGATAAGCTTAATTTTGAATTATCAGCACTAAACACCGAAAAGCTCTCACTTAAAAAAGAAATAATTGAATCGGAATTAGACTGTCCGCTTTCCAAAATCTTTAGTATTGAAGTTGATAAGATTTAAAATGCAGAGGACTTTATTTCACGGATTAACAAAGAAAATATTTTGCATATAAAAACTAAAAATAACGGTAAGCTAGTTTTATTTTTTGCAAATCGTGATAAGGAAAAGATAAGTAATATTCTTTACAAGAATAATCAAAATAAGTCTATGAAAAAGCACCGCTCGCGTTAAGTTGCTGGCGTGTTTTGTGCTTGCGTAAGCAAACATTCAGAGAGGTCAAGGGGAAACTTCCCCTTGCGCACAACAAACTGCCTGTCAGTTTGTATAAGTGCGCCCTTCGGGATATTTGGGCGGTTTGGTACACGATAGAATAAAGTTACCCATAACGATTTCGGCAGTTGTACAATGAGAACGAGGTTAGTAATGCTGCCCTAATATTCCGTTATCCGTAAGGTAATCCCGCTCGTATAGGTGTGAAATAGAAAAAGAAAGGACTGGTGTTTATGCCAAAGAAAAATGATGTTACCAAAATGAAAGAGAGCCTTGCGCGTCTTAATGAACGTGCAAAATCGACGGAATCGGAATTGAAACGATTGGAAGAAAAGCGTAAAAAGGTTCAAAATCTGATTGCCGAGGAGGAAAGAAAAAAGCGTACACATAATCTTTGCAGCGTTGGAGGACTTGTGTACAAATATTTCGGAGATGATATTTCTTCTGAAGAATTTAAGGAGATGTTGGATTTCCTTTTTGCTATTGACGAGGTGCAGGACTTTGTTACAGAGGAAAAGGAGAAGCGTTTTCTTCGTGATAATCCGCCTGTCATGATTTTTCAAAATGAAAATTCTGAGCAAAATACTTTTGAAAGCACTAATGTAAAAACTGAAAATGCGTAATGCAGGGAGGGCGTTTATTGAACAGAAAAAATGTAAATTTGACAGCGGGTACATACAGTATTGAAAAGGACAAAACCAATAAAAACAATTCGGATATTACAATACCCGAAAATTGCAAAACCGATTTAATCAAGGCAATGAAAATCGGTTACTACAAGGAATTTTACAAGCAGGGGCTTATTACTGCGGAGCAGCTGGAACAGTTAGTTGCTATGCAGTATAAGACTGTTACTTCGGCAGCGTAATAATTTTCCCCCCTGCATATATGGCCGAAATTTAAGAATAAATTTGTGTATATTTTTGCTTGCAATTTTACGTGGTAAAGTGTAAAATAATATATGCAGGGGGATATTTTATCCCCGACTAACGGGGGAAGGAGGACTATGAATAATAAAATTAAAGTTGCGGCGTACTGCCGCGTTTCAACGGATATGGAAGACCAATTGCATTCCCTTTCGGCGCAAATTAAATATTTCACCGAGTACATAAGCAATCACGAGGATTACACTTTAATCGAAGTTTATTATGATGAAGGAATTACGGGTACGTCTACCAAAAAACGCGACGGATTCAACCGTATGATTGCGGATTGTGAAATTGGAAGAATCAATTTAATTCTCACAAAAGAGGTTTCGCGTTTTGCGAGAAACACCATTGACACTTTGTCATACACCCGTAAATTAAAGTCGCTGGGTGTCAATATTTTATTTATGAACGACGGAATTGATACTCGTGATAAAGACTCAGAATTACGCTTGACAATTATGGCAAGTTTGGCGCAGGAGGAAAGCCGCAAGATTTCCGAACGTGTAAAATGGGGCGTTCGCAGGCGTATGGAAAACGGCGTTGTATTTGGAACCGGACGCATTTACGGTTACAAAACCGTTGACGGAAAGCTTGAAATTGTTCCCGAAGAAGCTGAAGTAGTAAAGCGTATTTTTCATATGTATCTTTATGAAAACAAGGGCACGACAAAAATTGCTCAGGAATTGAACGCCGAAAAAATCACAACCTTAAACGGTCGTTTATGGAGCGCTCCGACGCTTTTGCTAATGCTGAAAAATGAAAAATACGCGGGCGACCTAACGCAATGGAAGCATTATACGTCTGATTTTTTGGAGCATAACCAAGTAAAAAACAGGGGTGATAATCCAGATATTCCTTTGATAACGGTCAAGGATCACCACGAGCCGATAGTTCCGAAAGAAGTATTTGAAGCCGTTAATAAGGAGATAAAAAGGCGGCGCGACATCTGCTGCGACGGGCGAAAATATTCTGGAACGTATTGGTACAGCAGCAAGGTTATTTGCGGAAAATGCGGAAAACCATTTAACCTTTCGGGCGGCAGAAAAGACAAGCACCGAAAACTGCGCTGCTGCAATCGGGCGTTCTACGGAAAGGTTCCCGTGACAGACGCGAACGGCGAAGTAAAAGGCTGCGACAACAAAACCACAAACGAGCCTGCGCTTACTGCGGGAGCAAAATACATTCTGCGGCAAATACAAATTTCACGCGCGGAAATTGAGGAACAGCTTCTTGAAGAAATCAAAGTTATTCAAAAAAGCGAGCCTAAAGCCAATGTGAAAAAGCTGCAGGAACAAATAGAAAACTTAAAACAAAAAAAACGGAATGCAATTGATTTGGTACTTGACGGATTAATTTCCAAAGAGGATTTGGCGGAGCAAAATTCGTATTACGACGAACAAATATTGCAGCTTACCGAGAGAATTTCAACCGGACGAAATACGAGTGCGGCGCACAAAAAGCAACTTGATAAAATCCGCGAATATATACGAGCCGTACGAGAAACGGACGAGCTGGATATTGACAACACGGAGCTTTACCGCGACCTTGTGATAAAAATCGTTGTTTACGAAAGCAAAGACGAGCGTATTTTGGAATACTATTTGAATTGCGTTCCGTTTGGATTTCGCGTGAAATATCATATGCAAAAGCCGAATATGTATCAGAAGTTTGCGATTATTATCGACTCCTGTACTGTTATTTGACTGCTATAGGTTTTCGATAATGTATGTTGCCATTTGTTAAATCAATTTCTCTCCACACTACCGTCAACAGAAGTATAGCCTA
>CAJUHS010000059.1 GCA_910586535.1 uncultured Oscillospiraceae bacterium
TATACCGACATATAAGAACTTCTAAAGAGATAATCTAAATTCACCAATAATTTTCCATAAAAATTTACTTCCTTTCAATTTCAGCTATTTTTCCATAAACATCATTCCAGTCATAAACCCGAATAATGTTTTCGTGATTTACATTTTGATTATACCTTGTGTCAAAAAGAAAAACCTTTATACCGTTATCGGCAAGATGCAGCACAACCTCTGGTTTATCGTCAATCAAAACTATTTGCGAACAATTCCGCATAATCCTCATAAAATCGTGATATTTAAAATTTTAGAGACGAGAAATCCGACGGTAAATATGCTTTTTTAAGCTGCAAGAACATTATCAGAAAACAGTTTCATACAACTTTGCTTTCTCTCCATAGAGGAATGCACATAACGGTCAAGAGTGATTTTTACAGAGCTGTGACCGAGTATCTCGGAAAGTGTTTTCACGTCAATACCGAGGGAAACGCACTTTGTCGCAAACATATGACGGAGCGAATGGAAATTGACCTGCGGCAGATTAAACCTCTTTAAAATGTTCCTAAAACGGTACTGCATAGTGCGCGGCTCTACAAACTTTGAAGTACCTGTGATAACGAAATTATCGTCATTTGTCTTTATTTCCGCAAGTGTGCTTTTCAAAAATTCGGGAATAGGTATCTCACGAAGCGATGTTCGGCTCTTGGGAGATGTTACGATTATTTTTGTACCGCTGCCGTCCCGATTTTTAATCCTCTGCATAGTCCTGCTGACGGTAACAGTGCTTTTTTCAAAATCGAAATCAGACCATTTCAGGGCGCAAAGTTCCCCGATACGCATACCTGTGGCGGCGGAAAGCAATATCCCCGCATTGCTGGGATTGATGTCGTTCATAAGCTGCTCTGTCAGAATATTCTGCTCGGAACTGTTCAAAAGCCGCTTTTCGACGGGAGTATCCTTTTTAGGCAGAGACATAAATTCCGCCTTGTCCGCATACCCAAATTGACGGTGAGCAAACTTTGTCGCGGACTTAATTAAAACGGAAATATCCGAAACATATTTTGCGGACAGACCGCTTTCAAGCCGTTCCGCAACAAAGTCATTAAGATTTTCAACCGTCAGCTTGTCGTAAGAAATGCCGCCGAGCCGCGATAAAATGTGCTTTTCCGTTTTCATCAGATAGTTGGCATAGGTGGACTCCTTAACGGTATTTTTCAGACTTTTCAGCCACATCTGAATTATCTCTCCGAATTTAAGGCGGCAGACGGGAGCGTCTTTCTGTATCTGTACGCGCTTCTGAACCAAAGCGGCGCGCACCTCGGCATAGGATTTCCCGTAAATCGAAGAATATTTTGTTTTCCCGCCTGGCTTGAAGCCGTTCTTGTAGCGCCCCTCCCAGCGACCGTCCTTGCGCTTGTAAATGTTTTCTCCGCGTCTTGCCATAAAAATATCCCCTTTCAAAGTATGCTGACGATTTTTTTGACGGTTTAATACCGTTATATCAGCTAATTTTATAAAAATTTGTTTGGTTTGTCGAGTTATTTTGTGCATTTTTAGTATGTTTTTACAACATTTGCATTGACAATAACCTCAAAATATGATAAAATATAGGTAAATTCAATGCTTTTCATCTTTCGCAAATAGTTTTGTTTTGCGAAAGATTTTTCTATTTCCGCACCATTTAATTATACCTTGCCAAAGCAATTATGTCACTGAGCGAAAATTGAGCATAATTTGAGCATTTTCATATAAAAACAAGACTATGTCAATAGTCAGCTTTGCTGTGCCAAATTTCATATATAAAGAAAAATCCACTATAAAACGGAGTTGCTCCGCCATATAGTGGATTTTTTATGTAAAATTGCTCAATTTTCACTCATATTTCGCTCATAGCCAAGAAAACAGCAGAATGATATAATTAATATCGGAGCGATACCGCTATTGCCGCAGTTGGTATCGTTCAAATATAAATCAGGAGGAATTGAATGGTAAGAAACAAGGAATATCGCCGAATCGGCGAACACAATGAGAAAATCGGAAAGGTCACTTTCGTAATAAACGCCTTTGCCGATAAATCAGCAGACAAAACTTCCGAGCAGCTTGTTATGCAAATGCTGGAAGCAAAGGTTACAAACGACGATTTTAAAATGGAGGAATGTGCATGAGAGCTTTAAAAAATACATTTATCATAGGAATAGACCACGGTTACGGAAACATCAAAACTGCTAATACGGTTACGCCGACAGGAATTACGGCATACAGCAGCGAACCAACTTTTTCTGGAAATATCCTGCGGTACAACAACACCTATTACCGCATAGGCGAGGGACACAAGGAGTTTATTTCTGACAAATCGGCAGACAACGACTTCTATTTATTCACACTTGCAGCGGTCGCAATGGAGCTTTCCAAACAGGGAATTACCTCCGTGGACGTACATATTGCCGCAGGACTTCCTCTAACTTGGGTAAAAACTCAACGTGAAGATTTCCGAAAATATCTTTTGCAGAATGAGATTGCCGAATTTGATTTTAAGGACAGACATTACAAAATACATATTGTCGGCTGCTCTGTTTTCCCACAGGGCTACACCGCAGTAATAAATCAACTTCCGCAAATGACGGGAATAAATATGCTTGCTGACATCGGAAACGGCACAATGAACATTATGTACATCAATAACAAAAAGCCTGTTGAAAGCAGGTGCTATACCGAAAAAATTGGCGTAAATCAATGTCTTATCGCTGCTAAAAACGCCGTTCTCGATACGATTGGAGTAAAAATCGACGATTCGATAATAGAGCATATTATTCGCTTCGGTACGTCGGATATTTCCGAAAAGTATTTAAGCTGTATCACGGACGTTATAAAAAAATACTGCGGAAACATTTTTGAAACACTTCGCAAATACGAATACAATTCCGATATTATGCGGCTGTATATTACCGGCGGAGGCGGACGTATTGTCAGAAATTTTGGAAAGTACGATGAAAAAAGAGTAACAATTATTGATGATATTTGCGCCGCCGCAAAAGGGTACGAACAGCTTGCGTATTCAATGCTGACGAGAAAGGAGAACGGCGTATGAGCAATGTAAAAACCGTATGCCTGCGATTCAATCTTGATAAATATTCCGATAAAAAGGCTTGGGAATATCTGCAAAACCTTGATAGGAATAATTTTAAATCGTATAGTCAGGCAGTAATTTGTTCCGTTATTGAGTATTTTGAAAATCAAAATCCCGACGAACGGGAAAAGCAGTTTATCGCCGAGATAATTTCTGCGATTGAAAAGGAGCTTCCGAAATTCCTGAACGGTTGTATTGCCGGAATAATGCATACATATCAGCATACAGATGTTGAAATTATTCCACAAAATACCGAGGAAAACAGCGATATTAACTTTGATTTTATCGGAGGATAGCAGAATTATATCTATTTAATATTAAAAGTGATATTATAGCACTCCATAAAAAAATCCTTACAATCCAGCCGCAGAAAACCAACCC
>CAJUHS010000060.1 GCA_910586535.1 uncultured Oscillospiraceae bacterium
TGCCATTTGTTAAATCAATTTCTCTCCACACTACCGTCAACAGAAGTATAGCCTACATACTTAATCCTGCTAAAACCGATGATATGCTCTACACTACCTCTCTGAATTGTATGTGCAATGCCAAGGACGCTTATCTTTCAATGAAAACTGTTTTTGAACATTATTCGGGGGAAAAATTTAACGCCCCCATGCCTCTGGAGGGCAAGGGCAGCGTTAAAGCCATTCACTATATTCAGTCTTTTGACCCGCAGGACAATATTTCTCCCGAACTGGCTCACAGAATCGCAAAAGCCTTTGCAAGAAAAACCTTCGGTGATAATTGTCAGATAGTTATTGCCACTCACCTTGACAGGGGACATCTGCATAATCATTTCATAATAAATACTTACGGCATTGACGGACATAAATTCAACGATAACCAGTCTACTCTGAAACATATCCGCGAGTACTCCGACAGGGTATGCCTTGCTTTCGGTATCCAGCCTATCAACCGCAAAAAGAACAGCGGCGGAATGAAATACAATGAATGGGAACATAAAAAGCGGGGAACTTCATGGAAGGAAAAAATCCGCCTTGATATTGACCGTCTGATCGGTTCTGTTAAAAATCTGGACGAGCTTCTGTACGAACTTGAATTGTCAGGCTATACAGTAAGAAAAGGCAAATATATATCAGTTAAAGCTGAGGGGCAGCAGCGAGCTGTACGTCTTAAAAACCTTGGCATGGACTACACCGAAGCCAGCCTTATATCGCGTATCCGCTGGCGTGACATAGGCTCAACCACTGCTTTACCGAACGGGCATTATCCTTTGCGTGATGACTATATAAGAACGCTCAACGAAGTAACCGAGCTTGCAAAAACAGGTAAGAAAATTCAGCGCAGGCGTAACTGTTCAGAGCCTTACAGTCCTCAAAATGATATGGACGTTTATAAAATATCCGCTCAGTTGTCTATAATCAATCGGGATAATATTCATTCTATCGGAGAACTGGAGGGTAAAATTGCAGGTCTTAAATCTGATTTTGATAATGCACGCCGGGAACTGAATGCCCTCATTGTCAGACTTGAAAAACTGGAAAGCCTTACAGAACAGGCGGATAATTATTTCAGACTTTCCGATAAGAAGAACCTTTCCCCATCCGAACAGCTTCAGTTTAAAATTTGCGGGCAGACGCTGACTAACAACAATATTAAAAGCCGTTCTGACTGTGACCGCCTGAAAGCCTTTCATCATGAAACCAGCGAAAAAATTGCAGTACTCAAAAGTAACTTTGAGAACTGCAAACGGTTGTATGACATATACTCTGACATTGCTGAAACTTACTATGACATTTCAAAGGGAGACTATATTTCAAGCTTGATTTCTGAAAAGAAACGAGAAGATGAAAAACGTATGAAACAACATAAATTACACGGCAGATAAAATTTATTAGCCTAACATTGGCAGAATGGAGGATAAATGAGAAGAAATGTACCCACGAATACCGCCGTAGAAACGGCGTCACACAAGTTCGGTCTTTTTGAACTTAATGACAAATATTCAGCTTGTCCCGTAAGAGTAAGCGAATATGAAATAAACGGAAGCAAATATAAGGTTCACAGTCACTTTGTAGGCGAAAAAGATATTGACGATGTTATAAATAATATCGCTACGGCTAAAGCTCTTAATGACGTTCTGATATCCGCAGCCTGAATTTTACGCTTTAAAGTATTGCTATATTCGGTATCTTATGCTATAATAAGTATATCGAATATGGCTGCTTTGGAGCAGAAAGGAGTTTATTATGCCAAAGCAGACAAATTATAACGTTGGAATTTATGTCCGGCTTTCTAAGGACGATGAAAGGCTTGGAGAATCCGTTTCAATCGAAAATCAGAAATTGATTCTTACCGAATATGTCAATGAACAAGGCTGGAACATTTTTGACACTTACATTGACGACGGGTTTACCGGTACGGATTTTAACCGACCGTCCGTTACACGCTTGCTTGACGACGCAAAATCCGGTAAAATCAATCTTATCATTGTAAAAGACCTCAGCCGTTTCGGACGCAACTACATTCAGATTGGACAGTATATTGATTACATTTTTCCGACCTACAATATCCGCTTTATTGCTCTCAACGACAATGTTGACACGGCGAATAAGGACACCTCGGCTATGGATATGATGCCGATCGTAAATTTATTCAATGAGTGGCACAGCGCTTCCACATCGAAAAAAATCAAATCTGTAATTGAGGCAAATGCAAAGGCTGGTAAGTACCGTGCCGCCTTTGCACCATACGGATATGTAAAGGGAAATGATGAAAAGAAGCTTCCGGTAATTGACGAACCTGCCGCAACCATTGTAAGACGTATTTTTGAAATGCGTTCACACGGTGTAAGTCCCCGCCATATTGCAGACACGCTGAATAAGGAGGGTATTCCTACAGCTTCTGATTATTTGTATGCTAAGCTTGGAAAACCCAATCCCCGCAGAACAAGCCACTTATGGAGTGCTGAACGGATTCGCGCCTTGATAAACAATCCCACATATCTCGGACATCTGGCTCAGATGAGAACTACAACGGTTTCCTATAAAAATCACAAGACCGTAAGGAAAGACCCGTCGGAATGGATGATCATTGAAAACACACATGAGCCTATCGTTTCTCAGGAGATATGGGATAAATGCAGAGAGATTGAAGCTTCGGTAAGTCAGGGTAAAAAGACAAAAACCGGATTTGTCGCTCCTCTCAGCGGGTTGATGTTCTGCGCTGACTGCGGTGAAAAAATGCGGCTTGCCTGGAACAACACAACTAACGGCAGCAAGAAAAATCCGAGAAAGTATGTCAGACACAATTTTAACTGCGGAAGATACAACCGTCATGGGAAGATCGCATGCAATAGTCATTACGTTAAAATGAAAGATATTAACGAACTTGTTCTTACCGACATTCGTTCAATGGCAAAGCTTGTTGTTGAAAATGAAGAAGCGGCACGTCAGAAATTCCTTGCTCATAAGGAAAAGCAGAACGCTAACAGAATCAGGCTTGATACTGCAAAGCTTCGTGAAAGCAGGTACAGGCTTGAAGAACTTCAAAAGCTTATTCCTGCCGTTTATGAAGATAAGGTGCTCGGCAGGATTCCGGAATCTGTTTGCGTTAATCTTTTGGAAAAATATCAGTCGGAGCAAAAGGAGTTGTTTACAGAGGTCAAAGAGACCGAAGAAAAGCTGTCCGCTGTAAAACAGGACGAACAGGACGCAGAGGAATTTATACGGCGATTGAGAAAATATACGGACGTACAGGAACTAACCCGCGAAATGTGTCTTGAACTTATTGAGTACATAACCGTGGACGAGTATGCTGCTGACAGACCCAGGGATATTCATATTTATTACAAATTACTTGAAAAACCGCTTCCTCACAAGAAATT
>CAJUHS010000061.1 GCA_910586535.1 uncultured Oscillospiraceae bacterium
TTCGTCCGATATTAAGATACGTTTTAATTTCCCTTGCGGCGTGTAAGCTCTTGCCACTGCCGGGTGTACCTGTGAATTGTTCTATCATATAATCACCGCCTAAAAATACGGATATGTGCTGTAAACACATATCCGTTGAGTGATTGTGTCCGTATGCACAATCAGTTATTACTTTGCAACCTTTGTAAAGAAATTCTTTATAGTAGTTACAAGCCACTTGCCAGCGAAGATTGAAAGACCTATACCGATAACAGCCGCGCAAGCAACACCTGCCTTTGTTACAAGGTCTTTGAGACTTGACTGCATACTGGTAGTAATAGCAGTAGTGTCAAGTCCGCCGCTTGCGTCCTCACCGGTTGCAAACGCCGAAATCATAAGGGCATTTGCAGCGCCAGCAACAGCCACAGTAACAGGAACGACCTTTTTAATAACGCAGTCGCGAACGTCTTTTGCCTTTGCAGAAAGATTCATAACCTTTTACTCCTTTCATTTAGTTGAAATTTTGAATGTATGTACAATCTCCGTGCACAAGAGAATGAACACCGAAATAACAATGCCTGCCGCAAGTCCCATAGCGAGAACATAAAACAGTGCCTGTAAATATTCTGCTGTTAACTCGTCAAACATTATTTTTTACCGCCTTTCAGAAACGACACAAAGCCTATACCTACAAGTATACCGAGAACAAGGACTATAACCATTGTTCCGATATTTTGATTCTTTAGCCGCTGATTAAGAGTGTCATAACCAATTATCATTAACGATTGATTTTCCCTAAGCACTTCAAAATCTTCAAGAATTAGCTTTTGATTTTCGTCAAAGACTTTTGAACTTTCGGAAACCTTTTCAGCATGTGATAACTGATTATTTACAATTTCTGCAAGTTTTTCAAGTATAGGCTGTGTATCAATTTCTATAAGCGGATACTCATATCCTTCCATGAGTTATGTACCCTTAACAGCTTTCTTGTTCGTTTCGTCAAAAAAACGGACAGAAACAACGTTGCCCTTTCTGTTAAAAAGAACTTCGATATCCTTTAAGAACCAGTCATTAAACTGCTCTGCGCTTTTTACCTCAAAGCCAAATATGCCCGAAACATCTTCAGCCTTTATTTTGGCGATAAAGCTTTCGTATGCGGTATAGTCAATAAGGTTCTCGCCTTTTGTTTCCGCTTCGTCAACATAGTGCATATAAAAGTTGTGATATTCGCCCTCTCTGACTTGTTTTGTCTTTTCGTCCTCGAGCTTGTATTCCCCTGCTTTTTGTTTCATTCCTATAAATTTTGCCATTGTGCATTTCTCCTATCATTTTATTTGCTACTCTTTACCCTCTGTAGCAAGAGCTATTGAAACAATAAGTCCAAAATACTATTTGGTACTTTAATAAATATTATATGACCGTACAGCATTTTTGTCAACACCTTTTGGTATTTTTATGATATAATTTACCTATTGCACAAAAAAAGGAGCTGTATAATAATCAATATGTATAAAAGAATTAAAGATTTAAGAGAAGATAACGATAAATTACAAAAGGAAATAGCAATCGATTTAGAAACAAATGTTACACAATATCAAAGATACGAAAATGGAAAAAGAGAACCCCCGTTTAATTTTATTATTTCTTTAGCTAATTACTATAAAGTATCACTTGACTACATTGCAGGACGCACAAACGACAAAAAAGGACTTACAAAATCACAGTTAAGCGAAGATGTAAGCCATTTGGTTAAATCGTATGAATTTTTATCAGAAAAGCGCAAAGGTAAATTAGAACTATTTATGCAACAATTAGTTGAAGAACAAGAAAATGAAAATATTAAGATTAAAGAAGTAGGATAAAAAGATTATAAAAATTCCGACAGGATTAAAAAACCTGTCGGAGCTTTTTTATTATTTGTTTGGATCATACTTAAATTCAGCAGGAAGAAAATCATTTACAAAATCCACAAGCTGGTCAAGCATATCAACTGTATGATTTAATGCCGTCCGTGTAATAATTGCTTCTTGTTTAATTTCGGCTATATCCTCTTTCATAGTAGAGATATCAACAGACAATTGCTTCTGACCCTCAAACAATTGTTTCTGACCCTCAGCAAGCTTATTGGTAGTGTCTACCAACTGCATTAAAATTTCCTTTACTTCATTATCCATGAAATCACGCTCCCGTTATTTTTGTGCATTTTGCCTTAACAAGTGTCACGATCGCGCTATGATGAAACACTATGTACTGGCATTTTGAACAATTTTTATTTTCTCTACCTATCTTTGGATTAATTATACACCATGATTTAAAAATTGTCAAGGACTTAACCCCTTTGCGCGCCGCTCACAGGCTCACGGGCGCAAAGGGGTGTTTTAGTTTGTGCGGAGCTGAACGGCAACCGTTACAAGCTCCGTCCCCCGCCGCGCGCTTACTTTGTTGCGTAACGTTAGATTGCAAGCGCGGTGCGCTCTTAGCCGCGGGGCGGATAGTAGTTTGTCGCATGTCGTTACAAGGCAGAACCCCCGCCGCGCGATTAGTTTGTTGCAACGCTGTAGATATCAAGCGCGGGGCGTTCGCCACGGGGCGTCTACGACGTCTCCAACGAAGGAAGGTTGGTGTGTGAGTACCTATAGTTTGCCGTGTCGGCTATGCCGAGGGTAACGAGTGCGGATACGTCAGAGACGAACACAGAGCGCGTATAACGCGCCATAATGCAAGTGGGTGTCTCTCACCCACTACAAGGCAAAACGCAACAGGAGCACGCCCCTGTTGCGTTTATGCGAGGTTATTTGTACTAATGGTAAAATAATAAAAGTTTTGCGAAATTAGAACAAATAAGTTAGCGGGGGCTTATGCTCCCGC
>CAJUHS010000062.1 GCA_910586535.1 uncultured Oscillospiraceae bacterium
TTATCGTTTCGGGTGCATTTCTGGAGGGACTGCTTGACAAGCGTACTATCACTCACAAGGGGTATTCTTCGTCCATGCGGGATACTCTCAAAAAGTATATCGAAGATATACAGGGCTATTATTCTTTCGGATATCCCGGTATGTCCGTTGAGATAGCCGATGATGAGGATATCAATAAATGGGACATGGAATCGGTTATAGGAAAGAATCTGGGCGACTATACAAGATCGCTGCTCCGCGCCGAAAACCGCGCGGTCAAGATAGATTTTTACCCGTCCGAAAAAAGAATGATATGCAGGGTAGTTTCGGGAGCAGATCGCACAGATGTTGTTTTCTCCTCGGAAAACCTGAATCTGTACAACACAGAGTATAACTATTCCGAGGAAGGCTGTTACAGTCTGGTAGAGTGCTTCGCTGTAGTCAAAGATGAGGAGGCTGAACGCGATCCCGCCAAAGAAAAAATGCTCTACGCCGCAATGGGCGGACGGGACTACAGCGGAAGTCAGCAAGTGAGCGGCTTGGAGCTTACCAACTATTACGAGGTGATAGAGGCTGTTATCGTCAAGGAAGAAAAAACTACATATGATGATGAGGGCAATCCTCAGACTGTGATAATCAAAAAGGTTGACTATGAGACCACCCATGAAAATCTGCTTGCGATATGCAAACAGCATTATCAGCCCTATACCGAAAATTTTTCGGGTACGGCGGTCGGCGGCGGTTTCCGCAGCGAATGGCATTTGGGCGATATTGTCACTATCGAAGATACCGCTCGCGGAACGTCCTATCAAAAGCAGATCGAGGAGGTCACAGAGGTTTTCGAGGCGGGAACAAAAAGGGTTGACGTCTTATTCGGAGCACCCATGCGGACAGTGATAGACCTCATAAAGGAAGTGAAAAGATAATGCGGAGCGGTTTTTTCAACAGTTATCTGGGCGACCGCAAGTACAATGCGGAGGATTGGGCGGACTATTTCCGTCAGTTTATCGGAAACGGCATTTATGCAAATCCCGCTACATCAATGCAGGTTCAGGCTGCGGGAGGACTTACAGTCCGTATCGCGGCGGGAAGCTGCTTTATCAACGGCTATGCGGGTTATTCGGACGGTTCCGATCTGCTGAAATTGCAGTACGGAGGGGCTTACCCGCGTATCGACAGGATAGTTATACGTCTTGATATGACAACGCGGTCTGTTTATCCTGCCGTTATCATGGGAAACGAGGCGGAAAGCCCGTCTCCGCCCAATATTACGCGGAAGTCCTCAATGTACGATATTTGCGTCGGTGAAATAACCGTAGGTGCAAACGCCGCGGAGATATATCCGGTTGATATCAAGGATATGCGGTTTGACGCTTCAGTCTGCGGTATCGTGGCTGGAGTGCTGAATCAGATAGATACCGAGGAATATATGTCGCAGATAATTTCGGCTATAATGACTGCGAACAACCTTGCGCTTTCACAGGCTTCGGCTGAATGGAGTAAATTTCTGGATTCAGTTCTGACGCAAGACGGAAACGTGATCGTTACACTGCCGAACGAAGAATTGAAGCAGGACGTTGCTCTGCTGAAACGTCGCAGCGGCAGCGTTGCGGACAAGTTCCATGTTATTTAGGGAGGTGCTGAAATGATAAAGCTTCCGCGCGGAAACACGCTTGACCTTTCGATCATGCTTTATGACGCAGGCGGCGCGCCCTATGCCCTAAAAGAAAAAGACAGCGCGGTCTTTACGGTCAAGCTTCGTGACGATATGTCTGAAAATCCCATTATCCAGAAATACATACTCCCATCGGAATGCGGCGAAAACGGCGAACTGCTGATACATCTTGATCCGCGGGACACTGTTTCTCTTGAAACGGGATATTATCTGTACGACGTTGCCGTTCTTATCGGAGGCAGGGATTTTTATACCGCTGTTATCGCGGACACGTTCCGGATACTTCCCGCACTCGGCGAACCGGAGGTGATATAATGCAGGGGTTCAGCGGCAGGATAGTTACACAAAAAAATCTGAACGGCGTTATCGACAAGCCTAAAACCGTCGTTGACAGCGACTATGAGCTTCTGGAAAACAAACCGAGCATTGAGGGCGTTGCGCTTAGCGGCAATAAATCTCTGGAGGATTTCGGTCTGGTTTTTGACAGCAGGACTATAGTAAAAGAAAACGGTGTTCTTAAGGTTGCGGACGGCAGTCACGAACATACCGCAGAAAATATTGAGGGGTTGCAGGAAGCTCTTGAGGCTGCGGAAAATCATGCGGCGAATGAAGATAATCCTCACAATGTCACTAAGTCCCAGCTTGGTTTGGGAAACGTTGAGAACAAGTCCTCCGCCGATATCCGCGGAGAGTTGACAAAGGACAATGTTACCGGCGCGCTTGGGTATACTCCTCCGACCGCAAACACGACTTACGGTGCGGCTACTCAATCCGCTGACGGTTTGATGTCCGCAGCGGATAAAAAGAAGCTGGACGGCATTGCGGCGGGGGCACAGGCGAACACTATCACAGGCGTTAAGGGCGGCGCGGAATCGTCCTACAGGACGGGTCAGGTGAACATCACGGCGGCAAATATCGGTCTGGGAAATGTGGAGAACAAGTCCTCCGCGACAATTCGCGGGGAACTGACAAAAGGTGATGTTACCGGCGCGCTTGGATATACTCCGTCTTCGGACGGTGCGGTCGAAACGGTTTCAAGCTCGGTCAGACGGCAGCTCCGTCCGTCCGAATTATTCAGAATTTTTTAGAAAGGGTTGATTTTTATGCAGCA
>CAJUHS010000063.1 GCA_910586535.1 uncultured Oscillospiraceae bacterium
CCGTCGTTACGCACAATACCCGTGAATTTGAGCGTGTTGAAGCCTTGCTGCTTGACGATTGGTACACCCCCTAAAATGCATAGCAGAAATCCTCAAGCTTGTAGTCCGAAAGCCAGTTGAACAGAGTGGACTTCAAATAGCTTCGGGGATTTTTCATTTTTGTTTCGGCAGTTATCCCCTCCCATTTTTCCTCAAAATCCCAAATGCAGTTTGAAAGAGATGACGTTTTTATCAAGCTGTTAAGCCTGTCAATAACCCCTTTGCTGAGAACATACCCGTCCTGTATCTTTGTTTTTTCAGCGCAAGCCATTTCCGCAAGCGCGCCGATAACAATACGCGTAATAGCTGTAACCGAACAGAAAGCGCAAAGCGGTACCCATAGCGAACTCGTCATTGCCAAGGGCATAGGGGATAACACACCCGTCTGTTTTACGACTTTCCTCGTCAAATGCCGCAAAATCGTCCTCACTCTTTGGCGGATCGGAGGCAAAGCGGTATGAGTAGCGTTCGGGAAAGTAACCGAGCGCACCGAGTATCTCACCGAAGGATTTATTTTCAGCGGTGCAGTTCTCTCCCTCAATCGGTCTATCACGCGTCTGCGCGAGATTGATAGATTGATTCCCGTTAAGATTACTTCCTTTAATATTAATGTATGCTTGTCCCATAGGGGCAAACTTGTTTGCACCTTCGGACAAACTGGAGTTTTGCGTGGTTTCAGACTTTTCTGTTTCAGATTGAGCCTTTTTACGCATACCCGCACATATTTCTTGTCCCTGTTCTATCAATGCGGCAAGCTTGTCCGTATCGGAAATAAGGCGGAAATATCGCTTTGCAGGCATACCCATTAGCTTTGATTCAATCAAACCGTACCCCACAAGCTTATTTATTGCCGTGGTTTGCACCTTTCTTCCGTATGTAGTGCTTTCCTGCAAGTCCTCTATGGTTGAGTAGAACCAACCGTCAGAAGCCTTGCCGTTGTCCCTGTAATATGTATATTTGGAGATAAGGGCAGAATAGATTATCGTTTCTGCCATTCCCATTGAATGAGCAAGATAACGATTTACTGACATCGTGTTGTTGGGATTCATAAGCTGGAGCAATGCGGAGAAACTATCCATATTTACACTTCTTTCGTTTTTAAAACAAATTTATACTTGCACTGATTTCAATAGGTTTCCCGTCATAAAGCTGCATAACAAAAAAATTGCCCTCCTTAAAAATAATCATTGTACAATTATCAAAAACAGCAACTTCTTTTCGACCATTTTATGGTATAAATTTTTTCCGTTACGCTTTTTGAATTCTTCTTTAAACAGTTCAAACGCCTTTTCTTTGTTGATTTCCATTTTAATAGCACCTCTAATATTTCCACGGAAAATCTCTCCGCATATTTTTCTCACCGACAATGGGTATCAGACTGTCTTTCATAAACACCGGAATTCTTTCTTTTTCCGCAGCTTGTACAATATCATCGACCCATTCCTTTTCGGGAATAACCTTGCCTTTTCTCTGCCCTGTTTCCGCTCCGATTATTACCCATTTTATGAAGCTTGGGACTTCGCCTAAAGGCTTTAAAAGCGGCTCTAAGCTTGCAAATGTATTGTATGTGCCATAGCTGCAAAATCGCGGTGAATTGCCGCTTGTGACGGTTGACCCATACCATACCGCTTTTGACTGCAAAATCTTTCCCTTATCGGCAAGCTCTTTATACCGTTTAGGGTTTTTAGTCAAAAATAAGTACCTGTGTTGAGGAGCTTTTCTGCAAGCCTCGAATACCGCTTCTATCCACTCATCGGGAATCCAGTCCCCGAACAGGTCAGCCATTGAGCAGACGAAAATCGTGCGCGGCTTTTTCCACTTTTGCAGTTCGTCAAGCTTGTATCTATGGAATGTGTGACTAAAGCTATGTGGGTACGGCAAAAGCTTCCCTGCCTAATTTCTGACAGGCTCGTTTTCCTCGAAAACATTTGCGTATTTCTGTGTGCCGCCAAAACGTACAGCCATTTTTCTTGCATAGCAGTACGGACAGTCATTGAAACACTCCGTCACGGGATTCCAACTGCTGTCGCACCACTCTATTTTTGTATTATTCATACTCAAAAATCCTCCGCAAGTTCAATAGATGTATTATTTTTTATAAAATGAGCTTTCAATGATCTGAACGAGTTCCAAAACGGATAATATGTATATACGGTTAATTTCCTTTCAACCTCCTCACGAACCGCCTTGCACTCCCTTTTAAGCTTCTTCCTTTGCTGTACCGTAAGTAAGGAGCTTTTATGCTTAAAACAAAACCTCCTGCGTTCCTCGCAGTCCTCAAGACACCATTTCATTTTGAATTCTCCGTCAATAAAGACAGCTAACACACTGTGAAGCAGCTTATCCTGCCTAAATTTCGTCCTCTGTTGCATATGCACGGTAAGACATATTTATCATTCTCCTTAATTTGACAATATTAATTTTTTACGGTATAATTGTCTTAAAATCCAAATAGATGTGAAATAATGAAACAATTATTTGAAAAATATTTTTTTAAATATCAATGGCTTTTTATAATAACTTTAATTGTCCTGCTTGTGCCAAGAGTATACAGAGGGAGAAGTCAAACGAGAGCAAACGCAGGAGCAGGGAACAGAAAAGGATGGTATGTATTGAACTGTCTGCCAAAAATGACCGACTGACATGGAGCAGCGCCACGGTCGTATAATCAGACAGGGCAATACCAACAGCAAGG
>CAJUHS010000064.1 GCA_910586535.1 uncultured Oscillospiraceae bacterium
GAACGACCAGCCACGCTCCCACATTGAACGGAGTACGTTTCCGACTGTCGGCATATGATATGCGGGGAGCTCCATTACAAAGGGTGCAGGTTCGCCCGTAAAAGGCGCGGTTTTTTTCAGCATAATGCCCGAAACGATTATCGCCGAGACGCCGATAAAATACGCCGCCGCGCCTACCCAGCCCGCGTTTCCGAAAAGCGCACCCGCGATAAGTCCGATAATCGGGAGCTTTGCGCTGCAAGGTACAAATGTGGTGGTTATGATAGTCATTCGTCTGTCACGCTCGTTTTCAATGGTGCGGCTCGCCATAATGCCGGGTACGCCGCAGCCTGTACCGATAAGCATTGGTATAAAGGATTTTCCCGAAAGCCCGAATTTACTGAAAATCCTGTCCATAACAAAAGCAATACGCGACATATAGCCGCAGCTTTCAAGGAACGCAAGAAAAATAAACAGCACCAGCATTTGAGGTACAAATCCAAGCACCGCGCCCACGCCGCCGATAATGCCGTCCACAATGAGGCTTTTCAGCCAAACAGCACAGTTGATACTTTCAAGGAAAGAGTTCACGGTGTTTGGAATCCATTCACCGAAAAGGGTGTCGTTGGTCCAGTCGGTAGCCCAGCTGCCAACGGTGGTTATTGAAACATAGTATACAATAAACATTACAGCCGCAAAAATCGGCAGAGCAAGAATTCTGTTCGTAACAATTTTATCAATTTTATCCGAGACGGTCATACCGCGGTTTTTCTTTTTCAGACAGCAATTGATGACATTCGCTATGTAAATGTACCTCTCGTTTGTAATAATGCTCTCGCTGTCGTCGTCCATTTCCTTTTCGGCAGCGGCTATGTCCTCTTCAATATGGGACTTCTGCATATCGGAAATGCCAAGCGTTTCGTATACTTTATTGTCTCGTTCGAATAATTTTATTGCGTACCACCGCTGCTGCTCCTCGGAAATATCGTGCAGTACCGCTTTTTCAATGTTATCAATCACGTGTTCAACACTTCCGCAGAATTTGTGTTTGGGGGCAGTCTTTTCCATTGACTTTGCAGCCTCTATCGCTGCTGCGGAAGCCTCGTTTATGCCTGTACCCTTTAACGCGGAAATTTCCACCACCTTGCAGCCAAGCTCGGCGGCAAGCTGCGCCGTGTTTATTTTATCGCCGTTTTTGTAGACAACGTCTATCATGTTTATTGCACAGACAACGGGTATGCCAAGCTCTGTAAGCTGAGTGGTAAGGTACAGATTCCGTTCAAGATTTGTACCGTCAATAATGTTGAGAATAGCGTCAGGACGCTCTCCGATAAGGTAGTTTCTCGCAATGACTTCCTCTAAAGTGTACGGGGAGAGCGAGTAAATTCCAGGCAAATCGGTGATGATAACGTTCTTATGACTTTTAAGACGTCCCTCTTTTTTCTCAACTGTAACTCCGGGCCAGTTTCCCACAAACTGGTTGGATCCCGTCAAAGCGTTAAAAAGCGTGGTTTTGCCTGTGTTAGGATTTCCAGCAAGAGCAATTTTGATCTCCATATAAATCTATCCTTTCAAGCTTTATTTCTGTAAAACGGTGTTACATTTCATACAATTACTTACGGAACAGGGCAACCCATTCCCTGCCGCGTTCAAGAACGTGGTAAGCAATTGCTAACCACAGCGCAAAAAAATTTAACTGACTTCAATCATTTCGGCGTCGGATTTTCTAATGGAAAGTTCATATCCGCGGACGGTTATTTCAATTGGGTCTCCAAGGGGTGCCGCCTTTCGGATGTAAATTTCCGCGCCATTTGTGATACCCATATCCATAATTCTGCGTTTTACAGCGCCTTCTCCGCAAAGCCTTTTCACTGTGACAGTTTGGCCTATCTTGGAGTCTTTTAATGTGGACATATTCTTGTTCCTCCTTAGATAATAATTTTTTGCGCCATTTCTTTGGAAACGGCAACTCTCGAATTTTTGACGGTTACGATAACGTTACCGCTTATCTTGCTAACAACCGTTACCGCAGAACCAGTCACAAATCCAAGATTTTCAAGAAATTTTCTTGTATCTGAGCCTCCTCCTACTTTCTTAATTATGTTTTCCTCGCCTGTTTTTGCATATATGAGCGGCATTATAGATACACTCCTTAACTAAATATTATATTTCAGGTGTTTGTTATAGTTAGCCTTAACTAACTATATATTACTTTATAATAATTATTTTGTCAAGATGTTTTTATAATCTTTTACATTTTTGTTAAATATAGCAAATAAAATTAGTTTGTATAAGTCGAAATTGAGTAAAACTGCACAATATTATTTTAAAACGCTTTCCAGCATTATTGCTCTTGAAAATATAATTATATATTAAGATTATGGGCAGAATATCAAGTATATTATTGTATCGTTGAATCCAAAATCAAAAAAACGTTTAATACTAATGAAGCAAATCAAGAAAGCCCGAAAGATTATGGAGTCATAATC
>CAJUHS010000065.1 GCA_910586535.1 uncultured Oscillospiraceae bacterium
CGCACAGCACGCCTTCTTTAGGCGCTCGGACATCTCATCGGTGATACCCGCCCTTTTGAGGATATATCCCGTCCTGCCGTCAATGTAATCCGAGGCGCGCTCCGAGAGCCGCAAATAGTCGGCTTCGGAAAGCGTTCCCCGGTACACCTCACGGTAAAATTTGTAATCAGCGTATGCCATATCACTGCTCCGTTTCGGCATGAGCGGCATAGATCGCAGAAATTATCTCCGGCTTGTTGCGCGCCCCGCCCAGATCAATGCCGTTTTTCGCGGCGTGTTCTTTGAGCAGCGGGATGGTCATCTCCTCAAGCGGAATTTCTCCCGCTTCGGCGGCGGAAACGTGCGCTTCGGTAACTTCGCCCGAATCGTGAACAGCTTCGCCGCCAGCGACCTCATCGGCGGTAACTGTATATCCCTTGCTCTGCAAACGGGATGCAAGAAAATAATCGTCTGTGTGAGCCTTGCCATGTGTAAAAGTAAGCCCCATGTGATCTCCGGTAAATGCGCTGTTTTCCGGAATAGATATCGTATACGACATATTGATATACCTCCCATCACTGTATTTTTATGCCGCGCATAACGCCGGCTCTGAGCGTGTTTTTCAGTACGACCGCCGCTTTCATTTCCACCTCTCCGGTCTTTGCCGCGCCGGGGAGATCCATTTTAGGCAGATAAGTCTTGATGATCTTGCCGCCCGCGGGGGAAATGGCGTGAAAACCGTCCAGACCGAACTTGACGGCGTACAGATCGCAAAGCCCCGTTGTTGTGGCAGTGACCGCGCTGTCGCCCTCGCCTGTGGTTTTGGATACGGAATAGGGCTTCACAACGTCGGCTGTCGACGTACCGTCAAAATATTTTCCCAGGTCGATAAACTCTATTCCGTTGTAGCCGTTAGCCTTGCGCCCGAAGCTGTCCTCGCTCTGGGTAAGGTATCCGGCGCGCCTTGCCACCGCCTGAATGCGGGAAATTATCTTGGAGCCGCCCAGAAGCGCGTCCGGCTTGCCGTCCAGTCCGGAAAGAAATTCGTCCAGAACGTCGAGGAACTTTTTGTAATTGGTATCCAGCATGGCGGAATTGGAAATATCCAGCCCGATCGAATCCTTGTATTCGGTTGAGGAGCCTGTGAGGATTGCGTCCAGACCGTCAAATTCGTCCGTATTTTTCGCGGAATCGCCGTTGATAACGAGATAATGGAAATAGTTCCGCACCGCCTTGATCTTGTCCTTGAGCTGGAATTCGATCTCGTTGAGGTTCCCGCTTGTCTCCTGAATAACGCGGTCGACGGTAAACGAGCCACCGAAAATTTTGATGTCCGCGGTGCATTTTTTACGGACAGCCTCGTTGGGCGTGTACTCGCTGTTGATCTTACGTGTGGACGCTGTGGACGGCGTGAGAAGCTGTACATAGCCGTAGGTCATGGTGGAGCCGCCCGTGCCGGGGGAGACCGCGTCGTCAAAGGTGAGCTTGTCAAGCAGGGACGATTCGCGGCGGAACTCGTCGATGACAAGCTGATCCACCTTGTCCGTCATTGCGGCTTTCGCCTGTGCAAGTGTAAGTGGCATAATTAGTCCTCCTTATGTGTTGTAATGTTCCGCAAGAGCGGCTCCGAGGGTCTCCGCGCCGCCGTTTCCTGCGGGTTTATCATGCTGTGCTCCAAGCTGGGCGAACATACCCGTGGGGTTAGCCTTGGTAGGATCGGGCTTATCGTCCCCGAACAGAAACGCCTTGTCGGTTTTCAGCTTATCAAGCTGTTCGGTAACGCCGATAAGCTTGTCGCCGTCCAGCTTGATAATGGAGCGGTCAAGAAGTTTGCACACGATATCCGCGTCCCGCGCTCCGCATGACGAAAGCATTTTCGACAGAGCATTATCAAGCTTCAGAGCGGCGGTGTCCTCGGCGTACTTTTTAGACCAGTCGGCAAGCTCGGACTTCATTTTTTCCACGTCCACACCGTCGAATTTTTTTACCGTCTCGGTCAGCTCTTTGATCTTGTCCGCCGCCATAGTCAGCTCCGCGTCCTTGTCGGTAAGTTTTTTCGTCTCCGCGAATATTTCCGCTTCGTTCATGGCTATGACCTGCTTTGCGGCTTCCTCGGGTATGCCCAGCTTGGTCAGTTCTTCAAGCTTCATAGTTAGTCCTCCTTAAAAAATTGTATAAAAAATGCGCTTAAAACGGCGTTTTAA
>CAJUHS010000066.1 GCA_910586535.1 uncultured Oscillospiraceae bacterium
CACCTCCCCGAATTTTTTTCTAAAAAAGTCTTGCATTTTTGCACCAACTCTGCTATACTATTAATCAGAGCTGGAACACACGTTCTTATCGAACGCTTTGAGAAAGTCTTCGGTTTCGGTCAGGAGTACAAGAATGGTAGAAGCATTCTTCCTGACCTGTTCCTGCTCTATTTTTGTATCCTCAAGGCTCATGCTTTCGCATAAAGCCTTACCCATACCCAGAGCATACCCAAGCATTTTTGCGCGGAACTGCGCTAATGTCATCAATATCACTTCCTTTTTGACCTGCCATCGTCAGTGCCGAGTGGTCATTCTCGGCAGACGGAGCAAAGCGCTCCGTTTCGGCTATATGTTTATGTATTCACCCATGCGGATAAGCGCGTCGGCGTAGGTGAGACCGTCGCTATAGCAGCCTAATTCGTCTTGGTCGAGAGCGTAGACATATACACTATAGCAGTTTGCCGTTTCAAGACCGCGCTCACGGGCTATAACTACAAAATCCTCGTTTTCATTTTCGTTCGGCGAGGCGTGTCCCATGTGTATTGATTCAAGATCGCGCCTTTCAAGCTTGTTCATAATGGTTGCCCGAACGTTTCCTGGCAGTTCGTTCATGATTTTCATGGCAGTCACCTCCTAACTGACTTCTCTGTCGAGCAGCTCATCAACAGGACAATGCAGAGCTTCGACTACAGCTACCACCGTCTCCAACGACGGCATACGCATTCCTTTTTCGATGTAGCATATCATAGCTTTGCTTATCCCTGTTATCTGAGAAAGTTCGTTCTGGTCGAGCCCGTGTTCTTCCCGCTTGCGGCGGAAACCTCTTGCTGTGTTCATTTTATCAGTCCTCCTCATTTTTAAATGTTTTATCAGCTTCAGTAAGTGCTGCGACTATCGCTCTAATTGGGAGATTGTTTCTTTTACATATATGGATACTGCTTCGGCAAGCGCGGTCATCACATCAATCGCTGTTTCGTTCGTGATTTGCGATCGCATACCCTCACCTGTAATGTGAATATCAATCATCAATATACCTCCCTGTAATTTCTTTAAATTCCTCATAAATGCGGTCGGCATCGTCCTCGCGGGCGTACTTTTGCATGATCCGATAAAGTTCGTGAGCTGTAATAAGGCAGTTAGTACAAATAAAATCGTCGTTACCGTGAGCAATGCTGATAATAAGCTTTCCGATTCTGTCAATGATGTCATCTATCGTTCCGAGTGCTTCGAGGAGTTCCTTTGATTCTTCCATATACATACCTCACATCAGGCAAAGCTGACCGTCGTCGGAATTTGTATAAAAGAACTTGCGCTTGTACCGATTTACAGCCATTTGCGAAATATACTGACCTGTGGTATTGATGATGTAATTCGCCACCTCACGGCAGGAATATTGCCCTGAGATTATCATCTCATCGGCGTGTTCTTTAGCGTCGGGCGGGAGAGTTTCCATTTTTGTGGGTTGGGTATAGGTGTATTTTCTTGCCCTGCGTTTTGGTGATATTTCCAAAGTTTGAACAGTTTTTCCGAAGTTTGCAGCCGCCAATATGGGAACAAGCTGCTTTACGACCTCGCTTACAACAGCCGTGGCGGTCTGAGCTATGACCTGTTCAAGGTTGATATTGCCGTAGCCGCCTGTCTTGCGGATAGACGGAAGGACTTCCTCGAACACACAACGCTCGAACTTTTCCGCGGCGGGAAGCTTGCTGCTTACTATCAAGCGGTAGAGGTTGCCCTCGTTGATGTACTTCATTTCTTGTGTACGTCCCAATCTGTCGATGACGTCGCATTTTGCGACCCCATCTTTTTTTGCAGCGTTTTTGGATTGCGTCTCGTGGATTGCTGTATCCCCAAATTTTAGCACATTGTGTAGCAGGAAAATACTCCTCTCCATCGATGAGCATTATACCAAGTTCTCCGAACTCGGTGTTGCTGAAAATTTTTATGTCATTCATAAAAATTTCCTCCGTTTCTATTGTTTTTCAAGTTTCCTGTGATACAATTGGCTTGTACCGTTGTGGTGAACCAAGGGATTACTGCGCCTATTCGATTCACCATGTGAAAATTATAAT
>CAJUHS010000067.1 GCA_910586535.1 uncultured Oscillospiraceae bacterium
ATTGATTTCTTTCTTCATTTGTAATATCAGATGAATTTAATTTTGTCTTTGCCTGCTCTATACTTTTATCATTTACTACAAGAGAATTTACGAAGTCAGCGAGCTTGTCAAGGCAAACAGGAAAACGCCCAAAAAGTACAGCCGAAAACTGCCTTACTCGGTGTAGAACGATTTTACCGTTTACACTCTTGCGGCGCAGCTTGCTGTCATAAACCGTGAGCACATTTCCTCAATCGGAGAATTAGAAGGAAAGCTGAACTCCGCAAAAGAAGCCTATCAAAATGCCAAAGCAAACTTACCCAAAACGGAGAGCAGCTTCAAACGGTTATCGTCCATTGTGAAAAGTATTTAAAACTTATAGCCAAATCGGAGCTTACTGCCGCAAAACAGCTCAAGCTGAAAATCTTTTAGCAGACCGCAGAACGTATTCACGTTACCGATGAAAGCGGTATTGAACGCGTCCGCGTCCTAAAAGCCAACGTTGACAAAAAGGCGGAGGATCTTGTCACTTAATCCCATAATTTGAAAAAACAGTATGCCGCTTATTCCGAAATCGTCAAGACCTATTATGAAATCTCGCAGGGGGACTATATTTCAAAGCTTGTGGAGCAGGAAAAGAAAAGGCTATTTAAGTATACTTTCAAATTCTATTTCGTTCACAATAATCTCATTGATTATTTTTTCAGCGCATACGGTCAGCATAAATTCAGACAGCCGCTTAGTCCTGAAACAGCAGCCAAGGCTTTTATCGGTAACATCAAACGACCTCAACGATTTTGATAATCCAACACCCAACATTTTCACATATGCTTCTTTAGAAGTCCATATTTTACAGAAAGCTTCACTCGGTTCTTTGCTTGTTTTAATGAAATTGCATTCATTGACTGTAAAGAACCGTTTTGCTATTTTAATATTTCCGCGCGAGATCTGCTCAACGTCAATTCCTATTGGAAAATTTCCTCCCGAAAATGCAATACAGTTATCAGAATGCGAAACCGAAAAACAGTAATCTCTATCGTTCAAAATATACGGTTTTCCGTGTCCTCCATATCCAAAAACAATTTCTGAAAAGGGAATGTTAAGCTGCTGCGAAATTTCGTGCCGAATAAACAATTCTGTGCAAAGTGAAATAATTTTATCTTTCTCGGATTTTAAGCGCGATATTTTTTCCTGTCTCTCCAATGAAACCAACGGCAAATATTTTTCATATTCCGCAAACGGCTTCAATAAATCGGCGTATACTATTATAATATTCATACGCGGTCGTCCAGCTTTTTAAAATCGTTCAAATTAAGTTCACGCTTAAATTCTTCCTCGCTGGGAATACACGTCATGTATTTTGCGGCAAACACCTGCTTGTTATCTTCGGGCAGTGTGTATTTTATAGCGGTATATATCCTGCTTTGGGTGGATATAACGCTGTTTCTTATAATAGTATACGTTTGCTCAGTATCGGCGGAGTTAAACGTTTTTTCGATTTCATTAGACATAGGCGGCTCCTTTCAATAAAAATATGTTCTGTATATATAGTAACATAAATTTACAAAAAAAACAATCTTACAATTTAAAATCGTAAGATTACTTTTTAATTTTTATATTTTTCTAATAAAATGGTTGATTATCTCTGTAAAGCCTTGAAAACAGGCACTTTCGCGGATATGG
>CAJUHS010000068.1 GCA_910586535.1 uncultured Oscillospiraceae bacterium
TTTTTATCGTAATATAGCTGCTTTGGTTCTTGTGCCCTTTTAAGTGGTTTACAGTTATTTTCACAGAGTTATGACCGAGTATCTCGGAAAGAGTTTTCACGTTAATACCGAGAGAAACGCATTTTGTCGCAAACATATGGCGAAGCGAATGGAAATTGGCTTGCGGCAGATTAAGCCTCTTTAAAATATTCTTAAAAACCTGCCAAATTCTCACCTCACTTTTCGAGAAATGCAAAAGCACTTCCCGAAAATATTTTTTATGTAATTGCCTCAGATCTGGAACATATTATATGCCTTAGCAACAGCGAACACGATAAATCTCGAAGCAAGGCACATCAGACCTCTTGTCTTGCCGTTCGCTGAATCGTCCTTAAAGCCGAAAGCAAACTGTACCGCGCCGATAAATCCGACCACAAGACTGATACATACTTACCGAATGTTTCAATACTCATCATCTTCTCCGCTTCTGTAATTTTCAATCTGACCAACTACCATTAAGAAAGCTGATATAAATATTTCCGTCATTACTGAAAATGCAAAGACATTAAATTTCAGCAGCAATAGTGCAACCGATATTAAAAGCATTAAAGCTGCCATCATTCTTGTTTTTCGTCCCAAAACCCTTATTTCATCACTGTCCAAACGTTTATTTTCGCTGTCAATAGGTGCGGCGAAAAATATATAAACTACTGAAATAACCGAAAGCACAGAAAGTGGAACAACAAGAACAGGCATATATACGACTGCTTTAATTATAACAAGCGCCGCAATAAAAGTCAGCATTGAACGTATATAGCACATTATCCTTGTTTTTGCGTGGCTTCCGCCTCCGTACTGCCTTATCAAAGAATACGCGGCAGTAAAGACAACACCCTCAAAAAAGCTTTTCATCAGAAGTCCAACCACAGTTATTGATACAGCAAAAATCATTTTTGTTATCATTATTTCAAGGCCATAACGCACAATTTCCTCATCATCGGTAAGTGAATCGCTGATTTTCATTTTTTTGATTATTTTATCTATAATTTTATCCATAACAAGTACACCTCCAATACAATAATTATTAAATCAATTATATACTTTACACACCATAATTGCAATAGGTTTTACACAAGGTGCTAAATTTTGCACTAAAAAAATATTAACCTGTTGCTTCATAGATAATACTTTTAAATGTACTTGTTTCATATAAATCTAATATATTTAGTTATCATACGCTAACTCCCCCCCTAAATGAAATCGCCCACGGAAGTGGACGTCAAAACCCAAATATGATTCTTGACAAATAATTCAAAATATGCTATACTACTCAAGAAAGACATTCAATACACTTATAAACATTGCGCTCTACCTCCGTGCAACTCATAAGCTATTGAATGTCTTTCTTTTCTGGCTCCCCAAGTTGGACTCGAACCAACGACCCTGCGGTTAACAGCCGCATGCTCTACCGACTGAGCTATTGAGGAATATAT